>NZ_FOLO01000092.1 GCF_900112265.1 Pseudoalteromonas denitrificans DSM 6059 | reverse complement strand
ACAAAGCAAGATGAAAAGAATTTGCTTGGTGACAATAGCGTTTTGGACCCACCTGACTCCATGCCGAACTCAGTAGTGAAACGAAACAGCGCCGATGATAGTGTGGGGTTTCCCATGTGAAAGTAGGACATCGCCAGGCTCCTAATAAGAGAAACCCGATACAGCAATGTGTCGGGTTTTTTCGTTTTTGTATTTTAGAAATTTTGTACTGCCAAGCAAGTCAAACTCGTATAATAGTAAAAAGCCCAACTCATTGAGTTGGGCTTTTTAGTTTCTGGCATTTAAACCTATTTTTTAATAATGGGTGTATCGACAGACTCAAGGTTTTCAAATTAAAAGAAACACGATACAGCAATGTCTCGCTTTTTGTGTTTTTAGAGGTTCATATGTGAAAGTAAAATATGGATAAATCGGCTGTTAAAAAAAGATAATAATCCCATATTTAAATTTCATATTGTTTGACTATTGGTATTAAAAAAACAACAAAAACGTGATCGATTTACACTCAATATATTTTAAGAATAAAGCCCAACTCAGCGAGTTGGGCTTTTTCGTTTATAAAGTTATCTCATTTAAAAGTTTTATTTTTAAAGTTCTTCTCATTAATTTATATGAGCTTATTTGTTTGTTTCAAGGTAATAATAAATAAAAAAATATGAAATTATTTCTTCATTTTATACAAAGGCTTAGGTTGTTATCTACGCGTTGTTAGTAATGATTTTATGGTGATTCATAAATTAGAGTTGACTTTTAAAAGTTCTAGTCTAGCATATTTCTGTATTAACATTGGGTACAAAATATTAAAGATATTTTTACTTATAGGTGGTTGTTAATGGATTTAACATCGAAGTATTTTGGAATATAAACCTCTAACTTAAGGATAAAAAAATGTTATCAAAAAAACTACTTGCTTTGGCTATATCAGGATGTATCGGAACTGCTACAGCAGGTGATATTGCAGATTATCATTCAGCTTCAGAAGATCTGGCAATAAAAGATAGATATATTGTTGTATATAAGGCGCCAAGTTTAAGTATATTAAACAACCAAGTTGAGCTTCAAAACTTTACAACAACAACAACAAATAATTTGAGTAATCAATTCAATATTAAAGTGCAAAGTCAATATACAACTGCTTTGCAAGGCGCATTAGTTACTGCAAATAAAAATCAAATAAAAGCTTTATTGACACATCCAAGTGTTGATTACATTGAACAAGATAGTGTTATTACAGTTAATCCTGTTAGTGGGACTGCGCAAAATAACCCAACTTGGGGTTTAGACAGAATAGATCAACGAAATCTACCACTTGATAATACTTATGCACCTACAAAGCTTGGTACGGGTGTAACAGCTTATGTCATTGATACAGGTGTTAACTTAACGCATTCAGAATTTACAGGACGCATTAGCAGTGGTTATGATTTCATCGATCATGATAAAGATGCATCTGACTGTAATGGTCACGGTACTCATGTTGCTGGAACAATTGCTGGTTCAACTTATGGTGTTGCAAAAAATGCAAATATTGTTGGTGTACGTGTATTAAATTGTACAGGTTCAGGTTCAACGTCAGGTGTGGTTGATGGTATTGAGTGGGTTGCAAATAATGCAAGGGGAGCTTCGGTTGCCAATATGAGCTTAGGTGGCGGAAAATCAACGGTTCTTAACTCAGCAGTTGCGGGTGCTGTAAATAAAGGTATCGCATTTGTTGTCGCTGCTGGTAACGATAGAGGCAATGCATGTAATAAATCTCCTGCGAGTGAACCATTAGCAATTACAGTTGGTTCAACTACAAATACTGATGCACGCTCAGGGTTTTCAAATTATGGTAATTGTTTAGATATCTTTGCTCCAGGATCAAATATAAAGTCAGCTTGGATCGGTGGCAATAATGCAACAAATACTATAAGCGGTACTTCAATGGCTGCTCCTCATGTTGCCGGTGCTGTTGCATTATATTTAGATGAAAACGCGAACCTTTCTCCAGCACAAATTGCGAATAAACTTGCAGCTGATGCAACACCTAATGTGGTTTCAGATCCTAAAACAGGTTCACCTAATCGGTTAGTTTATACCGAAGGCGAGGGCGCTCCTGGTGATGGTTTAAAAGTGACTTTAAGCGGTGCTAAAAATTCAGACTCTGCTTATACCTATGATGTTCCTGCAGGCACGGCAAAGTTAACAGTTAAGTTAACAGGTGGCTCGGGTGACGCAGATCTTTATATTAAACATGGTATTACACCTTTACCATTTGATAGCGACTGTGCTTCTGAAACTCAAGGCAACAGTGAAACTTGTATTATCAATAATCCTAAAGCCGGGACTTGGCATATCTCAGTTTACGGCTATCAAGCATTTAGTAATGTTACTTTAACTGCTAACTAATAATCGATTTTGATGCGACAGCTCAAGTTTTCGCACAATGTAATTAATATATAGCATAAACACCTGATGGATATTGTTTAAATCAGGTGTTGTTAAACAAGAATGAACAATATGAACCTATTTAAAATTAATATACTAAAACTAGCGTTAATTGGATTGCTATCTAGCGCTGCCTTTACTGCAACTGCTAATAATGGAGAAAATACTGAAGATATCAATATTAATGCACCGATTGATTTAGAGCGCTACAAATATATTGCACTTGTAGATAGTCGGAATATCAGGTGTGTAGGAGGTGTTACTGATCTTCGAGCCTATGGTGAATTAACTTATGGGTTAAATCAAAACCTTTTTACCCGAGCTGCATATGATTGGGGTAAAGAAAATTATTATTACCCAGTAATAGATAGAAATAATCGGTTAAATGCAGTTTGTAAGTCTTCAGATTTTACTCCCGTAAGTGGTGATATTAACTCAGATCTGCGCTTTAAAATTTTTATACCATCGGGTATACAAAGCTTAAAAGTCGAGCTTTCAGGTAATAATGGTGATGCAGATCTTTATATAAAACAGGGTACTCAACCATTACCATTTTTAAATGATTGTGCCTCAGAAAATATAGGCAGTAATGATTCATGCCAAGTCAATAATCCAACTGCGGGTACTTGGCATATTTTAGTACATGGCTATAGCAAATTTTCTGACGTAAAGCTTAAAGTGAAGTTTTAATTCAATAAAAATTGGAAGTAATTGGTATGTTTAAGATAAAAAAATTAGCAACAACATTGATAGGATTGTTTTGTAGTGCAGCTTTTATGGCAAATGCAAATGAATATGTTAACGAAAATATCAGTACTGAGTATAACAATGATGAAGTCAGTATTACTGGGCCTATGAATGTATCTACCTATCAGTCTCTCGCAGGAAGGGACCAGAGACGATGTATGGGAGGAGCAATAATTTTTCCTAAGCGATACTTAGATTATGCATTAAGTCAAAATATAATCACGAGAGGTGCATATAACTGGGGGATCAATGAAGGTTTTTATCCAGTTATAGATAGAAATGATAGAGTCGGTGCGGTGTGTGCTTTTGATGCCTTTCCTCCACTTAGTATCGAATATAACAATGATGAAGTCAGTATAAATGCAATTATGGATTTATCAGTATTTAAAGCTAAAGCTGGAAAGGATACACAAAGATGTATCGCAGGGATAGGAAAGACACGTGCTAACCAAGAACTCGATTATGCATTAAGTAAAAATATAATCACTTCACGGGCTTATGACTGGGGGTTATCTAATGGTTTTTATCCGGTAATCGATAGGAATGATAGAGTGGCTGCCGTGTGTGCTTTCGATGAGTTTCCGCCACTTAGTGGTGATACCGGATCTGAGCAACACTTTAAACTATATGTTCCATCAGGCCAGAATAGCTTAAAAATTAGCATATTAGGTAATAACGGTGATGCAGATTTATATATTAAACACGGCAATCGAGCGCAACAAAATAGTTATGATTGTGCCTCTGAAGATGTTGGTAGCAATGATTCATGTCAGATTAATAATCCAGTATCAGGAACTTGGCATATTTTAGTATATGGTTATCACACTTTTTCTGATGTGAAACTGATATCTAAGTTTGATTAAATATATAAACAGGCGCTTTTAATATATGAAGATCAAATTCAGTAAAGTGCCTAATAAATATGAGTATGACCTTGATTTTATAAAGTAATGCAGTGTGAAAATAATTCATTACTTTAAATGAATTTCTATATTGACTAAATATTTAAGTGAGATTACTCAACCTTTATATTTAGGTAATATGAAATAACGTAGTAAAACAGGTGCTTTTAGCACCAATATTTAAATTTTTATTAAGCTGAAATTCTGGTTTGATATAACAACATATTATTTTAATAAATAAGGAACATTAATGAAAAGTTTAAAAGTAGTCTTACTGAGCTTAGTGTGTTTTTTTTCAACTAACACGTTTGCAGCTCCTATGGATCAAGCCCAATTTGAAATATTAGGTAATAAAGATAAATCACGCTGTGTTGGTGGCCGTTCTCCTGCATATTGTAAAGGGGAATTAGATTATGCTTTAAGTAAAAATTTGATCACTAATAGATCTTATACTTGGGGTCTGGAAAATGGTTATTATCCTGTTGTGACAAGAAATGATTTGGTTGATGCAATTTGTAAATGTGGGTGTTTTGAGGCTAATACTGATATTTCTGTATGGTTAAAAGAACTAGGTACTAAAGGTACTGTTGCAGCTAAAGATATTGAAAAACATGATCGTTTAGTAGGTTTAACTTCTGATGCTACTTTATCTACATTAACTACGCAAAATTTTGGTCTTAAATCTATCACAAGTGGTGCTGAAAAGCTTGAACTATATGTTTTTAATTTAGAAAATGGTACGCAATTAAAAGTAACACAACATCATGGTATGTTATTAAGTTCAGGTGAAATGATTGCAGCAAAAGATGTAACAGCTAGTGATAGCTTTATTAGTGCAGCAACACAAAATGAAGTTGAAATTGTTAATATCACACGTGAAGTGACTTATGATGATGTTTATAATTTTGAAACTAATGGCTCAGATGATGCTAATCATATCATAGTAGCTGAAGGTATCTATGTTGGTGATATCGTATGGCAAAATCAGTTAGCTTCTGAATTAGGAAAAATTGCAATACGCCGATAACCTCTCTTTGTCGTTAATTGATAAACAGGATTATTTAAAATAATATTCCTGTTTTATCCTATCAAATTAATAAGGATATCATATGAAATTTTTTTTATTTACCACTTTAATAAGTATGACGCTATCAGTATTAGCATTTGATAAAGTGAATTTTTTAGAGTATGAAAATTATTCTTTTAATATATCAGAAAGTGAAAAAATCTCGATACTTAGTTCGAGTATGAACTTGGAAAATTTTAAAAAGGCAATATCATCCAAAGGGAAATGTTTCGGAATTGCTGCTACAGGTTATAGTGAATTAAATTATGCTTTTAAAAATAATTTAATTAGCTATCAAGCTTATAACTGGGGCTGGCATAACCATTATTATCCCATCATAGATCGCAATAATTTTATAGATGCTGTTTGCCCATTTACTGAGAGTTAAAATCGTATATTTATTGCAAATTCAACTTTTAAAATCACCATAATTTTAAGGAAATAACAGTGACTTTCAGGATCAAATTAATCACTTTACTTATATTTACAATAACTATTAGTCTCTTTATTTATAATCAATGGAGTATGTCTTTAACTCCTTCTGAAGTTGCAGTTAAACCGCACTTAGAAAAAATAACTGATACTTCAGAACCTGTTATTGAAAACATATTAGTAAAAAATGATAGAGAATTTTTAGAAAAATTAGCACATGAACATCCAATCGATAATATAAATAAGCAAGATAAGATAGAAGTTGTTTTGAATAAATCATTTAAACGTATGCATGCCATGAGTAGCTATTTTAATGGGCAGTCACTACAGCGTAAAGAACTGCAAGAATTGTTACAAGATCCTGAAAAATTAGATATGGCTAAATCAATCTTGTTAAATTTTGAATTAACCAAAGTTAACTTTGCGGAAGATCAAGCGTTAGCTAGAGTATATGCAATAAAAATGTTAGCTGAGACGACAAGAGAAGGTGATAGTTCAGTTGTATATGAAGTAACAACTCAACTAGCTGAACAATTGGATCAACAAGTACAACAAGGGCTGACTATACAGCAAGGGCGAGAATACGATCTTGATAGCCTTCTTGATATTGCTATAAATCAAGCTGAGATAAATGAACTTACTGATCCAAATAACATTGAATATTTATTATTTGAACTAGGTTATAAGGATGACATGTCAACTGAGTTAGTGCAACGATATGATAACGCAGTATTTTTTCCTTTATTAAAAATACATGGCAGGGAAAAAGCATCTGAAATGGTTGCTCAAGTGATAACAAACAACTAAAAACATATATTAAGGGATAATAATGCTAAAATTAAAATTCACTAAACTGGTTTGTTGTTCATGCATGTTATGGGGTGTTTCCACCTCAGTAAATGCACAAAATGATTTACAATATCTAAAACAGAAAGTAGCCAGCTGGGTTACAGACAAAGTTATCGAACTAAAAGAGTTAAATTGTGATAACACAGGAATTAACTCGTTTCAATGTGAAAAAGAAGCAATTCGTTTTTCTGATGGTAGATTTAACCCTGCTAAATTAGATCCAAATCAAACTATCTTGATTTTAGATGATGGATTAGAGTTTTCTTCTACTGTACGATATCGTAGCAGAATTAAAGCGGCCTATGAACAAATGAATGATGGTTTTTATCATCAGGCGGAGCAAGGAGATTATGATCCCGAATTCAATTTACCTCTTTTAGCTATAAATACACTAAGGGAAATAGATCAATTTACAGATGAAAATAGTAATGAAACATTTATTCCGGCTTTATGGTTATCGCAATTAAAACCTGAGATGGAACGTTTGTATCCTGCTTCTGATAATTATAGCCAATATTTAGATCATGGTAAAATGCCGCTTCTTTATTTATTAGAACATAATCCCAAAGCTGAATTAGTTATAGCATCAGCTCCTGATTTTTTTAAACAAAAACACACATTATTTTGTCAACCGGATAAAATTGAGGAAGATCAACAAAGCACTAATCTAGTCAGACTAGAACAGCATATTTTTGAGGCTGCAGATGCCTTTAAAACTGAAGTGATCAATGGTCAAAATATTAATTATATCAATTATTCAGGTGGTTATACATTAAATACAGTTAAGTCAGATTGGAATAAGTTTTGTAAAACCAATTTGCCGAGTAATCAAACATTAAAAGCGTTACTCAATACAATAAGGCCTTTTTATGATGTATTATTTAATTCAGAAGGCGTATTTGCTTTTCAGGCCAGTGATGTAAATATGACGACAACAAATAATGTATTAGATATAGATAAAAATTATAAGAACAGAATGTTAGTTGGTGATTTTACAATTTTAGATTCAGAATTGCCTGAAGATGGTGCTTTCAGTTATTGGAAGCGTCCTCCTGAATTACTCTATAACAGAAACAATTCAAAACGCTGGATAGATATATTTATTAATTTTGGCATTATTGAGGTGAGACCATTTCCTTATAATGAAACACCCTTAATGAATACCCACCCATTGGGCCTTAATTCTTTGCCTATTTCTTCTATGCAGCCTTCGTGGGCAGCTCCGGTAGCATTATCGCGAGCGATCCATCTTAAAAATACAATATTTATAGATAAAGGTTTAACTAATGATTTAATCATAGAGATGAAAAATAAAATGACGCCTAATAATTGTTCATATCAGGGGTGGTCGTATTATAGGGATTATAATGGTACTTGTAAGCTACAAGATCCTTTGTTGCATCGTCAACATGAAGTATATCGTTTGAGATATTTAGAGTAATTTAGATAGGGTTTATCTTCTATTGCATTATTTTTTAAGGTTGTGGTTTATTTCTACAACTTTTTATCTCTTTAAATATACATTTTAAAAGGTACAATTAAAATAATTATCAGGATTTATAAAAATAATCTATTTAAACAAAGGAAATGAATATGATGTATGTTTCGACCAAATTGATAGGTTGTATGCTAATGACTCAACTACTAGCTTGTGGTAGTGGTAGTGGTAGTGGTGGTACTAAGCCTGAGCCAATTGTTAACCAAGCACCTGTTGCTAGCGATGATGCAGCCAATTTATTTAAAGATCAACAAATTGATATAGATGTATTAGCCAATGATACTGATGCTGATAAAGATGAGTTGAGCATTACAGCCGTTACCGCTATTAAAGGTGGTACTCCCTCTATTAACAATAATAAAGTTTTATTTATAGCAGAACCTGGATTTACCGGTGCTGCACAGTTTAGCTATACCATTTCAGATGGTTCAAAAACAGCAAATGCAAGTGTGAATATTACTATTTCTTTATCGCCTGCGGATAAAATGACAGAGCTAAAAGCACAGGTTGATAGTTTTATTGCAGATACCATTGCAAACATCAATGAACAAGCAATAGATTGTGTAACTTACCCAGAGCAACCACAATGTGAACTTGTTTTAGTTAAATTTTCAGACGGTCAATTCGATGCAACTAAAATGGATCCAATGCAGACCATTTTGATTTTGGATGAGGGCTTTGAGTTTTCAGCCACAGTTCGTTATCGAAGTCGAGTAAAAGCCGCATTTACACAATTAGATAGTGGCTTTTATCAACAGGCTGAACAGGGAAGTTATGATCCTCAATATAATTTGCCTAAAATTATAAAAGAAACACTACAGCAGATAGATCAATTTTCTGATAAAGATAATAAAAAAGTGTTTATTCCTGCAGCGTGGTTAGCACAACTAAAACCGGATATAGAAAGACTATATCCTGCACAAGATAATTATACTCAATATTTAGATCACGGTAAAATGCCATTTCTGTATTTGTTAGAACATAACCCTAAAGCGGAACTCGTTATTGCACCAATACCTGATTTTTACAAACAAAAAACAGAGTTATTTTGTCAACCAGAGATCATTGAAATGGATCAAACTGAGTCAAACTTAGTAAGGCTAAGGCAATATATTGCAACTATTGCAGATAAATTTAAAGCTGACATTATCAATGATCAGAGTATTGATTATATAAATTATTCAGCTGGTCATACCTTAAATACGGTTAAATCACGTTGGACTAAATATTGTAAAAAAGATTTACCTAATGAAGAAACACTACAAGCATTATTGGGAGCGTTAAGGCCTTTTTATGAAATATTAATGAATTCTGATAATGTATTTTCGCTTCAGAGCAGCCAGATTAATATGACGATGACTAACAATGCATTAGATATTGACAAAAGTTATCATAACAGATTATTGATCGGTGATTTCACTACGCTAGACTCTAAACTGACTCTCAATGGTATCGTTGAGAACGAGGCACCACCAGAACTTTATGCAAATCGTGATAATTCAAAACAGTGGATCGATCTATTTATCAATTTTGGTATTATAGAGACTAGACCTTTTCCATTTAATGACACTCCTGTAATGAATACTCATCCATTAGGACTAAACTATTTACCAATTAGCAATATGCAACCCTCCTGGGCAACACCTGTGGCTTTATCTTGGGCGATTAATATTAAAAATACACATTTTGTAGACGAACCATTAGATAATAATATTATCGAACAGATAAAAGCAAAAATGACCCCTGAGTTATGTAGTTATAGTAACTGGGATATTGCTGATTATTACGGCAAATGTAAAATGCAAGACCCTTTATTACACCGACAGCATGAAGTATACCGTTTAGGTTATTTAGAATAAATTATCATTATTTGACTATTTCAGTCACTTATACTTAATAAGCACAATACAATAATTAGTCATTATTGTATTGTGCTTATGTCTTATTCAAAACGTCACTTTTTAATTATCAAAATGAAATTGCAAATGCAAAAGGAAATATTTATGAAACCGGTTATAAAATTTACAAACAGCATTCTAATGCTATCACTGTTAATTGGTTGTGGCGGAGGGGGCAGTGATAAAGAAAAACCTGTTGTTAAACCTAAGCCTGTTAATCAAGCTCCCATTGCTATTGATGATGTTGCCGCTATATTCAAAGATCAACAAATAACCATAGATGTATTAGCCAATGATACCGACACTGATAAAGACCAATTAACCATTACAGCTGTTACCGCTATTAACGGTGGTACTCCCTCTATTAACAATAATAAGATATTATTTATAGCAGAGCCTGGATTTACTGGTGCTGCACAGTTTATTTATACCATTTCAGATGGTTCAAAACAGACATCACAAGCGATTGTGGATGTTAAAGTATTGTCGACTAGCGATAAAGTAGTGATGCTCAAAACACAAGTTGATAACAATATCACTACTACAATTGCCGACATAAATGAGCAAGGCATAAATTGCCAAGATAAAGAGCCAAAATTAGGCACTGCTATGTGTGACTTTAAAGATGTTGCATTTAACGATAGGCAATTTATTGCGGAAAAAACATTAGCTGAGCAAACAATACTTGTATTAGATTATGGCTTTAATTATCAAGCTAATATACGTTATCGCAGCCGTATTAAAGCATTATTAAAATATAACCCTGAAGCACAAAAATTTACTGATTATAACCCAAGCATTAGCATTTCAAATATAGGTGATAAAGTATTATCTGAAATAGATAATTTTAAGTTTACAGATGAACAAGGTAATCAATCACCTGCTTTTGTATCAGCATCTTGGTTTAATCTATTAGCACCAATAATGAAAGAAATGGATACGGATGATGGTTTTGATTATAGAACTGGAGAAAGTTATGCTTCACATTCTGCAAGTGTATTACCTTACTTAATGGAAACTAATCCGCAAGCTAATTTTGTTTTAGTTGAATTTGGTGATGATCTCCTGCAAAGTCATCCTGATTTATTGTGTAATATTGCGACAGAAGAACTCACTGAAATTAGCGAGAAAGTAGCAATAGATTTCAGAAACAATATTTTGAAAAAGTACCAAGTTGGTTTTATTAATATGTCGGCAGGTCATAGCGTTAAAGCAGTTAAAATTAATTGGTTGAATGCACAATGTACAGGGGGGTTATCAGATCAAAATGCACATTTGTTAGTGAATACACTGTCTCCTTTGTATAAGGCTATACATGCAACCGACGGAGTGATAAGCGTACAAGCTTTAGATTATGGGTTAAATGAACAGAATTTTCCATTAGAAGCAATGGAGTTTAAAAATAGAGTAAAAGTATTACCATATACCACTAATGCAGAAGATACATTATTACCAATTGATGGCAAAGTAGACGCTGTTAAACCGGTTAATAATGCGGATGATTGGTTTAGAGAGCGTGATTGGACTGATTATTATGTGAATTTTGGTGTTGAAAGATTTTCTTTTGGTACTGTGTTTAATAGTACACCTAAGTTAACTTTTGGTTTGAGTGGCATAGGCTCTGCCATTGAATCTTATATTTTTCCATCTTGGGCTGCTCCGGTGGCTTTATCTCATATCATTTACTTAAAAAATACGTTATTTCAAAATGAAACGATGGATCAAAATACAGTCAATAAACTGTTAAATAGCTTAACTCCTGAAGGCTGCAGTTTTTATCCAGAATTTAATAACAGATGTCGAATTCAAGATCCCCTGAAGCACCGCCAACATGAAGCATACCGTTTAGGTTACTTAGAGTGATTTGTGAAAATATAATGCCTATTTAACTTTTATTTCAATTACTTACACCTATAAGCACAATACGATAATAAAAAATAATAGTATTGTGCTTATGTCTTATTCAAAACGTCATATTTTCGTGTTCTAATTAGGGACTGTTTTTTGTATCGTATATACGATGTAAATTGTTAGTAAAATTGAGTTTCAAAATTTAAAGTAATACAAATATTAAAAATAAAGTACTCAAAACGTAAAAATAAATTTGCTGATGCAAAAGGAAGTATTTATGAAACCGGTTATAAAATTTACAAACAGCATTCTAATGCTATCACTGTTAATTGGTTGTGGAGGGGGCAGTGATAAAGAAAAACCTGTTGTTAAACCTAAGCCTGTTAATCAAGCTCCCATTGCTGTTGATGATGTTGTCACTTTATTACAAGACCAACAAGTGAATATAGATGTATTGAATAATGATAATGATCCTGAAAATGATCCGTTGACGATTACAGGCGTAACTGTAATAGAAGGGGGCATACCAACAATTAGTAATAATGAAATACAATTTGTACCAGAAATTGGTTTTAGTGGAGAAGCTCAATTTAGCTATTCAATAACCGATGGATCAAAAGCCTCACAAGCTAAAGTTTACATTACAGTTACTGCGTCTTTAACACAAAAACAAATTATAGAAAAACTTAAAACTCAAGTTGATGAGTTTAATCAAAAATGGATAGACTGGTTTGAGTCAGAACAAATAGACTGTGCATTAGCCTCGCCTCACCCAGATTGTGAACCAAGTATTATATCTTTTTCTGATGGCCAGTTTGACCCTGATAAAACAGATAACAAGCAAACTATTTTAGTGATGGATTCTGGGTTAGCGTTTTCGGCGATTACAAGGTATAGATCACGAATAAAAGCGTTTTACAGTTATGATGTTGCGCTGCAAAA
>NZ_FOLO01000020.1 GCF_900112265.1 Pseudoalteromonas denitrificans DSM 6059 | reverse complement strand
AATTGAGGGAAATACTCCCCCCAATATCGTCTGACCAGACCAATATAAAAGTTCTTGAAATCACGATGATTTGACTGATGAAAAGCAATCATAATAGTCATACATTCACTTGTAGACATTTTCGAACTGCGCCTACGCTTTTTAGTGCTGTCAGAGATTAATAGCGCTTCCCATTCGGGTAAAAACTGATGACAAAAATCATCGACATCGCAAAAAATTTCAATTAGTTTATTCATCTGCCCACCGTTATGCTTTCAAATCGTTCTTAGTCGAAAGATCTGATCGCTAGGTGGGCAATAAGTTCACTTCTTATCCAGAATTCAGGTTATTTAAAATCGTTTTAACTTTACGTGGTTATGGCTACTTAGGTATAAAATTATGGGAAAGATAATTAATCTAATCGCTTTTATTACAGGTTGAAACTTAACACACTACAGGCAATTTTAAAGCCATTGGTAATAGATATTTCAGTAACAGATTTTGATAATCAGCTAAGGAAAATGTCTCCTTCTGTGGTTATTCATACTAGCAGTTCATTTCAGTGAAAAATGTATGTGTTTAAGTGAGTACTTGTTATTTAGACTTAGCCATCAACAAGAGCATTTCAGTGAAAATAAAATATAGGAAGATGTGATTTGACGAGTTATTTACTGCTAAAACTAATACATATTTTAGCGGCTGTTGTTGTTACTGGGACTGGCGCAGGTATTGAATTTTTTATGTTTATGGTAAATCGTTCAAATAATACTCAAGCAATTTATATTATAAGCAGGCATGTCATTTTAGTTGACTGGGTATTTACGCTACCTGCTGTAATTATACAAATAATAACAGGGGTTTTATTGATGAATATTCAAGGCTATTCATTCTCATCTCCTTGGTTTTATTGGGTTGTAAGCTTATTTTTATTTATTGGTTTGTGTTGGTTGCCTGTTCTAAATATTCAATATAAGTTACGGGCACTGGCAAAAAGAGACCAGGAAGTCAGTACTGTGTCTCAGGAATTTAAAGCTTTGATGAATACTTGGATAATACTTGGAATTCTTGCTTTTATAGCTATTCTAATGATTTTTTGGTTAATGGTCTTTAAACCTTTTTCTTTGGTATGAAAGTGGCATTACTTACAGATATAAATTTATATAAAGCAGCTAAATATTCGCTCTCTTTTTTGTGGATATTTACAGGAGCAACTTCAATATTTTTTAACCCTGAAGTGGGATATGAAATATTGTCGAAATCAAAAATGACAGGACTGTTTGCTGATATCGCTGTTTATGGTGGTGGTGTTTTAGATATTGCATTAGGGCTTTGGCTATTAACGAGAATAAAAATTAAACTTTGTTGTTTATTTCAAATAAGTCTAATTGTGTTTTATACCTTATTATTAACTTTAATTGATGGGAGCTTCTGGTTGCATCCTTTTGGACCCATAACAAAAAATATACCGATTTTGATTTTAATATTTATTGTTATGGTTAATGAAAATAAAATCGCATAAAATATTCACTTAAAGCATTGAGATGAAGTAAAGGAATACCCTAAATGGAAAAGAAAATACGTAATTTAGCTTTATATGGCTGTACATACATATTAGGGGCATTAACAAGTGCCTGGTATTTTAATTTAACTCCCCAACAAGATAATTTAACGATTGATACTAAGCCTGTTGTTTTAAGTAAATTACCAACTATAGAACAGCCCGCTGAAGTAGATACGCTTCAATTAGTTGAGTCAAATAAGAGACTAAAACTAGAAATTGCACAATTATCTGAGCAGTTAACACATATCACAGCTAGAGATAAAACTGCTTTAGATGAGCAAAGTGAAGAAGTTGAACAGAAAAAGCCGACTGGCTTTATGAGTATGATGACACCAGACTTTTTAAAATCAACTTTAACGATGCAACTTAGCCCAGTGACGGCAGAATTAACAAATAGGTTAGCTTTATCTGATGCGCAATCTACAGCTTTGGCTCAGTTATTAAAACAAAAAGCAGAAGCTGATATTGATGCCAATGCGCCTATGCTGGAAGAAATGGTCAATGGAGATACTAAGGCACTACTTGAAAAATCATTTGATGGTGAACTTGATGAAAATGAAGTAGACCTAGCAATTAAAGATTTATTGACATTGAATCAAGAAAACTATCAAGAAGAACTTTCGGATTTATTAACTTCGGATCAACTTGAAACATATCAATCTTTTGAGCAAGAAAAACAACAACAAGAGTTTGAAATGGTAATGGCTATGGAATCAAATATGGTAATAAGTCAAATACCTTCTTTGAATGAATATCAAAAAAAAGAAATAAATCGATTTTTTCAACAACGTCAGGTTGACTTTTTAGATGTGAAAATTGGTACTTATGGTAGTCCTTTTGCACAAAGTAATATGGACAATGATCCACAGTTACGAACTCATTTACAAGAGCAACTAGAGCAACTTCTCAGCGCTGAGCAATTGCAGGAATATCAAAAAACACGTTCTCAATGGTTTGATGGCATGGCTAATATGATGGGAGGCTAATTGCCTTTTTCATTTAAACATAAATTTATGATTGTTTTATAATCGTTTTATTTATAAAGACAGGAATTTACAGATTGTTACTTTATAATTTCTAAAAATGTGCAAAATTCTTTACAAAATGAGTTTTTTTATAGCTTAATTAAAGTATGATTCAGCTATACAAATTTATTTATGCTTTGAGGTTTTATGCGTCTGGAAATCCAATGTGCAGATCGAATGGGGATAGCACAGGAAGTTCTTAATATTTTAGTCAACTATGAAGTGGATTTAAAAGGTATCGAGGTAGATGCCATTAATAGCAAAATGTTTATTTCTATGCCACCGATTGAGTTTGATAAATTTCAAAAATTGATGCCTGAAATTCGTTTAATAGATGGTGTTGAAGATGTTAAAACAACTGCCTTCATGCCATCTGAGCGGGAGCATAATGAACTTAAAACCTTACTAAGTGTATTACCTGACGGTATTATTTCAATTGATACTAAGGGCATTGTCAGATTATGCAATGATGCTGCAGCCAGAGATTTAAATGTCGATAAATATGATGTAGTTGGAATGAGCATCAATATTTTACTTAAAGGCTTTAATTTTAACCGCTGGCTAGAAAATGATGAAGTACTAGGGCAAACCGTGAGAGTTGAAGTCTCAGGTGAAGATTTTATTGCGGATATCTTACCTATTTCCGTACCTGAAAGCACACAAGAAGATATTCTTGCTGGTGCGGTTATTAATATTAAATCTCAAAGTCGTTTAGGCCAACAAGTAAGTGTATTTAGACGATATGGCCAAGAAAGCTTTTCTACAATACAAACGCAAAGTACTGCAATGCGACGGGTTGTTAGAGAAGCAAGAAGGATTTCTCATTTAGAAGCACCTATCTTAATTTTAGGTGAAACTGGCACAGGCAAAGAATTACTAGCAAGGGCATGCCATTTTTCATCAAACCGTTCAATGAAACCCTTTTTAGCATTATCTTGTGCATCTTTACCTGATGATGTGGCTGAATCTGAATTATTTGGGTTTATAGGAAATAGTGCTGAGTCTGTTACTAAACGTGGTATTTTAGAACAAGCTGATGGAGGCACTGTTTTCTTAGATGAAGTTGGCGAAATGTCTACACAGCTGCAAACTAAATTATTACGTTTTTTACAGGATGGTACTTTCCGTCGTGTTGGAGATGAAAACGAAGTTAAAGTAAGCGTGAGAATTATTGCTACAACACAAAAAGACTTGCCAGGCATGGTTCAAGAGAATACTTTTAGAGAAGATTTATATTATAGAATAAATGTTTTAACTTTAGACATTGCACCTTTAAGAGATCGTAAAGCTGATATTGGCCCATTAACTGAGCATTTTATTCAAAAATATGCACATCAAATGGGTGTGAAAGTGCCTAAATTGACAGAAGCATGCTTAGCATTTTTAGAACAATATCCTTGGCCTGGAAATGTAAGGCAATTAGAAAATGCAATATATCGTGCAGTCTCTTTATTAGATGATGAAAATTTAGGTATAGAACATTTACAGTTACCGAGCTTTACAAATGATTTAGGTTATTTAGAGTCTGACTTTGAAGGAAGCTTAGAGCAAGCTGTAAAACGCTTTGAATCAACTTTATTACGTAAGTTATATCCAGCTTATCCAAGCTCACGACAACTTGCTAAAAGGCTTGGTTTAAGTCATACAGCAGTGGCAAATAAATTAAGGGAATATGGTATTAATCGTAAAACAATTAAAGTTTAAAATTATTTTATAGTGATAAAGTAAGCTGAAACTGCTTCTCCATTATTAATGGGTAAGCAGTTCACCATTGAGAATTAACAGTTTAGGAGTCTCTGGGTAATTTTAGATTTATGTTTTATAAATAAAGCTTGTGTTTTTCCTGCTTCAATCACTTTGCCTTGATCAAGTACCAAAGTTTGATCGCTCATATGTTTAACCAAACTTAAATGATGGGTAATAAGTACATAACTTAACCCCGTTTCTTGCTGTAATTTCAATAACAAATTAACGGTTTGAGCACGTACTGAAGGGTCTAAAGAAGATAATGCTTCATCTAATACTAAAACTTTTGGTTCTAAAATAAGAGCTCTTGCAAGAGCAATTCGCTGTAGTTGACCGCCTGAAAACATATGAGGGTAATAATCTTGATGTTCGGCTAGTAAGCCAACCTTAAGCAAATTATTTTTAATCGACTCTTGACGTTGCGCTGCATCATAGTGGGTATTCATTAATAATATTTCATTTAATGTTTTACCTATTGTAATCCCTGGATTTAAGGATTTTGAAGCATCTTGAAAGATCAAGCGTATATCACGACAACTGGTTTTACGTTTTCCATCATCTTCAATGACTTTTCCTTCCAATAAAATTTGACCTTTTTGGCTTACTTCTGCACCAGCAAGGATTTTTGCTAGCGTACTTTTTCCTGAGCCTGTTTCGCCAATAATCGCTATGGTTTCACCTTTAGATAAACAAAAGGAAATATCCTCAAGCACTTTAAATTTTTTTCTTAAAAAAAATCTGTCTCTAATTTTAAATGTTTTTGATAATGCCTGAACCTTTAAAATGGGCTGCATTTTGAATTCCCTTTATTTGTTTCGATATTTATTAAAGGAAAGTGGCATGCATAACTGCGTTCATGTTGCGTATTCAGCTTAGGTGTTTTAACACAATCTCTTTGTGCTTGTGGGCAACGAGGCCCTAAGCGACATCCTATGGGTAAATGTTGTAAAGTAGGAATTGTGCCCTTGAGCGCATAAATTTCATGTTTATGTTTAAGGCCTTTATTATAGTCGGGTAAACTTTTGAGTAATGCACTGGTATAAGGGTGATACGGTGATTTATATATTTTTTTTGTGGGTCCGGCTTCAACCATTTGCCCACAATAAAGTACATGTAAGCCGTGAGTCCAGCTAGAGAGCTCTTCAAGTTCGTGACTTATCATTAAAATAGACATATTTTTTAATAAATTAAGACTTTTTAATAACCTGAATACTTGTGCTTGTGTCGTACTTTCAAGGGCAGTGGTTGGCTCATCTGCAATAAGTAGCTTTGGTGAGCGTGCAATTGCCATTGCTATCATGACTTTTTGACAGATCCCATCAGATAATTCGTGAGGATAACTATGCAATATCTTTGTATGATCTCTGATCCCGACTTTATGTAATAAAGCGATTGAACGTTCTTTTTTCTGTTTCTTTTTTTGCCAGAAATAACCTTTTAGGTTTTTTTTAGGAATACTTTCTGCTATTTGGTCTGCTATTTTTGCAGTAGGATCAAGGCAACTGCTGGGATCTTGATAAATCATTGCGATTTCTTGCCCTATTATTTTTCTGCGCTTTTCAGGAGAAAGGCGCATTAAATCGATGCCTTGCCAATGCATTCTATCTGCTGTGATATGCCATCTAGAATTTAAAACTCCAACGATTGCTTTCGCTATTAAGCTTTTTCCTGAGCCTGACTCCCCCACCAAAGCATGTACTTCACCTTCTTTTAAACTTAAACTGACTTTATCTACAGCCCGAATAATACCGTCCGGTGTTTCTAATTCGATAGTAAGGTTACGGATATCTAATAATTGCATTTACTTAGCCCTACAACATAAGTTGACATCTAATCTAAAGTCTAATTCATTTTTATATCGTGTAAGAAATAACATTAGATAGCCTTTCTTTTTTTCAACGCCGTTCGTAAGCCATCACCTACTAAGTTTGTCGCCAACACAGCAAAAAATAACAAAATTCCAGGTAGTGCAACTGTCCATGGAGCCAAATAAATAAAACCTAAATTTTCAGCCAGTATTGCACCCCATTCAGCCGTAGGTGGCTGAGCGCCGAGTTTTAAAAAACCCAGTGCTGATATGTCTAAAATAGCGGTTGAGAGTGACATGGTGAATATTACGACAATATGTTCATAAATATTAGGAAATATTCCACGACTTAAAACATGCCAACTATTGGCTCCGTCTAACCACTGCGCCACGATATAATCTTTAGATAACTCTTGCACAACTAAGTTTCTTACAGAATGAATATATTGGGGGAGTAGGGCTAAAATAATCGCCCATACGGTATTTAACAAGCCTGGCCCTAAAAGTGCGATGATAATAATGGCTAATAACAAAGAAGGAATAGATAAAGTTACGTCAAGAATATGATTTAAAATACTTGAACGAACACCTTTGCTCATACCTGCAAAAACGCCTAAAATCACACCTAACAAAGTTGTGATTAAAGCGGTTAATATTGCGAGACCAAATGTATAGGTTGTACCATTTATCAAACGAGATAAAACATCTCTGCCAAGATCATCTGTGCCGAGTATAAACCTGACATCTCCTGCGTCATCCCAAGAAGGTGGTAATAATAGTGCATCGCTATGCTGTTGATTTACGCCATATGGCGCTAATACGGGGGCTAAGGTTGCTAAAATGGTTAATGCTATAAATAACCACAAACCAACCAGTGCAACATGATTACTTTTAAAATGTCGCCATAGCTGGCGTAATGGTGACTTATTTAACTCTTCACCATTTAAGCTTGCGATAAAGTTAAATTTTGCCATGAGTTTGGTTCCGAGTAATTGGATCAAATAATGAATGCATTACATCGGCAGTAACAGTTGCCAAAATGATAAATGTAGAGACTGCTAATAAGCCACCTTGAATAGCCGGGAAGTCTCTTTGATAAATGCTATCAATTAACCATCGGCCAATACCTGGCCATGAAAATATAACTTCAGTGATCATTGCTAAGGTGATCAAAGTACTAAATTGTAAACCAATCTGTTTTATGACAGGTAATAATGCATTTCTTAATGCATGGTGAAATATTAACTGACTTCGGCTTAAACCTTTTGCTCTGGCTGTTTTAATATAGTTTTGCTCTAATACTTCAAGCATGGAATCACGAGTAAACCTTATTAATACCATAGTGGGGTAGGTTGATAATACAATTGTAGGGAGTAATAAGTGTTTTAAAGCATCTGTAAAAGCGTTTATTTTGTAGCTGACATCACTTAAAAAAATATCAACTAAAATAAAACCTGTTTTATCAGGTATTTCATATAATAGGCTGATTCTTCCCGACATAGGTAATAAACCAAGCTGTAAACACAAGCCCATAATCAATAGTAATGCTAACCAAAATACGGGGGTAGAATAGCCCAATAGGGTGAATAAATTAATAAGTTTATCCGGCCAGTTTTTATGATAAGCAGCTGCGGTGATCCCCGCTGGAATTCCAAAAACAATTGAGGCTAGCAGTGCATATAAAGCCAGCTCTAAGGTTGCGGGAAAAAGCGCAACAATATGCTTAAATATCGGTTCCCCAGAGGCAAATGATATGCCCCAATCTCCCTCACTTACTCTTGATAAAAAAGATAAAAATTGAGTTGGCATACTGTGATCAAGTTTATATTTTTGTACTAAGTCATCGGCTTCATGAAGTGATACATTTTGAACACCACTTAAGTTTGTTAAAGGGTCGCCAGGAAATAAATAACTTAATGAAAAAGTAAATACGCAAAGCAGTAATAGCATAAATGAAAGTAAAATAATGCGCCGGAATATATATTCTAAAACCATTATTCTTTCCTCGCTTTTGCCAGTGATACACCACCAAAAGGTTTTATTTCAATATCTTTGACATTACTTGATGTTGCTTGAAAACGCATCCCCTGTGCTATAGGGAGCAAGGGAAGCTCTTGTATTACCATTTGTTGGGCCTGAAAATAATACTCTTTTCTCTCATCAATATTAACTGTATCAAGTGCATTCGATAATAATAAATCAAATTCTGGGTCGCACCAATTTGCTGAATTTTTACCACTTAATGCTGCTGCACAGCTTAATAGCGGGCTAAAAAAGTTATCGGGGTCCGGTGTATCCGCAGACCATCCGAGTAATACAGAATCATGCGTATGATCTTCCAGTTTTTTAATAAATGTATTCCATTCATATTCAACAATATGCACAGTTACATCTATTTTTTTTAAATCATTTTGAATAAGCTCTGCCATTTTTCGAGCATTCGGATTATAAATTCGTGCAACAGGCATTGCCCATAAGTCCATACTAAAACCATCAACAATACCAGCTTGGCGAAGTAATCGTTTAGCGAGTTCAGGGTTATAATCTGGCATATTAACTTGGGCTTGATATGCCCAAGACGTACTCGGTAAGATGGAATGTAAGCGTTTACCGTTATTTAAAAAAACAGACTGCATTATTTTATTTACATCTATGGCATGGGCAAGGGCTCGTCGAACAAGACCATTATTAAAAGGTGCTTTTTGTGTATTAAAAGCCCAATAACCCATATTTAAGTTTGTTTCTTTTTGGACTTGAATATCTTTTCTATCGGCTAAAATAGACAGTTGTGACGAATTAGGATGAGGGGTAACATCACATTCATGCGTTAGCATTTTGGCGATACGGGTTGTACTATTTGGCGTGATATCATATACCAACTGTGCTAGT
The DNA here is from genome assembly GCF_900112265.1 of Pseudoalteromonas denitrificans DSM 6059. GTDB lineage: Bacteria > Pseudomonadota > Gammaproteobacteria > Enterobacterales > Alteromonadaceae > Pseudoalteromonas > Pseudoalteromonas denitrificans. The sequence goes on along the minus strand of NZ_FOLO01000020.1, from coordinate 76,086 downwards.
GCAACAGGGTGTTGCCAATATTTTTCATGTTGATAATATCGTATTAAAATATCACGTTTATAATCTTTAAATTTATAAGGACCGGTTCCTATAGGAAAATGATCCAAATTTTCTAATTTTTCATCTACCTCTAAACTCTTGGCATATTCGGCGGATAATATAACAGAAAAATCAGTTGCCATATTCGATAAAAAGCTACTTTGTGTATCAAATAGTTCAAATGAAACACTGTATTGGGACTCTTTAATGATAGATTTGATTAATCTGTCTAGCCCTATACTTTTGAAATAAGGATACTGTCCACCACTTACAAAATGATAAGGGTTGTAAACATCAAATAATCGGCTAAAGGTAAATACAACATCATCAGCATCAAAATTTCTGCTTGGTGTAAAATAATCTGTATGATGAAATTGCACATCTTGTCTTAATTCAAAGGTGATTTTTTTTCTATTTTTACTAATTTTCCATGATTTTGCTAACTCAGGCAAAAACTCGCCTGTATTAGCATCAATACTAATCAAGCGGTTGTATAGCTGATTTGAAATCAAGTCAATTGTAGAACCAGAAGTTGTAATTTGAGGATTAAAACTAACAGGGTTGGCTTCTGCACAATATATTAAACCATGGCTGTTTTGATTTTTGAGTGACTGTTCAGTGCAGCCTGTCAGCATCAGGAGTGCTATGCCAAAGATGAATTTAACCATTCATCATGCCTCTTTGTTTTTATATTTATTGTGCATTTTCTAACAAATTATATTTTTTAAGGTATCCCCTAAGTTGATGATACGTTAAACCTAACATTTCTGCAGTTTTCTTTTGGTTAAATTGACTGTTTTTAAGTGCATTGTTAATTAAGTCTATTTCAAATTCATTAGACAGCGTTTTTAAATCACACGGAAATTGAGTTGAAAATGCCTGAGGTTGGGTATTAGGTACAGATGTATTTGTTAATTGTGTATCAATTGATTCAGTCGTATTGATACGATCTTGTGTTTTTATACGATTGACTGGGCGATAAGGACTTTTGAATGGATCTAGAATGATATTATGCACAGGAATATGTGCATTTGCACTTCGATAAACACTTCTCTCAACCGTATTCTTCAACTCTCGAATATTACCTGGCCATGGATAATCTAATAGTGTTTCTTGTGCAGCACGTGTAAAACCACTGAACAACTCCCATTCAAGATCTCGCGCCATATTAATTGCAAAATTTTCAGCTAAGAGCAAAATATCATCTTTACGTTCACGAAGTGGAGGTAAAGTAATGACATCAAATGCCAGCCTATCTAATAAATCACTTCTAAACTCACCTTTTTCTGCAAGATAAGGTAAATCTTCATTTGTAGCACAAATCAATCTGGTATCTACTTTTACGGTATTTTTTCCGCCAACACGCTCAAACTCACCATATTCGATTACTCTCAATATTTTTTCTTGTACTAAACCTGAAGTATTTGCGAGTTCATCTAAAAATAAACTACCGCTATCTGCACGCTCGAATCGGCCTTCGTGACGTTTACTCGCACCCGTAAATGCACCAGATTCATGGCCAAATAACTCACTTTCTAATAAATTTTCACTCAAAGCTGCACAATTAAGTTTAACGTAACTCTGATCCCAGCGTTTAGACAAATAATGCAAACGAGCCGCGATAAGTTCTTTGCCTGTGCCGCGTTCACCAATAATCATGACAGGTTTATGTAAAGGGGCAACTTGCGAAACATGTTCTAAAACTTCTAAAAAACTATTTGATTGCCCAAGTAAATTATCTTGCTGGCGAAAGCGGCTCATTTATAATCCTAAATGTTAGTCATTTACACTATTTAGTAGTGTATTTTAAATTATAGATTAACAACAGTTTTTTCTTGTTATTATTATTAGTCTTTTAAAAACAATTGATTAAATGTATTTGTAAAGTTGGCAAGTATCTTGATGTATGAAATATAGAAAATGTTAAGTTAGATTAATACGATAATCAAATCGAGGTACATAGTATGGGAATTTTTTCACGTTTTACAGACATCGTTAATTCTAATATTAACGCAATTTTGGACAAGGCCGAAGATCCAGAAAAAATGGTTCGCCTTATCATTCAAGAAATGGAAGATACATTAGTTGAAGTGCGTTCTACATCAGCAAAAACAATTGCAGAAAAAAAGGAGCTAGCACGACGTGTTGAACAGTTAAATGTTCAATCAAATGAATGGCAAGCAAAAGCAGAACTCGCACTTTCTAAAGATAGGGATGATTTAGCTAGAGCTGCGTTAGTTGAAAAGAAAAAATCGTCTGAAATAGCGGCTTCTGCTGAAAAAGAATTAAATCATGTAGAAGAGCATATCACTAAGCTACAAATTGAGGTTACTACATTACAAGAAAAACTAGCTGATGCAAAGGCAAGACAAAAAGCGATTGTATTACGTCAGCGTTCAGCGGAATCTCGCTTAGAAGTTAAACGTACATTAGATAGTTCTAAGGTTGATGATGCACTCACACGTTTTGAGCGTTTTGAAACTAAAATAGATGGCTTAGAATCTCAAGTTGAAGCTTATGATTTAGGTAAAAAATCATTAGCTGATGAAATTGCACAACTACAACAAGAAGATAAAATAGATGATGAACTTGCTGAACTTAAAAAGCAAATGTCAGACACATCAGAGAAAAAATAGTATCAGCAAACAACATAGTGCCTTAACATATTAGCTATAGTAACAAATATAATTTTGGCACTAATAATAAGGGACCTAGGAGAGTGATATGAACGAAATAGTAATGGTACCGTTTATTCTATTTATGATATTTGTAGCCCCATTATGGCTAATATTGCATTATAAGAGCAAAAAACAGGTGAGCCAGGGTTTGAGTGAACACGAACACCGCCAGTTAATAGAGTTATCTAATAAAGCTGAAAAAATGGCTGAAAGAGTACAAACTCTTGAGTCTATTTTAGATGCGGAGGCGCCACAATGGAGGAGTAAGGTATGAGTAATTTAAAGCGCGAGCTTTATCGTGATCCCTCTAGAGGCAAAATTGCTGGCGTATGTGCGGGTCTGAGTGACTATTTTAACATGGAACTGTGGTTAGTTCGTATTATCGTTATTTCGGCAGTATTACTGACAGGTGGTCCCCTTTTTGTTGTTGCATATATTGCTTGTTGGTTTATTTTAGATAAAAAAGATCCATCACCAGATAAAGTATATAAAAAAGAGACAAAAGAAGAACGAGCAGTGGAAGTTAAATTTAAAGTTTGGCAAGCGGGTGAGCCACCACGACGCGCATTACAAGACTTAAAAGAGCAGTTATCAAGAGTTGATAGTCGAATTCAAAATATGGAAAAATATGTTACTTCTGCTGAATTTACGGTAAGTCATGAAATTAATAAACTTTAAGGAATTGAATACCAAGCTATAACTTAAATATATAGCTTGGTTTTTATATATGTTAGATAAATTACTCAACTCAATTAATTCAACACTTGACTCTAATCGAGCAAAAAAATACAAACATCAGGCGCATCAGTTACTTCACCGAAGTTTTGATCAACATATAACCTTAGCTGTGACAGGTTTTAGCCGAAGTGGCAAAACAGCATTTATCACGGCACTTGTGGAGCAACTTACTAAGCAGGCAAATAAACAAAATTTGCCTTTTTTTGACGTGGTGCAAAGTGAACGATTAATTGCAACAAAAACAATCCCCCAAGATATATTAGCTTTACCTACCTTTGCATACAAACAAGCAATAGCGTCACTAACAGATAAAACACCTAAATGGCCAGATTCAACACAAAGGATCAATACTTTGAGGTTGGCATTAAAATATCAGCCTAAATCTGGATTACGCAGTCATATCACTGACGTTTCGACACTTATTATTGATTTGGTAGATTATCCTGGTGAATGGTTGATGGATTTACCAATGTTATCGCTTAGTTTTGAGCAATGGAGTTCAGAGCAACTTGCATTATTAAATCAAAAACCAAGATCATTTTGTTCTAGGGAGTTATTAACCGCGATAGCGTCTTTAGATTTAGATGCGCCTGTAGATGAATCTAAATTGGCCGAGATTGCAGAGCAATATAAAATTCTATTGCAACAATTTAAACAAGAAATGAAATTGACAATTTTACAACCTGGTCGAGTATTGATCCCCGGTGATTTAGCTGGAGCACCTTTATTAATGTTTTTTCCTGTTAACTTTAGTAACAAAAATAAAGTCATTGAAGGTTCTAATTTAGCGCATTTACAAAAACGTTATCAGGCATATATAAAAGAGGTTGTGACGCCTTTTTACCAAAACTACTTTTGTAAATTTGATCGTCAAATAATATTAGTCGATCTTTTAAATGCTTTAAGCCAAGGCGCGAATGTATTAGCCGAACAAAAAAATGCGATAGAACAATTATTGCAGCATTTTAATTATGGCCAGTCGAGTTTTATAAAACGTTTGTTTTCGCCTAAAATTGATAAACTTTTATTCGCTGCAAATAAATCTGATCATTTAAGTTCAGAGCATCATAAAGATCTTGCCATTTTGTTAAATAACTTAGTACAGCAATCTCAAAATGAACTTAAGTTTGATGGGGTTAAAATTGAAACAATGGCAATGTCTTCTGTTTGTGCTACAAAAGCAGTAGAGGTTAAAGATAAAAAAAATAAAATAATTAAATGCATTTATGGCAAAGAGATAAATTCAGGTAATTGGATGACATATCTGCCTGCACAGCCGCCTATGCGTCAACTCAATGAATACGAATGGCCAAACGAAGGGTTTTCTTTTCCTGAATTTTATCCACTGTTAAGTAATGATAATAAATTAAGGCATATACGTTTAGACCATGTTTTTGAATTTTTATTAGGAGATAAACTTAGGTGAGTGATTCAAAATCAGAATATCAACAAGGCCGAGTAATAGAATCATTAAGCGATGAAGATGCTGCAAAGGAGCTTGAAACACAAGAAATATTACAGGTGGGAGAGCAGATAAATACATCTGAAATATCTCTTGACGAAACATTACTTGTAAATGATCCAATAGAGCAAGAAACAGAATCTTATATTGAGTTAGACAGTCTTTATGTAAAAAAAACGAGTTCAGTCATAAAAAAAATTTTTGTTTTGAGCTTTGCAACTGTGATCACGGTTGAGCTGGGTTTAACGGTTTATAATAGTTTTAATAGCTCAATTATATTAGGCATTTTATATAGCAGCCTTATTGCCAGTGCATTTGCCATTACATCGGGTATTTTTATAAAAGAATATAGGCAACTTAGAAAATTAAAATCTAATCAACTTCAACGAACAGAAGCGCACCGTTTACTACATTCTCAACAACTAGGTGAAGCAATCAGTTGGCTTGAAAAATTAAATAAATATCAAAAGATGAATGGTTTTAGTGAATTTAAAAAAACACTTCAAGTACATCATACTGATAAAGAAGTTATGACACTTTATTGCAATACTTTATTAGTGAAACAAGACGAACAAGCACAAAAATTAATTAATAAATATGCATTAGAGTCGGGCTTAATGGTGGCATTGAGTCCAATTGCTTTAGTTGATATGGCAGCCGTATTATGGCGAGGTTCAAAGCTAATTGAAAATATTGCAAAAGTGTATGGTATTCCACTTGGGTATGTCAGTAGGTTAAAGTTATACCGATTATTATTGAAACAAATGTTATTTGCAGGTACGACTGAGCTAGTTTCTGATTTAGCTACGACAGTGGTAAGTGCAGAGTTAGCTGGGAAAATTTCAGCTCGTGCTGGTCAAGGAATAAGTGTAGGTATTTTAACTGCGCGAATAGGATATAAAGCAATGGAGTTAAGTCGTCCTATTCCCGAACTAAAAAATAAACAAAAATTTTTATCTCGCTCCATGAAACTATTATTAAGTAATATTGTTAAAAAAACACAATCGTAATTACGGGTTCATATTCGACACCCCATTCATTTAGCATATGTTCGTAATTTTTTATTTACAATTGAGCTGCTGTTAAGGCGTTTAAATCCTGCTTTGTCATTATATGTTTGCATTGGTGTAATTAAATGTGTACGAATTCGACGCTTTGTTGGTTGTCGAATTTGCTGCAAAGGGTTAATTATTTCTTAGCTTTTAAATAATATGTTCTTAACAAGTTGGAGGGCTTTTAATTTGAGCACCCTACCAAAAAGAATTATTAAAAAGGCTAAACATGTCTAAAGTAAGTCAATATGTTTCCAAACAATCAGATGAAAATGGATTTATTAATTGGAGCGATGAAGAAAATTTAATTTGGTCTGAATTAATCACACGTCAACTTAAATGCATTGAAGGCAAAGCCTGTGATGAATTTATGTCAGGGCTTGCGTTATTAAATTTACCAATAGATAAAATCCCGCAGTTAGAAGATGTTAGTAAAGTATTACGTGCAACAACTGGTTGGCAATGTGAGGAAGTTCCTGCATTGATAAGTTTCGATAAGTTTTTTGCTTTATTGGCTGATAAAAAGTTTCCAGTAGCAACCTTTATTCGAAGCAGAGAAGAGTTTGATTACTTAAAAGAACCTGATATTTTTCATGAAATATTTGGCCATTGTGGCATGTTAACAAATAAATCGTTCGCAGATTTCACCCATAAATATGGTCAGATAGGTTTGCAAGCCGATAAAAAAGACCGTGTATATTTAGCGCGTTTATATTGGTTTACCATTGAATTCGGTTTGATGATGGTAAATGATAAAATTCGAATTTATGGTGGTGGTGTATTATCTAGCCCAGGTGAAACACAATATGTTTATTCTGGTGAGCCAAAAATAGTACCACTTGATGTCATAAACGTACTGAGAACACCCTATCGTATTGATATTATGCAACCAATTTACCATACAATTAATTCGATTGATGACTTATTTGATATCTCAAATATGGATTTAATGTCATTAGTTGAAAAAGCAAAAGCATTAGGCCTTCATAAGCCGTTATTTGAACCAAAAGTAAAACTAGCAAGTTAAAGGATATAAAATGTCTGATTTAAGTGCACAAAAATGTGAAGCGTGTCGTGCTGACGCACCTCAAGTTTCAGATGAAGAACTAGCAACATTAATAAAAATGATCCCTGATTGGGTTCCAGTTGTAAAAGATGGTGTAATGCAATTAGAACGTGAATTTAAATTTAAAAACTTTAAACTTGCATTAGCATTTACTAATAAGGTTGCTGAATTAGCCGAAGCAGAGTTTCATCACCCTGGTATTTTGACTGAATGGGGTAAAGTGACAGTAACTTACTGGACTCATGCTATTAATGGGCTACACAAAAATGATTTTATTTGTGCAGCTAAAACAGATGACTTGTTAGAAAGCTAAGGCCCTCCTTACTCACTTATGTTGTTGAATGCACATCTTTAGTGAGTTCAAAAAAATAATTTAAAGCTCAGCTAATGAGCTTTAATTTTCCCCATTATTTTACACTTTGTCATAATTTTCTTACAGCTATCGTTATCATTAATGTAAACAAATGTGTTCTTCTATAGTAATTTTACGAGCGGCTTATTATGATTAATTGTTAAAAACTTAATCATCAAATATGTCTTAATTTGGAAATTACAATGAAAACTATAATAACAAGTGCCCTGTGCACATCTGTATTATTAATTGCTGGTTGCAGTGAAACAACCGATAAAACGCAAGTAACAAAACCTGCAGCTACAAGTATTCAAAAAACAGCCTTAGCGTCTGGTATTGAAAAAGCGAATATGGATACAAGTGTTCGTGCTCAAGATAACTTCTATCAACATATTAATGGTGGCTGGTTAAAGAATACAAAAATTCCGGGTGATAAAACTGCAATAGGATCTTTTTACGATTTAAGAGATAAAGCAGATGAAGATGTAAAAGCGATTATTGAAGAGCTGGCTGCAACACAAAATCTTAAATTTGGTACTGATGAGCAAAAAGTGGCTGATTTATTCAGGTCTTATATGGATAGTGAATCGAGGAATGCAGCTGGAATTAAACCGATCCAACCTATTTTAAATGATATATCAAATCTTAAAGATAAAAATGCTTTAGCTACCTTTTTTGGTGAAACACAAACTATTGGCATTAATAACCCATTAGCTTTTTATATTAGCGTAGATGCAAAAGATTCTAGCCGTTATGCAACACATATTTGGCAAAATGGTTTAGCTTTACCAGATAAAGATTATTATTTTAATGAAACCGAGCGTTTTGTTAAATTACGTGCTGGATATGTCGCTCATATTGAAAAAATGTTTGATTTAGCAGGCCTTAAAGAAGGTAAAGCAGCGGCAAAAGCGATTATGGCACTAGAAACTAAGTTGGCCGGCTTTCATTGGACCCGAGTTCAAACCCGTGATAGCGAAAAACGTTATAATAAATTTGAAACAGCCAATTTAAATACAATTACTGATGCATTCAATTGGGACCTTTACTTAAAAGCTCAGGGTGTATCGGCGCAAAAAGATATCATTATAAATCAACCTGATTTCATCAAAGGCTTTGGCGAGATATTTGCACAGACAAGCCTTAAAGATTGGCAAACGTATTTAACTTTTCATGCATTAAGTGCTTCAGCGGGATATTTAACTGCCGATTTAGATAATGAAAACTTTGACTTTTTCTCTAAGCAGCTAAATGGCCGTAAAGAGCAGCGCCCACTTTGGAAACGTGGTGTAGGTGTTGTTAATGGTAATTTAGGTGAAGTCATTGGTAAAGTATATGTTGGTCGCCATTTTACCGCAGAAGCTAAGAATCGAATGAGTGCACTAGTTGAAAATTTACGTTCATCTTATGGTCAAAGCATTACTGATTTAGATTGGATGTCTGAAAATACTAAAAAATCAGCTCATGTAAAATTAGCTGCGTTTACCCCAAAAATTGGTTACCCGGATAAGTGGGAAGATTATTCTGCACTTGAAATTAAAGCAGATGATTTAGTTGGCAATATTATGCGCTCAGCAAAGGTGAGTCATAAAAAGGAACTAGAAAAACTTGGTGGTCCAATTCGTAAGTGGGAATGGGGCATGACACCTCAAACAGTTAATGCTTATTATAACCCTACAGTAAATGAAATTGTTTTTCCTGCTGCTATTTTACAACCACCATTCTTTAATATGGCTGCTGATGATGCCGTAAACTATGGAGGTATTGGTGCGGTTATAGGACATGAAATGGGTCATGGTTTTGATGATCAAGGTAGTAAATATGACGCATCAGGTAATCTTCGTAATTGGTGGTCTGAGCAAGATTTAGCAGAGTTTTCTAAACGTACAAAGTCTTTAGTTGATCAATATAGCCAGTATCATGTATTTGAAGACTTAACCGTTAATGGAGAATTAACTCTAGGAGAAAATATTGGTGATTTATCAGGTGTAACAATTGCGTATAAAGCGTATAAAGCATCATTAAATGGTCAAGACGCGCCTGTAATTGATGGTTTAACTGGGGATCAAAGGTTCTTTATGGGTTACGCCCAAATTTGGCGTTCAAAAATAGTTGAAGCATCTATGCGTAACCGTGTAGCAACTGACCCGCATTCACCTGGTGAGTTCCGTGCTTTAGGTTCACTATCAAATATGAATGAATTTTACAAAGCGTTTGATATTAAAAAAGGTGATGCTATGTATATCGCACCTGAAAAACGTGTGAAAATTTGGTAAGCCTAAGCAGCTAGTAAATAAAAATGAATAGAAGAGAGCATTAAGCTCTCTTTTTTATTCCAGCTTAGCTAAATAGTATCAGTGATGCTTATCCAGCACGTAAAGATAATAAAGCTTTGATATCTATAGGTGCGTTTTTATCTTCATTATAAAGTTTAAAACCAGCTTCTTTTGATTGTATTGCTACAATCGACATACGATCGGCCAGCTCATTACCTTCAACACCAACATGACCATTAACATGCAGTATCTGAACTTTATTTTTAATGACTTGGTAAAGTGCAAACATTTTTTTTATCAGTTCTAAATTTTTGATTTCACCAGATGGTTTTTTCCAGCCTTTCTTTTGCCAATTAACAGCCCACTGGGTAATACATTGAATTGAATATTTAGAATCACAAAAAATAGCGACACTTTGGTCTTTATTTGTTTCATGATCAGCAATACGCATAGCGTAATGAAGCGCATTGAGCTCGGCTGTATTATTAGTGCCATATGAATCATATAAGCCATACCAAAGTTCATCTATTTTTTCAGCGCGATATACCGCAATACCTGAACCTGCCTTTCCAGGGTTAGGTTCACACCCACCATCGGTATAAATTTTGGTATTAATATCCATTAAACTTATTTCTTTGGCTGTATAAGTTTTTACCCCATTTGCAGATGTGCGTTTTTTCACACTTGAAGGAGCAGTGCCGCTAGGGCTTTTACTTGCCGAGTTTCCGGAAAATGCAGCTTGTGCTTCATCTAATGTGGGGAATGACTTGTATTTTGCTCCAGAAAATTTCTCTATCTGTTTTTTACAAGTTATCCAATCGGTGAAAATACCCGTTTGTCGGCCTTGCCATACAACATAAAATTTTTTTGCCACGAAAGTAGTGCCTTAATGTTTTGCTTTAACTCGGTTATATTCTGTCTTAAAAATGAAAGTTCACAAAGTGGAATTTATTGTTTTTTTTGCTTTCTCTATACTTTTAGTTATTTGAGCTACTTGTTGTTCTTTTATTTGAGTGCAATTTATCATTTGTTTAATTGTGCCTGCTTTACAATTTTTAGCTCGTTCTTTTTGAGTTTGAACAGCCTGTATTATCTAAAATGAATTTGCAGCACATGCAGTTAATAATATGCTCATAACGGCAATGTAGGTTGATTTTTGGTGTAAGTTCAGTTGCATTTCCATCAATACACTTTTCAATGCGGCAAGCTTAAAACATTCGTTTTACTAAAACTACGTTATATAAGCGAGAGTGCTACTCATTTGGGTTTGAAGTACCTGCAATAATTTTATTTTTTGATTAAGTTTTATCAATTGTATAAAAAGTGACTTGGACTGAGATAATAAAATTTAAAAAGTGACTATTATGGGGCTCTTGTAATATTTCTGTCATAAACCTTTGCTTAAATGCGCGAGTCATAAAAATTTAACCTAACCGTCATAAATGATGTGTTAATCAGGATAGTAATATGAGTAATAAAACTGAATCAACAGTAGAGATATCAATAAGAAAAAAAATCTTTAATTGGGCTGCTGTCGCATTTTTTGTTTATTTGGTACTTGTTGCAGTAAGTACAGTAAGTAGTGGCTTTAAGTTATTTTCAGGTGGTACAGCGGGTGCTAAAGAGATTTTTGAATTTGCAACAAACCCATTTGTTGCACTATTACTAGGCGCATTAGCAACAGCATTAGTGCAATCTTCTTCAACAGTTACTTCAGTTATAGTTGGCTTAGTTGCTGGGGGCTTACCTATCGGTATTGCAATACCTATGGTGATGGGTGCTAATATTGGTACTACAATCACTAATACAATTGTGAGCATAGGTCATGTGCGCGATAAAGCTGAGTTTAAGCGTGCCTTTAGTGCCGCAACAGTTCATGATTTTTTTAATTTAATTGCAGTAGCAATATTTTTACCGCTAGAGATAGTATTTGGTTTTTTACAAACTATTGCGCAATATTGTGCGCATTTATTTGTTGGTGATACAGATTTATCAATAAAGAGCCTTAATTTTATTAAACCTTTAACAAAACCAGCAGTAGGTTTTTTAAAGGATATTTTAAGTTTTATACCAGGTTCAAATATGGGACTTGCCATGGTTGTTATTGGTATTTTGATTATTTTGGTATCGGTTACTTCATTAGGTAAGGTATTACGTAAGGTGATGGTGGGTCGTGCAAAAGATATTTTACATAATGCGATTGGACGGGGTCCTATCGCTGGTATAACATCAGGCACAGTTGTTACTGTAATGGTACAATCATCTTCAACAACAACAAGTTTGATGATCCCATTAGCTGGTAGTGGTGTTTTTACAACAAAACAAATTTATCCATTTACTTTAGGTGCAAATATTGGCACTACAATTACAGCACTATTAGCAGCGACTGCAATATCAGGTGCTGCAAGTGAGGTGGCGCTCACTATCGCTTTGGTGCACTTTTTATTTAATGTATTTGCAGTTGTTGTTATTTTTGGTTTACCATTTTTACGTGATTTACCTATAATTGCAGCTGATAAATTAGCAAGAATAGGCAGCGAAAATAAGTTTATAGCCTTGTTATATGTTATAGGTGGCTTTTTTATTCTGCCAGGGATTATGATGTTAGCTGCTCGTTAATATCGCGTGACTTGATTGATGAAAAACCACTGTTATTTATTAGCCGTGGTTTTTTAGTTTTAAAGTAAATAACTATTTATGGTTATTTTTGTTCATACATTAAATAGTAGCTTTGATCCATGCCGAGTGCTTGATATGTTTTTTGTGCTTGGGTGTTTTCTTGTTCTACGTATAATCTAAAACTAGCAGCACCACCTTGTTTTATAGCGATATCTTTTACAGCCTGGTAGAGTTTACCATAAATACCTTGGCGTCTATTTTCAGGCCTAATATAAACGCTCTGTATCCAAAAATAATCTTTTGCTTGCCAATCACTCCACTCAAAGGTAACCATAAGAGAGCCAACCACTTCTTCATTAATTTGAGCAACTAAATAAAAACCTTTCTCAGGATTATTTAATAACGTTTTTACACCTAATGTAAGTGTTTCTTCGTTTAGGGTTAGGCTTTCAGTTTCTTGAGCCATAGCTTGGTTAAATTTAACTAAAGAATTTAAGTCGTTATTTTGACCTTTTCTGATTATCATATTTGTTCCATATTTTTGGTATAAAAAAAGGGAGCATATGCTCCCTTTTTCAGTAAATTAAAATTATTTGTTTAATGCAAGTGTGGCTTTTGCATTTTCACTTAAATCCGTTAGGCCGAGCTTGTCATAACTTTTTACCATCATTTCAAGGGCTTCATTGGTATAGCTACTTTGTGAAAAGTGTTCAATAACATATTTTCCTCTGTTTGCTGCGGCTAAAAAAGCCTCACGCTCAAAGTAGTAATCTGCAACTTTAAGTTCATAGCGCGCCATTTTATTTAATAGCCAACCTAAACGTTTTTTCGCCTCAGGAGTGTAATTACTTAAAGGGAAACGTTTTACCAAAGTACTCAAGTCTTTAAAAGCTTCTCTGGTTTTTTTAGGGTCTCTGTCTGCTCTATCAACACCAAAATATTCTTGGAATGCATTTTCGTCTGCTTTTATATTCACTAAACCGCGCATGTAGTACATATAATCCAAATCTTTATGATTTGGATTAAGGCGTAAAAAGCGGTCTATGTTTGCTAAAGATTGTTCAACATCATTTGACTGGTAGTAAGCAAAAACTAAATCCATTTGCACTTGTTTTGACATTGGACCAAATGGATAGCGTGAATCAATTGCACTTAAAAGTTCAATTGCACGTACATATAAACCCGAGTCTAAAGTTTTTTTAGCATCTAAGTAGAGTGCCTGTGCTGATTTGTTAGGTACGCGTTCAATTTCTTTTTCTTCTGGTTTAGATGAACAAGCACTCAGTGTCGAAAGTATCAAAGCAATACTAAAAGCACGTTTTCCCATTGTATTTATCATTTATTTTTTACCTTATTCTTAATAACGCAGGCATAGGCTAGGCCAATTCGTTAAAAACGAGTAAACTATACCAATTAAGCGATTCTACCCCAGTCAGCGACAGCTTGCACTGGTAAATTTAGGTAAAACTAACAAATGGCAGAGCAAATATCTTTATCCGCTGAAGTTCCTTTTGAACTTGGTGGCAAACGTCTAGACCAAATTTTAGCGCAATTGTTCCCTGATTATTCACGATCTCGTATAAAAACGTGGATATTAGATGATATGGTGCAAATAAATGGTGAAACTTTAAACATTCCAAGAGAAAAACTCATGGGAGGTGAACAAGTTAAAATTGAAGCGCAAATTGAAGAGCAAAGAGAATATGAAGCGCAAAATATCCCTTTAAATATTGTTTATGAAGATGATGATATTTTAGTAGTGAACAAACCTGTAGGTTTAGTTGTTCACCCAGGTGCAGGTAATCCGGATGGTACTTTATTAAATGCATTATTGTATCGTTACCCTGAGATAAAAAATGTGCCTCGTGCAGGCATAGTACATCGCTTAGATAAAGATACATCTGGACTGATGGTTGTTGCTAAAACAATACCTGCTCAGACTTATTTAGTCGCTAATTTACAAGCAAGAGTAAATTTCACTCGAGAATATGAAGCGATTTGTATTGGTACTATGACAGGTGGTGGCATGGTTGATGAGCCTATTTCGCGTCATCCTACTAAACGTACCCATATGGCTGTAGTATTAGACGGAAAACCTGCAGTAACACATTTTAGAGTCGCTGAAAAATATCGTGCGCATACGCGCTTGAGGTTACGTCTTGAGACAGGGCGTACACATCAAATTCGGGTTCATATGGCACATTTAGGTCATTCTTTAATTGGTGATTTGGTTTATAGTGGTCGTCCGCGCCCACCTAAAAAAGCGACAACAGAGTTATCAGATGTATTAAAAACTTTTAAACGCCAGGCTTTACATGCCGTAATGTTGACACTAGAGCATCCTATAACAGGTGAAATCATGTCTTGGGATGCACCTATTCCTGATGATATGGTAAAACTTACCCTTGCTTTACGTGAAGATACAAAACTAAATCCACAAAAAGATTTTTAATATATAGGAACTGAACTTATGTCTTTTTTTTCATTAGATTGGTCAGTTCCTGAAAATATTAGCTTTTTGACCACAACAAGAAATGGCGGCGTTTCTAAGTCGCCATTTGATCAATTTAATCTCGCCTTTCATGTTAACGATGACTCAAAACATGTTATTGCTAATCGCGCCTTGTTACATAATCAACTTCCAGCTAAAGCCATTTGGCTAGCGCAAATTCATAGTAATAAAGTCATTGAAATAACAGCTGATTCAGATTTAAACCTGATTGAAGCAGCTGATGCACTATATACCAAAGAGAAAAATATACCTCTTGCAATTATGACGGCTGATTGCTTACCTATTTTTCTAACGGATATAGATGGCACTCAGGTAGGCGCAATTCATGCTGGTTGGCGAGGACTTTCAGCTGGAATTATTGAAAGTACACTTGCGTGTTTTTCAGGTGAAATGTCAAATATTACAGCGTGTTTTGGACCTGCAATTGGCCCTGATCATTTTGAGGTCGGGGAGGATGTTGTAGCAGCATTTTCTCAAATGAATATTCCTTATCTGCAGGCGTTTAAAGCAACCAAGAGGGGGAAATATCTCGCAAATATATTTTTATTAGCCCAACTGATACTTAATAAATTTGGTATAACTTGTATTGCAAACCAGCAATTATGCACATTTAGCCAATCAGATTTATTTTACTCATATAGAAGAGAAAATTTAACGGGTCGCATGGCAAGTATCATTTGGATTACACAATAAAATAATTATTTAAATCTGTTGATTAGTATAGATAAATGGCATTCGAAGATTTAGTGATTAAAATCATTAAATTGCTTTTTCTCCTTGAACATTTCCACCTTAATACCCATAAATATAGATAGTTATCGCAATATAGATATTAGAGGCAAGCAATGCGTTTAGACCGACTTACCAGTAAATTTCAAGCCGCATTATCCGATGCCCAGTCATTAGCGTTAGGGCGAGATCATCAATTTTTAGAACCTGTGCACTTAATGTATGCCTTATTGCAACAAACTGGTTCAAGTATTCGAGCATTGCTTGTTCAAACAGGTGTAAATCCCAATGAAATGAATACAAAACTTTCAAAGGCAATAGAAAAGCTATTTAAAGTTGAAGGTGTGGGTGGCGATGTTCAGTTATCTGCAAATATGATTAATTTACTGAATTTAAGTGATAAATACGCTCAAAAACGTAAAGATAAATTTATATCAAGTGAAATATTTGTATTAGCAGCATGTGAAGATAAAGGCCCTTTAGGTGAGGTTTTTAAATCATTACAGATTAATGCCAGTAAAGTAGAGACAGGAATACAAGCGATTCGAGGCGGTCAAAAAGTAGATGATGCAAATGCTGAAGACAACCGTCAAGCACTTGAAAAATTCACTGTTGATTTAACCGAAAGAGCTGAGCAGGGCAAGTTAGACCCAGTGATTGGTCGTGATGACGAAATTCGTAGAACCTTACAAGTATTGCAAAGAAGAACAAAAAATAACCCTGTATTAATTGGTGAGCCCGGTGTTGGTAAAACAGCAATCGCAGAGGGCTTAGCACAACGAATTATAAATGGTGAGGTACCTGAAGGTTTAAAAGACAAACGTGTACTTTCTCTTGATTTAGGCGCATTGGTTGCTGGCGCTAAATACAGAGGTGAATTTGAAGAAAGATTAAAATCAGTTTTAAATGAATTATCAAAAGAAGAAGGTCGAATAATTTTATTTATTGATGAAATTCATACTATGGTAGGGGCTGGTAAAAGTGACGGTGCCATGGATGCGGGTAATATGTTAAAACCAGCGCTTGCACGTGGAGAGTTACATTGTGTGGGTGCAACAACACTCGATGAGTATCGAAAATATATTGAAAAAGATGCCGCCCTTGAACGCCGTTTCCAAAAGGTATTAGTACAAGAGCCTACAGTAGAAGATACAATTGCAATCCTACGTGGTTTAAAAGAGCGCTATGAACTACATCACTCAGTTGATATTAGCGATCCTGCTATCGTTGCGGCTGCAACGCTTTCACATCGTTATATATCTGATAGACAATTACCAGATAAAGCAATTGATTTAATTGATGAAGCAGGCTCTTCCATTAGGTTGCAAATTGATTCTAAACCTGAAGAGTTAGACAAATTAGAGCGTAAAATTATTCAACTCAAACTTGAAGATAATGCCCTTGATAAAGAACAAGATGAGGCGAGTATTAAACGTCAGCAAGATATTAAACATCAAATCTTAGCCTTAGATAAACAATACAATGAATTAGATGAAGTATGGATTGCAGAAAAAGCGTCATTACAGGGTACACAAGTAATAAAAGCTGAATTAGAACAAGCGAGATTAGACTTAGATGTTGCAAGACGAGCCAGTGATTTGCAACGCATGTCAGAATTACAATATGGCAGAATTCCAGAACTTGAAAATAAACTCGACTTAGCATCTCAAGCTGAAATGCAAGATATGAGTTTATTAAAAAATAAAGTGGGTGAAAGTGAAATTGCTGAAATTTTATCGCGCTGGACAGGCATACCCATTAATAAAATGCTACAAGGGGAACGTGAAAAGTTACTTAGCATGGAAGATCAGCTTCATAACCGTGTGATTGGACAAGATGAAGCTGTAAATGCGGTTTCAAATGCTATTAGACGTTCAAGAGCTGGTTTAGCAGATCCAAATCGCCCTATTGGATCTTTTTTATTTTTGGGGCCGTCAGGTGTAGGTAAAACGGAGTTAACTAAAACCTTAGCAAATTTTATGTTTGATACTGAGACTGCCATGGTTCGCATTGATATGTCTGAATTCATGGAAAAACATGCTGTTGCACGTTTAGTGGGTGCGCCGCCTGGTTATGTTGGCTATGAAGAGGGGGGATATTTAACGGAAGCAGTCAGAAGGAAACCTTATTCAGTGATCTTATTTGATGAGGTGGAAAAAGCCCATCCTGATGTTTTTAATATTTTATTACAAGTACTTGATGATGGTCGCTTAACTGATGGTCAAGGCCGTACTGTTGATTTTAAGAATACGGTGATTATTATGACTTCTAATTTAGGATCTGAACTTATTCAAGAGCAAACAGATACAGGTGATTATCAGCAACTGAAGTTGATGTTAATGGATGTTTTAGCAAGTCAGTTTAGACCTGAGTTTATTAACAGAATCGATGAAACCGTTGTATTTCATCCTCTAATTAATGAACATATAAAACAAATAGCGTACATCCAATTACAGAATTTACGTGAACGTTTATCTGATTTAGGTTATCAGCTAATTTTAACTGATGAAGCCATGTCAAAATTAGCTGAGTCGGGTTTTGATCCTATTTTTGGTGCAAGACCATTAAAGCGTGCAATTCAATCTTCAATTGAAAACCCATTAGCGCAAATATTATTGGCCGGGAAAACGGTATCGGGAATTACTTTTAAAATTGATGTTATTAATAATGAGTTTGTAATAACTGAGACTTAATTTAAAAGAGAGTTGTTTTATTTGAGCTTTTTTGTTTGTTACAAAAAAGCGCAACACGTTTTTCGGCCAATTTTGTATACTCAGCTTTATCTTTTGCTGTTAGAATTTGCTCTTTTCCTGATTTATCAACAAATTTAACTTGGCTGTAATCAGCGAGTACTTTTAAATTATCTTGTGCTTTTTCACAATTTAGTTTTGCTTGTTCTGCAAGTTGCTCTGAT
Organism: Pseudoalteromonas denitrificans DSM 6059; assembly: GCF_900112265.1. Lineage (GTDB taxonomy): Bacteria > Pseudomonadota > Gammaproteobacteria > Enterobacterales > Alteromonadaceae > Pseudoalteromonas > Pseudoalteromonas denitrificans. The sequence goes on along the minus strand of NZ_FOLO01000020.1, from coordinate 57,649 downwards.
AAACTTTCTGGTGCTACAGCTTCTTCTGTTTCTTTAATTTTTCTAGGGGGTGGTTTTTTCATCTCAAAAGTCGTGTATTGTGCATCTTTAGGCATTATATATGAAAAATGCTCTATCCCTTTTGCGTCTGTCCATTTATAAATAGTGATTGTTTGACTAAAAACATTCGTTGAATAACCACAAGTGAGTAAAAAGCACACAATAATAGCTTTATACATTTTACCATTCTCAAATTAAAATCCTTATACTCTATATTATTAGAATTAATTGCCCTTTTGGCAACAGTAAGCGTATTTAAATTATCTATTGTCACTTTTTGATACAATTTAAAAAGCATGATTTTATATGAAATGGTCGCTTCTATTAGCCTGCTTGATAAACTAAGAAATATAAAAATCTTGTATTCCGTCATGGGTGAGTAATATATTAAGGTAATAGTCTTGTGTATTTATTTCTAGCCCCCATAAAAACAAGATGCAGCACAAAACCATTCAGGTTTGAGGATTTATTTTTGACAAAAGAACTATTAAAATCAACATTGGCAGAGCTTTCTCTTGCAGAAAATAGCACAAGTATTATTGGTATTAAGCGTGGTATCGAGCGTGAAACTTTAAGGATCAATAATCAAGGCCGGTTATCCTCATTACCTCATCCTAAGAAGATAGGTAGTGCATTAACGCATAAATATATTACAACAGATTTTGCTGAATCTTTGCTTGAATTTATTACACCTGCAACAGACAGTGCTGAACGTACTTTAAATCAATTAAGAGATATTCAGAAATATACGCAGGCTAGACTTGATAATGAAGTCTTATGGCCAATGAGCATGCCGTGTTTTATTAAAAATCAAAATGAAATCGCTTTAGCTCAATATGGCAGCTCTAATGTAGGTCAAATGAAGACCTTATATAGAGAAGGGCTTAAAAATCGATATGGAAGTATGATGCAGGCAATCGCAGGTGTGCATTTTAATATTTCATTTCCCAAATCATTCTGGAATAGACTTCAAGTCATTAAAGGTGATAAAACAGACTCACAAAGCTTTATTTCAAATGGTTATTTAGGTCTGATACGTAACTTTAAACGAGATCTTTGGTTGATCAGCTACTTATTTGGCGCATCGCCTGCACTGTGTAGCTCTTTTTTAGAAGGCAAAGAAAGCCGATTACCCTTTGAAAAGTTGGGTAAAGGGAGTTTATACCTGCCATTTGGTACAGCATTACGTTTAGGTGATTTAGGTTATACAAATAGCGCACAATCTGCATTAAAAGTTACTTACAATAGTCTTGAAGAATATATTATCGGTTTAAAACGGGCTATTTCAACTGACTCTGATTTATATCGTACAATAGAAACTCATAGTGATGGCTCTTTAAAACAGTTAAATAGCAATATATTACAAATTGAAAATGAATTTTACTCACCCATTAGGCCAAAACGAAATGCTTTAGCAGGTGAGACACCTATTGACGCACTGACTAGGGATGGTATTGAATATGTTGAAGTACGTGCATTAGATGTTAATCCATTTAGTGATACTGGAATAAGTTTACAACAAGTTTATTTCTTAGATGTGTTTTTATTGTATTGTTTGTTAAATGATTCTCCTGAAATGGATAATGAAGAACAAAAAATTAGCCAGAAAAATTTAGAGCAAGTGGTTAATTTTGGACGAGATCCAAGTTTGGAACTAATTAAGAAAGGTGCTTCAATACCATTAAGAAAATGGGGAGAAGAAACATTTGAACAATTAGCTTTAATTGCAAACTGGCTAGATACAGCTCATGGTACTACACATTATAAAACCGCAATTTCAGAATTAAATTTATGTATTGAAGACTCAGATAAAACTTTGTCTGGTCAATATATGTCAGCACTTAAAAATTCAGGTTTAGATAATGGTTGTTTTGCGTTAGAGTTAGCTAAACAATATCAAGTGAAAACGCAAGAACATCAATATCTCGAATTATCTGAATCTGATTTAAATAATGAGAGTGCTCACTCTTTTGTAAAGCAAAAAGAAATTGAGAATAGTGATGAAGTTACATTTGATGAGTTTTTAACGGCATATTTTAAATAAAAAAAACGCAGCGACAAAAATGGCTGCGTTAAATAACTTTCAGGGATGAAACAATGTTCATAAGGTCAGACATAGGGCTTTTAAATAAGTTCAAAATAAATTAAATAAAATGAAAAATAAATTAATTTTACCTACTTTATTACTCTCAACTTCTGTTATTTTGACTGGATGTGCTTCTGCGCCCCCAGACAATCCAAATAATATTTGTGATATCTTTACCGAAAAGCGAGATTGGTATTTTGCTTCAAAAGATTCTCAAGAAAAATGGGGAGCACCTAAACACGTTCTTATGAGCATGATGTATCAAGAGAGCTCTTTTAAGCATGATGCACAACCTCCAATGGAATATTTCTTAGGTTTTATCCCTACGGGAAGAGCAAGTTCAGCTTATGGCTTTTCTCAAGCTAAAACGATGACATGGGACGATTATATTAAAAAAACGGGCAATACCGGTGCGGATCGTGATGACTTTGATGATGCGATAGACTTTATGGGTTGGTTTGTATATCAAACACATCGTATTAATGGCGTATCTAAATGGAATGCTTATGCGCAATACCTTAATTATCATGAAGGCTGGGGTGGCTACCGTAGGGGTAGTTATAAAAAGAAAAAATGGCTCATGGCTGTATCTAATAAAGTAAAACACCGTGCAAGTAAATATGGCGCACAACTTAAGCGATGTGAAGATGAGTTAGACAGAGGCTGGTTTAGTCGATTTTTCTTTGGTTAACTTATTTAGGACTGGTCATATTAAAATAAGGCTGAATATACTACTCAGCCTTTTTTAATCGTAAATTAACCTTTAAGCTCTGGTAAAATCCTGGCGCGTTTTACCGTATTTTCTTTTACTTCAATTATTTCAATTGGGTAACCAGATAAACGAATGCTAACATTTGCTTCAGGGATCTCTTCTAAATACTCTACAATTAAGCCACTTAATGTTTTTGGGCCATCAATTGGAAAACTCCAATCCATTTCTTTATTTAAATCTCTGATATTAGCGCTGCCATCTACGATATAAGTGCCATCTTTTTGTGGGTGTATTTCTTCACTTGGAGTTCGTGTCATGGTAGTCGTGAAATCACCAACGACTTCTTCCAAAATATCATCTAAGGTAACTAAGCCTTGAATATCACCGTACTCATCAACAACTAATCCTATGCGTTCTTTACTTTGTTGAAATTTGAATAACTGAGTATTTAATGATGTACCTTCAGGAACATAATAAATCTCTCTTACCGCACGTAGGAGTGAAGCTTTGGTGAACTGTTCTTTAGTTAATAACCTTAATGCGTCTCTTGAGTGTATGAAACCAACTACGTCATCTATCTGATCTCTATATAATAAAACTCGGGTATGTTGTGCATGTGACAGTAGTTTTAAAATAATCTTGAAATCATCATTTATATCTATTCCCGCAATTTCATTTCTTGGGATCATGATATCTTCAACTTTTACCTGTTCTAAATCTAAAATAGAAACCAGCATATTTTGATGCCGTTCAGGTAATAAAGCGCCGGACTCATTTACAACGGTTTTTAACTCTTCTTTACTCAGACTATGTTGCTCAATTTTATCGGCACTAATGCCAAATAATTTAAGTAATCCATTTGTGATCCAATTGACAGCAATAACAACAGGAAATAATATTTTTAATAAAATATTCAAAATAACTGAGCTTGGAAATGCAACTTTTTCAGGGTGTAAAGCTGCGAGTGTTTTAGGTGTGACTTCAGAAAAAATTAGGATCACAAAAGTCAAAACAAAAGTTGCAATAGCAATACCAACATCACCAAATAATCGCATGCCTATGATTGTGGCGACTGCAGATGCGGCTATGTTAACAAGGTTGTTCCCTATTAAAATTAATCCAATGAGGCGATCAGGGCGTTCTAAAAGCTTACTAACGCGTTTAGCCCCTTTATGGCTTTGCTTTTCTAAGTGGCGTAATCTATAACGATTAAGTGACATTAATCCAGTTTCAGAACCAGAAAAATAACCTGAAATTAGTACTAAAATTGCCAGTGTAATGAACAAAGTACTGGTCGATATGGCGTCCAACTAATGGGATCCTTAAATTTAAAATAGAAACGTTATTAAGTCTTAGCTTAGTAATATAGTCAAGCTAAAATTGATTCAAAAGTACTTCTTTTACAAAACGGCTGCCAAAGTAGGCCATAGTTAATAAAAAAGCAGCAAACATCGTCATTAAAATACTGCTTTTTCCACGCCAACCTCGGTATTTATGGCCCCAAGTTATTGTGCAGAAAATAGCCCATGCGATAAGGGATAAGATAGTTTTATGGATAAACTCATTACTGAACATATTTTCTAAAAAAATAAAACCAGCTATGAGTGCCAATGTTAATAGCCCTGTGCCAACAGTTACAAGCTGGTAAAGCTGCTTCTCAACAACCATAAGAGGCGGTAAGTGGCTATAAGCAATTGATAAGTCTTTTTGTTTTAACCGTTTGTTTATAAAGTAAAATTGAACTGCATATAAAGTTGCAATAATTAAAACACAATAGGCTAAAAATGAAAGTGAAATATGCGATAGCAAAGCAATATTTACATTTATTGATTTTAAAATAATCTGATGTGGTAGAAATAAACTTACAATTAGAAGTAAAGCAGCAAAACCGTAAACAACGGGAAGTAAAAGTGTTGCAGGAAAACGTAAAGAGACGGTTGTTATTGAAACAACAATTATCCAGCAAATTAATAATGAAATATTCACAAGACTTAAATCTTGACCGCTTTCAGTGAAAACTAAATTAACGAGTAGTGCCATATGTAATAAAATTGCAGCTGTGCTAAGCAAAAGAGTGAGTTTTTTATTTGGACCATTTTTATGAAATAAACGTGCTACAACATGGCCACTTGCCAGGGTATAAAAGAAAAAGGCAATAAAAGTTAAACTATTAACAAGCATACTTATACCAATGGGCAAAGCCCGATAATTAAGAATATTATGAGGTTATTGTATTTTAACCCGAAGGAATTTCATAGAGCTCATGACGAATATAAACAAATAAGACTGAATACATTTATTGAATATATTGAGATATATTTACTCAAAGCTCTGTTTTATGCTGGGTTAACTAAGGTATAATCGAAATTATTTACAATTTTGTACGGACGATTTTTAATGTTTGAAAACTTACAGGAACGATTGGGTAAAACCTTAAACAATATTAGGGGCCGAGGTCGACTCACCGAAGACAATATAAAAGAGACTTTGCGTGAAGTACGTATGGCCTTATTAGAAGCTGATGTTGCTTTACCAGTTGTTCGTGATTTTGTTAAAACAGTTAAAGAGCGTGCTGTTGGAATTGAAGTTACAAAAAGCCTTACACCTGGGCAAGTATTTGTAAAAATAGTTCAAGAAGAACTAGAAAAAGCCATGGGTGAAGCAAATGAAGAGCTAAACTTGAATGCACAACCTCCCGCGGTTGTAATGATGGCTGGTTTACAAGGTGCGGGTAAAACAACCAGTGCGGCTAAATTAGCAAAATTTTTAATTGAACGTAAGAAAAAGTCTGTATTACTCGTCAGTGCCGATGTTTATCGTCCAGCAGCAATAAAACAACTTGAAACTTTGTCTGGTGAAGTATCTGCTGAATTTTTCCCAAGTGATATCTCTCAAAACCCTGTTAATATTGCTAATAATGCAATCGAACATGCAAAACGTAAATTTATAGATGTCGTTATTCTTGATACCGCTGGGCGTTTACATGTTGATACTGACATGATGGACGAAATTAAAGCACTACATAGTGCTGTAAATCCGGTTGAAACTTTGTTTGTTGTTGATGCTATGACAGGTCAAGATGCAGCCAATACAGCAAAAGCGTTTGGTGATGCTTTGCCACTAACGGGTGTTGTATTAACTAAAACTGATGGTGACGCCAGAGGTGGTGCCGCTTTATCAATTCGTCATATCACGGGTAAACCAATTAAATTTATTGGTTCAGGTGAGAAAGTTGACGCCTTGGAACCTTTCCATCCAGATCGTATTGCTTCGCGTATTTTAGGTATGGGTGATGTACTTTCATTGATTGAACAAGTCGAAATGAAAGTTGATAAAGAGCAAGCTGCTAAAGTTGCTAGCAAAGTATTAAAAGGCAATGGTTTTACTTTAGAGGATTTTGCGGATCAACTGAAGCAAATGAAAAACATGGGCGGAATGATGTCTATGTTGGAAAAAATGCCAGGAATGGCAAACCTTCCAGATGCAGCAAAAGATCAGATGGGTGATAAAACCTTTACGCAAATGGAGGCAATTATTAGCTCCATGACGATGAAAGAACGTATAAGACCTGAGATTATAAAAGGCTCTCGTAAAAAACGTATTGCTGCAGGTTCGGGTACGTCAGTGCAAGAAATAAATAAACTCTTAAAACAATTCACTCAAATGCAAAAAATGATGAAAAAAATGAAAGGTAAGGGTGGAATGATGAAGATGATGCGAGGCATGAAAAACATGTTACCACCTGGCATGATGGGCGGTATGGGAGGTCCTAAACTTTAACTTCTCGTCTTTATATCATTTTATAAATAGGCCGATCTGTAAAATTTACTAATCGGCTTTTTTTGTAACTTAAAACTTAAGTTTAACTTGCATTTTTATATCAAATAAGTACAATTCGCGAGCTTCATCTGAACTTGTCTTTTTCTACTAGGAAGATAAGTGAGAATAGGAAGTATGTTAGAAAGTAATCAAAAACATTAAATTATAGGTAGAAAACGATATGGTAACTATTCGTTTACAACGTGGCGGTGCTAAGAAGCGTCCATTTTATCAAGTAGTAGTAGCGGACAGCCGTTGCTCACGTGACGGTCGTTTCATTGAGAAAGTAGGTTTCTTTAACCCGCTAGCTCGTGGCCAAGAAGAAAAAGTTCGTTTAGATTTATCTCGTGTTGATCACTGGGTAAGTCAAGGCGCATCACTTTCAGATCGCGTTAATAAATTAGTTAAAGACGCTCGTAAAGCGGCTTAATAGGTGTAAGTGAGACCATGAGTCAAGATTCTATTGTTGTAGGTAAGCTTGGTGCCCCTCACGGCATAAAAGGCTGGCTTAAGGTGCATTCATTTACTGATGATCCTGAAGGGATCTTTGATTTCAGCCCCTGGCTGATTAATCAACAAGGTAATTTGGAGACCTTTGAGGTTGCAGACTGGCGTCGCAGCGGAAAAGGCTTTATAGCCAAATTTGCACATATTAACGACAGAGATGAAGCGATGGCTTATACCCATGGTGAAATCACTGTTGAGCAGTCGCAGATACCAGAACTTCCACAAGGTGAGTTCTATTGGCGAGACCTCATTGGCATGTCAGTTGTAACTAATAAAGGTTATAGCTTAGGCAAGGTCGATGATTTGATGGAAACAGGTTCTAATGATGTTTTAGTTGTTAAAGCTAACAACAATGATGGATTTGGAAAATCTGAGCGTTTATTACCATTTTTGACTGATTCAGTTATTCAAAATGTAAATTTAGATGCAAAAGAAATTACGGTTGACTGGGATCCAAGCTTTTAATGAGTACTGAATCTGAACTTTGGGTTGGGGTGATAAGTCTTTTCCCTGAAATGTTTAATTCAATCACTGAGCAAGGCGTTACTGGTCGAGCGGTTAAAAATGGCATTATTAGCTTTAATAGTTGGAATCCTCGGGATTATGCTTTAGATAAGCATAGAACCGTAGATGACCGTCCCTATGGTGGCGGACCAGGTATGTTAATGATGGTAGAACCGCTCAAAAAAGCTATTACCGATGCAAAAGATGCAGCAGGAAATGGTGCAAAAGTAATTTACCTGTCACCTCAAGGGCGAAAACTAGATCAACAAGGTGCTGCTGAACTGGCAAAACACAAAAAGTTGATTTTAGTTGCTGGTCGTTATGAAGGTATAGATGAACGAATTATAGAATCTCATATTGATGAAGAATGGTCAGTAGGTGATTTTATATTGAGTGGTGGTGAGTTACCAGCCATGACATTAATTGATGCAGTAGCAAGATTAGTGCCTGGTGTATTGGGTCATAACCAATCGGCAGAACAAGATTCATTTTCGGATGGTCTATTGGATTGCCCACACTATACTCGACCTGAAATTTTGGATGGTAAGCAAGTTCCAGCTATATTACTTAGTGGGGATCACCAAAAAATTGCTAAATGGCGCTTACAGCAGTCATTAGGTAGAACTTGGTTAAGACGTCCAGACTTGTTGAATAAACTAGCTCTGACTGAGGAGCAAACTCAATTATTAGCTGAATTTCAGCAACATAATACTGAGTTTGTGGCAGATGACAGTTAATACTAGAAAATGAGAAAATAATGTCAAAAGTTAATCAAAACATAATTCAAGCGCTTGAAGCTGAACAGCTTAAGCAAGACGTACCTGCATTTGGTCCTGGTGACACAGTTGTAGTTAAAGTACGTGTTAAAGAAGGTGAGAAAGAGCGTCTACAGGCTTTTGAAGGTGTAGTTATCGCTGTGCGTAACCGTGGTCTTCATTCTGCATTTACAGTTCGTAAAATCTCGAATGGTGAAGGCGTAGAACGTGTTTTCCAAACTCACTCTCATCAAGTAAATAGCATTGAAGTTAAACGTCGTGGTGCAGTTCGTCGTGCGAAACTTTACTACTTACGTGAGCGTTCTGGTAAGTCTGCACGTATTAAAGAAAAATTGACTAAAAGGTCATAATTTTCGTACTGTAGTACAGATTATAAAATAAAACAGCTTGATATTTAAAGATATCAAGCTGTTTTTTTATGAATTGAAAAAAATAAATTTAAACTTTACCAAGATGTTGGTTGTAAAAATGCGTAAATTGCTTCGCGGGTAAAGGTCTACTAAAAAAATAACCTTGAATTTCATCGCAGTCCATTTTCATTAAAAAATCTTGATGTTGTTGGTTTTCGACCCCCTCAGCAATGAGTGATAAACCTAAGTTTTTACCTAAACTCACAATGGTTTGTACTATATCTCTATCTTCTTTTGATTGGTGAGAATCTAATATAAAAGATTGATCAATTTTCAATTTATCCACAGGGAATTTTTTTAAATAAGAAAGTGAAGAGTAGCCTGTGCCAAAATCGTCAATTGACAGTTGAACACCTAGCTGTTTTAGCTGCTCTAACATTGAAATAGTATCTGTTTCTTGGTGCATTAATACACCTTCTGTGATTTCAAGCTCAAGGTTTTTTGCCGGAAGCTGGCTTTGCTTTAAAGTATCCTTAACTAAGTTAACAAAGTTAGGTTGGCTGAATTGCCTTGGAGAAATATTGACCGCAATGACTAAGTTTATATCTTGATCTAGCCAATTCTTTGCTTGTAAACAGGCTGTTTTTAAAATCCAATTACCTAAAGGAATGATTAGTCCTGATTGCTCGGCTAATGGAATAAATTCAGCTGGAGAAATGGATTTGTTTTCTAATGTCCATCGACATAAAGTTTCAGCACCGATGATTTTTTTACTATTTAGATGTAATTGGGGTTGATAATGTAAATTGAGTTTATTGTTTTGAATACTCAATTTTAGTGCATCAATGAGTTGTATTTGTCGGCTTAATTTATCACCTAATTCATATGAGTAATAAACTAAGCTTGAATGTTCTATATTTATGGCTTGTTCTAATGCAGCCTGACCATTTTTAAGTAATTCTTGAGGACTTTTACCATGTTCTGGATAATCTATAACGCCAAAATCCAACTCAATAGTAAGTTCTCCACAGAGTGTCATGAAGGGTTCTTTAACCGAACGCTCAATTTTTTCATGCAAAAACTGTATTTTTCCTAGATCATTATCGTTATCAATAATACAAGCAAAAGAGCGTTCATTAAGTTGAAATAAGTGAGTTTTGCACATTAAGTTAAATTCAGATAAACAAGACTCTAAGTTTTTTGCTACGGTAACTTGAAGTTCTTTAGCTGCATCTAGTCCGTGGGATGTCATAAATGCATTGAATTTTCGAATTTCGATCATCATCATACTAAAAGGATGAGATGGGCTATCAATAAAATGGCTATCTAAAAACTTAATTAATTGGTTTAAATTATACAGGCCCGTTATTGAGTCATGAAATGCTTGATAAAAAAGTTCATCTTCTGCTTTTTTTTGTTCTGTGATATCAACAATATGCACATCTACTTGATTTACGTCATAAAGTTGATGAAATTCGCAAGATAAAACTTTTGAACTTAGGTGGTGTTCGATTTTTAAAATTTGTTTCTTTTGTTTTTTTAAAAGCTTAATAATAGCGTGAATGTCTTTTGGTAAAAGTGCCGTTAGCTCTCCTTTTTCGCGTGATATGCTGAGTAATAAATCTTCTGCTGCAGGGTTGGCATAAATTATTTTTTCAGCGTCATCAAGTGAAATAATTGGGTTTGGATTTCGCATTGGAAAAAGAGCCAATCGTGTGATCTCTGCGCTTTGATTTAAATAGCCTCTCATATATCGACCGACAACAAGTGTGATCACTAATAGCATTAAGCTAAAGGCGGCTACAGTCCAAGATGTTTTATTTAATTCACTTTTAGTCTCTTGATAGCCAAAATCAACTCTTTGATTTAAATCTTTCAGAATATGATTTAAATGGGGGATCGCTGCTTCTCTGGTTAAAGTGATTTTTGCCAGTTGTTCCCTCGCTAATTGCCATTGTGTTTGCTCTGAGGAAAGGTTATTTGTTAATTCTAATGCCGTTTTTTTAATTTTTTGTACTTGCTTTATTAACGCTTTTTTTAAATTAGGATCGTTTAATTTATTTGTTAACTGTATTAACTCTAAATCCAACTCTCTAATTTTTGCATTATGAAGCCTGATATATACATTATTTTCATCTTTGGCGTAATACTCATACAGTAAACGTTCTTGTTCCGATAAAATCGCAACGACATTTTTTATTTGCGATAAAGTGGGTATTTCATTTTCAACTAAAAGCAGAGCTGATTTTTCAACCTTTGACAGTGATAGATAAACTAAAACCGATAAACAAAGACCAAATAGCATAGTGGCCAAATAAAATAAAATTGATTTAAATTTTGATGTATTAATAAACACAAAAACCCTTCGAACAATAATTATTATTTTAAATATTGAGTATTCGATAAAATTCTTGTAACTACAAGAAATATTGAAACAAGAATAACTTTAGTATGCGCTAAAGTATGATAACATTGATTGTATATATTAGTGTACTGTTGTAAATTAAAGTTTACGAGGTTTTGGTTTGGATCAAGATTTAGCATTTCTTCGCTCAGAAATAGATGAGTGTGATACAGAGTTAGTCGCCATTTTAGCGAAACGAAATAGGATAACTGAGCAAGTTGGAAAAATAAAACGTAGTCTTGGTGCGCCTGTATATATTCCAGAACGGGAAAGCCAATTATTAGCTGCAAGAAGAACTCAGGCTGAACTGCAAGGCGTTTCAGGTGATTTGATTGAAGATATTTTACGCAGAATGATGCGAGAATCTTATCAAAATCAACAGTCAGAACTCGCATGTGTTGCACCTCAATTATCACCAGCTGTTATTGTTGGTGGTGAAGGAGTGATGGGGCAGTTATTTGCGAGACAACTTAAGCGCTCTGGAATTGAAGTTAGAATTTTGGACAAAAAACAGCACTGTTTTGCAAGTGAGATATTAGAAGGCGCTAAATTGGTTTTAGTTTCAGTGCCAATCAATAAAGTAGAAGAAATTATCAAAGGCTTACCTAAGCTAGATGATGACTGTTTGTTAGTTGATATAACAAGTATTAAGCAACAGCCTGTAGCAGCGATGTTGGATGCACACTCTGGTCCTGTTCTTGGTTTGCATCCTATGTTTGGTCCGGATATTGAGCATTGGGTAAAACAAACGATAGTAGTGTGTCATGGCAGAAAAAATGATAAAGCTGATTTATTATTAGCACAGTTAAAAATATGGGGGGCTCAATTAGTTGAAATGGCACCTAAAAAACATGATGAAGCAATGCAAATAGTGCAAGTAATGCGGCATTTAACAACTTTTGTTTATGGACAATTCTTAGCCAAACAAACACATAGCCTACAAGAAATAAAAGATTGTTCATCACCTATTTATCAATTAGAACTTATGATGGTAGGACGTCTTTTTGCACAATCACCAGAATTATATTCAGATATTATGCTAGCGCAGTTTGATAATGTGGAGTCTTTGCTTGAAGATTATAAAGATATTTATCAGCAGACTCTGGTTAAACTTAAAAATAGGGATAAGGCAGGGCTCATAGCTGGGTTCAGTGATGCAAAGTCATATTTTTCAAATTCAGCAGAATCATTTTTAAAACAAAGTCGGGCTTTATTAAATAAAGCGAATGATTCAAAAGTATTGGAATAATTTTATAAAGGGTTTGAATGATTGATATTTTGAGTTATCAAGGGAGGAAATATCCTCCTTGATAACTTTTAACTTTTAACTTTTAACTTTTAACTTCAACAGCTTTCATAGATTCACTTGGATAGCAGCCTAGTATACGTACGAACTCAGTCACTTCTTTTAAATCTTCCAATGCTTGTTGCGTATTGCTTTGTGATAAATTAGCATCTAAATCAACATAGAAAACTTCTTCCCAAGGGTTACCTGGGACAGGACGAGACTCAAGCTTAACTAAATTAATTTTGTGCTGTTTAAAAATGATAAGTGCGTCTGCAAGTGAGCCTGCATTTTGGCTAGTTGCCATGATTAAAGTTGTTTTTGTTGGGATTTGCTTAGATGTTTGCATCGGTTTTCTAGCAACAACAATAAAACGGCTATGATTTTCAACTTGATTCGCAACAGCTGACTGTACTACTTCTAAACCTGCTTTTATACCCGCCTGTTGTGAAGCGATAGCAGCACTGTTAGGTACTTCAATAGCTTTGGCTATGGCACTTGAGGTTGAGTCACAATACTCTAATTGAATGTTATCTAAGCCTTGAATAAATTGGCTACATTGAGTAAAAGGCTGTGGGTGACCAAAAACTTTTGTAATATCTTTTAATTCAGTATCACCTTTTGCAATTAAACAGTGCTCGATAGATTGTGTTAATTCTCCGACAATCGCAACCTGCGCATGCTGTAGTAAGTCATATACTTCATTAATACTACCTGAACAGGTATTTTCGATCGGTAATAAACCAAAATCTGCTTGTCCTGTTTCTACTTTGTTGGTAATTTCAAAAAAACTGGTACAACCTAATTCTATTAATTGATCGCTTCGGCGGCTGAAATATTTATGGCAGGCAAGTTGGCTGTAAGACCCTTGGCCTCCTAAGTATGCAACCCTATTTGTATCACCTTTGATCTCCGGATTTATATTTTGTTGTAACATGGCTTGTTGATGTAAAACTGAGTCTTCAATAATTGTTTGGAAAACATTATTCACATAATATGCATCTAGCCCGAGAGATTTTCCATATGATATTAATTTTTCGAGTAAGGCAAGTTCTCTTTTCTCGTCTCTTATTGGTTTATTATTTGAAATTTTATATTCAACAACTGAATGACTTATACGACGACGTTTTGTCAGTAGTATCAGTAACTCAGAGTCAATCTCATTAATATCTTTTCGTAATGCCTGCAATGCATCATTAGCCATAGTTATTTCCTCATTCCTAGTTTTGTTAATACTTTTAAAATTAAATTTTATGCAAAAAAAAACCTCCCAATTAGGGAGGCTTGTATTTGTCGCAGACTTTCTTCATGTCATGACTAATCCGCCTCCCGTTAGGGGTGGAGTATAAAAAACATAAAGAAAAATCGTGCATAAATTTGTTTCATAGGGTTAATTTAAAAACTAGAGCGTAATAAGTCAATAAATGTTTTAATTATTTTTATTTTTACTGTTTTTAACAGCTGATAATTTCATAAATTAAAGGCAAAATTTGATTTGAACATATAAAAATTTATAAGGAAGCGCTTTAGCTTTTATATAAATTAATCTGCTCATTGATTTAAAATTTAATTATCTTACTTGTTCTAAGTAAAGGTTTAAATTAGGTCGTGTGTTTGTAAAGTTAAAATAATCGTTTTATAGACTATATATTCCTTCTTTTTCACTGGAGTGGATCTTACAAATTTATATTTAGTTGTTCACATGAAAAGATAAATAAAATATTTTATATAAAATTATGTGCTTAAATATAAAAAAGGTGTTGTTTAGGCTAACTTTATTTTATATTTAACAGATTGATGGCAAAGAGTCATTTTAATAAATTATAATGAATCAAAGGTTTAATTTTGAAGTATAGACGCTTGCCATCTCATTTTAGCCGACACTCACTTAGTATGAAGCTATCTATATTAATATCTGTGATTTGTTTAGTTGCTGGAATGAGTGCAGCGATATTAATGCTTAAGTCAGAGCGAAAGCAACTCATATATGAAGAACATGAAGCATTAAAGCACAGTGGTGAAAATTTTATAAAGCAATTTGAGCAGATTATTTATAATAAAACTCAAATTGCAAATAAAGCGAACTTGGTCGTAAAACAACAGTTATTTGAAAATGACTTGAGTCAGAACAATTCACAATTACTAAATATTAATTTAGCTAAAAATGAGGTGGTCAGGAGTACGTCACTAGATGGTTTATCTGCGGCCTATATACCAGTAGATAACTTTAATGATTTTTATAGAAATTTGTTTTATTCAAGTGAAGTACTCTGGAAAATTATCTCACCAACACTAACAAAAGATTTTTTTAATTTTTATTTTATTAGTAAAGATAACTTTATTCGTGTTTCTCCACCTAATTGGGCACTACAACTTGAAGTAAATCATAAATTTGAAAATGATATTTTTTATTCGGTAGCACTTGAAAAGAATAACCCCTCAAGAAACCCTGTCTGGACCCCAGTTTATTATGATGATATTTGGCATAAATGGGTCGTGAGTTTGATTGTTCCTTTGTATTATAAAAATGAATTTTTAGGCATAACAGGCAGTGATTTAATTTTCCAAGATTTGATAAAACATTTTTCTGTTTCAGATAAAGAGCAGCAGTTTTTTATTTTCAATAAAAAAGGTCAGGTATTATCACACCCATTGATCAATAACTTAGTTGCAAAAAAAGAAGGGGAAATGAATCAGCTTTTACAGACGACTGATTTAGTGCCTGATCATTTGCAAAGTTTAGTTCAGTTGGCAATTAAAAAAGACATGCCTAATATGCCCAGTACATTTCTTGAAGGTGATGAAATTCATCTGGTTAATATTCATAAACTGTCACCATTAGATTGGTATATTGGAGTGTATAAAAAACGCTCGTCAATACTTTCTGATCTTGATGAGTTAGAAATAAAATTTATTGGTTTATTCGTTATCTATACTGCACTAGTGGTGATCCTATTACATCAAACATTGAATCAATTATTACTTAAAAGAATTCGAGAGCTTGTTTTAGCAGTTAATGATTTTGGTAAAACAAAAGGAAAATCTCAAAAACTGTTTGCTGAAGAAAGTGAGGATGAAATTGGGGTACTCAATGGCGCATTTAAAATTATGGCTGATGAAATAAGTAAGCATTTAAAAGATGTAGATCAGCGTATGATTGAAAAGGATAAAGCGGAACAAAAGGCGAATAGATTTACAAAAGCTGTTGAGAGTTCTGGAAGCGCAGTTGTAATTGCAGATGCACAATTAAAAATTCAGTATGCTAATCCAAAAATGTCAGATATGACAGGGTATACAAAAAAAGAATTATTAGGCTCATCAATTTTAAATATTGTATCTGATGAAATGCAAATATTAGTAGATGATATTGAACTTGATTTGAAAAGTCGCCACTCATGGCGTGGTGATACTATGCTTAGAAATACTCGAAATGAAGCTATTTGGGTATCGTTAAGCATCTCTCCTATCAGAGATCTCGATAGTTCAATTACCAGTTATGTTGCATCAGCTCAAGATATTACTTTTGTAAAAGATAGCCAACGTAAAATGGAGCAGTTAGCCTATTTTGATACTTTAACAGGATTATCAAATCGTGCTTACTTTAGAATGCAATTAAGAAAATCTATGGCTTTGGCCTCAAGAGGCCATTATTCTTTTGCATTATTTTATTTTGATTTAGATGAATTTAAACGAATAAACGATACCTTGGGTCATGATGCTGGAGATCAGCTTTTACTTGAAGTGGCTAATCGACTTAAACATAGGTTAAGAACAGAGGATACAATTGCAAGACTTGGTGGTGATGAGTTTGCGGTTTTATTAAGTGGTATAGATACACGAGAAAAAGCGACTGATGTTGCTATTACGATTCAAGAGACTTTGAGTAACCCCATTAAACTTATTAATAATGAAGTGATTATAAGTGCAAGTATAGGTATTACTCTTGCGCCTGATGATAGTTCAGAAGAAGAACAATTATTGAAACATGCCGATTTAGCCATGTACGAGGCTAAGGCAAAAGGGAGAAATACATATCACTTTTATGATCCGAACCTTAATGCTGCTGCAAAAGAAAGAATGATTATTGAGAATGAATTAAGGGTTGCATTAAAAGATAAGCAATTTGAATTACATTATCAACCACAAATTGACTGCAGAAACAGCGAGATTGTAGGTTATGAGGCATTAATTCGTTGGTTACATCCAAAAAAGGGCATGATTTCGCCTGTTAAATTTATACCTGTGGCTGAAAGTACAGGTATTATTGTTGAGCTAGGAGAGTGGGTCTTATGGGAAGCTTGTCGCTTTGCGAAAAGGCTTGAGGATCAAGGCGTGGTAAATAATGTTGCTATTAACTTATCTGCGCGGCAGTTTAAGGATACTAACCTAGTTCTACTTTTGTCAAAAATACTCGATAAAACTAAAGTATCTCCAAAAAATATCCATCTAGAATTAACAGAAAGCATGCTAATGGGAGACATAGAAGCAGCAATAGGGCAGCTGCATGAGTTAAAAGCATTAGGTCTTGCACTATCGATTGATGACTTTGGTACAGGGTTTTCATCTTTGAGTTATTTAAAGCGTTTTCCTGTTGATATTTTAAAAATTGATCGATCTTTTGTTAAGGATATTCCGCAAGACACGAGTGATATGGCAATTACTGCGGCAATTATTGCAATGGCCAAAAAGTTAAAATTGGATTTAGTCGCTGAGGGAGTTGAAACAAAAGAGCAAATAAAGTTCTTAGAAGATAATAATTGTTATATTGTACAAGGCTATTATTTTAGCCCGCCTTTATCTGAAGCTAATTTAGAGGGGTTTCGTAAAACATTAGGAAGTCAGTGATAAGGCCAGAGTGAATAGCTCTGACCCTCATTTTTGATTATGTAACTAGTGATTATCAAGTAATTGATAAATTAATTTTTTAACTGTTTGTGGTTCAAAAGGTTTATCACACATTGCATTTACGCCTGACTGTGCGATATTGGCTAAATGCGTATCGTTAGCTTCAGATGAAACCATTAAAATAGGCACGTGAGATTGTTGGGATTCAGAACGAATATATTCAGCAAGTTCTTGACCATTCACCTCAGGCATATTGTAATCTGTCACTATTAGGTCAAACATTTGTTCATCAAGTATCGAGATTGCTTTTTGTCCATCTTCGGCTTCAGAAAAGTGCTGTATACCTAAATTAGTTAAAACACGTCTAATATGGTTTCGTGCTAGCCTAGAATCATCAACTATCAGTACTCTGATATCATGAACATCGTAAAAATTAAGTTCAAGTTCTTCTGGACTTAATATGTCTAATGTTGCATTAATCGCTTTACCTAAGTTTTCTCTGGTAAAAGGCTTAGGTAAAATTGCAATAATCCCGGACTGCTTAAACTTTTCTAATTCACTTTTTCGAGTTTCACTTGATATAAGCATAAAAGGTACATCATCAATAGAGTCACTTTCTTTAATACTATTCAGTAAATTTACAGCACTACCGTCGCTAAAGTGTAAGCTACTAATCACAAGATCTGGTGCACTTTGTTCTATTTTATCTAATGCTTGATGTTTGTTTTGAGCAAGATCGATATGTGTGATCCCCTCTAACTTTAATTCTTTGACAATAATATTACGTTGTGTACTTGAAGGTTCAACAAGTAAAATATGTAAGTCTGCTGGCGATAAAGCAATCATACTAACCTCCTGCTAATTTAACTTTAAAGTTTGAATTTTCTAAGATGCTTTTTAGTTTTTCTCTATCATCACCTTGAATTTCGATAACATTATCTTTCACTGCACCTCCCTGACCCATTTTGCTTTTAATTGTTTTTGCAAGCTTTTTAATATCATACTTTTCAGGGTCTATACCAATAACTAACATAACACCTTTGCCTTTACGACCCTTAGTTTGGCGCTCTATTCGAATAAAGCCATCTTTAAATAGTTTGACTTCAACAGTTTTAGCTTCTTTTTCTTGTTCAATTCGACCAAAATCTGTGGAATAAACTAAATTAGAGTCTTGCATAAATTTACCTTTGTTGAGTAGGGCCTTTGGCGTAGCTAATGAGAGTTTATGATATTTCCAGTGACAAGAAAGCGTATCTGGAAAATAAATATGATTATTTATAAATAATGATGAAAAATTGATTCTTATATTAACCTATCAAAATAGTATTGACTACTATTGCATGTTAAAAAGCTAAAAGATGATATTAATTTCAAACTTATGTTGAAAAAGCGCAGATTAACAGCTTTATTTATAGTGAGATAAAAGATATCTCATTAATAGACATATGCATTTTCTAAATTAAGGAAAATATAATGAGTTTGAATAAAAGCTTTTCATCTGACGGTGCGTTATTCACGATACAAATAAAAGGAAAGTTTGACTTTAATCTGGTGCAAGCATTTCGATCTGCGTATTCAGAGATTGGAGAAAAAACACCTAGAGTGATAGTTGATTTAAGAGAAACTGATTATATGGACAGCTCTGCTTTAGGTATGTTATTGAATATGAAGAAATCTCTTGGAGATTCAGTTTCAAGTATTCAAATAGCAAATTGTAGACCCCAAATAAAAAAGATATTGCAAATATCCCGATTTGATAAAAAATTTGATATTGATTGACTCACCGACTTTACATTGCAAGAGGATGATTAATAGATAAAATTATTGTTGTTAGCTTATTTTTTGGAGTTTTATTTGCGTATTTTAGTTGTTGATGATCAAGAGTTAAATTGTACTTTATTAAAGTTTATGTTGGAGCAAGAGTCACATCAGGTTTTTTGTGTTTCTAACGGTAAACAAGCTGTTGAACAATTAATAACGATAGATCCCGATATTGTTTTATTAGATGTTTTAATGCCTATCATGGATGGCTTTGAAGCTGCACCGCTTATTAAAAAACAAGTACATGATGTATATTTACCAATAATATTTATTACAGCCCTAGATGATAAAGCAAGTTTGATTAGGTGTTTAGAGGTTGGGGGAGATGATTTTATTAGTAAACCATTTGATAAAATTATCTTGTCAGCAAAAATAAAAGCCCATAGCCGTACTAGAGAGTTGAGTCAAAATAGTTTTGAACAAAATAAATTATTAGAACGTTACCAAAATGAAGTACAAAGAGAGCATGAAATTGTTGAGCATATCTTTAATAATGCTTTAGTTGAACACTTAAATGTGCCCGATATTATAGATTATCATTTGTCCCCAGCATCTATGTTTAATGGTGATATTTTTTTAGTTTCTCCTAGCCCTATTGGTGGCTTATATATTTTACTTGGTGATTTTACTGGTCATGGGTTAGCAGCTGCAATAGGCGCACTTCCTGTATCAAAAATATTTTATAGTATGGCTCATAAAGGGCTTACCGTGGGTGAGATAGCTTCCGAGCTAAATACTATGCTGGCTGATTTACTCCCAGGCCATATGTTTTGCGCAGCATCTATTCTTGAACTGAATAAAACTGGACGTAGTGTGAGTGCCTGGCTTGGGGGCTTACCTGATGGTTACCTCTTAGATATGCAAGGTAAAGTGAAAAAGTCACTTGAGTCGCAGCATATGGCTTTGGGCATATTAGAAACTTATGAGTTTGAAGATACCATAGTTCATTTTGAAGTTGAAAATACAGACCGTATTCTGGTTTTTACCGAT
Source organism: Pseudoalteromonas denitrificans DSM 6059 (assembly GCF_900112265.1). Taxonomy (GTDB): domain Bacteria; phylum Pseudomonadota; class Gammaproteobacteria; order Enterobacterales; family Alteromonadaceae; genus Pseudoalteromonas; species Pseudoalteromonas denitrificans. Next base: position 37,511 of record NZ_FOLO01000020.1, on the reverse strand, counting down.
GGCATTATTGAAGCTTCAGATATTAATGATAATTTTTTTGGTGAAGAACGTGTATTAGAATTAATGTCTTGTCCTGAGAAGTCAAAAATTAATGATGTCGTAAATGCTGTTAAAGAGTTTAGTGGAGATATTGCACAACAAGATGATTTAAGTCTGGCTTTAATTAATTGCAAAGAAACAGCCTTGCCTGATGAAGAACCTAGAAGCTTTTCTCAAATTCCGATGTCATTCACTGTTAAGCTAAACCACAAACAATTAAAACATAATGATCCTATTGTACAGTTTGTTGACATAATTTGCAGTATCGAGGGCGCATCTGAGCATCGATCTAATTTATTTCTATTATTGTCAGAAGCTTACAATAATGCTTTGGACCATGGCATTTTAAAGCTTGATTCTAGCATTAAAGATACAGAAGAAGGGTTTTATGAATATTATGATAATAGAGCGCAAGCGCTTGCAACACTAGAGTCGGGAGAATTACATTTTGAGGCGAGCTATTTACCTGAAACTCAAAATGTGATTTTTTCTATTGAAGATTCTGGTTCAGGGTTTTGCACTGCTCATAATCATCATGCAGATAACAAAGGGCATTCCTATGGTCGAGGTTTAGGGCTTATGGAAGAAATAGCATCAAGTATTACTTACAATGATATCGGTAATAAAATCAATATTTATTATTGTTTAAATGAAAGAGCGACAGCTTAACTTTAATTTATTTTCATGATACCCTCCTTAAATAGATATTTAGATGTATGGACGTCCATTATGTTGGGTTATTTAAACACAATACAAGTTGAATGCGATCAGCACTTAGTAAACGAACACATTAAATCATTAACTCAATATATTGCGAGTGAAGCAAAAACGAAAGAAATAGTTTGGGAGTATCAGATCCCAGAACTCGGAGAAGGCGGAAGTTGTAGCTTATTTGGTGAGCTTCAAAAGGAACCCTTTGATTTAAAGTCTATTTTATTAAAAAATCAAAAAACAATCGAGCATGAATTATTTGAGTGTATGAATGCGCTAACAAAAATTGTTACTTATGTGTCTCAGAAAACAAATCTTGATTGGTTTGGTATTTATCAAAAACGATTTGTATTATCAGAGACTGAATTAGTAAAGCTTGCCTATCATGGCGCACCTAGTCGGCCTTTATTCCCGCTAACAAGTGAATTTGCAAAACTCAGTAATAATGTTCAAGTTGCACTTACTAAAAAAGGGAGAATTATAAATGACATTCCTAAGTATCAAAGTTCGGGTGGTGAATATTATATTTGTGACCCAAAAGTTAAATCTGAAGTCTGTTTACCGATATTGACAGCATCAGGAGAAATGTTAGGAATTATTGACGCAGAGGCCTTTAAAGTTGATTTTTTTGATGAAAATACGCTTGCTTTGTTAATTGCAGCCTGTTTATTAATACCAAATTATTTACCTGCATAATTATTCCCAAAGCAACCAAAACGCATAGTTTATGTTAAGCTAGATACGAAATGATAAAATTTAACTTTTGTTATTAACATGCGTAATAAAAATTTTTAAAGTGTAACTTTTAACCCCATAAAATGAAAAGAGATGAGCAAATGTTCTCAAATTTAAAACCATTACCAACAGATCCAATTTTAGGCTTAATGGCTGCGTATCAACAGGATACTAACCCAAATAAAATCGACTTAGGTGTTGGTGTATATAAAAATGAGCAAGGCGATACACCTATTCTTGAATCAGTCAAAAAAGCTGAAGCATTTCGTTTAGAGAATGAGACCTCAAAATCATACATAGGTTTAGCGGGTGATCTTGGTTATTGTCGTAAAATGGAATCTTTGTTATTAGGCGAACATAGTGCTTTACTTGCAGATCGTGTACGTACAGCACAAACTCCAGGCGGAACAGGTGCTTTACGTGTTGCAGCTGAATTTATTGCTCGTTGTAATCCACAGGCAACTGTTTGGGTAACAACGCCAACATGGGCAAATCACATTAGTTTATTTGAAGCTGCTGGTTTACAAGTTAAAGAATACCCTTATTACGACTATGAAAATAAAGGTCTATTATTTGATGAAATGATCACAGCATTAAAGCAAGTGCCTAAAGGTGATATTGTTTTATTACATGCTTGTTGCCATAACCCAAGTGGTATGGATTTAAACCAAGAACAATGGAAGGTCGTTGCTGAACTTGCTAAAGATGTTGGTTTTACACCATTAGTGGATATTGCATACCAAGGTTTTGGTGCAAGTTTAAATGAAGATGCTGCAGGTTTACGTGTATTAGCTGATACAGTTGAAGAAATGATTATTTGTTCTTCATGCTCTAAAAACTTTGGTTTATATCGTGAGCGTATTGGTGCATGTTCAATCATTGCAAAAGACACTGCAGTTGCAAATGTTTCAAACTCTGTTTTATTAAGTGTTGTTCGTGGGATTTATTCAATGCCTCCAGCCCATGGTGCGACAATAGTGGATACTATTTTAGGTTCAGAAGAACTGACAGGTTTATGGCATCAAGAATTAGCACAAATGCGTGATCGTATTAATGGTCTTCGCTCTTTAATTGTTGATAACTTACATGCACAAGATGTTGCTCAAGATTTTTCGTTTATTAAACATCAGCATGGTATGTTCTCTTTCTTAAGTATTACAAAAGAACAAATTGAAAGATTACAAAAAGAATATGCAATTTACATTGTAGGTTCTAGTCGTGTTAATGTTGCCGGTGTTAGTAAAGCAAATATTGAATACTTTGCTAAAGCGGTTGCTGATGTAATTAAATAAGCAACTAAATTTTTTGATATAAAAGGTGACTGAGGTCACCTTTTTTGTTTTTAAAGACTATGGTTATAACTCACGCAATAATATTTGAAAGGATTCAATAATGCGAATGTTCTTAATCTTAGGTTTTTGTCTCTTTAATTATTTTTTTAGCTCACTCACTTTTTCTGCTGATAAAATACTTCATCCAGTACAACTTGCAATGAAGTATCACCAAAACATTAATATTAAAGATTATTTAGTCAGTGAAAAATATGATGGCATTCGTGCTATTTGGAATGGCAAAACATTAAAGACACGTTCTGGGAAACACATTTATGCTCCTAAATGGTTTATTGAGAAATTACCAAACATTTGGTTAGATGGAGAGCTGTGGTCACGAAGAGGGGAGTTTGAATTTATTTCCTCAACGGTAAGAAGAAATGAACCAAATGAAAATTGGCAGTATATAAAGTATATGGTGTTTGATGTACCCGATAAAAAACTGTCTTTTAGTTTAAGGTATGAAAAATATCATAAGTTGATCAATAACTTAAATTTAAACCATATTAAAGCTGTACAACAATTTAAAGTTGAGAGTAATGAAAATTTAACTGCATTATTAAAAGACTATGTTGATAAAGGAGCTGAAGGTTTGATGCTGCATCATCAAAATGCCACTTTTCAATCTGGTCGCAGTCGAAATTTAATTAAATTAAAACCTTTTATGGATGCTGAAGCGACTGTCATCGCGCTTTTACCAGGCAAGGGGAAATTTAAGGGGATGTTGGGCTCACTTTTAGTCAAAACGACATCAGGTATAGAGTTCAAAATTGGCAGTGGTTTTACTGATTTTGAAAGAAAAAACCCGCCAAAAATAGGAGATATAATTACTTTTAGTTACCATGGGTTAACTAAAAACCAAATCCCTAAGTTTGCTAGTTTTATGAGAATTAGACATTAGTTTTTAATATGAGTTGATACAAGTATATCCCTATGCTATTTTGCGCAGCCTTTTATTATTTAGGTTTAGTTAATATGTTTGCAGGGTTTGATTATGGTAGTTCAAATTGTGCTATAGGTGTTTGGCAACAAAATCAGGTTAATCTGGTTCCTTTAGAGGGAAAAAGTCATTATATTCCGTCTACTTTATATGCCTTACATCCGAGTTTAATTGTATCGCAAGTACATCAAAATATTAGTTCAGATGTGCTCAAACAAGATTATCAAAAATCACGCCAAGCATTATTAAATTCTTTACCGTTAGTGAAATCAAACTTAGATCTTAGAGATGATGAATGTAAAATTCATTTAGGTCGCGAAGCAATTGAAGAATATATAGCATGTCCTGAAGAAGGGCATTTTGTTAAATCACCTAAATCATTTTTTGGTGCGGTAGGTTTGAAGCAGCAGCAATTAGACTTTTTTGAAGATATTGCATGTGCAATGATCATGACATTAAAGCAACGTGCTGAAACGTATTTAGATGCTGAACTGAACCATACTGTAATTGGCCGACCGGTTAACTTTCAAGCAATTGGTGGTGAAAAAAGCAATCAGCAAGCACTGACTATTTTAAGTAATGCAGCTGTACGTGCAGGTTTTAAAAATGTTGATTTTTTATATGAACCTTTAGCTGCAGGTATTGATTTTGAATCAAGGTTGGAAACTGATAAAACGGTCCTAGTTGTGGATATTGGTGGTGGTACAACAGATTGCTCATTAGTTAAAATGGGCCCTTCATATCGAAATAACAATGACAGACAAAAAGACTTTTTGGCTCATACAGGTAAACGTATTGGGGGGAATGATCTTGATATAAACTTGGCATATCATGGTTTAATGCCTTTATTTGGCTCTAATACAACATTAAAGTCAGGTATTCCCATGCCAAACCAACCATTTTGGAATGCATGTAAAATTAATGACGTGATCTTGCAAAGTGAATTTTACAGCAGTAAAAATCAAAGAGCTTTGAGTGATTTTGTTTTAGAGGTCAGTGAGCCTTTAAAATTTAAAAGATTGCTGAATTTACAAAGAAATAAGCAGGGACACCAACTGGTACGCACTGCTGAGTTAGCAAAGATATCACTCTCTTCAGAGAATGAATATTTAGCAGACCTTGGTTTTGTTGAAAATGGGCTAAATCATTATATTGCGCAGGAACAATTAGCAAGTGCAATTGATTCATGTATAACCCAGGTAATTCATTTAGTAATTGATGCTATTAAACAGGGCGGTTGTCAGCCAGATGTAATTTATCTCACAGGTGGCAGTGCGCAATCACCCTTGATTAAGGCGGCATTAAAAAATGCATTAGGTGATATTCCTATGCTTAATGGGGATCATTTTGGTAGTGTAACTGCAGGCTTAACTAAATGGGCTAAACAATTATTTAGTTAATTTTTTGAACTCGACATGCCCATAACTACTTTGGGCACTTCTGATTTTGTGGGATATCTGAGAGTTTATTTATGCAAATGTAAGGGCATTATTGTTCGGTTTGTTTCAGTACAAAAATAACAAATATGCACAACCTATGTCATCATAATAATTTTTTAAACTTGAATATTCTGGCAAGGAGCTAGGGATCTCCCAAAACAACATGTGAATTTCAGCTCTATAATTTTAACTTTTACTTGCTCAACTGCACCATAGCGTTATTCAATCATTTTTCTACTTTCTACTTTCTACTTTCTACTTTCTACTTTCTACTTCATTAAAGTGGCAGTTAACTCATTTCATAATGTAAAGTTTGCTCATTATCAGTGAGTAATAATATCAGCATAGGTAATAATAAGATCATATGAAAGGCGACATACATAGGCGCATTTAGGTTAAACGTTTGTGTTATTGTCACAAATAGTCCTGCTCCACTCATTTGCATTAACCCTATAAGGGCTGAAGCTGTACCAGCCTGTTTTGAAAAAGGCTCTAATGCTTTACCTGCTGCTGAGCCTAAAGTAAGTGCTAAACCTACAGATGTCATGAATATAGGGAGCATAAAAGCCCAAGCCTGTTTAATGCTTGATAGTGCTATTAACAATCCCCCACCTAATACTAATAACATTAAGCCAATTGAAAGTGCCTTCTTAGTGCTTCGCTTTATAAAAATAGGAGCGATAAAACTGGCACATATACTAATGAGTGCATTGATAGAAAACCAATGTGTGAAGCTTTCCATTGTTAAACCTTGCTCTTTCATTAACCACGCTGGTGCAGAAGTAACAAATGCTAAAATTGCTGACATTGCTAATAAACAAATACAGGCGTTGAACATAAAACCTGAATGACCGAGCATAGGCATAAAACGCCTTAAATCTAAAATATTACCTTGGTAGTAACTATCTTGGGGTTTTGTTTCTTTAAAAGTGGATAAAAATATCACTAGACTTATTAGACCAAAGCCAGTCAAAAATAAAAAGTTCATTCTCCAACCAAATTGTATGGTCAACCAACTACCTAAAATTGGTGCCAAGGCAGGTATAAAGCACACAATACCATTTAAATAAGTGATCATTTGTGCACTTTTATTGGCATTGAAGCTATCTCTTACAATTGCAAAACAAGAAACAAAAGTTGCACTGGCGCCAATTCCTTGAAGTATTCTAGCAAATATCAACATGTCAAAATTTGTTGCTAAATAAGCAAAAAAAGAAGTTATTGTGTAGGTAATAATGCCAAATAAGGCAATGGGTTTTCTGCCATATTTGTCTGATAGAGGACCTAAAATAAGTTGGGCAATGCCTACACTCACCATAAACAAACTAATTGTTAGTTGAACATCACTATTGGATACACTCAGGCTTGTGGCTATTTCTACAAAGGCGGGTAAATATATATCAATTGCTAATGGGCAGAAAATCACAAGCAAAACTAAAATAAGAATACTTCTAAATGTACTGAACGAATTATTGGTCATAAATTTATTAATATTTAGATGAATAAAAACTAAGGGAAGGGATTATATTCGATTTGTATTAAAAATATATAAAATGGCCAATAACTTTGGCCATTTTTTACAATATTGATAAACAAATAATCATTTTTACTTATGAGGTGCTATCTTCAACACGTATTGCTGCTTTAATAATTTTAACTTCGGATTCAGTTCTACCACTACGACTTCCTAAAGCTTCAATTTTGGCCAGGCTATCATCTAAACCTTTTACGACCTCACCAAATACGGTATGACGGCCATTTAGAAATGGTGTTGCTTTAAATGTAATGAAAAATTGGCTGCCATCGGTACCAGGCCCTGCATTTGCCATGCTTAGTATACCGGCTTTACTGTGCGTTGCCTCTTTAGAGAACTCACCTTGATAACGGTACCCCGGATTCCCTTGGCCTGTTCCCAGTGGATCACCCCCTTGTGCCATAAAACCAGGGATCACACGATGAAAAATTAAATCATCATAAAAGCCTAATTGTGTTAAATAAATAGTACTTGAAACATGCATAGGCGCAACATTAGGTAGTAGTTTTATACTGATATCACCTTGGCTGGTCTGCAAATCCCAAAAATAATCTTTTCCTTTAGTGAATTCAATTATTTCGGGTTGAGTTAGTTGTGTTTTCCAACTGGTTTTTTGTGTATCTATTTTTTGTTTTTCGATAAATTTATCAGTTTGTTTTATTGCTCTGTCAGCATCAAAACAACCATTGATAGACAGAGATAAAATACTCAGAGCAATTAATTTGGATAGATTATTCATTAGGTAACTCTTTTAATTATGGTGCAATTTTATAGCAATATTATGCCGTCTTTATTTCAGCAGTAAAGCAGCTTTGTGCTGTAATTTATCAAGAAGTTGATTTAATGCTTGTTGCTCTTCCATTGATAGTGCTTTAAGTAGGTCTTTTTCTCGCGCTAAAACCCGAGGTACTAATATATGATAAATTCTTTGACCCTTATTTGTTAAAAATAACAGGGTGAATCGTTTGTCGTTTTTATCTATTGCATCATAAATTAAATCATTTGATTTCATGCGGTTTATTGCACGGCTGATTTGCATTTTTTCTAAGCTTGTTAATTGTGAAATGTGTTTTGCTGATAATCCAGTTTGTTCACCTAAAATCGCCAGAACACGCCATTCATGTCTTGATAAGTCAAACTCTCCTGTATAAACGCTGGCGATATTTTCGCTGATCATTTGTTGCAACATAGAGAATCGGTAAGGAAAAAATTGACTTAGAACCAGTGACTCAGACTTTTCAGTGTTTTGCACTTTTGAAACTCCTAGGGATTAATAAAGTTAAAATGCCTGAAAAAGAAAAAAAATCAATAGTAACAGATGTTACTATTGACACTGGTAACAAATGTTACTAAATTGAGTGCTGTTAACTATATTGCCCAAGTATAGGGTCAATGAAAGTTATTTAACGTGGTATTTAAATTTAGGAGAAGAGAATGATAGATATTAAGCAAATTCATCATGTTGCTTATCGGTGCAATGACGCTAAAGAAACAGTCGAGTTTTATAAAGAAAAACTTAACATGGAATTTTTAGTGGCAATAGCTGAAGATAAAGTTCCTTCGACTAAAGAACCAGATCCGTATATGCATTTATTTTTAGATGCTGGTGCAGGAAATATTTTAGCATTTTTTGAATTGCCAAACTCTCCAAAGATGGATCGTGATCAAAATACGCCAGAGTGGGTGCAGCATATTGCTTTTAGAGTAGAAGACGAAGCTGCTTTATTAAGTGCTAAAGAAGATTTAATACATAAGGGTGTTGATGTATTGGGGCCAACCTGCCATGGCATTATTAAATCTATTTATTTCTTTGATCCTAATGGTCACAGGTTAGAGCTTACCTGCGTTACTGGAACACTAGAGCAGATGGCTGAATTAAAACGTGTTGCACCTGCTATGATAGAAGAGTGGAGCATCACCAAGAAAGCGCCTAAGCATGCAGCTTGGTTGCATGAGAAAGAATTTTTAGAATAAAAAATTAAGCTGGGTAAATTACCCAGTTTTTTTATCAGATGATTTTTTACTTTTTATTTCAGTAACATTCATGTCTTCAGAGACCTGTTTAATTGAGGCATCAATATTTGCTCCAGTCTCTATGCTGATTGTTTTGTGACGAATATCACCTTTAACATAGGCTGTTTTTTCTAAAATAACATTGATTGCACTGATAGAGCCTGTTACTTTTCCTTTGACGGTGACTTCTTGTGCTTCTATAGCACCGTCTATCCAGCCTTTCTCTCCAACAGTTAAGCTATTTATACTAATTTCGCCTTCAATTTTTCCATCAAGTTGAATTAAACCTTGGCTTGAAACATTACCTTGTATAACAACATCTGTACCAATAATTGAAGGTGTTGCATTTTTATCGATTGGCGCAGGTTTATTATGATCTTTATTTTTAGAGAACATCTTCTAAGGCCCTTGTTATTTTTAAAGGATTAATTGTTTTATTATTAAACATGACTTCATAATGCAAATGTGTACTTGTACTGCGACCTGTACTGCCCATCAAACCAATAATGTCATTTTTATTAATGTATTGCCCTGATTTTACTTTAATTTTGTATAAGTGACCATAACGTGTCGTGAAACCATTTTGGTGGTCTATTTCAATAAAATTACCATAGCTACCATTTTTACCAGCGCGTTTTATTTTACCGCTTGCTGGTGAGAATATTTCAGTTTTTATCCAACCAGCCATATCTATACCTTTGTGCATAGCACGTCGTTTAGATAATGGGTCTTTGCGATAACCATATAGACTTGAAATATAAAAATCTTTAGCAGGCAGTGAAACGGGTATATTTTGTAATTCAGTTTCTAGTTCATTTAGCTCAATTAATTGATCGATTAAGTTTTTTTGTTTATTAGTTGCATGCATAGACAAGTCATACAGAGGACCACCTTGTGCTGATATTTTTGGTTTGTAAAGTGAACTGAGTAGTTCTCTTGAGATCCCTGTAGCATGTAGCGCACCATCTAATTCATTTTGACGTTGTTGAATTTGAATCGTTAAGCGAGTAAAGCTAGCTTTTTGTGCTGATGATAATTGAAATAGTTGCTCTTTAGTTGATTGCATTTTTTCAGAAATAGAGGCACTAGTATTTATATCTTTAAACTTTTCTTTCAGTTCATTCGATAATTTTTCATTTTGATCTTTTGCAGGCTTAATTGTTTGCGGTAAAGAGTCTAGTATGTTTTGTAAAAATGTTTGTTGTTGTTGTAACTGTGATAAGTGTTTATTTAGCTCATTTTGTTTTTCTTGATACTCGTTTGTGAGGTTCCCTAAATCACGTTTGGATTGCTGCAAATTATGATGCGTAGCAGACACTTTTTCATTTAATGAAAAGTATTTTGTACTTGAATAAACGACCCAAGTGAAAAGCATAATTATGATGCTTAAAAATACTAATTGTACTGGTCCTGTAATATTGATGTATTTTACTTCACCATGCTGACGGATCAGTAATTGGCGCTCAGGCAGGAGGTGCTTGTAAATTTTTAGTAACCAGTTAAACATTTTTATTTATTATTTTTCTTAAGCTTAATCTATTTAAGATAGCAAATTTTTCAAAAATAAAAAAGGGCACGTTTTCAATAATTAACGTGCCCTGAGAGATTTTATTTTAAATTTTATTTTGCAGGTAAAAGTGTACCTTCAACAGAACCGAAACCGATGCGAGCAAAACCAGATTTTTCACACCAACCACGCATAATCACTTTATCGCCATCTTCTAAGAATTTACGCTGCTCACCATTATTTAAAGTGATAGCTTCTTTTCCACCACGTGAAAGTTCTAGCATTGAGCCTGCTTCGATATGTTCAGGACCTGACTGTGTTCCCGAGCCAAGCATATCGCCAGGTATAAAATTACAGCCGTTTACAGTATGATGAGTCACCATTTGTGCTACAGTCCAGTAGGAATGTTTAAAGCTAGATTGCGACACTTTTGAGGCTTCAACACCCTCTTTACGCATTTTTGCTGTTTCAATTTGAACATCCATAGTGACATCAAAAGAACCTTGTTTACGGTTTTCTTCTGAATCTAAATATTCAAGTGGTTGAGGATCGTTCTCATCACGTGTCCAAGCTGTACGGTATGGAGCGAGTGCTTCAGTTGTTACAATCCAAGGTGAAACAGTTGATGCAAAGTTTTTAGCTAGGAATGGACCTAAAGGTTGATATTCCCAAGCTTGTAAGTCACGTGCAGACCAATCATTAAATACACAAAAACCAAATACATGATCTTCTGCATTTTTTATTGAAATCGCATCGCCTAGTTCATTACCTTTACCTAAATAAATACCCATTTCTAGTTCGTAATCTATACGTTTAGCTGGACCAAATGATGGTACTTCAGCATCAGGCGCTTTAGTTTGACCTTTAGGGCGATGAAATTCTTGACCAGATACATCAATTGAAGATGCACGACCATGATAACCAATTGGCACCCATTTATAGTTAGGTAATAATGGATTATCTGGTCGGAATAAACTTCCTACTGCAGTTGCGTGATAAATTGAAGTATAGAAATCAGTATAATCACCAATATGACATGGCATTGAAAATTCAATATCAGCTTGTGAAACTAAGCTCGTTTCTAAAGTTGCTTGATGCTCTGAACCTGCACGTAATGCTTTTGATAGCGCTAAACGTAAGGCTGACCAATACTCAATACCCATACCCATAAATTCATTAAGTGCAGCTGCATTTGCTGCCACAACCGCTTCTTGCGCAAGACCAGTAAAAATATTAGCGTTTGCAACTACATTTAAGTCAAGTACTTGTGAACCGATAGCAACGCCACCACGAAATTCTTCATTTGAATCTTTACGACGAAATACAGCAAAAGGTAAGTTTTGAATTGGGAAGTCTGTGCTTGCATCATTTGCACATGATACCCAAGACGTTAAATTAATATCATGTGTTTCGTTAATAAGGCTCATAAAGTTTCCTTTTCGGACTATGTCATTTTAAAAAATCTATTGTATATAGATATAGCCGATTGTAATTATTTAAAGTGTAAAAATAGAAAAAAGCAGATTAAAAATCTGCTTTAGTTCTTAGCAATTTGGAACTGTTTTAAATCTTTATTTAAAGTACACCACGTTTTCTTTGGTCTCTTTCAATTGATTCAAATAATGCTTGGAAATTACCTTCACCGAAACCACCATCGTCAACACGTTGGATCATTTCAATGAAGATTGGACCAAATAAATTTTTAGAGAAAATCTGAAGTAAATAACAATCATCACCTTGGCTATCTACTAAGATTTGGTGTTTTTTGATTTTTTCTTTATCTTCTTTAACCCATGGAACACGATCAAAAATTGTATCGTAGTATTCAGGAATGATATCTAATGTGGCAATAGTAGATTGGTCTAGTTTATCCAGTGAACTTACAAGATCGTTAGTTAAAAAGGCAATATGTTGTACACCAGGGCCATCGTATTTTTCTAAGTACTCATCAATTTGGTTATTCTTATCGCCTTTACCTTCGTTAATAGGAATACAGAAAGTTTCACAAGGAGACTTAAGTGCGTATGAAATAAGTGCTGTTTCAACACCTTTAATATCAAAATAGCGAACTTCAGTAAAACCAAATATATCTTTATAGAAGTTAGCCCATGTCTCCATAGTACCTTGATAAACATTGTTCGTTAAATGATCTATTCTTAAGAACCCTTTATCTTCAACAACATTTTGTTCTGCCAAATCTTCAAAGTCATTAACGTAGATAGACCCTTTATTACCAAAAATATCAATGAAATAAATTAAGCTATCACCTATACCGAAAATAGCAGGGTAAGGTAAATCTTTATGCGTTGAATCAGTTGCAGGTTTTGCACCACGTTTAACTGCTTCTTCAAATGCAGCGTCAGCATCAGCTACACGCCAGCCCATAGAACAAATCGCAGGACCATGGCTTTTAGCAAATTCTGCAGAAAAACCTTCACGGCTATTATTTAGTAAAAAGTGGATATCATTTTGATTGAAATAAACAATGTCTTTACCTTTAAAAGTCTTTAATTTTGAAAAACCAAAGTCAGTAAACACTTGTTCCATGTAATCAGCATCTGGTGTTGCATACTCTGTAAATTCGATGCCCATTAAACCTAATGGATTAGTTGATTCGCTCATTTTAAATGCTCCTACAAATCTATCTAAAAATTCGTATTTAATATAGTTAGTATCACTTGTTACGAATAATTAACTATTATTATGATAAGTAAAAGACCTGACACTAAATTAGTAAAGGGGTGAGTTTGTACAGTTTAATGAACAAAGTTTAATGACTGGGTTTATGTGTGAATATAGAGTTCAATAAACTGCTCTTGTGAGGAAAATAAAACTTAGATAAGATTTAAAACTGAAATGAATAGGCTTTATGAAAGGTTTAACTTGTTGATTTTTCGGTATTTAAATTTGACTTTGGTTTTAGCTTTATTTGTAAAGTTCAGTCACTAATATGTGAATAGGATGACTAGTATATTGTAAAGAATTCGATACGAGTGGATGTGTTGTTGAAAAATGATTGAAAATATCAGGAGTACTATTTAGTATTTTACAGGCATAAAAAAACCAAAGAGTAATCTTTGGTTTTTTTAATTGAAAATGAGAATTAACGTGTTGCTGTTATTTCTAATTCTTCTTCTAAGTTTTCTTCTTCAGTATGCTCAGTATTGCCTTCTGCGCCGTGCATCCAATCAACTAATTTGCCACTGATCAGGTATAAAACAATACCAGAAACTGTTGCTGTAATTGCGATACCCGCAAAGATTGCCATAGCATTATCTACAGAGTCGGCACCTTCACCGATGAAACTACCAACAAATGCAGCAACTTTATTTGCCATTGCTGTAAATAAGAACCAAATACCCATAAGCATTGAAGCTAAACGCATAGGTGCAAGTTTAGAAACCATAGATAAACCAATTGGAGATAAACATAACTCACCTAACGTATGGAAAAGGTAAGCAAAAATTAACCAAGACATTGAGGTCTTAACTGTAACATCACCACCTTGTTGCATCGTTGCACCAATCATGAATAAGAAACCAATTGCTAGGAAGAACATACCAAAAGCAAACTTAACAGGGGAAGTAGGTTCATTAGGGCCCATTTTAACCCAGATTGTTGCGATGATAGGTGCAAACATAACAATGAAAATAGCATTTACAGATTGGAACCAACTTGCCGGTACTTCAAATGCGCCTATCATTCTGTCAGTGTAATCATTTGCAAAAATATTCATTAAACCACCAGCTTGTTCAAAACCAGCCCAGAATATAATAGTGAAAGCGCTCATAATGAAAATTACTTTGATGCGGTCTCTTTCTTCTTTTGTTAGAGGTTCTTTTTTATCTGATTTACTATTTGCTTTTGAAACAACGGCTGCCGGTACAACACCTATGTTGCCAAGGTACTTGTTACCTAAAGTGTAAATCATAATAACAGATATAATCATACCTACACCTGCAGCAACAAAACCATATTGCCATGCAACTTTTTCAGCAATAGTACCTACAACGATTGGTGCAATAGCTGCACCTAAGTTAATACCCATATAGAAAATAGTAAATGCACCATCACGACGATGATCACCATCTTTATAAAGATCGCCCACCATAGTTGAAATATTTGGTTTAAATAAACCGTTACCACAGATTAATAGTGCAAGACCGGCATAAAACATTTCTATTTCAAAACCAGCAACAAATTCGTGCGGCGTACCTAAAGTAAATTGGCCTAAAGCCATTAATAGACCACCAATAATGATCGACTTTCGTTGACCTAATACGTTATCGGCTAACCAGCCACCGATGAGTGGAGTTAAATAAACCAACATGGTGAAAGTACCGTATAAGCTTAATGCATCACCACGGGTAAAACCTAAACCACCTCTTTCTACTAAGTCTACTAAATACAGTACTAAAATTGCGCGCATACCGTAATAGCTGAATCGTTCCCACATCTCTGTGCCGAACAATAGAAAGAGTCCTTTAGGATGCCCTAAAAAATCTCCAGTCTTTGGAATCGAACTCATTGTTAATTTCCTAAATCAATTTATCGTTTTGGCCTGTATGTTATAATTGCTTTCGTTTTATATATGTGAAAATCACGCTATATTGAACGGGTGGCCATGTGTATGTGTGTCAGTAATCATCCATAATTTATTTCATATCGTTATTTATCACAAATAAAAAGCGACAAAAGGCTGTAAAAATAGGTCATGCTAATTTAATTACTTCGAGTTAGTATACATATACCTAAGTCTTAGGAAAAGCTTTAGCTGTCTTTAGCTGTGAGCTTGACGACTAAAAGTACCCAAATAGGCACTAATATATATGAAGCATGATTTTACAATCCCAGATCCTGATAGCCAATTTAATTTACGTGTATTTAAGCAAGTTTTACCATATTTAACTGAATATAAGAGCCGTATTATCCTTGCTTTTTGTTGCTTAGCATTGGCTAAGGTAGCAAGTGTTTATTTACCTTTTATTTTAAAAAATACGGTTGATTTATTAGAAAAACAACAAGATTTAGCATCTCCTGAATTAATACTACCGTTAATGCTTGTTGCCGCTTATGGTTTAGTACGTTTCACAAATGTACTTTTTTCTGAACTCAGAGACGTGCTTTTTGGCAGAGTGACTGAAAGTGCGATGCGTCAGATCAGCTTAAAAGTATTTTCTCATATTCATCAGCTTGATCTTGAATTTCATTTAAATCGTAAAACAGGTGGCTTAGCTAGAGATATCGAAAGAGGTGTTTCAGGAATAAGCTTTGTAATGCGTTTTTTTGTTTTTAATATTGGGCCAACTATATTAGAGCTCAGTTTTGTTGTTGGTATACTCAGTGTTAATTATGGAGTTAAATATGCACTCGTAATCATTGTAGCGGTTTTTTTGTACATTTTATTTTCAGTAAAGGCTACAAACTGGCGAATAAAATATATAAAAGAAGCTAATTTAGCTGATAACCAGTCAAACTCCCGTGCAGTTGATAGTCTTTTAAATTTTGAAACGGTTAAATACTTTAATAATGAAGGGTATGAAAAAGCTGAGTATGATAAAGATTTAGCTCAGTGGCAAAATGCAAGGCGTAAAAACCGCTTGTCGCTGTTTGCACTTAATGGTGGGCAAGCTTTGATCATCGCACTTGCAATGACTGCAACTTTAGCTTTGGCTTCACTTGATGTTGCACAAAAAAATATGACATTAGGTGATTTTGTATTAGTGAATGCTTTTATGATGCAAATATTTATACCATTAAATTTTTTAGGTTTTGTATATAGAGAGATTAAAGGTTCATTAACAAATATAGAAAATATGTTTAAGTTACTGGCTATAAAATCAAAAACTTTTGAAGATGGTAATGCTAAAAATCTGGAGCTAATAAATGCCTGTATTGAATTCAAAAATGTCAGTTTTTCTTATCAAAATAAAAAAAATACCATTAAAGGATTAACTTTTAATATAGAAGCAGGTAAAAAAATAGCAATTGTAGGTCCAAGTGGTGCGGGTAAATCGACTATTACAAAATTATTATATCGTTTTTATGATGCCAGTAGTGGTGACATTTTGATTAGTCATAAAAGTATTAAAAGCTATTCATTAGACTCTGTACGTAAATTGATTGCGATTGTACCGCAAGATACAGTGTTATTTAATAACAGTATTTTAGAAAATGTGCGTTATGGTAGGTTAAGTGCTACAGATAAAGAAGTTAATAAAGCTATTGCAGATGCACAATTAAGTGACTTTGTTAATTCATTGCCAGATAAACTGAATACTCAGGTTGGGGAACGCGGATTAAAACTTTCAGGGGGAGAAAAACAAAGAGTTGCTATTGCACGAAGTTTATTAAAAAACACACCAATTTTAATATTTGATGAAGCAACATCCTCACTTGATAGTCATAATGAAGCTGCGATAATGGAAACACTAAAACAAGTTGCAACAGGACATACAAGTTTAGTAATTGCACATAGGTTATCTACCATAATTGATGCTGATGAAATCTTGTATATGGAAAAGGGGAAAATTAAAGAACAGGGTACGCATCAAGATTTGCTTGTTAAAAATGGTTTTTATGCTGATTTATGGCGTAAACAATCGGATGTAGTACGCTAGTAAAGTATTTATAAACAGAGCTTTAATCAAGTTTATTGTGTAAAACTATTTTGTTTGGTTAAAGTTTTTATCCGTCAACACTTAGAGAGATCCATAGTGAAACAACTATTTAATAGCTTGTCATCTGAATTAATACAAAAAAGAAAACATGTTCATGAGGTTTGTCGGCAGTTTAGCCGTAGCCCTAGCAGAGGCAACCTTAAACGATTAAAATCTTTATTTAAAGAGTGTGGGCAAGATGTATTTATTGAATCTGGGTTTCATTGTGATTATGCAGATCAATTAACTTTAGGTGACCGTGTTTATATTAATATTAATTGCACTATTTTAGATGGCGGTGAAGTGCGAATTGGAGAAGACTCCTTAATAGGACCTAATGTTCAAATTTTGACTGTAACACATGATATAAATCCTACCGAACGACTGAAAAAAAATAATTATGCGCAAGAAGTGACTATAGGAAAAAATGTTTGGATTGCCGCAGGTGTTATTATATTACCTGGCGTAAAAATTGGTGATAATAGTGTGATAGGTGCAGGGAGTCTTGTTTCAAAAAATGTTGACCCAGATAGTTTGTATCTGGGTAACCCTGCGGTTAAAGTCAAAGCACTTTAGACTGAGGCCATATTGTCCTTTAACTCGGCATTTTCTTTTTCCAATGTACGAACTTTACTCATTGCCTGCTCGGCACTTTTTGTTAAGCGTTCAAATGTTGTACTAGAGTTTTGCTTTATGAATGCGAGCTGTTCATTTAATCTTTCATTTTCAGATTTGGCTTGGTAACTGGCGGCTTGCTCTTTACTGAGGTTTTCTTCAAGGGTTCGGATTTTTGTGAAAGCCTGTTCAGACTTATTTGTTAACCTTTCTAAGGTTGAGGTTGAATTATTTCTGATAAAACTCATTTGCTCTATGAGTTTTTGGTTTTCCTTATTCATATCTTGCAGAGATTTTTTTGCTGTTTCGGAGAGTGTTTGTGCTTTTTCTACGCTCTCTTTTTGTGTTTTGATTGTTTCACTTAAACTTTGATTATGTTCATTTGCTTCAGTATTTTGAGTTTTTAAATCATGAAGCCTAGTCTCTGTTTGTTTTAATGTTGTCTGTAATAATGTCTTAGCTTCTTGTGCATCAGTAAGGCTTTGTGTATTTTGTGTGAGTTGTACTTCTGTATCATCTAACTGAGTTTTAAGTTGGGTATTTTCAGTTTCAGTTTGATTCAAAGATTCTTTTAAGCTACCTAACTCTTGGGCTTTGTTTGATACATCATCAGTTAATTCGTTAATTTGTAAAGTATATGTTTGTTTAGCTTCTTCTATATGAGCTTCTTTATTTTTGGTTAATTCTGCTATCTTCGTTTCATAGTCATCTGTTAACTGAGTTGTTTCAGCGTTATGTTTATCAGTAACTTCAGTAGACTGTGTTTTGAAATTATCTGCCTGAGTTGATAGCTTTGTTTCATAATTTTCAGTTAAATCTGTAACTTGTTTTTCATGAGCAGTTACATTGTTACTGATGATGTCATCATGACTTTTAGTTAAGTGCTCAACTTGAACTTCATGATCTTGGGTCATGAGAGCTATTTTTTCTTCAAGTTTATTTTTTGACTCAGCTATTTCATTTTTATATTTTCCGCTTTGTTCTGTGACTTCTTTTTTGTGGTTTTTGTTAAGTTCAATAATGTCAGTTTCATAGTTTTTTGCAATTAAAGATATTTCTTCTTTTTCTTGATTTAAACCTGTAATTTTATCTTCAAAACTATTCGTTAAGTCAGTTATTTCAGATTTATTTGTTTCTATGAGTTGAGTTGTTTTTATTTCATAATCTTTTGTTAATTGAATTGTTGTTGTTTCTAAATTACTTTTTAGCTCACTGACTTCATCATTAAATTGTGTTTTTTGATCTAAAATATGTGCTTCAAGGTTTGATATCTCAGCATTAAGTTCAATAATGTTTTTTTCAGCTTCTTGAAGGCTTATAGAGGTATTTTTTTCAACTTCAACTGCAATTTCTAATTTTTGTTCTGTTTCTTTGTTTAATTCTTTAGCCTGGGTTGCAACTTCTGCATTAAAAGCTGTTATAAAATTATTGCTAAAAGGAAGTTGGTTTATGTTTGTATTATTTTTGGCTTCGGACTCCGATGCAAAAGACTCATTAGCTGCTTCTGTTCGCCATTTTTTATAATGGATCAATACTTCAGATTTTGGCAAGGTAGTTTGTTCAAAAATACGTTCTAAAGATAATCCCTCTTTACTATCGTAAAGTGCATTACATATTTTTTTTATTTGAGAGTAATGAGTTGTCATGGCTGTCCTATTATTTACTTGCACTTTTATTTTATAACTGATTAGAGTAATAGGTCTATAAATTATTGTTGCGGGAAGCAAATTTAGTAAAAAAAGAAATATTAAGCTTTAATTACTCTCAGTTATATGATTCACATGGTATATCATTTTCAAGTTTTTAATAGAGGTAAATTGAATTTTATTAATAAACATAAGAGTGGGTTAAGGAATGCTTTCAAAAGAGTTAACTTTTATCAGATTTTATTAAAAGTAAGGTGTAAAAAAGCTGCTACATCGTGAAGTAACAGCTAAGCTAAACTTATTATTGTATTGCGCTTACATTACACGCATGCCTGGTTTTGAACCTTCATCTGGATTCAAAATATGAATTTCTTTTCCGCCAGGTCCCGCAGCTAATACCATGCCTTCAGACATACCAAACCGCATTTTTCGGGGTTTTAAGTTTGCGACCATAACAGTTAGTTTACCTTCAATTTCTTCTGGCTGATAAGCTGATTTTATGCCTGCAAAAACTTGGCGTGTTTCGCCGCCTAAATCTAATGTTAGCTTCAATAACTTATCTGCACCTTTTACATGTTCTGCTTTAGCGATTAAAGCAACACGTAAGTCGACTTTAGCAAAATCATCAAATTCAATTTCATCAGCTATTGGTTCTTTTGCTAATGGGCTATTTGGGTCTATCACAGCCTGTGTCGTTGCTTCTAGACTTTCCTTTGAATCATCTAGCATAGCATTTACTTTGTCCATTTCAACGCGTTGCATTAATGCTTTGAATTTAGTGATTTCATGGCTTGTAAGTTGTGTTTTAGCACTTTCCCAAGTTAGTTCTTCATTTAGGAAAGCCTCAACATTATTTGCCATTTCTGGCAATACCGGTTTTAAGTAAACCATTAATAAGCGGAATAAGTTAATACCTAATGAACAGACTTGATGTGCTTGTTCTTGAGTCTCTTCATTTTTTATTAATACCCAAGGCGCATTTGTATCAATAAACTGATTTGCTTTATCTGCTAATGCCATTATTTCACGAATTGCACGACCATATTCACGCGTTTCATAGCTGTTTGCGATTGATTCGGATGCATTTTGGAATTCTGTCAATAATGTTTGATCCATTATTGTATCGCTTAACTTACCATCGAATTTTTTAGTGATGAACCCTGCACATCGACTTGCAATGTTTACAACTTTACCAACGAGATCTGAATTTACACGTTGTGCAAAGTCTTCTAGGTTCAAATCAAAATCAGTAATGCCAGAATTAAGCTTAGCGGCAAAATAGTAGCGTAAATATTCAGGGTTTAAATGTTCTAAATATGTCCGGGCTTTGATAAATGTGCCTTTAGATTTTGACATTTTTGCGCCATTGACTGTTACAAAGCCATGAGCAAACACATTTGTTGGTTTACGGAATTTTGCACCATCAAGCATGGCTGGCCAAAACAAGCTATGGAAATAAATTATATCTTTTCCAATGAAATGGTATAACTCAGCTTTTGAATCTTCAGCCCAAAACTCATCGAAACTTAGGTTCGATTTGTCGCATAGGTTTTTAAAGCTTGCCATGTAGCCGATAGGCGCATCGAGCCAAACATAAAAGTACTTACCAGGTTCACCAGGGATCTCAAAACCAAAATAAGGTGCATCTCGGCTAATATCCCATTGTTGAAGACCATCAGTAAACCATTCTTGTAGCTTATTTGCCATTTCTTCTTGAATAGAGCCAGAATGTAACCACTCTTTTAACATGCCTTCAAATGCCGGCAAGTCAAAGAAAAAATGTTCTGAATCTTTAAGTACAGGAGTTGCACCTGACATAGCTGATTTTGGATTTTTTAGTTCTGTAGGACTGTATGTTGCACCACATGAATCACAGCTATCCCCATTTTGATCTATTGAGTCACAGCTTGGACACGTACCTGTCACAAATCGATCGGGTAAGAAAATTGACTTTTCAGGATCGAATAACTGTTCTATTGTACGCTTTTTTATGAAGCCAGCATCATTTAATCGTGTGTAAATGAGTGAGCTGAGCGCTTTATTTTCTTCAGAATGGGTGCTGTGGTAATTATCAAATTTGATATTAAAATCAGCAAAATCTCTTTGTCGCTCAAAACTAACTGCAGCAACCATTTCTTCTGGTGTAATGCCTTGCTTTTGAGCATTTAACATGATCGGTGTACCGTGAGCATCATCAGCACAAACATAGTATGCTTCATGGCCTCTCAACTTTTGAAAGCGAGACCAGATATCAGTTTGAATATATTCTAACATATGGCCAAGATGCGTCGGGCCATTTGCGTAAGGAAGCGCGCTTGTGATGAGGATTTTTCTAGGTGCCATAAATTTTTTACCGTATGTTATTTAATTTGCTTAAGACATTAAAAATGTAATTTATAAGTATTTTAAGCACAGACTGGTTTTAATACCGTGAATGTTACATAATTTAACGGCATTTTTCATTACCGAAACTCTAATTTCTCATCATGTTTAGTTTAAATAAGTTATTTAATCATTCAAAAACACAAAAACAGCATAAAAAAACATCTCAAGAATGTGATTTTGAAAGTTTGTTGCAAAAATCTCTTGAAGAATATCGTAGTGATGTATTCCCTCTTGGTTTACTTGATTGTGGTTTAATAGTTGATTTGAGCTTTGAAAAACAATTGCATGCTTTCGCTTGTATAAAATTAACATTGGAATTAAATTTCCCTGCAGTAGGTGAGAGGATAGGCATAGAAAATTATTTAATTGAAAAATTAGCATTAAAAGTAGAATTAACTTTAACGTGTAAATTGAAAGAAGCTGAAAAAATCCACAAAATTAAACACATCATTTTAGTTGCTTCAGGCAAAGGCGGTGTTGGTAAATCAACTACAGCAGTTAACTTAGCTGCTTCATTAAAATGTGAAGGTGCAAAAGTTGGGATTTTGGATGCTGATATCTATGGTCCTTCCATTCCAATTTTATTAGGTCTTGAAGGGGAGAAACCTCAGGCTAAAGATGAAAAAACCATGTTGCCTTTTGAAAAAGAAGGGATAAAATCCCAATCTATAGGCTTTTTAGTACCAGCTGAAAGTGCAATGGTTTGGCGTGGTCCTATGGCTTCAGGCGCTTTAACTCAGTTATTGAATGAAACTGATTGGGGGGAGTTAGATTATCTTATTGTGGATATGCCACCTGGTACAGGGGATATTCAATTAACCATGTCGCAAAAAGTTCCAGCAAGTGGTGCAATCATAGTTACAACGCCCCAAGACTTAGCTTTGGCTGATGCGCAAAAAGGCATTGCAATGTTTGAAAAAGTAAAAGTACCAATCTTGGGGTTAATAGAAAATATGAGCCATTTTATTTGTGGTCATTGTGATCAAACGAGTCATGTTTTTGGTCAAGGTGGTGGAAAAGTAATGGCACATCGTTATGGCATACCCTTATTAGCAGAAATTCCATTACAATTAGCGATTAGAGAATATGGTGAGCAAGGGAAAATGATTGCCGATGAACCATCATTGAATATTAGTGAATTTTACCGAAAAGCTGCCAGATTAGTCGCTAGTCAGTTATATTATCAACAAACAAGTAAGAGCGCTGTTGAAATCATTATTACAGATGATTAAATTTGACGAATTAACTAAATAACCTAAAGGTTGTTTACAAGGTAAAAGGCTAAAAGTAGTAATGAGACTATCAGATCTTCATATTAAAGAAAGTTTACAAAAAGAACATATTAAAATTATACCGGAACCAACTGATGAAATGATTTCAGGGATAACGGTTGATCTGAGATTAGGACATAAGTTCAGAGTTTTTAAAGAACATGCTATGCCTTATATTGATTTAAGTGGACCTAAAGATGAAGTAAATAAATCAATGGAGGCAATTATGAGTGATGAAATTATCATTAAAGATGATGAGGCATTTTATTTGCACCCAGGTGAACTTGCATTAGCTATGACATTTGAATCTGTCACTCTTCCATCAGATATAGTTGGCTGGTTAGATGGGCGTTCTTCTTTGGCTCGTTTAGGGCTTATGGTTCATGTAACTGCACATAGAATCGATCCTGGTTGGTCAGGAAACATTGTTTTGGAATTTTATAACTCAGGAAAGTTGCCTTTAGCACTAAGGCCAAAAATGAAAATTGGTGCATTGAGCTTTGAGACTATGTCTAGCCCAGCAGAAAAACCTTACAATGCACGAAAGGATGCCAAATACAGAGATCAAAGTGGGGCAGTTGCAAGTAGGATTAGTGATGATGAGGCTTAAATAATTTTAATGTGAGATATTAAAATTATTTACATTTTAAATGGCAGATTTTGATAAAGCTTCCATACTTGTACTAAGGATATTACTTCAGGTACGAGTATGGTTTATCAAGGACGGTTTTTTAGCTGTATAATATCTTGCGTTATATTCTTATTTAGTTTAGCAGCTTATAGTGATACTCAGCGAGTTTCGCTTTTGTCTGTTGATAGTCATATTAATATTGATCATGCTTTAGAATATTATGTTGGACAATCAAGCCAACATTCAATTAATGAAATACTATCTCTCAAATCGAATCAATTTAGCCCTTTTTCTACTTTAAACATTAAACCTGAGCTGTCAGGGTTTAAAAATCCAATTTGGTTCAAAGTTAAATTATCAAATTCCTCACATAAAGTAGAACCCCATATTATTTATTTAAATGGTTCAGTATTAGCGGGATCACAGTTTTATTTATTTGAAGAATTTTTAAATAATAAATCTAATTTACTAAAAAAAGGAAATTTATTAAATTTAGAAACAAATGAGATATTACCAAACATCGCTTTGTCTGTACCAGCTAAAAAGAATGCTGTTTTATATATAAAACTAAATACTCAAAACTTTTCGAACATATCATTTGATTTGTACACTAAAAGTAGATTTCAAAATAAACAAAGTATTAGCTACATCGTTTGGGGGGGATTCATAGGTATATTACTCATGATGTGTTTATATAACCTTGTTTTTTACAGAAGTACGCGTGATCGAACATTTATTTATTATAGTATTTATTTGTTATTAAGTTTAACCATTTTATCTGCTGAGCAGGGATTCATGAATTATGTTTTCCCGAATAGATTTATATTTTTGATACATAAAAATATCACTACATTTGAACTTTTCAATTTTATTTTTGCAACATTATTCGCTTTGAATTTTTTGCGAGTTTATAAGAGAAAACGTTTTTATTGGAAAATAGCGATTGCAGGGAATTTTACTGTTTTAGGTTTATTATTGATAAATTTAATAACTTATCAAAACTATACTGAATTAATTTTAATTCTCGCTAAATGTGTTTTTTATTCAACATTAATTTTTGTGTTGGTTGCAAATTATAACGCACAATATCGTTGGGTTAGAGTTTTCTTGATCAGTTGGTTGCCAATTTTAGTTGTTGGAATAATGACTTCAGCTCCTTTCTTTTATGAATATTGGCAAGTTAGCATACTTTATAATACAGATTTGTTTGCAGTAACTGCTGAGATATTATTAATATCTTATGCATTTTCTGAGCGATATAAAGCAAAAGAAGCAAAACAAATTTACCATTCAACACATGATGTTGTAACAGGTTTACCAAATCATTTTGTATTGAAAAAACAATTAGAAAAACTGCAAGATGAAAATGTAAAACATACATTAATTTTGGTAAAACCAACAGCATATACTGATACTCGAGCAAGTTTTGGTATAAGTCATGCAAATGAATATATTACTCAAGTTGCAAAGCAACTTAATGTGCAGTTATCAGGTTTAGACTTAGTTATTATCGAAGGTAATAAGTTGTCACTTCCTGTGCAAATAGCACGAATTAAGGATGATGCATTAGCCGTTATTTTATATAACGAAATCCCGAGTGATTTGATTGAACAATACGCATTTTTAATAAACGCAGCATTAGAAAAAGGTGTGTATATTGACGGTACTTATCTTGTTGGTAATGTTGATATAGGTATTGCAAGTTTTCCTTTTCATGCCAATGATGCAGATGAATTACAGCAAAGGGCACTTCAAGCATTAGAGGGGGCATCTGATAAAGGTGAGCGTTGGTGTATCTATCAAGTTGATGAAAATCAATTAGTGCAGCAAAAATTAAAGTTAGCTGCTGATTTAAGAAGAGCCTTGATGAATAATGAGTTATCTCTTTACTATCAGCCTCAAATAGAGTTAAAGAATAATGCAATTTATGGCTGCGAAGTGCTATTGCGCTGGCAGCATCCTGAAATAGGGTTTGTTCCTCCTGATGATTTTATCCCTATTGCTGAATCAGCTGGTCTCATTAATGATGTCACTGAATGGGTCATTGAACAAGCTCTTATACAACATAAAAATCTATTAGAGCTTTACCCTGATCATAAAACTTCAATCAATATCTCAGCGCAAGATTTAATTAAGAAAGATTTACCTGTTCAGGTTATTTCCTTATTGACGGAACTTAACATTGATCCGACAACAATTATTATTGAATTAACTGAATCTGCTAGTATTAGTGACTCTTTAGCTGCAAATCAGGTCTTGGATGATTTTAAGAAAATGGGCGTGAAAATTGCCATTGATGATTATGGCACTGGCTATTCTTCATTAGCGTATTTAAGTCAACTTAGGTTTAATGAAATTAAAATAGATAAACAATTTGTTATGGAGTTGGAACATAGTAAAAGAGACCAAACTATTTGTAAAACAACAATAGAAATGGCCAAAAGTTTAGGTGCGTTAGTTGTAGCTGAAGGTGTTGAAAATGAGAATGTTGCAAAAATTTTACGTCAATATGGATGCGAAATAGCACAAGGGTATCATTTTGGAAAACCAATGCCATTTTCAGATTATTATCAGTGGTTACAGCGTTATCAAGCAACTGGTTAGGGTTTACTTGTTGCCAATTGCTCATTTAAAACAACTTAGCTTATTTTTCGCGCCGTAATAGCTAATTCTCAAGTAACAAGTGTTTGTATATTCAAAAAATGGCATAGGCTTAATGTTGTTGAAAATTAAGCATCATTTTGTGCAGAACTTGGTACAAAGGGGTTGTATTTATTCCCTCAAGTACCTCCAAGCTGTATGCGATAGCTTCTAAAGAGGACAGGCTATCGCTACGTTTTGTTTTTCGTATTGCATACTGATTTTGTGGTAAAGAGGCAAAACTCAGAGTTTCATATTTGGCTAACCAAGGATTTTTCATTAATATTTTATAGGCTTTCTTCCAAGTTCCATCAAGTAAAATTAAATTGATTTTTGCGATGTTTTTTACTGCTAAATTTTCAATTTCCACTGCATTTTCATTAGGGTAAAGTAAGAATGTATTTTCTAAAGGGAGATTTTTTATTTTATTAAAATCTACCGGTTCTTCACCTACTATAACTTCTATACTTGGCAAGCATAACTGTGCTAATCGTATTGTATTTTTTGCTGCTTTCACTTCACTTGGGTGCTGCATTACATAAACTTTAGTTTGACAGCTAATACGCGTGACAGCTTCGCATACGCAGGTTTTTTTTGGATAATGACATTTGCTACAAATAGAGCGAGACATAATTTTAAGTCTAATATTCTTATAAATATGATGTCATTTTAAACTGATTGATAGGTACGAACAAATTAATTTAAATTTGTTTTTTTTTAATTCGGGCATAAACTTAAAATGTAATTCAAGCATTGCATTTTAAGTTTATGGGTGGTGGTTCTTATGGAAGATATGGTCATTGATGAAAATGCTTTATCAGGTATGAAGTCTTTATTGGGCGAGCAATTTGGCACTACTTTGACATTTTGTTATAGCGAATTTGATCGGTTGAATTTAGAGTTAAATCAAAGTATCAAAGTTGATAGCAATAGTGCAATAAGACATGCGCATAGTCTAAAATCTAATGCTGCACAATTTGGTGCTTTATCATTGGCGGAAATGGCTAAAAATGTTGAACACTCTTTAAGTAAAGGAAACTTGGAAGAAGCTCTGGCTCATGCGTCTTTATTGCAAACATTTATTGAACAAACTAAAAATAAAATAAATACTTGGAAACTCAGTGCTACAGATTGAATATAAGTTAGTATTACCTACAATAATTGCAGATAATACTACCTATGGTGTTGCTATTGATGGTCCCAAGAAATATTAGATACTAAGCCACATTTATCACATTTGAAATCAAATATACCAAACCAGGCTTCTGCTAACTTCCAGTCTCCATTACAGCTTGGGCATTGCCTTTGTTGTTCTGATGCCTTGTCTAACCCACCAACTCGATAAAGATAATAATACACAGGTTTTTTGGTTAAAAATTCAATGCGTTTTCTTAATGTTTGACCGCGTCGGTATAAATCACTTTTTATATCGGCTAATTCATTGATTGCTGCAAATTCACATCTCGTTGCACCGTTTATTTGGATTTGGTCACAGGCTTGCCAATCTTCTTGCCATTTAATGAGTGCTTTATAATCTCCATTTGCAATAGCTGGGATTTTATAAAGTGGAATAGGCATGAAATCATCACCACAATATAAAGGGCTGCAGGTATGCACATAGGTTGTGTATAAAATGTAACTATTAGGCTCGGAACAAGTATCGGCTCCATTTGCATGAATATCTTGGCCTATTACCTTAGTTTTTGGCTGTAATAAGCCTATGTCATTCAGCTTGTCTAAACTCTTTTTTACAAAAGGACTATGATATAACGGATGCAAAGAGTCTTGTTCGGGACACATTACCCTAGTTATAAAATAACCATCTTTTAATACTGTAGGAAATTCCTCACCTATTATTTGTCCATTGAATCGTAATGCATTAACGAGACTGATAATTGCTTTTTCTGCTGCTTCTAAAGTTGTATCTTGATAGCAGTCAAAAATTAAATCTACTACAAACATTTTACATATCGCCTAATTTGGGTTGTTTTTGAAGTAAATGTAAAAGTTTATCTAGTTTCATTTCAATTCTATCGAGTTGGGAATGAGATAAGGTGTTTTCAGATGCATTTTCCTCTTTTTTATTTTCTATACTTTTAAAATCATTAGGAGAACTTTTATAACTTGTTAATACTGAAATAATAGTCTGCATTGGTACAGAATGATTTAATTTGGCTTTAATTAAAGCAACAGAAGGTATTTTGTTTTGAACAAGTATTTTTTTTATGGCTTCAATAACAAATTGTTCCATTGAGGCACTCCTAAATTGGTCAAATTAGCTAAATTTTAGCGTGAATTATCAAGATTAACTAGCCGTTTTTAAATGTTTTAAATTTTAATAATAAAAATCAGTATGTTAAAGGTTGGCTTGAAAGTTGATATGTATAGTTTTTACATTAAATGTGATTATTGGAAATAATATAATGAAAAAGCTAGTAACAACTTTACTTTTTATATCGCCACTTGCTCTAACAGGGTGTGTTATTGCTGTTGATGGCGATGGTGAGCATTACTCAAGAGATAGCTGGGAAGTAAGGCAAGAAAATAATAGAACAATAATTACAGGTTTAAATTTAAATCAATCTATTGATTTAGTTAAAAGTAAATTGGGAACACCTGATTTCTACGAAGTATACAAAAATCAGGGTAAGCAAATGCAAATATTATTCTACCGAACTCATAAAATAAGTTCTGATAGTAAAACAACAAAAGATGAATGTCATTTTTTGAAATTTGAAGATAGTAAGCTTATTGCTATTGGTAATGGAGCTAACCTTTCAAAGCATTTATAAAAAACAATCAAAGATATCAAATTTAAACTTTAGGCAAGGTCATGATATCTTTGTTTTTTATGCTCTTAATAAAGTATCAAATTGATCTATTATTTCACTCCAATCCCCATCTTGGTCTAAAGACTCAGTTAAAAAACTCGCTTGTGCTGAACTCCAAAAAGAAGCTTGGCTAATATGCACCGAATTTGATATTTGATGACTTGCAATGAATTTATCAATTTCAGTTTTTGAATTTGCTAGACCAAGTTGTGCAAATAAATTCGTTAAATTATGTAAATTTGTATCCATTTCATTTCCTAATATTAGAATTACCTTCTATATAAATATAGAACATAATAATAATAAGAGAGAATTTATGGATACATTTATAGCACCGACCTCCACTGATGAAGCTTTGAAAGCCATTTATTTAACCGCAGAAGATTTAAATATTGCTGCTAGTTTGTTATATCAGGCTTACCATGATGACCCTTTATTAATGAAAATATTAAAATCTGATAAATCAACAGCTTCTTCTTATGAAAAAAAATTAAGAGCTTTGATCCGAGAAGAGCTCAATAGCTTTTGGCAAGGCCACCAACCGCTAATTGGCTTGTTTAAGGGGGAATCATTAAAAGCTGTGGCATGTGTTTTTAAGTCAGATACGCAAATGAAAGCGCAAAGGTATTGGCATTGGCGTTTAAAACTAATGTTGAGTGCAGGGTACCTTACAACTCAGCAACTCATAGAAAAAGAAAGTGCAATAAGAGAAGAACTTAATGAATATTCAACGTATCACTTTTTGGCATTTATTGCTGTTGCTCCAGGGATGCAAAAGCAGGGGTTAGGCCGCTATTTATTAAGAGCGTTAGATGACCTGATTGAAAATGATAATGAAACAGCCGGGTTAGCGGTATATGTTACTCGAGATGATTTACATAATTTATTCATTACGAGTGGTTTTAAATGTTTAAAAGCGTTGGCGTTTAGCAATGTTCAAGGGAGTTTATTGTTTAAAACAAAAATATAAATTTAATTATTTTTTTATTGATCAGCATAGTGGAAGTCTAACTGTGAGATATATCCTACATTTATGTGGGTATTGGCTGTTATTGAGGTAAGGTTAGAATGTTTTATATGGCTAACACCAAGATATTTAAGGGGTTTATTTGTTTGGCCATATTAATATAAAATTATAATTCATTTTTGTATCTAATTTTATTTAATTTTTCGATTAATATTAGTTTTGTAAGGAGCACAAAGGTCACAGGAAGTGATTTTATTGTCAGGGAAGGGATTTAAGACAGATACCAAGGTGGTGTCAAAGGAATAAAATGGAAATGGAAAGGGATTGCTAGGAAGGTAAAGTATTAAATGATTTAATACTCGGTTAATGGAATTAACCAATGTCAGGGAAAGGATTTAAGACAGATACCAAGATGGTGTCAAAGGAATAAAATGGAAATGGAAAGGGATTGCTAGGAAGGAAAAGTATTAAATGATTTAATACTTGGTTAATGGAATTAACCAATGTCAGGGAAAGGATTTAAGACAGATACCAAGATGGTGTCACAAGGATACAAGGAAAGGGACTTAGGGATGTAATAGATGTTAAATGACTTAACATCGAACAGGATGTTCAGGGATGTTTTGCATGATGCAATAGGATGGGGATGGATACTCAAAAATCAGGGAAAGGCAAGGATGGGTTGGACACCTCAGGATGAGGCAAGGAATAGGGTCATGATGACCATGTTAGGTTTAATGGATTAAATCTTTGTAATGGATACTAAATGGAAGGCTTAGCCAAAGGGGAAGGAAAACCTTGAACATGGAGGTAAAATAAGATTGGGGCGTAGCTAATGCTACGCCTTAGTTCTATATAAACTAAAGTAATCTAGTTTAAAGACTATGTAACTAACAGATTAAATTTTATGTGGTGGTATAGCTACATTTACAAGTTTAATATCTTCCATCTCTAATTCAGCTTGATAACGACTTTCTCCATCACTTGAAAAATCAAAAATAAAAGTACTTTTTAATCCTGGCTTTCCTGTTCGTAATAACCCTAGTCTTCTTCTTTTACATGCGACATCTAATAATTGAACTTGTAGTTTTTCGGCCTGATTTTTTGCATGTAATTGTGCTGATTCAGCTATTTTTCTGTTTAACCAAAAAAAGTAAATTGTGGCGCCGATTAAAATGAATAACCAAAGTGTAGCCATAAAAAGTCCTTAATAAGCTTGCTATATATTCTTATTTTTAAAATATGGATTAATACCCAAATGACTCCAAAACGCAGGGTTCAGTTGGAATTAGAAACACTTTAGATACAGGTTGTAATTTCCAAATATACCCTAAGTACCTCCCCCTATGGAAGCAATGCATTGATTACAGAGAATGGTTACTCACTTTTAAAAATCAATAACGCAATATAAAGTGTTTCTAAATAACCCTACGGAGATTTTTAAGAAAATTCTGCTCCTTGTCTATCTCCTTTTAAGAGAGTAACCATTAATTCAAAGAATGCGTTTTAGATCATGAACTGTTCAGCAGTCTTGAAATATGCATCTTGGAGTGGTTTATGTATACATGTTAAGAAAAAAGTTTTCCAATAGCAGTAGAGAGTGCTTTACTGCGGTTTTGTTCACGTAATAAACCTAATAAATGAGGGCGTATTATCGGAATTGCAACAAGATCAGCAAAAATACCGGAAAATAAGTCAGGATGCTTATCGGTCGTTGCAACTTTGTCCATAAACATATGAAGTCGTTTTGGGTCTGAAAGACTTAGCCAAGTTCGACCAGTTATTGTTAAAATAATATCTAGCTCGTAGGCTAAATCTGTCTGTAAAATATTATCTATTAACTCGTCAAGTAAGCCTTGAGCTTTAGTATTTGATAAGCAGCGCAAATAATTTACAAGTGATGTGATATCTGAATTTTCAATTGATAATTTTGCTAGTTTTAAAAGTTTTTCAGTTAAAGTTGGAGATATTGCTATATTTTCAAGCATTGAAGACAAGGGAGTACTGACTTCTAACGGTATATGCGCCAAGGAGTTTAGTAAACTTTCCGTATTTTCAGTTTTGTCTAATCTGAATGAAAAGTCAGCGATACCTTGCAAAGAAAGTGACTGCCAATCTGTAAACCCTAATTTGCCAGTAAAGTACAATTGTACCTGTTCATAATAAATTGAGGCAGGTTTATTTGTTTCTACTTTCATTAATGCATTAAATGCAGCGCGTTTATTTGCATTTGGTGTGAATATATAAGGGTTATTATTAAGCTGTTTACCGTCTTGCGCTCCTGTTAATTGAGTGCCTAAAGCCTCTAAAACCATACTCGAAAAATGATCTCTACTTGCTTGTACAAGTTTACTTTCTTCATCCAATGGGAATTTTAAAAACCAAATATAGGGTTCATCAGTGGCTTTTTTATCCCAAAATAAGATTGCAAATAATGCATGTTTTTGCAAAGGAGCAGGGTAAGGGATTTGAGCGTTTTCAATTTTTTCGAAAGAATCTTTATCTATTTTAGTGATCCTGCGGCCAATATCAAAAACACGCCACTGAGTACCTGCAGCATCTAATAACTGTGCTAATGTTGAGATTTTGTTGTCCATTAATTAACCTTAAGAATATATACTTGCGCAATTATAATGAGTTTACTTTATTGTGCCAATAACTTGTTATAATCACCCCATTATAGGTCTTGAAATGAAAGCAGTAGAAAATGGATGAAATATTAAATACAGACGCTAATCAAGAAATGATACAAAAACCTGAACTAACAATTCTATATCAAGATGAGTATTTTGTTGCGATAGACAAACCTTCGGGACTGCTGGTTCATAGGTCATTTTTAGATAAACATGAAACACAATTTGCAATGCAAATGCTCAGAGATCAAATAGGGCAACATGTTTATCCTGTGCATCGATTAGATAGACCGACCTCTGGAGTTTTATTATTCGCTTTAAGTTCAGAATCTGCAAGGAAAGTGAATGAAATATTTATTGCTCATCAAGTACAAAAACGATATTTGGCATTAGTCAGAGGGTTTGCTCCAGAGCAAAAGTTATTAGATAAACCGTTAAAAGAACAACTTGATAAAATAGCTGATAAACATGCTAATCAAGATAAGCCAGCGCAAAGTGCCATTACAGATTTTAAATGTTTATATCAAGCTAGTTTAGATATTCCCTTTGGGAAATATCCCAGTATTCGATATTCACTGGTGGAATGTTTCCCAAAGACTGGACGAAAGCACCAAATCCGACGACACTTAAATCATTTAACACACCCTATTATTGGTGATGTGAATCATGGTGATAATAAACATAATCATTTTTTTAGGGAGCATTTTAAACTGAGACGCTTAATGTTATTTGCCACTAACTTAAATTTTAAACACCCGTATTCTGATGAAATAATTAATATAACAGCATCAATAGATGATGAAGCTTTAACTATTTTTAAGAAACTAGGTTGGCCAGAATTAGAAAGTGCTTATACAAAGATAAAATAAAAAGGAATATTTGGAGAATATAATGGCTAAAGTGAGTATTTTTGTTGGTTCTGTTTATGGTGGTGCTGAAGAGTTAGCTTTTGCATTAGCTGAAAAAATACATGTAAATAATCATAAGGCAAAGGTGTATCTACCTGGTACTGTGAATGATGTATTGCAAGCAACACATATGTTATTTGTAACCTCTACAACAGGCTCTGGCGATATACCTGTTGAATTAGAGTCATTATATCTTGAGTTGAAGGATCAATTCCCTCTACTAACAGATATCCCCTACGGTATTATTACTATGGGAGATAGTGGTTATGGCGATACATTTTGCGGGGCCGGTAAAAAAATAGATCTCCTGTTACAAGAATTACAAGCAAAAGCATGCATTGAAAAGTTAGATATTGATGCCTGTGAAAATTTTGAACCTGAAGAACCTGCATTAATTTGGCTTATGTCTTTTATTAAATCGCTTTAAGTTTAAGTGGGATTTTAATAAAACCTAAATGATTATTTTTATCTAAGGGCAAAACTCCAGCGTTACAGTTAATTTGTATTGCAGGCAGTAATAATTTAGGTGTCTCTAAAGCTGCATCTTTCAACTGACGCATTAATACATAATCATGTTGGTTGGTATTGTGTTTTAAATGAATATTATATTTTTTTTGTTCTAACACCGTTGTCTTATAAACAAGCTCTCGATTATGTGGTTGATAGTCATGACACATCCATAATATTAAATCATCACCCATTTCAAATAACCTTTGAATAGAATGAAACAGCTGACTTGCATCCCCATTAGGGAAGTCACATCGGGCTGTACCGCTATCGGGCATAAATAATGTATCGCCAACAAATGCATTACCGTCGATTAAATAGCATACACTGTCAGGTGTATGTCCAGGGGTCGCAATGACTCGTACAGGAATATCTCCTAATGAAAAGACTTCGTTATCTACAAATAAATGGTCAAACTGACTGCCGTCAACGTGAATATTCAAATCCATTTTGGCATTAAATGTTTGTTGAACCTGTTTTACAGTCTCACTTATTGCGACTTTTGCTCCTAGTTTACTTTTAAAAAATTGTGCTGCAGTGATATGGTCTGCATGTGTATGTGTTTCTACAATCCAGTCTATATCAAGATGGTGAGAATCAATATAATCCAATATTAAATTTGCACTGTAGTAACATAAGCAGCCAGAATATATATCAAAATCAAGTACTGGATCTATAATCATGCCTTTTAATGATTTTGAATCAAATACTATATATGAAAGAGTGGAAGTGCCTTCATTATAAAAAGCTTTTATTTTTACACTCATAACTTACCTATATAATCTAAATCTTCTATTAAGTTTTTACTATGGGCAGCGTCTCGTGCCAAGTCATCACAGCGTTCATTTTGCACATGTCCACAATGCCCTTTTACCCATAGCCAATTTACAGTGTGACGTGCATTTACACTATCAAGGCGCTGCCATAAGTCTATATTTTTAACTGGTGTTTTGTTTGATGTTTGCCAGTTTCGTTTTTTCCAACCTTGTAGCCAAGATTCAATACCTTGTTTTACATATTGGCTATCTGTCGTTAATGTGACTTTGCAATTTTGTTTTAATGCTTCTAAAGCTATTATAGCTGCTAATAGCTCCATTCTATTGTTGGTTGTTAAAGTATATCCTTGGCTTAATTCTTTTATATGGCCTTTATAAATTAAAATAACACCATAGCCACCAGGTCCGGGATTACCTAAACAGGAGCCATCGGTATAAATTTCTACGCTTTTTTGCACGCATTACCTATTATTTATGTAGAATACTTGTTAGTTGTAAAATAACAGAATTAAGTAATAGGCGATATGGACCACAGACAAATAGTTCTCGATACAGAAACCACAGGCATAGATCCTAAACAAGGTCATAGGATCATTGAAATTGGTTGTGTAGAGCTCATCAATCG
This sequence comes from Pseudoalteromonas denitrificans DSM 6059, assembly GCF_900112265.1. Taxonomy (GTDB): domain Bacteria; phylum Pseudomonadota; class Gammaproteobacteria; order Enterobacterales; family Alteromonadaceae; genus Pseudoalteromonas; species Pseudoalteromonas denitrificans. Next base: position 2,168 of record NZ_FOLO01000020.1, on the reverse strand, counting down.
ACGTCTGACAGGCAATAACTTCCATGTATATGTCAACCCAGACCGACCCATTGAAGATGAAGCAATTAATGTTCATGGTATTACAAATGAATTCTTACGTGATAAACCCAGGTATCATCAAGTAGCACAAGAGTTTTTTGATTATATAAAAGGTTCAGAACTTGTGATCCACAATGCTGCGTTTGATGTGGGCTTTATGGATCATGAATTTGCGAAGTTAACGACTCGATATCCTAAAACGGCTGAATATTGCCAAATTCTTGATACCCTAAAAATGGCCAGAGACTTACATCCAGGTCAAAAAAATAACCTAGACGCTTTATGTCGTAGGTACGATATAAATAACGCTAAGCGTACCATGCATGGAGCTTTACTCGATGCTGAAATTTTAGCGGATGTTTATTTGACTATGACAGGTGGTCAGGTAAATATAAATTATGGAACGGATGGTGCTAATAAAAATGCTAGGGAGGGAGAAATAATTCGTTTGCCTGCTGACAGAGCGCCTTTAACGGTTTTAATGGCAACACCTGATGAAATGAATGAACATGAATCTAGGCTTGATCTAGTGGAATCAAAAGGCGGAAGCTGTTTATGGCGTCAATAAGGTTTTAGAATGAAAAAAATAATTTGTCTAATGTTATATTTATTTACTCCTATGCTGTTAGCTGTTGAGCCTGATAAAACATTAGAGATAATACAAAGAGATGCAGGTGAAAATGAAGTTAAGTTATTAAATAATCGATTTAGAATAGATTATAAGGTTGATGAAATTACGCTTTTGTTTTTCAGGAAAAGAGGCTCACCACCTGTTATTTTAATTCGTCCAGATGGTAGTAAAATGTATGCAACTCAAGGGATCACTGGTGAAATTGAGTGGTACGATGATTTAACATACGACATTATTAAAATCAAAAAACCTATGCCAGGACCATGGCAGGCTGTTGGCAATATTTTACCTGAAAGTAAGATTCTTGTTTTAAGTGAAATAGAACTAGAAGTTGACCCATTGCCTGCACTCATGTTTAAAGGGGAAACAATAAAGTTAACAGGGCGGCTTACAAATGGAGGTAAGCCTATTACATCTGGGCATTTTAGAGACGTTGTTACATTGGATGTAGACTTTGTTAGCACCAATAATAGTGAATACAGTAATTTTGGTGCTGAACCTGTACGAGTCGCTGAATTTAAAGATGATGGTAAAGGTTTTGACGAATATCCCGGGGATGCAGTTTTTACTGGTGAGTTTAAACTGACATTTGCTAGTGGTCAGTGGCGCCCTGAGTTTTTCTTAATAACACCATTAGTCGAACGTAAATTAGTACACGAACCTATATTATTAGAAAAACCACCTTTTTCGTACATATTAACACTTGCTAAAAAATCCAAATCAGAACATCTATTAGAAATAAAAGTGGATAAAAATAAAGTCGATCCTAAAACCGTTTTGATACAAGGTAAAATCTTTTATCCTAATAATGAAGAGCAAGCATTTTCAATTCCAGCAAACGAAACTCAAATCCGAACAATTCCAATCGTTAATTATGATTGGGGTAATTATGTTATCGAATTATCCGCATTTGGTACTAATGTAAATGGAAGAGAGTTTATGACTGTTTTGGATAATTATACTTTTGAAATTGAAGCGCCTGTAGAAGATATTCCTGAACAACCGCTTACAAAAAATGAATTAGTCGATACTGATACAATTAATAGTTTAGCTGAACAAAAAGCAGAACCTAAAATAGATACAAATAAGTTGTTAATTATAATTGTATTTGGCAATGTCATTATTTTAATACTAGGAGGGCTATTTTTTAGACTAATAGTGCAGAAAAAACCTTTATTTAATTTCAAGTTTAAATTTAATTTTAAATTCAAAAATAAAAAAAGTATGGCTGAAGATGATTTTAGTTTTGATGACCCTAGTGGTAACTCTAAAAATGGTCGTAAATCAAACGATAGCGATGAAATTTTGAACCTTTCTATCTCAGATGACTAAAAAAAGCTGAAAAATGAAAATAATAGTTGACTCAATAGGGCCTCATTCGTATTATTCACGCCGCTGGCAAGGGAGACCTAACCAGCAAGCGAAATAGCGGAGTGGTAGTTCAGTTGGTTAGAATACCGGCCTGTCACGCCGGGGGTCGCGGGTTCGAGTCCCGTCC
>NZ_FOLO01000090.1 GCF_900112265.1 Pseudoalteromonas denitrificans DSM 6059 | reverse complement strand
ACGACATAGATATAGTCGAATTAGAAATACCAGAAGATCATATTCATATGGTCGTAAGAAGTGAACCAAAAATGTCACCTAGTCAAATCATGCAGGTGATAAAAAGTATTTCAGCCAGAGAGTTTTTCAAATTATATCCAGATATTAAAAGACGTTATTTCTGGGGTGGGAAACTTTGGACTCAAAGTTATTTTGTTGAAACAATAGGAAATGCAACAGAAGATACTATTCGTAAATATGTGCAAAACCAATTGATTGAATTAGATAAAAAAGAAGTTCACGGAAGTCAGCTGGGACTCTTTTAAACTCGGTCGCTTGCGGCCGATTCTTTTATAACGAGTAATTTTACAGGCTCGTTAATCGGTATTTAGTAGCTTATTCTGTTCGAGGTTTTTATGTCTTTTGAAATCTGGTTGGCTTTTATTGTTGCAAGTTCAGTCTTGACGCTTATTCCTGGGCCTTGTGTTCTCCTTGTTGTTACACAAGCTCTGACTAAGGGAATGTCATCTGCATTTTTATGTATTCTTGGTGATGTAGTTGGTGGTGTTGTGTTAATGATACTTTCTCTGCTCGGTGTGGGAGCTATTCTAGCAACTTCTGCGACTCTTTTTACTTTATTTAAATGGTTAGGAATCATCTATATGGCATACTTAGGAGTCTGTCAGATAATCGAAGCAAAAAAAAACAAAGCACAAAAAGAACATCAAAATACACAAAGTTTGGCTGTAAATAGTTTTAATGCAGGTTTTCTAGCATCGCTTTTAAACCCTAAAGCAATTATATTTTATATGGCATTTTTACCACAGTTTATGAATCCTCAAGGTGATACTTTGTTACAATTCTCTATCTTAATAATGACTTCATCTATTGTAGTTGGATCTATTTTGACAGGTTATGCTCTAATAGCTTCAAGAACTCGAAAAGCTTTTCAGAGTGAACGATCTAGAAAGTATTTTGACTATTCTGGAGCTAGCTTTTTAATTGGTAGTAGTGTTTTTATGGCAAGTACAACGAAATAAATATCATTAAAGAGCTTATGTATTGGTTCTCATGTAGCGGTGTTCGTTCTATCGGGCTACGCCATAATCTCGAAAACTTCAAAAAACGCCTTAAAGCCTTAGAAGATAAGGTTGCCAGTGAAGGAGTTATACTAAGCGACGTACAAGTCGCTGCCTTAGAAAAGAAAAAACATGATGATGAAGCGTGTGGTGAAATTGAAACTGCTCACCCAGGTTACCTTGGCTCGCAAGATACGTTTTATGTTGGTAATTTAAAAGTCGTTGGTCGTATTTATCAGCAGACCTTTGTTGATACTTACAGCAAAATAGCTTTCGCCAAGCATTACGTCACCAAAACACCAGTCACTGCGACCGATATACTTAACGATAAAGTATTGCCATATTTTGAGGCTCACGAGATCCCAATGTTACGTATACTCACGGATAGAGGAACCTCAGCTATATCTAGCGATTAACGATATAGACCACACAAAAACAATGTCACCGCAAACAAATGGGATCTGCGAACGGTTCCATAAAACGATATTGAACGAGTTTTATCAGATAACATTTAGGAAAAAATCTACTCAACAATGGAGGAATTACAAAAAGACCTAGACGAATGGATGGATTACTATAACAATGAACAAACGCATCAAGGTAAAAAGTGCTGCAGACGAACTCCGCTTGAAACTTTAGTTGATGGAAAAACCATTTGGGCTGAAAAGAATTTAGCTCAAATCTAAGCTGACAAGACACCCTAAAAAAACGGGTAACTGTCAGGTCTGAACTACTACACTTTTCAGTCCTTTGAACTACAAAGAACAGCCGCTATTATTAATTTTTGATACTGTTCTGATCATCTCGACTCAATAAAGTTCAAAATTTCTTTATTATACCGTACACTTATCTGAAATGCGTGATTCCACCCTGCCTAGCCTATGTATTAGTGATTTTTGTTTGATTTTATTGTGTAAATTCTATAAGGTACGCGCTTGAATTTTTAGCACCTTGTATGATTTTTTAAGATGGCATTTTAAAGCCTGCTAAATTTACTTATAACTGCACAGCATACTCATTAAGGAAATAACCTTTCATGCGCATTCTTTTATATACAGCCCTTATTATCACCAGCAGTTTTTGTTTTATAGGTTGTGGAGGCAGTGATAGCTCAAGTAACAAAATGCCTGCAGCTACTCCAGTAATACCGCCTACAGCTAATACGGGATTCATTAGTGATATTGATTTTTTGGATGAAAACTTAAAAAATTGTATTGCCAAGAGTGCTATAAGTGCTGGTTGGACTAAAGTCAGCGACGTAAAGCAACTTAACTGTTTGTCTAAAAAAATAAGCGATTTAAGTGGAATAGAGGCACTTAGCGCATTAACATCTCTTGATCTCGGTTTTAATAATATCGAAGATATAACGCTACTATCTGGGCTAACCCACTTAAAAGATCTGCAGCTCAACGATAACAAATTTACAACATTACCAGATTTTTCTCAGCTTAATGTATTAGAAAAATTAGACCTTAGTTCGAATAATCTTAAGGATATATCGGCATTATCTGATTTAACGAGTTTGCAAAGCTTGTGGATGTATAGCACCACAAGCACAGATATTTCACCCATTATCAACAATACCTCATTAACGGTGCTACTATTAGGTCATAATAAGCTTGATTCAGATGATTTAACGAATATAGTTCAACTCTCTAAGTTAACCACCTTATTTATGAATGATAACGAATTATCTGATATCTCAGTACTGGCAGAGTTACCCGAGTTAATAGAACTCAATTTATCTGGTAACGATAAAATTAATGATCTTAATCCGTTAGTTAGTCTAACCAAGCTACAAGTGCTTCACTTAGCGAATATGAATGAGTTTTCAGACGTTAACTTTTTAGCTGATTTAATACAATTAAGAAAGCTTCACTTAGGTGGTAATAAAATTGAGGATATTTCAGCACTGAGTAAATTAACCTTATTAAAGCATTTATACTTACAGAAAAACCCACTGAATAGCATTGATGTTTTATCTAATTTCAAATCCTTAGCTGGATTATATTTAGGTGAAACAACAACAACAGATATTAGTATGTTCGCTAATCTGGTTGAATTAGAGGAGCTATCTTTAAGCGATAATAAAATAAAAGATATTTCTGTTTTATCAAAATTAGCCAAATTATATTTTCTGACACTAAAGGGTAATGATGAAATCGCCTGTTTAGATTTGAATGCACTTAAAGATAAGATAATAGATGGAAACCTAACACTGCCTGAAACCTGCATCTAATCACTAGTAACCGCTTTTTAAAGTCTTTAAAAGGCGGTTTTTTAAATAAATAAGTAAATTTAAAAACCGTTATGCATGTTGAACAAGCCCGAGCTTAAGTCGTTTGACTTATTTATAGTAAATAGTGGTGTTCGAGTTTTTATTTGTAGCGGCTTTTATTTATTTTGGCCGAGTGAATGCGCTTCTTGTGTTCAGAAGTGCAAATCTTTCATCTTATCAATTAGTGAGTTTTTATATTTTTCTCCTTTCATGTATTTAGGTCATTATCCTTATTTTATTCGCCTTTGGGCTAATTCGTTCGTGCTAAATCGATATTCACTCCCATACATAACATTTCATGTTTGAAGCAAGGGCATATGCGTTTTGTTTTTATCACAGGCTGACTTTGTGGAGCGACCCAGTTGTGCGCTTTGATTAAGTCTAATTGGATGCGTTGACGTAATTTACCTGCATTTAAACGCAAATACCCACAATCTCTGACACGTTGTAGCCCTTTAGGGAGCACATGTTGCAATATCAACCATAAAAATTTCAGAACGGGTAATATGCGCGTTGCGACTTTTTTGGTTTGGCTGTCTTGGTATTTAAAGGTGACGGTGTTGTTATCATAAGCAATGATGTCATTATCAGATAAGACACCGCGATATAAATAGCGAGAGAGGTATTGATACGCTTTTTCACCAAGCCCCACCTTACGACAATCTACCACCCACTTTTAGGATATTTAGCGGGTAAATTGATGTGTTGATGTTGGTTAATCGTATCTAGCATTTTAGCGCGCCACACTTTTGCCAGTGTAAACGCATTAAATAGAAATTGTTTATTACCTTTATGCCACTGGTTTTTTATCACCATTATAATAACCACATGACATGATGACATGATGACATGAATATATGAGTGTAATAGAACCTCATTTTGTGACAAAGAGCGGCAATATCACAGTCAATAAAAGCATAAATAAGTTCACCTTGCGAGGACAAGATAAAATGAATACTCAGTGGCAAATGTACTGTTTAGTTCATAACATAGAAAAGCTTAGAAATAGCCTGCATTAAAGATAAAACTCACGAAAGCACCCTAAATATCATTTAAATACGGCCTTTTTATTAATAAATACCACCATTATCTTCATTCTAGTTATAAAAATAAAAAATCAGCAAAAACGTAAAGTTTTTGATTGTTAAAACAATTTAATATTAGTAGAGTGTTTCGATATATAAGATATTAATTTAAAACGAGTAATTCTACAGGCTCGTTAGATTACTTAAGGGTTACTGTGAATTCAAAGTTTAATAAATTAAGTGAGTTGGGTGCAGGAGAGTTTGAGCATTTAAATGGTTCATTGATTAATCATTTAAATAGTACTTATCAATTATTAGAAAAGTGGGGAGCTTCTCAAGAGCTTTGTGATTCAGGATTATACCATGCTGCATATGGTACGGCTGGTTTTGAAGCTCAGGTTGTCTCACTATCCCAACGAAACGATATAGCAAAAATTATAGGAAAGACTGCGGAAGAAATTGTCTATTTATATTGTTCTTGTGATCGGGGCTTTGTTTTTAACAATTTTAATGGAAATTCTGCTATTAAATTTAGAGATCGATTTACGGAAACAGAATTTGAATTAACGCATGAGCAAGCACAACAATTTTGCGAACTGACAGTTGCAAATGAACTTGAGTTGGCAATCGATAGTGTTGAATTTTTAAAAGAGCATGGACAAGGCTTACTTAACTTGTTTCTTAAAATGAAACCGTTACTAAGTAAACCCGCAAATGAAACTGTTAAGAGTGTGCTAGGTTCAGTAGCCTAACACATATGAGGCGGATCACAGTCAATAGGTAATACGGTTTTATTTGACTGCGTCAGCAGTCAATTTTTAAATCAATTAAAAACTTTTATTGGTATTTTAATTACCATTAATACAATTTAAAAAGAATCAATTTTATCATTTTTAGCTTTACCGCCATGAATCGCTTTCATGTATATGGCATGGCCTAAAACAAAATCGATACTTTGCTGTTCACACCAATCACATACCCAATACCAGCAATGCATGGAGTCAACACCAATATAGGGTTCAAGTAATGAGAGAAGTTGTGATTTGTCAGCTTTAATTTTGGTATGAACAATAATTTCACCTTGTAAATCAATGATACAGACATATAAAAGGCGTGCATGTAAATCTATTCCACAGTAATATGAATGTGAGCTATTATAAAAAATTCTCTTTTTTCTGGTCACTAATGTATTACGTAAAGGCGCGATACTTTGGAGTAGGCTCAATGATTATCAAGCAGTTAAACAGGAAAAAAAACAGTTGGCTGTTTTCATTCCTCAACATTTTAGCTAACTAAATTTTGCCCATTTACGAGGGCGCTACATTTTTTTAGAGCGCGCGGTTAACATCTATACTTTTGTGTAATATTCTTACAATCAAAATTCGGTTTGTTTTATGCTCTTTATAATAAATTATGTGACTACCTTGAGGTCGTTTTCGATAACCTTCTCTTATATAATCACAATTAACTCCTAGCATCGGTTCATCTGCCAGTTGATGGAAAGTATTATCTAATAGTTTTAAATAATGATTCCTTTGCGCTGTTCCCCAAGTTAATTGAGTATATTTGGCTATTTTAATTAAATCGCTTTTGGCTTTACCTGATAATTCGAATTTCGACATTAGTGGTTATCTTTGTCTAGCTCTGAAATAAAAGAATCATACGAGTATTCTGCAACGCCACTGTTTTCACCTTCAAATAGCATATTGCGTAAATTCATTATCTTTATTTCCTGATCTTCCAAGGCTCTTAAACCAGCACGCACAACTTCACTTGCTGAGCCATAACGACCTGAGTTAAGTTGCTGATTTATAAATTGATCAAAATGCTCGCCTAGTGTTACGCTTGTATTCTTAGCCATAATGTAAATCCTTAAAATACCAATATATATTAGATTATGGTATAAAAAATATAGCAAGGCAATTAAACAGACAAAAAACAGTTGGCTTTTTGCTCATACCTGGCTAATTTTAGCTAACAGTTTTAATTCGCTTATTGCGGCGTAGAGGCTATAGAATAATTAAATAATTTATTCTATAGCCAAAAAATTGGGTTCAAAATGCATTAGCTAAGTTGTGTTTTAAGCTTAGAGTACGATACCGAAATTTACTTTTTATATTAATTTTAGCTTTTAGATAAGTTCTACAGACTTGTTAGCAAGCAAGAGGGATAAATGGAGTTTCAGCAGTATACAAGTGAACATCGTACCAAGTGTGTGGAAGTATTCGATAGTAATATTGGCAAATACTTCGATCTCTCAGAACGAGAGGAGTTTATTGCGTTTCTAGACTCATTAAATGAAAGTGGCGATTATTATGTGTATGTCAAAGACAACCGGGTATTGGCATGTGGTGGCATAGGGGTCAATTCGACAGTGGCTTCATTAGATTGGGGGGTGGTTCATCGAGATCTCCATGGTCAAGGATTAGGAACTAATTTAACTGACTTTAGGTTAGTTCGGTTGAAAGCTAATTCGGCTATTGATGTTGTTAAAATTGAGACTTCTCAACACACAGAAGGTTTTTACAAGAAGCGAGGCTTTATGACGACTAAGGTTGTTAAAAATGGCTTTGGTGAAGGCATCGATTGTGTTTCTATGGAGTATCGTGTCGCGCTGTAACTTACTTGCTAACAAAGCCATACAACTGACTCTGTAAGTCACCCTTTTTTGAAAGAGAGCCAGAAAACCGGATCGCAGAGCTTATGGTGGCGTCAAACGTCTAGGGATATATATGAAAATCACCAGAAGAAAATTTATTACATATTTGGGAATTACTCCTATTTTAGGCACGAATTACATCAGTTTTTCTCAGGCACTATCGATGCCACTAAATTATGCTTGGAGTGCCGGCCCTGAATTGGGGATTCCAATTCAGGAGATTTATCCAACTGTTTTTGGTGGTGAAATATTTGTCGGAGGTGGGTTTGTTCCGGATGTAAATGCTATATTTTATGGATTATCTCCAACTACTAAAATCTTCATATACAATCCTATAACGCAAAATTGGCGCACCGGGTCAACTTTACCTGAAGCAAGACACCACCTTGGAATGGTTTCTAATAGTAAATATTTATATGGAATAGGGGGGTTTTACGGAGCAAAAGGAAATGCATGGCAAATAAAAGAGACAGTATTCAGACTTACTACAAAAAATAGTGAATGGGTTGCAGGGCCATCCTTACCTATTCCCATGGCTGAATCAACTTATGCCTCTATCAGAGAAAACATACATGTTGTCGGCGGAAAAACTTTAGATCTTAATTCTAATAAAAATGTTGATGTCGCCAACCATTTTATGCTGGTTGACAACGAAAAATGGGAAACAGCAGCGCCATCGAGTGTTTCTCGAAACTCTGCGGCCAGTGCAGTACTCAATGAAAAACTTTTTGTTATTGGTGGCCGCAAATCTGGAAAACTCTCCAAAAATTTAGGGCATGCAGAAGTTTATAATGAAAATACCGATAAATGGGAGAGCATTGCCCCTTTACCTGTTTCCCTCGCTGGGATTGCAGCAACAGTATTAAATGGAAAGATAGTTGTGACGGGAGGCGAGGCTTTCGGGCCTAATGGTAATTGGAAAACGGGCAGAGCTTCTCAGCAAGTATGGTGCTATGATCCGATCAGGGATTCATGGAAAAGAGAGGGAGATATGCCAGAAGCTAGACATGGTCATGGCTCTGTAACAATAGATGATGCAATGTATATCATTGGTGGTGGTTCTAAAGTTGGCCCGCAAGGGACTGTCGCTTCGCTCTTGGTATTGAAAAAATAGTACATCATAAAGTAATTAAAAAATGGATTTAAAACAGCTGGCTTACTGCTGCTGATTCATACAGTATAGTCACCGGTTTTAGTCTATTTATTGCTACGATGAGGTTGTAGAATAATTAAAAATTTATTTTATAGCCTAAAAACAAGATCCTAAATACATGAGTTAAGTCTTGTTTCAAGCTGAGAGTAAGAGACAGAAATTCACTTATATATTAAATTTAGCTTGTAGAGCAACTTTACAGGCTTATGTAGTACCCGAAACACTTGAGATTGCTCTTTGTGATATAGCTTTTATGTTTGTCCTCATAATGAATAGACTGAACACGATAAATCATTAAAATATAAGTTAAATCAATTAATAGAAGTGATAGAGAATGTCATTACCTCCTTGTCCTAATTGCAGTTCTGAGTTTGTTTATCAAGACCAAACTCATCTAGTTTGCCCTGAATGTGCATATGAATGGAACCCAGTTGAAGAAGCTGAAAATCAATTTACGGTACATGATGTGAACGCAAATCAGCTGGAGCAAGGTGATAAAATCATATTGATTAAAGATCTTAAAGTTAAAGGTAGCTCGCTGAATCTTAAAATTGGTACTAAAGGTGTCATAAAGCGGATTATTGAAGGGAAAGATCATCAATTAGATTGCAAGCTTGATGGTGCTGGGCAAATGTTAGTAACAGCAAAATACGTCAAGAAAGCGTAAATAACTTAAGCTTGAGTTCAAACGCTCTAACAGACTGTTCCAACTGATAACCAATACGTGGTATTTTTGGCTCCAAACGGCTTAGTGAATAAGGTGTGTTGTTTGAGGTTGCGTCTTGCTTGCTAATTTTAGCCTGCCTCTTTAAGCCAGTTATTAGGCGTTAATCAAAAATAAGAAGGTGACCTGTTTCACTTTATACAGAAGCGAAAATATCTAAAAGTAAAAACTCACTCTACATAGATTTCTAAGGATACAGAAATGGTTGCTGCTATTTTAATATCAGGCTTTAGTCAGTGCCTCGTGCTTGCGGGCTTTTTATTTTATAAATCGAAACAGTATCCAATATTTACGTTATTGATGATTATCCACCTTGTGTTTGGGGTAGATTTACTTTTATTGTTTGCTCAACAAGAGCTGTTAATATCGCATCGCATTAATGCATGTTGGGGAGCGATATACGCCATTGTATTTTTCATTTTCATTCGGTCTTGTTTAGGTCGTGCGCCGTCAAGAAAACAAATATATATTTTTTTATCTCCGTGGTGTGTACTCAACGCCTTAATCATTGACTTTTTAATTGAGCCGCACAATACAGAGCTTACCTTACGGCATATTTTTGCGGGATATTTTTTACTGGCTATATATTTATACTTTACTATTTGGGCATCTATTACTGTGTATCGATATCAGACAAAGCAAAAAGACTACCTTGCAAACTTGAGTAAAGAAAACCTTTGGGTACTTTGGGGAATATGCGCCAGTCTATTTTTTGCTATTGCCACCATTCCTTTTCAATTTGTATTTCAAACAAATTTGCCATTACCTCAATTATTTATGTGCTTTATGATGTTTCTTATCACTTATGCGCTATTACATAAACCACAATTACTTGATTTCGCAAAGTTTGAAAAGTTCGATAAAGAACCACGTAGTACAACTGAAATGGTAAATGATTTTGATATTGTTCTTGAAGAACAAATATTACATTTATTGGATGAGGATAAAATTTATACAGACCCTGATCTGAGCTTGCAATCCTTAGCTAACAAATTAGGAATGAAACCTTATTTAATATCACAGGTCATTAACCAACACATGGGAGTCAGTTTTTATGAAATGGTGAATCGTCGGCGAATAAATTATACGTGTGAGTTAATGAAGCGACACCCAAATAGGCCTGTGTTGGATATTGCATTACAAGCAGGTTTTAACGCTAAATCAACTTTTAATGCAGCATTTAAGCGGTATCAAGCAGTAACGCCAACTCAGTATAAAGCAAACATAAATGGTACTCATTAGCTAATTCATCCGTCCTATTTTGTAAACTGGACGACTATTTTCAAATAAAACCACACGCTGACGCTCTCAATTAGGGAGAAGTGAAATGGCAATATCAAAAAAAAATTTTTTTCAATAACAGTATTATCTATGCTACTTGGAGCATGCGACGAAGATTCAAAATTAGCGGAAAATAAGAGTAACAAAGAGGTTGCTCACGTATATCCTGCTCCCAGTGGTCAATATAAAGTGGGGTTCAAAGAATATGATGTATTTGATAATAGTGAAGATAATGTGAGTCCAATTAATGACGAATTGAGAAAAGTACACATTAAGGTTTATTATCCTTCAGATACAAAGCGACTGAATTATGATTATTATTTTGATAAATGGGGAAATCAAGTCGAATTCTTAGCACGCCATCGTCCTAAGGGGGCGCCTATACACCCTTTGCAACATGAGCTCAGTACTATGCGGTCATGGTCGATAAATAATGCGAGAATCGTAGAAAATGAAAATTCTGGTTGGCCTGTGTTATTTTACTCACATGGCTTAGGTTTGTTTGAAGTCGACAATACTGAATTGCTTGAAGATCTTGCCAGTAATGGGTTTTTTGTTGTATCCATAAATCATACTTATCTTTCTGGTGTAACAACTTTTGAAAGTGGACAAACTGCAAGCATTTATCTTCCAAAAGGTAAGCAAGGTATCGGGACTACTGCAGGTCGTGCCTATTTTAATGAGGTTGTTTCACCTCAAATAACACGAGATGTACATACTGTATACCACTGGTTACAGTGGAATCAATGGCGACTTAACAATCAAATTAACTTGTCTAATGTGGGAATGTTTGGGTTTAGCTTAGGGGCCAGTGCAGCAATGAATGCGTGTAAAGATTTATCTTTATGCAAAGCGGCAGCAAATATGGATGGTGTATTACTGGGTAGAGTTGCTAACGATCCACTCAATAAGCCATTATTACTGCTCAGTTCACAAGACTCTTTAGCTAAACTGGATTTAGTATTTAATAACAATCAAGCTGAAAGTTATTTAGTAACAATCGAAAAAAGCGTACACAATGATTTTACAGATCAAAATAGGTGGATTGTCGGTTATCCAACCTTAGTTGATCCTGATAAAATGCATCTGGCGATTAAAAAGAGTTTGAAAGGTTTCTTTGAGCGCCAGTTGAATCATGCTGAATTAACTTTGCCTGAAATGGAAGGTGTGATTATCTTGAATAAATAATGAGTTAGGGGGAGTGGAAATCTACGATTACTCCTAATTTAAAAAACGGTATGACAGACTTATCGTTAACTCTTAAAAAATATTTAATAACATAAAAATGATCACCCTAGATGACACAATTAATATTTCTCTTTTAAAATCAATGGAAAAAGCACAGTTCACATCAGTAAAAATATGAGTGATGCTATAAATGGTTTTGACCCAGGTGCAAATATCGAATTATCGAGAATAACGGATAGTATATATGCTCAAATGTGGTCAGTTCTTAAAGAACTTGATGAAGCAGGTGAATTTTATGAACGAGTGAGGATAGGTTGTGCTGAAATATTAATAAGTTGTATTTTGTTAATTAAAGCTAAAAACAGAATGTTAGCTTTGGAAAAGGTTTAGTAAGTTGAGGTAGGCATAATCAATAAGGAGAAGTGACTTGAAGCTGACACTTAGCTTAAATATTAAGTACAGGAATAAATAAAGTGAGAAGTAAGAGGTTGTTTAAGATGAATTAACATCGCTTTTAACAATGCGGTTATTTATCGTTACATCACCATAGTGATTCATAATAACCTGCCGAATGAGCACTCAACCTATGCCACCAGCATTTTATGTTGTTGTATAAAAAGGTATGAATACATTATCCATATTATTATATCTATCCCTTCGTCCAATATCAGAACTGAGTAAAGGCCATCATTAAAACTGACTTAAAAGCGCTGCGTTATTATGGCTAATTGTTTACTCTACAAAATAAAGTATTTGACTCTGTAATTAATATACTCTACATTGTAGTTATATCATCTTGTTTGCTAGCTTTATGTATGACAGAAAAAGAAAAATTTTTGGGTGAATTCGAGCAATTACTATTATTATCGATCTTAAAATTAGCTGACAACGCTTATGGAAGCACGATACGGCAACTTTTAGCAGATGTAATCAATAGAGATGTCACGATTGGCGCTTTGTATACCACATTAGATCGATTAGAAAAAAAAGGTCTGATTGAAAGCAAAATGGGCGATGCGACACCAGAAAGGGGAGGGAGAGCTAAAAAATATTTTAAGGTGAGTGCAAAAGGTCAACATGCACTAAAACGTTCGAAACAAGCTTTAACTTCAATGTGGGAAAATGTCACATTTACACTAATTGGTTGCTGCAATGCATGAAACTAAAACTCAAAGTGTGCCACCTAAAATGGCTAGTATGTTTCTTTCGTGGGCTTTGCCAAAAGAGCTATGTGATCCTATTTTGGGTGACTTATTAGAAGAATATATTCAACGTGTTTCAAATGGCAATATAACGGCTGCAAATATTTGGTATCGGCACCAAGCGGTAAAATCTGGTTTGCAGTTGATGTTTAAAGGAGAAAGAATGATGTTAAAAAATTTAAAGAAAAAATTACTGATTTTTGCTTTAGCTATGCTTGCTGGCGGAGCTTTATTTTACGCAAATATGGAAGAGTATCAAAAAGAAAGAATTAGCTGCTTTATGAATGTTCATCCTAATTGCCAAGGAAATAGATAACCCTTTATTTAACTTAAAGTAATGATAGATTTGATTATTGAAAAATTAAGTTATTTGTGAACTTGTTCATTAGTTTAGTCATAAAAATACCACGTAGAAATATGAGATTTTATAGAGAGAGCATTGATTATCTTGGCCATTTAATCTAATTTTTAATGTTTTTTTATGCAAAAAATAAAAACCCAAAAAACGTCTAACTTGCTCTGCATTATATGCGATATGCGAATATTAGATTTCAGGTTTATTCACCAGATATTAGGGGAAACATATCAGCTTATATGAGCTTGCGTTCGCAAAAATTATTATTCTCAGTGACTCATATAGCTGAAGTAATCATCAATGAAAATGTTGAAATGACTTTAGTGATGGTAAAACAGTATCATGAATTTTTACTTTCAAATTTAGTGAGTCCTTTTTCTCTGCTTATAATTAACCTGAGATCTGGTTAAGCATCGCCATTTATTAGTCTGGCATCATACCAAATACATCTGCTGATAGTTTTATACACGGCTTCTGTTTCTTTAAGCAATAAGCCACTATTCCAGATATCAAGTTGAGCATGAAACTTGTTTCACTGCGATGGCGGCTATGTTCTATTTGAGATATATTTTTCAACTGGTCATTGATAGTTTCAATGATGTATCTCTTTGATAACATGGCTCTATCGAAGGCTGACATGGCTTTCGACTTCATGTTTTTTCGAACTGTTGTAATCAAATCTACATCG
>NZ_FOLO01000089.1 GCF_900112265.1 Pseudoalteromonas denitrificans DSM 6059 | reverse complement strand
TTTGCTTGGTGACAATAGCGTTTTGGACCCACCTGACTCCATGCCGAACTCAGTAGTGAAACGAAACAGCGCCGATGATAGTGTGGGGTTTCCCATGTGAAAGTAGGACATCGCCAGGCTCCTAATAAGAGAAACCCGATACAGCAATGTGTCGGGTTTTTTGTTTTTGTATTTTAGAAATAGTGCACTGCTAAGCCAGTCAATTTATTATATAGTTTCTGCTTCAAGCTCTTTGTCTGGTTGTTATTTCTAATAAATATACTAATGCTTAAGCTATTAATAATCGTTTTGATATTTAATGTAAAATTATTAATCTTTCAATACTATTTTCATTTCTTTTGCTCTGTACTTATTAAAAACTCTTTTTCAGCGACTAATACCATTTGTTGCATTATCGAATGAGCTAGTTCGTTAAACGGAGGGACAAAGTAACCATTTTTAAAAATATCTGGATAAACAGATAATAATCCGCGATTTTTTACTTGAGTTGAGGCTGGGATCATTGAAAGTTGTTCAGTTATACGCTGCTGTACTCTTTTGCTTATAAAGTAATTAGCTATTATTTCAGCGGCTTCAAGTTTTTTTCCTGATAAGCTTTTGGAGAAATTAATCGTATCTAGCCAAGCTTGTTTGCCTTCTTTAAAGTCAATAAGCTGCCAATTTTGACCTGATTTGTTTTGTTGCTTAATTTCAGGTCCCCAGCTTGAGATAATTTTTAGATGTTGTTTAAACTCTGGTGAAGCGGTCCAAAGATCTCCTGCGTGCTTATATAAGCTATTGAGTCTTTTCTGGAGCTTACCGTTTATGTTTGTCAGTTTAGCAAGTTCAGTTCTTTGTCCATTATTTGCTAGTTCATTTAGGTAAAAAGGATGGTAACCTAGTGATTGTAGTGCTAGCCCCACATTATACCAAAACTGTCCTTTATTTAATGAGTATTTATTCTCCCAATGCCAGACATCAGAGAGAGAGGTGGGTATGTTTTCAATTGATGTTCTATCTTTGTTGATATAAAAACCGTATATCCCTCCTCCCCAAGGAATGTATAGAGGTTTTCCTTGTTTCATTCCCATTTGGATATGGGTTAGATTTGGATCTAAATATTTGTAATTAGTAAGACGAGGAGAGTTAATGTCTATACTTTTAAGTAATCGAGTTGTTTTATTTCCTTCCATTTTAATGAAAAATAAAGTTAAAAAAGCAATATCACATTGCTTAGACCTTATAACCGAGAACATTTGTTCTGAGTCTTCAGCGAGCGTTTCTATTAATGTGGCTTGATATTGATAATTTGATTCACTAAGTAAAATATTCAGGTTTTTTATATCTTGCTTTGTCACATAACCTTCCCATGAGAAAATACGGATATTTTCTTTTGCTTTTAATGGCAATGAGAGCACACAATAAATAATGAGAAAGTAATTAATACTTCTAATGACTTTTAAAAACTTCATATTCACTCTAGGTTGTTTGATATTTGTACAAGTATTGAATATAAAAAGTAAAATGTAACGGGTAAATTGAAATTATTTATTTAATTGCACTATTTTGTATTTATTAGACATTAAAAATATCAGGTTTAATTTATAGTTTTATACGTAATTGAGTATCATAAAAAAATGTGAGCATGCACCACCAAGTACAAAGAGATGCCAAATTGCATGACTAAAAGGAGTCTTTTTTTGTAAGTAAAAAATAATGCCAGCACAATAAACTATGCCACCGATAGCTAATAATTGAATGCCTTCATCAGAAAATGATTGCTGTAATTGCGGCATGATAGCTAAAGATATAAAACCCATGCCTAAATAGGTTGATAGTGATAACCATTTAAATCTACTTCCAAATTTCATTTTAAAAAGAATGCCTGCCAATGCAATTAGCCATATCAAGGCCGTCATAATGTAGCCTAAAGGGCCTTTAAGCGTTACTAGCATTAAAGGTGTGTAAGAACCTGCAATTAATAAGTAAATAGCGCAGTGATCGATTAGCTTAAAGGTTTTTTTCACTTTTTCATGGCTAAAAGCATGATAGAGGGTTGAAGCTAAAAACAGAATAATGAGGCTTGTGCCGTAAATAGAGAAGCTGACAACTTTGTGTATGTCTTGCTGATCAATAGCGCTATTTAACAATAAGGTTAACCCTGCGACACTTAAAAGAGCGCCAATACCATGGCTGACAGAATTAGCGATTTCTTCATTAACACTATAAGCGGGAATATATTTCATATATGACATTTCAGCATTTATTTAAGGCTACAAGTGTACGCTCAAATTGATTTTAATGAAAGCGGAATTTAATAATACGATAAGTGCAAATGAAATTTTGTAACTAAAAGTATTAAATCATTACCTTTGGAGTATAGACATTAGGACCTTAAAAGGGTACATTTGCGTTTCAAGTGACAGGTTAACCTAAGCTTTGGTTAATTTATAGTGAGGAAATTTATGGATTCAAAAACAAGTAAAAAAAATAAAGCTTTTATTCTAACTTGTAATTTAACATTATCAGAACATGTTCATCAAGTTGCGAAAAATGATTTTATTGGATTGGTTAATACCTGTGCTTTTGAAACTAGTGTAAACGAAGAATTACCTGAAAATACAAAAGTGAGCGCATACGATATTTATTTTATCGACTTATTTAATAGCGACTGGGGGCATAGAGTTCCATTTGAGTTTTTGCAACTTGCTGAAAATTCTAGAGTTGTATTGTTTAATGTGCAAAATACCCTATTGTGTGAAAAGTATTTGTTGCTCGCTGGCATTGAGGGCGTTTTTTATTTTTTAGATCGCCCTGATATTATTTTAAAAGGGTTAAACCAACTACAAAAGAAAGAGCGTTGGTTTAAGCGTTCTTCTATGAATCATGCTTTGGCACATTTATTAAAGTTAAATAAAAATTCAGTTACTTCGTCTGCTAATATGGATGAAAAAACACTTTTCCCAACTTTAACTAAGCGTGAAAATACAATTATTAACTTAGTAAAAAGAGGTGCTCAAAATCAAGAGATTGCAGATTTGCTAAACATTAGTACCAATACAGTTAAAACACATGTGTATAGCATTTTTAGAAAAACAAAATCTAGAAATCGAGTTGAGCTTATTACCTGGTCTTTACAGTTTGCAACTGCAACGCATTTAGAGAATACAATAAACTAAAACTTTCATTATTAACTTTATTTTATTATTTAAATCAAAATTAAAGTAGTACTTAAACAGTGCTACTTTGTGCTCTCCATACGCCTTTGTTTATGCCTTTTTTAACTAATTCGGTAATTGCTTTTTCTAAAGCTTGCTTAACACATAAGTGCATAGGCTCATTGCTGGTATATCCCGCTTCGGCTTCGGCTAAACGTTTAAAACTGACATAACGAAAAAAACCAGCCCTTACTTCAGTACTTAAAACTTTTTTACTGGTTGATACCGAAATAAGGACTTGGCCGGTTCTAACATCTATGGCACGCATATAAACAGAAATAATATCTTCGCGATATAATTCTGAAGCGCCTATACCAAAATATTCTGCTCCAAATCCACCTGTTTTTGCATTTGAGTCATAGCTAATAATACCACCCTCTAATAATATTTTTGCTGTGGTGAGAGGCGGTAAATCAACTTGTTCTTTATTCTTGTTGGCAGCTCTTGTTATTTTTCGTTCAGTTAATATATTTTGTAAACCTTCTCTTTCTACCGGTAAAAACCAATCTGAGTCACTTAATGCCTGCATTAAAATAGATGTTGCGCCTTGTGTTACTGCGGTTGAAAATGAGCTGACATTAGCTTGAGGTTTATATTGACCTGTTTGATCTCTAAAAGAATACACTGAAACGGTAATAGGGCCTCTGGGTTTGGGTAATGCATTCAATTCTTTAAACGTTTCGGTTGCTTCAACTGTTATCGCTGTTGAAAGCTCTGGTGGAATTAAACTATTTATGTGGCTACATGCTGTTAATGTAAAAATGATGGGAATTATTATTATTTTTTTTATCATACTGCTTATCCAAACCTGGGTATTTCAATAACAGTTATTTCACCGGTTATTGTATTGGTTATTTGTACTGTAATTGCATCTGGGTTACTGGTAAGTACTAAAATTTCATAGTCACCACTGCTAAAAATAGAATCTTCACCAAATAGGCTGCTATCGGCTTCTTCACCAAATGCAAGATCTGTGATCTCTCTTACCATTTTACTGATATAAGCACGCTCTAAAGATTCTTGAAATTTTTCAGCGTATGACTTTTTAGCTACAGGTGCCTTATGCTTATTTTGGGCATTTGCTTTACCTAATAAATAACTGCCATTAATTGGGTTACCACCAAAGCTTGGATTAATGGGTTTATACACTAATTCAGATGCGTTTATTGATAAAGGCACTATTAAAAATAGCGTGGTAAATGTGATATATAGCTGATTTGTTTTTTTCATAACTACCATCCGCTTGTTGCTAAGTCAGGGTTATTTTGACTTATTTGAGATTGCGCCATTGCTTCAATTAAAATTAATACGGCTTGTTCTACACGACTTTTGATGGGGCTTTGTCGTCGACCCATATGGGTAATATAAATATTTTTATCATTTAAAATAACGGTTAAGCGTGTGCCTGAACGTGGGATCACAATTTCTTTTATGACGACGATATGACCACTGCTATTTGGAATGTCTTGCCAGAGTTGACTAAAAGCTGAAAAAAACTCATGCCCCTGACGGCTTCTGGAGTTGTCGAGTAATAACCCACCAATGTCGACTTCGCTTGAATAAATATAAAAAGGATTTAAAAATAGTATTAAGATAAAAGTTTTTTTTAGCATAAATTCAATCAGTTGTTGTTAAGAGAGAATTTCTTCTCTCTTAACTTAGTTTTTATTGTTGCACAATCGTTGCGCTATTCCAGTCACCAGCTTGTGTTATTGAAACACTTCCAGATGCACTGATTATTGAGCCTGCAATCACATTACCTAAACCAGATTGACTGATATTTAGAGTTATGTCTGAACCACCAATTAACATGGCATCACTATTACTACCCGTTATGAAGTTTCCATTGCCAACCTGTGCAATTTTTATAGCGTGACCGCTGCCTTCAACTAAAATATCTAAGGCGTTTAAATTGCCATCTTGAGATACATCAAGTAAGTTATCACTGCTATTTGATATTGAACTCATATTAATGATTGCATCATTCTTATTACCGTCTTGATTTAGTTTAATATCGTTATTATCAGCAATAAGGGCATTGTTATCAGCTGATGCCTGTACAACAGCTACATTACTGTCACCAGATTGAATGACATCAATATCATTATTGTCGCCGTTAAAGTTAACAACATGACCTTCATTTAAATCGCCAACTTGTATAATTGAAAAGTCATTATTTTGGCCTAAAGCACCTAAATATGCTTTATTTTCATTACCAGCTTGAGTAAAGCTGAAGTTGTTTTGATCACCTATCACATCAACTGTAGATGTATTTTTGTCACCGATTTGGTTTATGCCAACATTATTTTCTTTGCCAATGAAAATATTTGAAATAACTTCGTTATAACCACCATCTTGGTCAACTTTAATGTTATTGCCATCGCCCTTAATCTCAGTGATGGAAACTTTATTTTGATCACCTTGTTGTTTAAAGGCTAGGTCGTTTTTTGTACCAATGACATTAGAACTGACTTCATTGTAATCACCTTCTTGCTCAATGTTTACTTTATTGTCATCACCATTTACTTCAGTAATGGTCACTTTGTTGCGCTCACCTTGTTGTTTAAAGGTCAGCTTATTAAGGTCACCTTGAAGATCTGAAACGCGAGAAACATTCCAGTAGCCATCTTGATCTATAGCTATGGTATTTTCATCGCCAATAATATTATCAAGGTGGGTTTCATTCCATTGACCAGACTGTTTGGTGTCAATTGTATTTTTTGAACCTTCTAAATTTTTATTATAAGACCAATGACCACCATCACCTTGGTCCATAGTAATGTCATTGTCACTACCATTAATCGTATTGATAGATTTATTACCCAGACCTAAATAACCTTCACCTGATTGAGAGAGGTTAACTGTATTTTCATCACCTGCAATTGTCGTTTCTGATTGGTTATTAATGCCATCTTGATTAATTGTTTGACTATTGTTACTGCCTACAGAGGAACTAATCGCAATATTATCTGAGCCAATTTGGCTGATAGCTGTTGTATTTTGTTCACCATTTACAGAAGCCTTAAGTCCATTTAAATCACCATCTTGTACGAGAGAAACATCATTGCCAAATGCTCCGCCTTCAGTTGATGTTTGCGATAAAATAATGACATTACCAGCGGCATTTGCCATGATTTGTGTTTTTATTGGGTTTGTTGCTTCTTTTGTATCTTCGCCAGCGGCTGCAGACTGGCTTGCACTTAATGCCATCAGTACAGCTGCTGTAATAATTGATTTTTGTAATTTCATTGTATTCTCCAATGCTTGTTTTAATACTGTGTAATATTCACAAGCATTTCATTTCCAATTTGATGAACAATAAAAGTTTGTTCTCCGGCTTGTTTTATATTGGCAATATTGGCATCACCTTCTTGAATAACTTCAGCCAGATTACCGTCACCTTGTTGCAAGAGGTTGACAGTATTATATGACCCTGACTGAACTAAATTAGCTTTGTTGTTGATGCCACTTTGAATAATGTTAATTTCGTTAATCATGTTTGCCATTTGATTAACTGTTACCTGATTTTTAATTCCATACTGACTAATAGCTAAATGTTGCACACTATTATTAATTGTTATTGCAAGAGTAGTTGTAAGACTTAATGACAAAGGAGAGTCTTGTAAATCAGTACCAGAAAGTAGATCTTCTGCATGACAAGTAATTGAATTAATAAACAATAAAGGAACCGTAATTAAGGCAATATTAAATTGCTTTAATTGGGTCATACGATTTTTATTATTGTTTTTTATTATTTTCATTTTTTTGTCTTTTTGTACTTAAATTCGGTAAAAACTCTAATATCTTATATTTAATCTGCATATCACCCAAAAATTGTATTTATATAAATGATGTAAATATCAATGCGTTATAGAGTAAAGACTTGAAATTAACAAAAAAGTATTACTTTTGCGTTTTGGAAATTAATCTAAATATACAAAAAAGGGACTAAAATTGGTTTTTTGGAAAGATTTTCCTAGTAAGGAAGTCGTGTTTTTGCTTTTTTTGCTGGTATTTGTTAAATACTTGTGAGTAAAGTGTTGCCGTTGCTAAATTTCATACAAGAGTAGTGTGTAAGTTTAAATGGGAAGGGTCAGTTTATTTTAGAATATAAATTAACATGGATCCAAAATATGAAATATAAATTATCGGCGCTATCGTTAGCATTAATTCCTGCATTAGCGAATGCATCCGTTGAGATAAATACACCAAGCCAGCCGGCATATAAACATGATTCTGTGATTGTGGTTTATAAAGAAGGTTCAACAGCCTCAAAGCGTCGTTCAGTGAGAGATTTAGTCTTAGCTAAAATTTCTGATATTAATAATGATGAAGTAGATGATAAGTATAAAAATATTTTAAATGGCCGCATGGCTAATTATAAATTAGATAAAATTTCAGTGAAAGATGCACTAAACAAAATACGTCAAGACTCTGCGGTTTTATATGCTGAACCTGATTATATCGTTACAGCAAGCGCTATGCCTGATGACAGCAGCTTTGCAGAACTATGGGGTATGCATAATACCGGGCAAACAGGTGGCGTAGATGATGCTGATATTGATGCGCCTGAAGCATGGGATATCTCTACTGGTAGCCGCGATGTTGTTGTAGGTGTGATTGATACAGGTGTAGATCATAGTCATCCTGATTTAGCTGCAAATGCTTGGGTTAATCTAGATGAAATAGCGGGAGATGGCATTGATAATGACGGTAATGGTTATATCGATGATGTGCACGGCATTAATGCTATCACAGATGCTGGCGACCCTATGGACGATAATGGCCATGGAACCCATGTATCAGGTACGATAGGTGCATCAGGCAATAATGCTTTAGGCGTTGTGGGTGTTAATCATGAAGTCTCTATTGCGGGTTGTAAGTTCTTAGATGCATCAGGTTCGGGTTCATCATCAGATGCAATTAAATGTATTGATTACATGGTTAATTTAAAAAATAACGGTGTAAATTTACGTATTTTAAATAATAGCTGGGGCGGCGGTGGCTTTAGCCAGGCGCTTTCAGATGCAATTACTTCTTCAGAGCAGGCAGATATTTTATTTGTAGCAGCGGCTGGAAATAGCGCGATGGATAATGATGTAAATGACTCTTACCCATCAGGTTATTCACATGAAAGCGTACTCTCGATTGCGAGCACAACATCAAGTGATACTATGTCTAGTTTTTCTCAGTGGGGACTAACAACGGTAGACATGGGCGCACCTGGCTCTGCTATTTTATCAACCATTCCTGGTGGCGGCTACGATAGCTTCTCTGGTACTTCAATGGCGACTCCTCATGTTGCAGGTGCTGCAGCATTGGTTTTATCTGTAAATCCAGACTTAACCACCAGTGAATTAAAAGCGTTATTAATGAATAGCGGTGATGATAATGCAGCCTTAACAGGTAAAACAGTAACGGGTAAAAGATTAAATGTGTATAACGCATTATTAGAGGCTGATCCAACACCAGGCTTTAAATTATCTGTTACGCCAGCAAACGTGAGCTTAACTGCCGGTGAAACGGCAACTTATAGCTTTGATGTTGGCTCAATAGCGCAATGGGAAGGTGAAGTTGCACTTACATTAACGGGTTCTTTAGACGGTGCCGTATTATCTACTAGCACAGTGATTCCTGGAGAAAGTTTCCAAGTAACAGTACCTACTACGGCTGATACACAGTGGGGTGATTATGCGTTCACTGTCACAGCAACTAGTGGTGAACTAGTAAAAGCTAAAACTTTGGGTTTATATGTTAACCCTCAAGGTTTAAATGATTTCACTTACTCTAATGATGTGCCTGCAGCTATCCCAGATAATGCAGCTGATGGTATTACATCGGTTATTACAATCGCTGATGAGCTAACAATATTTGATTCAAGTACCTTCTTAAATATAAGCCATACATATATTGGTGATTTAGTTGTAACTTTAACTTCACCTACGGGTACTCAGGCAACATTGCATAATAAAGCAGGTGGTAGTGCTGATGATATTAATCAAAGCTTTGATTCATCAGCATTTAACGGCGAGTTAACAAAAGGTGATTGGACATTAAAGCTTGTTGATACTTATGCTGAAGATACGGGTACTTTAAATAATTGGTCTGTTTCATTCTCAGCTTTAGGCGATGTAGGCCCAGCAGCACCTGTCGCAGACTTTGACTTTGCAGTGAATCATTTAGCCGTTAACTTTACCGATACAAGTTATGATGCAAATGATGATATTGTGAGCTGGAGCTGGAATTTTGGCGATGCAAATTCATCGGTAGCACAAAACCCAATACATACCTATGCACAATCGGGTACTTATGATGTATCACTCACAACAACTGACTCTGAAGGTCAAATGGATATTAAAACGATGTCAGTGAGTGTGTCTGATGTTGATATTGAACTTGCTGTAAAGCGTGCTTATAAATCACGTTTAGGTAATTTAAGAGTAGATATTACTTGGCAGGGAAGCCCTGCTGATATGGTTGATATTTTCCGTAACGGTGAAAAAATAGATACGGTTGAAAACATAGGTATTTACCGTGATAGAGAGCACCGTATTACAGGTTCACAGTTTGTTTATAAAATTTGTGATGCGTCAAGCGCTTGTTCAAATGAAGTAACCGTTAATTTTGAATAGTAATCCTTCAGTATTAACATACTTGAATAAATAGAGTTTAAATAACGTTTCCCCCAAAGCCAGGTTCGCCTGGCTTTTTTTATTTTTAAAATACATTAAGCGACAAAGAAAAAATAGATTGCGTAAGGCATGGATTTTTTATTGGTATTGATACATTTGAATTAATAATAACAGGCTGAAGTTTAGCTAGTTTATTAATGCTTATAAGTTTAATTTATTGAACTTAAAATTGGTAGAATTAGTACGATATCTACAGCCTGCTTGCAGCTAAATAACTCTTCTTTCTGATAAATAATGGTTATTTTGTACAAAGAATATTTCTATATATCGCTTTAGTTAATAAAACCATAAGCAGTTTAAAAGAGTGATTATGAGTAAAATATTCTCATAGTCCTATAAATATTATTAGCATCATTTATTGTAAACTGTATACTCTAAAATATACTTAATTATGTATGTAATTGCGTGCGTAATTATGTACGTAATTAGGTTTCATGAAAAATAAAAAGGTGATTTATGGCAGTTCAATCTATATTGGCTGAAAAAACAGTTTCGGTAACTGAGTTAAGAAAAAAACCATGTGATTATTTCATGGATGAGCCTGTAGCTGTGTTATCAAATAACAAAACGGCTGGTTACATGGTTAGCGCAGAGCTTTATGAGCAAATGGTAGAGCTTATAGAATCGCAATCTAAAATATCACGTTTTAGACCTTCACATGCACGGCTTACTCAAATTGCAGAGCATGGTAATGAAGCGTTACTAACTGCTTCAGATGACGAGCTAGGTGACTTTGCAGAGTGATACGAGTATTTAAAAGTAGCATCATTCGTAGAATAATGAATGACGAAGAACTCGATGCACTTGTTGATGATTTCAAAAGTTACAAACTGACGGGAAATGCACCTGACCATTTTGGCCGTGATGTGCCTTATGATCACCCTAATACTTTGCCTGTTATTTTAGCTGAAAAAGTTCAACACATTCACTTAGGCAGTGAAGACAAACCACTACCTTTGAAGAAAGTTCAATTTTACCAAACCAGTGATATTCACCTTGTTTATTGTCAGGGATCAAGTGATGAAAATTGCTACCTGTTAATGGCAGTCTTAGCGCCTGATGGGCATGAACAAGCCAAATCTCGAGATGTCATGTACAAACTTGGGGTGATGGCTGAGAAGTTTAGAAATCAATTTTAATTATCATGATTCATTTTGTTGTGTATTTAGTTTTATTTGACTAGGTGTTCAGAGCTACTTGGATAAGTCAAGTTTGGAGAGGTCATTATCTTAAATACAAATATTGAAGTTATATAGGGAAACTCACTTAATGACCAAGAATTCAAAGGTTATACCAACTGAACTTACGAGTGGAAAAGGATTCGATTTTGAAGATTTAGTCGGGGCATGGCTTACGTCTTACATGATTTCATCAGCCCATTTTATTCCTCATGAGTCTACACTTATAAAGGCTATTCACTTCCAAGCAGGTAATAGTGGTTGGTTCTTTGATGATGTTATTGTTGAATTTGGTGATGGAAAACAAGACTTTAAGTTAGCTCTATCTGTAAAGAGCAATAAGCAATTTACATCTCAAAAAGCACCAGATGACTTAGTAGAAGATATATGGAAGCAATTTTTAACAGAAAATATGCTGTTTAATAGTAAATGTGATTACTTAGGTATTGTGACTGCCCCCTTATCAGGGGCTGCGAAAACATCTTTAAACTCACTACTAACTAAATCACACTACCTTCCTGAAGGTGATTTACAGAACCAAGTAGACACAGCAAAGTTAGCAAAGAATGTTTGCTCATTACATAGAAGCTTTAACTATCCTACTACTTTGGTGGGCACAGCCAACAAATTAAATTTAAACACCGACAAAGTTTTAAAACGCTTTAAAGCCTACCAATGTGACTTCTATGATCAAACCTCAACCAGTGAAGCTCAATCAATTACCAATATTAAAAGCATTTTAGTTGACCCTAGCGCTAGCAATGCGACTGAAGTTTTTGAAAAAATTTGCACTCTAGTTAAGCGCTTCAGAGTTAACGGAGGAGTTATAACGTCGCAAATAGCGACATCTTATATTGCGAAAGACATCCAACTTAAAACAGCTCCTGAATTTGCAAGGGATTTAGAAAAACTAAAAGCCTATAGCATTTCTTCAATGAACAGAGTTGAAAGTACTATTGGTAATCAGATTTCACTATTAAGAGCTGAAGATGTAAATGAAATCAGTAACTCTATTTCTTCTGCGAATGTTTCCGTAGTTTTGGGTGATTCGGGTTCAGGAAAATCAGCGCTAGTTAAAAGATTTGCCTTGTCGCAGAAGAATACTGTTTGGTTTGAATCTTCGTTATTCGAATACAATTCATTACATGAAGTCGAAAATAACGCTTTTCAGTTAAAGAACCCATGGGTAGATATAGCTGCCGAAATAGCCTCTAAGTACAAAATACTTGTAATTGACGCTGTAGACCGTCTATGGATGCCTAATTATTTTTCTACTTTAGGAGAATTTTTAGAGCCAATACTTTCTGGGAATACTAGCCTGAAAATAGTTATTACTTGTCAGTCATTTCATTGGCAACGAGTGCAAAGAGAGCTGTTGAAAATAGGCAATGCTATCGCAACTGCAAATACTGTTTCATTGAGTGATATTGGCAAAACTGACATAGCTATTCTAAAAGACCAGTTCCCTCAGTTTACTAAACTATTGGTCACTGAATCTGTGAGCAAATTTCTATTAAGGCCTAAAGTACTAGACTTATTTTCGAAGGTATCACCATTAAGCTTTTCTAAAAAAAATCCGTGGCGCTCAGAAGTTGAACTTATTAACTGGTATTGGGATTCTGAAATATCGAGCTCCACTCACGGCGCAATGAAAGAGCGTTTTCTCATAAAACTTTCTAAGTTACAGGCTGAAAATTTGGTGAATGCAACTCAGATAACTTTGTTTGAAGTTCCTGAATTATCAGTGCTTGAAGAGCTAGAAAGATCACAAATTTGCTATCGTAAAAAGGGAAAAATATATTTTGCACACGATATTTATTCTGATTGGTTTAAGCAGAGAACACTTGTAGATGAGATAGCTAGCAATCCATCATTTTTAGATAGTTGTATCAAAAACCCGCAATGGCATCGTGCTATTTCTCTTTTTGGCTCAGAGTTAGTCCAAGGTGAGCATACAACTTCTGAGTGGGAAAATGTTATTAAAAGCGCGTTGACGAGTAAAAATCTCCTTCTTGTTGATTTACTACTTGAAGCCATTATTCATTCCTCTAATTCATGCGGACTTTTGCTAAGACATTGGGAATTTCTAACAGCGAACAGAGCTGATTTACTAAATCGTTTCTTTAAGCGATTTCTATACGTTGCTACAAAACCTAACAAAAAAACTATGGCGCTCGCTAAACATTTCAATGTTTCTGAATTAGATGCATCGCTTCTGAACCGTACTCCTATTTGGTTAATGTGGCCTAGCGTTTTGACGCTAATCATTGAGAAACAGGATGAGTTAATCGAGCTTTCTCCTAAAAACACGATTGATATTTGTAAACTTTGGGTGACTAACACACAGAAAGATTATTTCTATCGTGAAGGTCGGCGTACCCGCACCTACAATAAACCTAAACTAATCGTTAGCCTATAACCCAATTTAAACTTGGGAGAGCATTATGGCCAGGCGAACACTCGAAGATTGGCAAACCATTATTGAAGCGCAGTTGGCCAGTGGCCTGACAATTGTTAAATACTGCGAACAAAATAAAATAAATCCAAAAACCTTTAGTTCACGTAAAGCGACATTAAAACAAAGAGATGCGCAGCCCGGCACCTCTGAACAAAATGGTTTTGTTCAAGTTCAAAGTGATATGAAAACC
The DNA here is from genome assembly GCF_900112265.1 of Pseudoalteromonas denitrificans DSM 6059. Lineage (GTDB taxonomy): Bacteria > Pseudomonadota > Gammaproteobacteria > Enterobacterales > Alteromonadaceae > Pseudoalteromonas > Pseudoalteromonas denitrificans. The sequence continues at coordinate 41 of NZ_FOLO01000089.1, read as the reverse complement.
TCTGCCACAATTATGTTCAAAACACCGCATGGCACGTTGCA
>NZ_FOLO01000084.1 GCF_900112265.1 Pseudoalteromonas denitrificans DSM 6059 | reverse complement strand
ATCGCAAAAAATTTCAATTAGTTTATTCATCTGCCCACCGTTATGCTTTCAAATCGTTCTTGGTCGAAAGATCTGATCGCTAGGTGGGTAATAAGTTCACTTCTTATCCAGAATTCAGGTTAATTAGCTCTTTTGAATTAAAGCTGCTGTTTTGCTTCGCTTTTAAAGCGAAGCATCTTTTTCTGCAGTATCCTTTATTTTATGTTTTAAAGACTTTGTAACCGAGCAGTTAAATAGTTTAGTGCCAGTTGCTGTGAGTTGGAAACAGCTTTGATTATTACAAAAGATTAAATCTTGATTTTGTAAAATGCTTAAAACATCTTTACTTTCATCAGTTTCCTTCTTATTTTCACCTTCACAAATAAGTGCAGAAGCACCTAAAAATGTTGGAAAATTTTGTGCGAGTTTGTTAAGAATAGGTAGAGCGAGTTCTTCAAAATTATTAAGATTTATATCCATTCGAAATTTTTCCTTCTTCGATTTGTGTTTTTTATTTAATAACGCAAACAGTAACAGGGAGTTTAATAAAATTCAATTAATACAAAGAGAAAGGAGCTGTAATTTAGAACAAAGTTTAAGTGAAAATGATGATGTTATTGAGTCGTTTTGAAAATGTTAAAGTTTCATTAAATGCACAAAAAATTTGTGAGACTCAGTTGAGCTGAAAAAATAGAGCTTAACATTGATTTAAAAGCAGTTTAATATCAAATGTCTTGTGATTTCCCAATAACAAAACAAGGTCATTATGTCTCGCGTGATCAGTTCATTGGCTTTGTGCCTATTAATTGCTTTATTTCTTAAATTACCTGTATATGGCGCTTCTTTATATCTTGATACCTTTACAAGTGAGCAAGGTCTAACTCAAAACTCAATAAATTGCAGCATCGTTGACTCGCGAGGCTTTCATTGGTTTGCTACACAAAGTGGCTTGAATCGCTTTGATGGTTATCACTTTAAAAAATATAAGTCTAATATAGATAAAACGGGTATTTCTGGTAATTGGGTTACAGACTGTTTAGCGGGTAAAAAAAATCATATTTGGTTTTCAACCGCCAGTAATGGTTTAAATTTATTAAATACTCAAAATGGCAAATTTCAAGCATTCAATCAGAAAACTAACCCTGTGATTGCAAATAACCAAATTTGGTCGATGGCAAAAGATAAACAAGAAAATATTTGGCTTGGCCATGAGCAAGGAAAATTAACACGTTTAAATAAGAACAAGCATGAATCTGAAGTATTTTCTCTTAAGTTAAGCAATAACAAGCAAGCGCTATTTAGAGATATTATTATTGATAAAAATGGCTATATTTGGCTTGCATCAAATGAAGGGTTATTTGGCTTTGATCCAAAAACACATACTTTTACAGCTTACTCTAATAGTCCTAAAAATTTATGGCGATTAGCATTTAATTCTGAAAATCAGTTAATGTTAGCTAGTAAGAAAGGGCTAAGTATTTTTGATTTTAACAATAATAAGTTTACACATGTTAAACAGTTTAATGATATTTGGATAACAGATATCTTAATTAATTCTGATAAGTCTTTTTGGTTAACTAGTTATGGTCAAGGTTTGTTTTATAAACCTGCAGATCAAAGTTTACACCAGAAATTTGTTCAACATAAGCAAAGACTTCAAGATAAAAATGGCTTAGAAAATGACTATTTATTATCTCTTTACCGCGATGCTCAAGGTATTTTATGGATTGGCACAGATGGATATGGTTTGCACCGTTTTGATGATAGGCAACGCCAATTTGGTCATCAAAAACATCAAAGTGATGAACCAACTAGTTTAAGTCATGATTTTGTGCGTGCTATTTTAAAAGATGCTAACGGTAATTTATGGGTCGGCACACGAAATGGTTTGAACAAACAAAGCCAGCAAGGTTTTACACGGTATATTCATCAAGAAGGCAATAACAATAGTTTAAGTAATAATAATATATTTTCGCTTCATGAAGATAAAAAAGGCCGGATTTGGATAGGCACATATGGTGGTGGTTTATTACGTTATGAGCCACAATCAGATAGTTTTGTAGCCTACACAATACAGAGCCATCAACTAAGTAGTAATAGAGTATATGTGATTACGAGTGACTCTTTAGGTAACCTTTGGTTGGGAGGGGATCAAGGTTTATCTCGTTTTAACCCGGATAGTGGTCACATTAAACATTATCAAAATGATGATGCTAAACACAATACACTTTCTAATAATACAGTTTTTTCATTAGCATATGATTCTGTTGATAAAGCTTTATGGGTTGGTACACGAAAAGGTTTAAATAAATTAGCACTTGAAACTCAAAAATTTAGTTATTATCAACAAACTCAAAGTGACAAAAAAACATTAAGCCATAACATGGTCACTTCACTTCATCTTGAACAACCAAATACAGTATGGATTGGAACTTTTCAGGGGTTGAATAAACTGAATAAAAATAATGATGAAATAAAGCATGTTTTTGAACAAGACAGTTTATTAAATCAAAATATCTTTGCCATAAAAAATGAGAAAAATACGCACCTTTGGCTTGCAACCAATCAAGGCTTGATCCGTTATCAACCAAGTTCAAAGCAAATTCAACACTTTTCTCCTGCTGATGGCATTCAAGATCATTCGTTTGTTTTAGGCGCTGCTTATCAAGGGAAAGATGGAGAGTTATTCTTTGGTGGGATCAAAGGATTTAATCGATTTTATCCCGATAAATTAAACTTAACAGCTCAGGCGCCAGATCCTGTGATCACGGAATTATTGCTCTTTAATAAGCCTGTAAATGTTGCACTTGAGCCATCAATTCTCACAAAGGGCAGTGACGTTACAACAGTCAGCTATGCTCAAAAATTACAGTTTAATGAGAGTCATGGCGTTATTGGTTTTCAATTTTCAGCACTGAATAGTGCTGCGCCTCCAGCCCATTATCAATATGCTTACAAACTGCAAGGGCTTGATAAACAATGGCTATATACACAGGCAGCACACCGGCAAGTGAACTATTCACAATTGCCAGCAGGAGATTACCAATTATTGCTTAAAACCGCAGATCATTATGGTCACTGGAGTCCAAGTGAATCACTGGTCCATTTTAGTGTTATACCACCATGGTGGAAAAGTACTTGGGCTTACAGTGTTTATTTTTTACTTTTTGCAGCTGTGATATGGCTCATTATAATGTCGCGCTATCAAATTAAATTGGCTGAACAAGCAAGTAAAAAACACAAAGAACTAAACAAACTTAAATCTCAGTTCTTGGATAATATGAGTCACGAGTTAAAAACCCCGCTTAGCCTTATCATAGCGCCACTTGAAGATTTATTTAATAGGCATAAAGATACTCAGTCACAACAAGCACTGGCTATTATTCAGCGTAACAGTAAACAGTTGTTAATGTTTATTGAACAACTATTACAGCTGAGTCAAAGACCAAGTAATGTGGTGAGCCTAGTATCACCATATCATTTCAACCCTATTTTAAAACAACATGCAAATGACTTTATAACACTCTTCAAACAAAAAAATATTACGTTTATTTTTAAAGATGAATGTAATTCAAAGTGTTATCTTAATCTAGAACATACTCATCTGACTTCAATTATCAATAATTTATTAAGCAATGCCCTAAAATATACAGATAATGGCGGTACAGTTACATTAGCACTAAATAGTGATGAAATATCAGTTACTATCTGCATTACTGATACTGGTATTGGCATTGCAAAAACACAACAAAAAAATATTTTTGAACGATTCACTCGCCTAGATCATAAAACACAAAGCGGCAGTGGTATAGGGCTTGCGTTAGTTAAACAGCTTGTAGAGCAATACGGTGGCAGTATAAATGTAAGTAGTGAAATAAACTTTGGAAGTTGTTTTAGTCTTACATTACCAACAGCTAATTTTACAGATAAAAGTGAAAAAAATGTTCCTTCATTAATATCAAAAATACCCAGTCGTAATTCTTTACAAAGTAGTGATCAAAAAACAATACTGATAGTTGAAGATAATAATGACATGCGTATCTTACTATTATCACTTTTTAGTGAACAGTACCTTTGTATCAGTTGTGAAGATGGCGAACAAGGGTTAGCCATGTGTCATAGCTACGTGCCAGATGTGATTATTAGTGATGTCATGATGCCTAAGATGGATGGTTACCAATTGCTTAATGCTGTGCGTGCAGACATTGCGATTAATCATATTCCAGTTTTATTGTTATCTGCTAAAGCGGATACCCAAAGTAAAATTAAAGGGCTTGATTTACTCGCTGATGATTACTTAAGTAAACCATTTGAACCATCTTTATTGATAAGTCGAGTTAATGCTTTATTGTCGGTGAGAGATATTTTAAATCAACATTTACGCCAACAATTGCAACAAGGTACTACTAAATTAAATATTGATGACAATATGGTACAAAGTAAAGATTATCATTTTACCCAACGTTTAAAGGCTGTTATTGATGAGCATTATCAATCTGAACTATTCACCGTTGAAGCGTTTGCGAAATCATTACACTTAAGTCCAAGAGCATTACAGCTAAAAATGAAAGCGCTTTTTGAGTTAACACCCAGTGATTACATTAGAAATACGCGCCTTGTTTATGCAAAAGAATTATTAATATCGAGTGAATTCTCCATTGGCTTAATCGCTGAGCAAGTTGGGTTTAGTTCACAAAGTTATTTTGCCCGTTGTTTTAAATCTATGTATGGTCAATCACCTAAACAATTTCGTGATCAACAACATAAAAAGCAAGTCGAAAACTCTGCTATTTAAAACACATGATTTACCATACTAATTCATTAACTAGCGTGAATGCTTTTGTTTTTAAAACAATAAATTCGCATGAGTATGCAAAGTATTCGTTTAAGTACTATTTTTAAATGCATGATTTATATAAATTAATCTTAAATTAAAAAGAACAGTTCTTAAGTAAATTGTCACGTCAGTATTAAATATCACCATCAATTCTAATGGTAAATTTAATGATAGATAAACATTACTAAAGATTTGAATACAAAAATTTATAGGAAATCATATGTTGGTTAATACACTAAAATTGCTCATTAGCGCATTTGTGGTTACAAGTCTTTTTGCATGCCAAAGTACTTCAACAAAAGTCACTTCAAATAAAGAAGCTGAAAATATAAATGAAGTGGCGAAACAAAGCTACAATGGTCCAAAAGCACGTATTGCAGTGGCGCGATTTACCGATAAATCCCATGATGCTAAATGGTGGCGAAAAGAAATTGGTGAAGGCATGGCTGATCAACTCACAACCGCTTTAGTTGGCACAAATCGTTTTATTGTTTTAGAGCGACAAGCATTAGATGCTGTTTTATCAGAGCAAGATTTAGCGGTGTCCGGTCGAGTAAATGCAACATCTGGTGCGGCTTATGGAGAGATTGAAGGCGCTGAAATGGTTGTTGTTGCAGCGGTTACAGAATTTGATGATGATAATTCAGGTGCTAGTGTGGGCGGAAGTGGTTTCTTAGGTGATGTATTTAGTTCAGTTTCGGCTGGATTTTCAGGCTCTCATATTGCAATTGATTTACGTTTGATTGATACACGTACATCGCGTATTTTAGCTGCAACAAGTGTCGAAGGCGGCAGCAAAGACTTTGACTTTAGCAGTGCGGCAACAAACTTTGGTGGTGCACTTGTTGGCGGTAATATAAGTGGTTGGGCAAATACACCAAAAGAGCAAGCACTACGTGAAGTGATCATTAAAGCGGTTGCATATTTAGAATCAAAAGTACCAGCAACGTATTACCGTTATAATACTGATAATACCTTAGCTGCGGGGCATAGCGCACCGCCAGCTTTGAAACCAAAAGGTAATACGCAAATACGCACAAAAGAATCAACTAAAACAATAGCCGGTGTAAAGGTTCCTGATCATCGCATGCCTTTATATGAAAAAATGGATTTGGCTATGTCTCGAATGAACTTAGTGTGTTTAGGGTATTTAAAGAGCAAACCTCATTACGAAGATTTTGAAGCCGAAGATGTGATATATGATCAAGATACTGTCATCGCATTACGTGAATACCAACAAGAGAATAAACTTTCTATTTCTGGTCTTGCTGATGCTACAACTAAAAAGGCGTTAGATGATTCGCAGTGTATTGCAAAAACAAATCGTTCTGGTCTTGAAAGCTTAGGTAATTTATTTAAAATAAATTAAGTGTGACTAAAGGCTTTATTCCTATATCGTTAATTTAACACATTAATTTAGGTATAAATTATTACGTATTATGGCGCTGAGCTGCGCCATGGTTCATTTTCAGTTATGCTGACATTTGAATTATTCAGTATTAACTTCGACTCAATGTTTATTAAAAGCATGATAAAAAATACAGATTAAAACCTACATAAATTTTATTGTAGCGTATTGATTTATTTTAAATAAGTATTCTTCTGTGCGGAATATTAGTAAACGAGTTAAGAATATCTAGTAACACGCGTTATAGGGTCTTATACTGTAGTAATAGAGGTGTTAAACTACTAGATTAATTAACGAGTATATTTAATATAAGGCTCTATTTTTGCAGGAACAACGAGAAGAAAATGATAGCTGTAAAGAGATGCCACATCAACCACATGTGGTTTCATTGTTTGCACTAGTGGGCATGTCAATTTGTGCCGTTATGGCTGTTACTGCACTATTTAATAATAATGTCTTTTTAACTTCTTCGTTGTTTTTTGCCAGTTTTATCTATTTTGTGGCTTATTTTGTTTACAAAAAATATGATAATGTTCAGTTAAGTTCTGCAATTGTTCTTTATTCACTATATTTGCTCATGTTTTACTTGGTTTATACTGGCGGAGTCGAACAGACAGGCCCTTTGTGGGTTTATGTCGTCGCACCTGTTTCTGTATTTATCCATGGTTTAAAACGTGGTTTGATTGATATTGCGGTGTTTATTTTTATCATTAGTCTGATAATGTTTATTCCAACTGATATTGTGTTTCATACTACATACAGTACCGAGTTTAAGCTAAGGCTAATATTTTCTTTTTCAACAGTGACCTTTCTGTCTGCTTTATATGAGTATTCAAGAGAAAAGTCTTATAAGCATATGTTAGAGTTAAACTTTAAATATCAACAGCTTGCTCATATTGATCCTTTAACAAAGCTTTCTAATCGTCGTAATGCCCTTAATATATTACAACAAGAACAATCCCGAATTGAACGAAATAAAGAAGCGTTATCAATCATTCTGTGTGATGTAGATCATTTTAAACACATCAATGATAAATATGGTCATAGTGCAGGTGATGCTGTTTTAGTTGAGCTCTCACATTTATTTAATATCCAAATGAGAAAACAAGATTGTATTTCACGTTGGGGAGGAGAAGAGTTTTTGTTTATTTTACCGCAAACGAATGCTGAAAATGCGAATGTCATTGCAGAAAAAATTCTTTTGAAATTAAATAAATATGCTTTAAATTATAATGATGAGAAAATTAAAGTCACTGTAAGTATGGGTATTGCGCAATTTGATGGTAGTCAGAGTATTGATGCGGTAATTAATAATGCAGATAATCTTTTATATCAAGCCAAAAATTCAGGGCGAAATCAAATATTCCCAAAATTTGAAAACAATAAAACATAATATTTTTGCTTAAAATTATAATGTCTCATCTTCATTTTAAATTAATGTCACACTCAATTATTATTACAAGTAGGGTGTTTTAGATATAAAAAACCGTAATTAAACGGTTTTATTAACTTGATTAGCTTAAGGTACTTTACAATGTGGGCCATTGCCTGTTGGAAGTGCCCATTCATCACAACCTGTGGTGCCTGCACCTGCGATTAATGGCGTCATCTCTGCGGGTATTTTTTTATTGTCGTTAGATAAGTTTTTGATTTTCTTTTTATTTAATTTAAGCTTCATTTTGTTGTTCCTTTTTTAAATGAGACTAGATACTGGCATATTTAAAAACTTTTAACAGCAAATAATCATACTTATTTTGTACCTTAAATGTAACAAGATGTACCTGCAGAACTCTTTTTAAACTCACATTCATTTATTTGGCCATCTCATCGTTAAAAATGTAATCTGCTATTGTGTTATTTTCAATAAATATACTTATGAGGTAATACAAAGGGATTAACCATAGTCAATGGGCTAATTTTGATACAAACCCGATACAAATCGGATACAAACTGGTACAAGTTAAAATGTAAGTAAAAACAACCTATTAAGTCTTCTTTGGTGTTTGTCGAGTGCTAGGGCCATTTGGTGAGGCAAAAGTTTTTGTTACTATCATTAACGAATTATTTAAACCTCGCTCTATTGTTTAACTTAATACAATGGAATTTAATTATTTTATAAGTAAGGGTATTGTGCTATGTCTCATATCAGTCGTTTTATAAAACAAACTCCAAAAATGTTGTGTCTACTTTTAGCAAGTACTTTTACCCAAGCTGCTGAAGAGTCAGAAGTTGATATTAGCTTGGGCAATAGTCAGATAGAGTTTGCTTTAACATCTAATAACATTGCCAAAGTGCTTGTCGCTGGCCCCAATGATTTTCGTAGTCAGTCAAATTCCGCTCAAGTTCAATTTAATTCACCTTTAAAAGATGGTTTATATACCTATGAAGTAACCAATTATTACTTTAGCAATGAGGTAATAATTGCTGATGGTAGCAATGGTCGTGATAATCAGACGCAATCTGATACGCAAAGAACCAAAATAACGACAGGGCAATTTAGCATCATTAATGGCGCTTTAATTGATATGTATGAAACTGAATAAAGCCTAAGAATTAAATAAACAGCATTAAGATATTCAACAGGTAATTATGTAAAAACATAAATACTATCAGAACTGCTGTCTGAATAATCTGTAATAAGTTACCTATTAAATGGAAATACTATGCGAAAGACTATAACTCACAAATACACATTGGCTGCCAGCCTTGTTATTGCTTTAACGAGTACATCAGCTTCAGCGGCTAAAGCACCTAAAGTTTTCTCAGAAGATGTTGTTATTCAGGGGAGTATCTGTACTGGTTTTGATTGCGCCAAAGATGAAAAATTTGATTTTGATACTCTGAGGCTGAAAGAAAATAATATACGAATTCATTTTCAAGATACGAGTAGCTCTTCAAAATTTACAAGCAATGACTGGCGAATAATAATCAATGAATCAAAAAATGGTGGTGCTAACTTTTTTGCCATTGAAGACGCAACGGCTACCAAGATCCCCTTTAAAATTGAAGCAAAAGCTCCCGCCAATAGTTTAATTGTTAATGCGAATGGCAAAATGGGCTTTGGTACTGCGGTACCCGCGACTAAACTTCATGCTGTTTCGGGCAATAGCCCAGCTCTTAGGTTAGAGCAAGACGGTAGTTCTGGCTTTAGTGCGCAAAGTTGGGATATGGGTGCTAACGAAAAAAACTTTTTTATCAGAAATGCGAACAACAATGTACTCCCTTTTAGAATAGTGCCAAACTCTCCCCAAAATAGTATATTTATCAATTCGAATGGTGTTGGTATTGGTAATGAAAAACCGAGTGCGAAACTGCATGTCGCAGGAACTGCTGTTTTTACTTCGACTGTTGGATTAGGAACTGTCACCCCGGATGCAAAACTGCATGTTGCCCATACAAATGCGACAACTAAAGATGGTAATGTACATATTGAAGGAAATACGACAATTGGTGGGGTTTTGGCGACATCAAAATATACTAATGTAGATATAACTATTGCCGATTTATCAGCGCGTATAGCTGACCTTGAAAAGGTCAATAAAAGTTTAAAAACCTCTAATGAAGACTTAGAAAATAGACTATTGGACATGGAAATTATGCTGGAAGATATCGAAGATAGGCTTTCTTTATAATACTTATCTGAAGAGTTAATAACGATAAATAAATTTTTAAAAAGCTCACTTATTAATAAGTTACAATAACAAAAAGCTACCTTTTGTTTTATTTATTATTTTTGTGCTGTTTGTGATGAGAATGAGATCTTTTGTAATCGATGTTTGTTAGTCATTACATTTATTCAACAGTCTATTTAGTGAGATTTTTAAGTACTTTATGTAAGACTTGGGTTCATAGAGGTGTATGAATTAAGTTTATGGATTTGATACTAATGCGATGTAGTGGTCGATATTTTTATTGTCGTTTATTTCAAAGTGAATACTTGTACTCTCAATGTTAGTAATACGATCGATTCTAAATTCTCTATAACCTTGCCTTAATAAACAAAAAGCAATGACAGTCCATTTTCCGCCCCAATAAACTAGGCCTAATGGCTCAATTTCACGTTGGCTTTCATCATTTTTTGCATCGATATAATGAATGTTAAGAACAAGATGATTTTGCACTGCTTCGCGTACAATCGCTGATAAGTGACTATGGTTCTGATTAATATGAAAATCAGGTACTAAAAAAGGTAATGTATTGGTTTGTTGTAAGTGTTCAGGAATAATCGCTTCAATTTTTTCAATCGCGCTGGTGGCACTTTTGGCTAAGGTTTTATCACTCCAAGCTTTAACCATTTTACTGCCAAGCATGAGAGCCATCAGTTCATCAACTGAGAACATAAGTGGTGGTAATTCAAAATGGTTAGGCAATAAATAACCGATACCCGCTTCACCCTCGATTGGAACACCTGATACCATTAAAGCCTGAATATCACGATAAATAGTGCGCTCAGAAACTTCTAATATATCAGCCAGTTGTTTAGCTGTGATAGCCAATCGACGACCACGCAATAATGTAACTAACTGAAATAGTCTTTCTGCTTTATGCACTCACGCTCCTTATTAATATATTTAGTTAATTGTAAAACTTTTATTTTATATGGCGATTTCAAAATTAGCATAAACACTTTATGCCTCGAATCGTATGCAATAAGAGTTAAATTAAACAGTCTTTATTTCATAAAGCACAGTAATAAATCACCATAACAAAGTGTTTATCATATGGCGCATAGTAATGTAACGCATTGAATTTTTAAAGCTGATGATGCCATAAAAACGACTTTCATAATGACTAAACTGCACAAGCAAGGGCATATGTATAAAGCCCCAAGGTAGGACTTGTACGCCTTGCTTATTTACTTCGAAAATTTAATAACAGCAATTACTGAATTTATGATGCTGCAGTTTGCTCTTCACATTGAGTTTGGGCCAAGATATCTAAATGGTCCATTATGACGGACTCTTTATCAATGCAAATCATAAACTGTTTACAAAACTCAGAGTCAAAAAAAGCTTGTTGTGCAGTTTTTGCTTGCTCCATTGTTTGCCAATATACAATATCTGTATAAGTCCCATTGGTTGAGCTTTTACATAAAGAGCGATAAAGCATACCTGACTGCTGATACAAAAATTTCTCAAATTCATCATTTGAACTCATAAAATCTTGCTCTGTGATACCTTCATTTAGTTTAAATTGAACTATTTCAACAACCTGTGACATATTAATCTCCTTCATTTAAGTTAAAGCAAGTGTATCCTGAACTACTGACAATTAGTGTCAGGAGTGATTTTTTTATTTTAAATATTTATTATCAATAAGTTAGTCTCTATTGCAGGGTCAAATAACTAGTGAAAATAGCTAAAACACATCAATTGAAACAATTAGTTAAATCAAAATGTTGCAAGATTTTTGACTTTTTAATCTACTGTATATTGTGACGGTGTATTCAGGTTTGATAATTAAAAAAATTAAATAGGGGTAGGAGTTTGGATTAGAATATTTTATCACTTTCCTTAGCTGGACCCATATTTTTAATAACTCCTCTTTATCTAGTATTTCTTGGTATTTTTGCCTGAGTTAATAATTGCTTGTTGGCTTAATCTGTTCTTTCGCAAAGAATATATTTCGTAAGGAATAAAGTATGGATGATCAATCACAAGGTGACGATTCTCAGAAGTCACTAGAAACCCCTCAGAAAGCGGAACAAAAAATTAATAAGAAATCTCTTTGTTATAAACCGGACAGTAAAAGTTCGATTTTTAACCCCGATACTTTATGTGGAGTTGAATTAGATTTTACTAATGATCAATTAAAATATGGGATAAATCACAACACTTATAGGGATGACGGCGAAATTTGTCCAAACTCAGACAAATTGGTCCATTTGTATTTAGTAGATTGGATAGAAAAGATTAAGGGCGAATGTGAAAATAAAGACATGTATCTTGAAGTGGAGTTTTTACCTCATCAAGATGAAAGTAATCAATATAGAGGAGCCTTTTCTGAAAAACTATTATGTGAACAGTTAGAAAAAATCAAGATTTACCCAGAACCAAATACTGAATCTAAACAGGATAAGTTTTTTGGTATTAAAGATGAAATTAAAGAATTTATTGATGAAAAGACACTAGAACGGCAAGGAATTACAGGAAATATTACGAGAGAGAGTTTAAGTGATATTAATTGGGACATAAATAAGAACAGGTTTGGAAGGGTTCGTATTAAAATAGAAACAAATAGATATGAATGGTATTGGGATATCACACTAGATTCTGCATGTTTTGAAATTCAAACCCCACCTACACCATTTAAACAATATCTAAAAGATGGAAGTGCGCTTGAGTTAATCAATAGCACTATATTTAAATGCTCTAAAGATGCTAAGTTAGACAGTACAGATGGTGAGGGGGGCTTACAAATAAATATAGATTTTAATACAGGACTAAATAATGATTATGGTAATGTTTTAAAAGCTATTATTTCATGTGAAATGAAACGAGAAAGCTTTAAGGATGCAAAGCAAACTACAGGAAAAATAAACCTTGCGGTTAATCGTTCTATGCATGCTGCATATTTAAATGAAAAGCGTTTTATGTGGATAAATGATCCATATACGAAAGATATAGCGACGGAATTAAGTAAATTGCAATTGAATTTAGATGAAAATCAACAAAAATGTTGGGAGGAAGAGTTTTTTCCTCTATATGTGATGTTGATGAGAACTAAGCCCACAGAAGAACAGTGGAGGGTATATGCAAATAATCAGTTACCTAAAGAAAGTAAAGAGTCTCAGATTATGAGAGGCATGTCCTATAATGATTTTGTCAAAGAAGCTGATTGTAAAAATTATTTAACTTCAACTGGTTGTTATAATGATGAAATCGAAAGATTTCAGGCAGTTAATATTACTAATATTGGAAATATAAACCCCGAGACGAGAAGAATAGAGTTCAGAGATTTCTATTCATGTTATTGCGAAGAGGATTTTTTAAAGTGCTTTGAACATGTAAAAAGTATATTAGAAATGTAGGCTAATACAGATGACTTAAGATGTTGCAATTAAATATTAATTGCAACAGGAGAAACTTCAATCCATTCAATATCTGTATATCTGTATAGATGTTTGTTGCAGCTTGATTAGAGTGGGCCATTCTGTTTTTGGGGTTATGTCCTGAGATCATTAATTCTTGAGCGGCTATCCTTCGTATTTCGTGAAACGTTGGTCTAAATTTTTATCAAGATCAGCATATAAACCAAGATTATCACGCACCTTTGAAAATCCTTCGCTGATGTATGGGCTTGCTAATTGAAATTCATGATCGCAATGCCTTAGATTTTGAATGCTCGTGACCTTCTTCTTCTCACGACGTATCAAAAATAAGCAACCCAGTTAATGTAGATGTTACTCCACAAATTGGTGGTACTGGTCTTCCTGACAAACCAATTAGAAGCATAACTCCTATAGTAGAAGAAACCAAAGTTACTATTTCAGCTGAGGCAAAATCCTTAATTGATATAGAAATCACTCCACAAACTGGAGGTGGTACTGGTCTTCCTGACAAGCGAATAAGAGACTAAATAAACAAAGTGAAATGTGTTAAAAAGCCCGCTATGAAGTGGGCTTTTAAGTAAATGAATATGACTTAATTCCCTTATCCATAAACTAAACTATTCAGATATTGCAAGAATGCTCATAAGTTAATCTAAATCAATTTCTTAAGTTAATTCTTTAGTATTATGTTCTGTTTAGAATAGCTCTGGATGTTTAGGTTTGCTTGATAGAAGATTAATAAGTGACTACATTCAAAATTCAACGTAAAAGGATTTACATCATGAAAACTGAATGCCCACCTATAACTCTAGTTAAAACCTGGTTAACACTCACAACAAAAAATTACCCTATGGGTGTTCGTGCGCGAGCTACTAAAAATATAAATAAAGTATTTGGTAACATTTATGTAGCTGAAGCGTATGTAGAACAGTATGACGAAAGTGCACAGCCTGAGGTTTTTGACCCAGTGATATAAATATTTTTTCTTTTTGTACCCTGCAAAATGCTCAAACCCTCGTATGCTGTATAAATAAACAGTGCTTGAGGTTGTGATGAAGGTAGAGCAAATTTTCTCTAATGATGAAATTAACGGGGTTGAATATAAAAACCTAAGTAAGTCGCTACAGCAAATACTAATTGAAAACCCAAATGCTACTTTCTTAGGAAGTGCTAGTGGTAATTCAATGGAAGGTGTCGGCATTTATTCAGATGATATATTAGTAATAGATAGGGCGTTAGACTATAAGCAAAATGATGTGATCGTTGTTGATTTCAATGGTTCGTTTGCATGTAAAATAATTGATGTTAAGAATAAACAATTAATTTCAGCCTCAGAAGAATACCCACCTATAAAAATTACCCGACAAGATAAAATTCAAGTTGAAGGTGTAGTAACTAAATCAATAAGAATGCATAGAACGCCACCTGAGTTAAGTGACTTCAGTTGATTTGTTATAGCCAATATTATCTTTAAAGACAGTGCCTTTTGTTGTTGTATTGGTCATTTTAGTGTTTGTCAGATTTGCTCCTGTCAGATTTGCTCCTGTTAGCTTGGCTCTTGTGAGGTTTGCTTCGGTTAGATTTGTTCCTGTTAATTGAGCTCCGGTTAGATTGGCCCATGTGAGCTGAGCCTTTTCTAAATCTGTATTCTTTATACTTGAGAAAGCTAAATTGGCATGACTAAAGTCAGTATCATCGATGCTAACTTCATCTAAAAATGCTCCATTTAAGTTGGTGTTAAAAAATGAACAATTTGATATGTACGATCTATCAAAGGAACAGTGTGATAGGTTAGCATTGTCAAAATTTAAATCATTTAAATCAGAATTGTTAAAAAATGCTCCTGATAAATTTATTTCATGCATCTCTTCATTGATAAAAATATTTTTATTTGGTTTGCATCTAGTTACAACAGTCAGAGCAACTAAAAGGTCTTCATTTTTCGAAAAAGCACTCTTTGTTATGGCATGTAATCTTATATAAGAACACAAAACTTCCATAACTTGACTGTAGTAATCTCGATTATTAATAGCTATCTTTTCTAAAGAATAAATAGCCCCGATTCTTCTCTCTTTACTAGGAGTTTCATTTTCCATAGCCCCAAGTTGCTCAATGCTTTTAGTGAACATTTCAGATTTATGATTTGCTTCATTTGTTTTCACTTGTCGGCTTGCTATATAAGTTCGCCAAATTAAAAATGGAGAGCCTATGAAAGCAATTAATACTAAACCAATATTTCTAATTTCTAAGTGATATTTTGCTAAAAACTCGAGCATTAAATTCCCTTTAACTAATTAACCTGAATTCTGGATAAGAAGTGAACTAATTGCCCACCTAGCGATCAGATCTTTCGACCAAGAACGATTTGAAAGCATAACGGTGGGCAGATGAATAAACTAATTGAAATTTTTTGCGAT
>NZ_FOLO01000082.1 GCF_900112265.1 Pseudoalteromonas denitrificans DSM 6059 | reverse complement strand
TGTACTAATTACCCGTGAGGCTTAACCATACAACGCCAAAGTGGTTTGTGTGATAGTGACAAGCAAGAAGTTAGTGTTAACTAAAGTAGAATATTTTTACGAAATCTGTATCAGCAGACCGAATTATTAAAGACAAAAACAAGAACAAAGCAAGATGAAAAGAATTTGCTTGGTGACAATAGCGTTTTGGACCCACCTGACTCCATGCCGAACTCAGTAGTGAAACGAAACAGCGCCGATGATAGTGTGGGGTTTCCCATGTGAAAGTAGGACATCGCCAGGCTCCTAATAAGAGAAACCCGATACAGCAATGTGTCGGGTTTTTTGTTTTGTGAATTATATACCGGATGTTTTGTTACAACGCTCAATATATTCCACTAAGTTAGAATGTGTAATTAGGTGCTTTTTAATGGGAGTTTCTAATCCACCGTTTAAAAAATTAGTGAGTATGCCATAAATAGCGCAATCATAGCTGGTCATTTGATTATGTAAAAAATAATCACTGTCCCCAAGTAAACTGGCTAATACATCAATTGATTTATTGGCCATTGCATATACTTCAGATTTTTTATGACGGGCCATGCCTTGACCTAAACAATTATTTATAGCTTTTTTTCGCATTAGCTTTGGTACAAATAACTTTAGTATTACTGGTAACTTACCAAAAAACTCTTGTTTACTAACAGGCCAAAAATCGTCATCTAGCCAACGACTATAAACGAGCGCCCAATAAAGTTGTTCATCACAAAGTTGTTGTAATAAATAACCTTGTGCGTGTTGTTTTTCGGTGAGTGAAGCATCTAATTGATAGGTTTGTTCTAGCTGTTTAATTATGATGCTTGAGTCGGCCACTATTTCACCTTCAATGATAGCAACCGGAAGCTTACCTTTTGGCATTTTATGGCTGTCGACTCGGTAATGGTTTTTATATTCGATTTTTGCAAGCTTGCAATAAGCTTGTAATTTTATGGCAAATGGGCTGGCATTAGCTAATCCAAAAGCAGGCGGGAATTGATGAAGCTCTATCATAGTTATCCTTAATTAAGTAAATATAAGTAATTAAGAAATACTATAACAAAGGCTACTGACAAAAACTGTCAGTAGCCTTTGATGTTATTTAAAGTGTAGCTGCTAAAAACGATAATTCATTTTGATATAACCTCTGCGTCCTACGGTATCGTAAGTGAATACATCAGTATTGGCGTCATTCCAAGACGTTAAATAAGGGGCCTGTTTGTTAAATAAATTATCTATCCCCATAGATAAATTTAATGTCTCGGTCGCATGATAGTTTGCTTGAATATCATGGTAGCTAATACTCGGAACTGTTTGTCCAATAGGACCGCCACCATTTTCATCATCGGCTTTGCCTATAAAGCGTAAACTATAGCCTAGTTGCAACGCATTAATATGTATTTTTGCATTTAGATTAGATTTCCACTTAGTAAAACTACCACGATCAGCTGTGATCTTTCCGAGTAAAACCTCAGTTTCAGCACCAGCAAAAGCCGTATTTTCATGTTTTAATAAATGTGTTGTATCCCAGTTGATATTCAGTTGATAGTTGTTTATCTCAGATTTATAAGCAATATTGAAATCAATGCCATTTACATGCTCATTAGCTGCATTCATAGGTCTTTTTTCAAGTGCAGTGACTTGATGAGTGATCGTATCGCGAGAGAAGCTTTGGCAATAACCAGCGTATGCTATTGGATCACTGTAACATAAGCGCAGCATATTAGAACCTGCAACTGAATTAATTGCATCGTCAATTTTTATATCAAAATAATCTACTGTTAAAGATAGATCATCAGCGATTGGAAGCTGAATTACTGCGCCTAATGTAAAGGTATTTGCGGTTTCTGGACCTACTTCTGGATTGCCGCCGACACCTGTTTTGATGGTTGAACCATCTTGTTCAAAACTTATAGGCACCCCTGCATTTGTACAGTTGGTTAGAATAGTGCCTGTTGCATTTTCACAGGGATCAATTGTGATGAGATTTTCAGAATTTGTACCACCAAATAACTCGGAAATGGTTGGCGTTCTAAATGCCGTAGATTTTACACCTCTGAGCATAACAGCATCATTTATACGCCAAGTTAAACCTAGTTTGTACGTATTATTTGAACCAAAAGTAGAATAATCTGAATAACGAATGGCGATATCTGTACTGAGAGACTTTGCATAATCAACATCTGCTAATAACGGAACTGATAATTCCAAATAGGCTTCTTTCACATTAAACTTTCCGGCTATTGCATCCTCTTCACCATTTAGTTGTGCAATAGAGTCGGGATTACGCCAACCTTTTTCACTACGGCTCTCTAAGCCAAAAGCAAAAGCCAGAGAACCTGCATTTAACTCAATTAAATCTCCGGTTAATTGGCCAGACCAGGCACGCATTTCATTACCACCACTTCCTTCTCTTTGATAAGTGATGTAATCAATGACTTCGGGAGATAATTCATTTATACCAAAATAGTCACCACAAGGGATCGCAGCATTGATATCAACACTACATATTGAAGCATCTAAGGTATGCGCAACTTTTTCGTCATTCATATCATAGCTCCAGCCATCAACGCCTGTATTGCGGCCAAAATTATAACTGAGCTGCCATTGCCAATCGTTAGTTAAAGAGCCGTTTAATGCAAAGTTTGCTTGGATGGTATCCGTTTCTTGATAAAACTCAGGATCTGCTACTTCAGTATTTCTGCGGCTCTTGAGTGTTAAATCTTGATCTGTCGGGTTATAGATAAAATCTTTAGCAACTTCGAAATTTTTAAAACTGCGGGGCGTTACGATTTGTTCTGATTTTCGTTTTGCATATATGAGCTCGCTACTGAGCTGTAAATTATCGTTAATATTAAAGTTTACTAGGCTTGCAAAATTGAACCTTTGCATAGGGCTATATGAGTTTAGAGATTCAAACCAGTTATAACCATGTTTGCTATTGTTATAAGTTTCGTAAGCATTACCATCACCATTAAAGTCTTGATTAAACTGTACCTCTGAACCATCAGCTAATAGAGCACGACCTCCAGCTGTTCTGCCTGAATAAAAGCATTCAAGTTTGCCATTATTTTCAGTGAGTGGACAAGGGTTGCGCGCTGATTGTAAAACGCTACCCGTTTTTACGTAGTTAAAATTAATAACCGCATTACCACGGTCGAAATCGCCACCTAAAATAAGATTGAACTCTTGGTTTTTACCGTCCCCTTGATCTGTGCTACCAGCTTTTGCTGTGAGTTCCGCACCAGAAAAGTCTTGTTTTGTAATAATATTGACAACCCCAGCAACAGCATCTGCACCATATATTGCTGAAGCTCCGTCTTTTAATACTTCAACTTGTTTAATTAAGGCTACCGGGATCATATTAAGATCAGGGCTATCATTGGCACCTGTACCGCCAGCGACTAGTCTGCGGCCATTTAATAAAACTAATGTTCGCTTAATGCCCATGCCACGTAAGTTGATTTGTGCAGTCGCATAACCATTGCTTGTCCAATAGGCATTAGTTGCATTACCTGCGGGTCCTGCTGAAGCAGTCATTTCTTGTAACAACTCTTCTACGCTAGAGATCCCTGAAAGTGCAATATCTGCAGCATTAATAATGGTTACTGGGCTAGCTGATTCAAGATCTACGCGTTTTATATGGGATCCCGTTACTTCAATATGTTCAATATTTTTTGTTATTTGTGCTTGAGTCGCTAAAAAGGGAGAAAGTGCAGTACTGCACGCTAGAGCAATAAGGGTCTTATTTGATAACATATTCACAATCCTAGTAATATTTGATTACAACGAGTGCAGTATATAGGTAAGGTTTCACTTTTGAGTGTGGCAAAATGTCGCAGTTATAGGTGTTTTAGGTATAAACTTAATGGTGCTTGATATGTATCAATTTATGTTGTTAATAGGAGCAAAATGAGTGCGATCTGTAATCGCACTCATGTTTAGATCTATTTATTTGGATACAAATGATCCCACCACTGAGGCTGATCTTTTAAGTTCTTATCAAAATAGGCCATTATAGTATTCCACCAATGAAACCTTTTATCTCGAGCAAATACTTGATGGTTTGTATTTTTATATTCAACCAGTTCAACATCTTTGTCTAATAACTTAAGTGCGGTATACATGTTATGACTTTCACCAGGTGGTACATTAGTATCGGCATTGCCATGTATTAATAATAATGGGGTTGTTACTTTATCTGCACTAAATACTGGGCTATGTTGACTGTATAATTTGGCGTTATTCCAAGGAAAACTTCCTTTTGATGCTTCACCTGAATATAAGTAACCCCACCAACCTTGTCCCCA
Organism: Pseudoalteromonas denitrificans DSM 6059; assembly: GCF_900112265.1. Taxonomy (GTDB): domain Bacteria; phylum Pseudomonadota; class Gammaproteobacteria; order Enterobacterales; family Alteromonadaceae; genus Pseudoalteromonas; species Pseudoalteromonas denitrificans. The sequence goes on along the minus strand of NZ_FOLO01000082.1, from coordinate 12,610 downwards.
ATAAGACGTTATATTTGAGATCCCAGCATGGGAAATTGATGCGCTAAATATATCAGTTTGAGTAGCAAGTAACATGGTCATGAAGCCACCATAAGAAGCCCCTAAATTACCTACTTTTTTGGCATCAACATATGGATAGGCTTTTAGAAATTCGCCTGTACCTTTGATAATGTCATCGGCAGTATAATTACCCCAGGCATTAACATGCTTCGCCGAAAACTCTTGGCCAAACCCTGTGGCACCAGTTGGTTGTAATACATATACTACATAGCCGTTAGCAGCCCAAAAATTAAAAGGGTAACGGCCAGTGAAACCTCTTGTTACCGGAGAAGTACCACCGTAATAATAAACAAGTGCAGGGTGCTTTTTAGTTTTATCTAAATTATGAGGAATATAAACACGCCCTGTAATTTCAACTTTGTCTTTATTTACAAAGTTAAACTCTTCTAAAGTAGCAATTTCAGAGTCTTGATAAAAGTGCGTTTGAGAGTCAAGTAAGACTTTACTTCTGTTTTTAGCTAGATTGAGTTGCATGATTTTTTGAGGATTGGAGGCGTTAGTACCAGAATATAGCAATGATGGTTTTTTCGCCGCAGATAATGAGAATTTTTCGACTATATCAAGCTGTGTCTTTAATTTTTTAAAACGACGTTTGCTTTCATCAAATAAATAAAGTTGGCGCGTATCTTTTTCAGTAACTGATAAAACAATGTCATCATTTTTCAAAACTTCAAAATGACCAATGGATGGGTTAAACGATTTAGAAATGCCTGTTACTTTTTTGCCATCAGCACTTACTTTATAAAGCTGACCATCGTAGTTATTTGGTAGCATTCCTTTAGGGAGGTTTTGACCTGCGCCATTCATAAATGCAGGGCCTGCGCTAATGTAAAATCCATTTTTTGCATATTGTGCACTATTAAACGTACGGTAACTTCCTATTAGTTTTTCTGAGTTATCATTAAGTGATACTTCTACTAATTCAGTTAACATATGCGGTGGTGCTGCATAATTTATTGGATTGCGACTTAGTAATACTTTACCTGTATTGGCATTAAAGTCTTCAAGTGTGTGGCTAAATTTTGGTGAGCTTACTTGACGAACAATACCTGAGTTTAAATCTAATAAATGCACTTGATTGCTATTGCGGGCATACGACCATCGGTCTTCTAATCCTTTATAATGCTTAGTAAGAGATTCGTTTTTTTTAGCTGTTTTGTTCCAACTAAAAATCAGTGTTGTATCATCAAAATATTCAAAACCACTGGCGCCAGTTAAATTATCACTTAATGTAGAGATGGCTAAGGTCTTTCTGTTTAATTGTTTCAGTTTTCCATCAATGAGATAAACAAGATTTTTATTATTTGGGCTCCAAATAAAGTTTGATGCTTTACCATCTTCCCAGCGATAGCGTACTAAATGTGTTTTTTTATCTAATAATTCAGAGGCGCGAATTGCATTATTTTTTGATTTATTATTATAAGCCAAGCTCGTCCACACCATTTGCTTAGCATCGGGGGATAAGCTTAGGTCTGAAATGACTTTTGCATCATATAATTGTTGTGCTGATAATGGGTGTAAATCATCTGTAGAGAGTGTGACTTTGTCATGCTCTGCTTTACCTTCAAAATCAAGAACTACTTTGTTCCAATCAGCTACTTTTTCAGCAATAATAACAACTTGATGATCGCCAGGTGTTAAGCTCAAATTATAAGTACCGTCATTGTCACTTAATGTTTGACTATTGATAAATAGACTCGCTTTTTCTATACCCTGTGTTTTAAGTTTCCCTTCAACAAAACGTTTAACAGATAAAGTCAATTTAATGGCTTGCAATCCTGGTTCTGTTAAAGCGCTTAATTTAGATAAAGGCTTCCAAGTCAGTTTTTCACCAAATATAGATAGCGATTTATCTGTTTTCTCTATATGAGGTAATAGGTTATTAATGATTTCATTTTGTTGCGCTGTTTCATAAGGTTTAAATTGGTTCAGTGGTGCAATGGGGCCTAAATAACTGATATATTTTTTATCTAACGGTTCAGCCAATGTATTTTGAGAGACTCCCATCGCACATAAGGCAAATATTACTTTTTTAAACATAACTGTTTCTCGTTTATTTTTGATTCGTTTGAGGTGTGCCATAAATTTTTTCTGCTGGATTAAATAACACCCAAGAGGTCACTATATATTTATCATTTGATATCGGGATATTACCTTTATGTGTATGGGTAAAATAACCAGGGAAAATAGCCATAGTCCCTTGGGTTGGTTTTAGCTTTTTCTTTTGATAATAAAACTCAGTCTCACCACCTTCGTCGACATCATTTAAATAAAACATAAATGCTAATACACGGTGAAGTGCATCATTATTGCCTGCTTGTGGGTAAACTTCACTATGATAATAAGGGTAACCACCTTTATTTTTTTGGTATTTTTGAGCTTGGATGGGGCCTAATCTAAACAATTGTTGTACTAAAGTTGATACCTGTGGCTTACCCACTTCTTCAAAATTATCGATTGTTAAATTGGTTGGTTCACCTGTTTTTGGGTGATATACAGTTAAACCAAATGCACCTATCATAATTAAAAAGTTGTCTGTGATATATTCAAAAACTTTTTCAGCGGTCACACCTAACATGTATTTGTTATATTCTGTATATTCAGGATACATGCTTAAATACAGATCTTTGCTATCTTTTTTAGCTAAATCGATACCACCACTGGTAGTTCCTTGTTTTAAATGGGGGCTTTGTTCAAAAATTTTGATAAAGTTGTCACAGAACTCAGGGCTAAGTGCATTTTCATATGTACGTATCAGATCTGACATTTATGAGATCCCTTTTTAATTTATTATTTAAGGTTCTTCTTTGAGAACCTGTATTTTAGGTGTAACCATGTTTATAGAAAAAATACTGCCACGTTTCACTGAAACGGATGCATTAGGGCATATTAACAATACCGTACTACCTGTTTGGTTTGAAGCGACTCGAACGCCTATTTTTAAATTTTTTACTCCAGATTTAGATCCTCAAAAATGGCGCTTAATCATTGCTAAAATAGAAGTAGAGTTTCAAGGTGAGTTATTTTACGGGCAAGAGGTTGAAATTAAAACCGCTATTCGTCGCATTGGGAACAGTTCATTTGTTATAGAACAAAGTGCGTGGCAACATAATGAGCAATGTGCCTTAGGTAAAACAGTTGTTGTAAGATATGATTTTAATAAGAAAAAAGCACAAGCACTATCTGATCAAGAAAAAGAATTGTTAAGTGAACATTTGCTTGAAGACTAAAAAATAATATACATAAGGCCGTGTTTATACGGCCTTACTTTTTATTTATTTCATTTGAGTAAAGGCTTTAAGTAATGCCCGGTAAATGAGGTTTTATGAGTTGCGACGTCTTCAGGTGTACCTGCAACTAAAATTTCACCGCCACCTGAACCACCTTCAGGGCCTAAATCAACAATCCAGTCAGCCGTTTTTATCACATCTAAGTTATGCTCAATCACCACCATGGTATTACCGTGATCTCTTAATCTATGTAATACCGCTAATAACTGTTGAATATCATGAAAATGTAAACCTGTTGTGGGTTCATCTAAAATATATAAGGTTTTTCCGGTATCTCTTTTGGATAGCTCTTTAGCAAGTTTGACTCTTTGGGCTTCACCACCAGATAGTGTAATAGCTGATTGACCTAAACGAATATAAGATAAACCAACATCCATTAAAGTTTGTAACTTACGCGCAATTGCTGGGATTTTATCAAAATAGGTGTAAGCATCTTCAACAGTCATATCAAGGACTTGATGAATATTTTTGCCTTTATACACTATTTCTAGGGTTTCGCGGTTATATCTTTGTGATTTACAGGCATCACAAGGTACGTATACGTCAGGTAAAAAGTGCATTTCTACTTTGATCATGCCATCACCCTGACATGCTTCACAGCGTCCACCTTTTACATTAAAGCTAAACCGGCCAACTTTATAACCTCGAGAACGGGCTTCTTGAGTACCAGCAAATAGTTCACGGATAGCAGTGAAAATTCCAGTGTAAGTTGCAGGGTTTGATCTCGGAGTACGCCCTATTGGGCTCTGATTAATATCGATTACTTTATCAAAATGCTCAAGACCCTTAATTGTTTTATATGCAGAAGCTTCAGCTGTGGTAGCACCGTTAAGTTCTGTGTGAGCTAATTTATACAAAGTATCATTTATAAGTGTAGATTTACCTGACCCTGATACACCTGTGATACAGGTCATGAGTCCAAATGGAATACGTAAATCTACATTTTTTAAGTTATTACCACTGGCTCCAAATAATTCTAACCATTTACCATCTGGGCTGTTATCACATAGGTGGCGCTTTTTAGGCACTGCGATTTCTTTTTTACCTGATAGATATTGCCCGGTAAGTGAGTCTTTACAATTTATGATGTCATCATATTGACCTTCGGCAATAACATACCCCCCATGGACACCTGCACCAGGACCTATATCTATAATATGGTCTGCACAGCGAATTGCATCTTCGTCATGTTCAACGACGATCACTGTATTGCCTAAGTCTCGTAAATAGGTGAGTGTTTTAAGTAATCTATCATTATCTCTTTGATGTAAACCAATTGAGGGTTCATCCAAAACGTACATGACACCAACAAGACCAGCACCAATTTGGCTTGCTAAACGAATACGTTGCGCTTCACCGCCTGATAAAGTCTCTGCACTGCGCTCTAGTGATAAATAATTTAAACCAACATTAACTAAAAAAGATAATCTGTCTTTGATTTCTTTCAGTATTTTATCGGCAATTTGACCTTTTTGTCCTGTGAGTTTTAGGTTGTCAAAAAATGTTGTTGCCTCGCCTATACTCATATGAGTGACTTTTGGCAGGTTGGTTTGTCCAATAAAGACGTTTCGGGCTTCTTCTTTTAAGCGAGCGCCTGAACAGCTCGGGCAATCTTGATTTGTTTGATATTTTGATAATTCTTCACGTACTGAGTTTGATTCTGTTTCTTTATAGCGACGGCTCATATTATTAATCACGCCTTCAAAAACATGATTACGCACTACAATATCACCACGGTCGTTGCAATATTTAAACTCTATTTCTTTTTTTCCTGAGCCTGTTAATACGATTTTTTGTACTTTTTTTGGCAAGTCTTGAAACGGGGTGTCAAGATCAAACTCAAAGTGTTCGGCAACAGCTTGCAGCATTTGGAAATAATAAAAACTGCGTTTGTCCCAACCTCTGATTGCTCCGCCAGCTAAACTGAGTTCAGGATTCTGTACCACACGAGCAGGATCAAAAAACTGCTTTACACCTAAACCATCACAAGTTTGACAAGCCCCCGCAGGATTATTAAATGAAAATAATCTTGGTTCTAATTCTGTCATGGCATACCCACAGCTTGGGCAGGCAAAATTAGCTGAAAAAACGATATGTTCACGTTCAGGTTCATCCATAAAAGCGATTTGTGCCACACCGTTTGATAAAGTTAATGCAGACTCGAATGATTCAGCTAAGCGTAATTGCAAACCATCTTTAACTTTTAAGCGATCGACAACAACTTCAATAGAATGCTTTTTATGTAACTCTAATGTAGGTGGATCCGATAAGTCACAAACTTCACCATCAATTCTGGCACGTATAAACCCTTGAGCAGCGAGTTGCTCTAGAAGCTTTACATGTTCACCTTTTCGTTCTGTCACTACAGGAGCGAGTACCATGATTTTAGTACCCGCTTCTAGCTCTAAAACATGATCAACCATTTGACTAATCGTTTGTGCTGTTAAGGGTAAATGGTGTGTGGGGCATCGAGGTTCGCCAACTCTGGCAAATAAAAGACGTAAATAATCGTATATCTCGGTAATTGTTCCCACGGTTGAGCGCGGATTATGTGATGTTGATTTTTGTTCAATAGAGATCGCAGGTGATAAACCTTCTATATGATCCACATCAGGTTTCTCCATTAAAGATAAAAACTGGCGCGCATAAGCAGATAAAGACTCAACATAGCGGCGTTGTCCTTCGGCATATAGAGTATCAAAAGCGAGTGAAGATTTGCCTGAGCCCGATAAGCCAGTAATAACTATTAGTTTATCCCTTGGTATTGTTAGGCTTATGTCTTTTAAGTTGTGGGTTCTTGCGCCTCTAACGTCTATTTGATCCATGCTCATCGCTTTTGGTTTTTATGGGAATTGTGTTTAGTATCTCATAATGTGCAAATAATCCTAGCCCCAAATTACTTTTTTAGTGGATATTTATACAGTTGTTTTATTTTGATCAAAATAAAGAATATTTTCAGTTGAGATCAAATTTTTGTGAGCTGTGTGCTAAATATATGTGTTAAACTCTCGGCAATTAATCTTTCCCTATTTATTATATAAATAAGTGCTAAAAATAATATGAGTTCATCTTCCCTTAATGCGCTAGAAAAACGTACTGCAGTAACCTTAGCCAGTGTATTTGCATTTCGCATGTTAGGTTTATTTATGCTAATGCCTGTATTGGCTATATATGGTCAAGAATTAGAAGGTTTTTCACCTTTATGGATTGGCTTAGCTATTGGGGCTTATGGTTTAACACAAGCATTATTACAAGTACCTATGGGGTGGCTGTCGGATAAATACGGTAGAAAACGCGTCATAGTGGCTGGCTTAATTATGTTTGCAGTAGGGTCGTTAATTGCTGCTATGGCTGACTCTATATATGTTGTAACTTTAGGTCGTGCCTTACAAGGTATGGGAGCAATCGCGAGTACAGTATTAGCACTGGCTGCAGATTTGAGCCGAGATGAGCAAAGACCAAAAGTAATGGCTGTGATTGGTATGTGCATAGGGCTGAGTTTTGCATTTGCGATGTTATTAGGTCCAATCGTTGCTAATTCTTATGGTGTGAGTGGTATATTCTGGTTGACAGCCATGCTCGCAATCGCAGGTATTGTTATTGTGCTTACTTTAGTCCCTACAGCTGTAAACCGTGCACCAAAAGGTGAAACATCAGCTGTATTTGATGATATAAAAAAAATTATTAGAAACCCACAGTTAGCGCGATTAGATTTTGGTGTAATGGTTTTACATTTAACTTTAACTGCTATGTTTGTAGTATTGCCAAGTCAATTAATTTCAGACGGATTAAAAGCAGAGCAACATTGGCAGCTTTATATTCCGGTATTATTTTTAGCTTTCTTTTTAATGGTGCCTATTATGATCATCGCTATTAAAAAAGAAAAAGAAAAACAAGCATTCATAGGCTCAATTGCATTAATGGTTGCCAGCTTAATGACCTTGACCTTAGTGTCTGAATCAAGTTGGGGCGTAGCAGCATGTATGTTGGGTTATTTTATTGCTTTTAATTATTTAGAAGCAACTATGCCAGCTATGGTGTCTCGTATGGCGCCCGCCAACCAAAAAGGATCTGCGATGGGGGTATTTTCATCGGGGCAATTTTTTGGTGCATTTTTAGGGGGCATCCTCGGCGGATTCATCGCTTCTTTTGATTCTGCGCAATCAGTATTTGCCGCAGCAGCCTTGGTTGGGGTAATATGGCTGGCTATCGCTTCGGGCATGGTAATTCCACCTAGAAGTAAATTAATCAGTTTATTATCAGAAATTGATACTGAACAACAAGCACAAGACTTAGCCGCACGTTTAGTTGTATTAAAAGGTGTGGTTGAAGCGACGGTTGTTTTAGAAGAGAATAGAACATATTTAAAGGTTAAAGATAAAGAATTTGACCTTGAACAAGCACGAGAAATCGTTGCAGCATAAACCAAATAAAAGGAGAGTACTCAATGGCTCGCGGTGTAAATAAAGTAATACTGGTTGGTAATTTAGGCCAAGATCCAGAAGTAAGATATATGCCTAATGGCGGTGCAGTTGCAAACATTACTTTAGCAACAGCAGATAGCTACAAAGATAAAAATACAGGTCAAATGGTTGATAAAACTGAATGGCACCGAGTTGTATTTTTTGGCAAATTAGCTGAAATTGTAGGTGAATATTTACGTAAAGGTTCTCAGGTTTATGTTGAAGGTAAATTACAGACACGTAAATGGCAAGATCAGCAAGGCCAAGACAAATACACGACAGAAGTCGTTGTTGATCAATTCAGTGGTCAAATGCAAATGCTAGGTGGTCGTAATGATGGCGCTCAAGCTGGTGGTTTCCAAAAACCTGCACAACAGCAACAAGGCGGCTTCCAAAAACCACAACAACAGCAAGGTGGTTTTGCACCGCAGCAACAAGCGCCAGCTCAACAAGGTGGTTTTGCTCCGCAGCAGCAAGCGCCAGCTCAACAAGGTGGTTTTGCGCCACAACAGCAGTCAGCGCCAGCGCAGCAAGGTGGTTTTACGCCACAACAGCAAGCGCCAGCGCAGCAAGGGGGCTTTGCACCTAAACCTCAAAATGCAGGCACTGCTTCAGCTCCTATGGAGCCACCAATTGATTTTGATGATGATATTCCGTTTTAAAAATTTAAAACGTAGAGACATCATTATTTAAAAACCTGCTTTTGCAGGTTTTTTTATATCTAACATTAATTTGTTTTAAGAAGTTGCTAACTTATTGAATTAATCACTATAGAAGTATGTATTAGCCATATATAAAAGTTAAAAACATATTCACATTATGCTTGAATTCCCGTCATTGTTGAACAACACTTGTTTTACTGCTTTATATTTTTACAAGTATCTTATGGCAAGACTACTGAAATTCTTTGCGAAGCTTTATAAATCATTGCATTTTTTTCGCTTTTTTACGGAAAAAATAAAGAGTGAAAAAAGTGAAATGACAAAGCGTGAAATTCCAATGCCTCAGTTACCAAGAGTTGCTATAAACGATGAGCCTAAATTGAGTGCTTCTTTATTAGGCGTTGAAGTTAATAAAAAATATTTAGCAACTAAAACATCAGTAACAACAGGAAAAAGTCTTTTTGTTATAGTCCAGTCACCTCAAAGTAATATAGATGATGAGTTTTTAATAAAACTGAAGTCAGATTTGAAAACAAATTTAACTGAAGTCAAACAAATCTCTATTAAGATACTCAATACTGACAGTTTAACAATTACTTTAAAGCAAATAAAAACAGTAAATGTAGACTTATGTATTCAAAAACTACATGAACTATTATTAGATAAAACAACCGAAATACAAATGTATAACCCTGATGTTATAAAAAATAATGTAATTAACAGTTTAAAAATGGGGGTGTGTAATTATGGTTTTGGTGCTGATCAAATGATGGTATATCAATTAGCTCAGTCTGCATTAATGGTTTCTAAGTCGAGTGAATGGCTATCATATTATTGTTATTCCTATAATCATACACAAACTCAGCTGTTTGCCCTAACGCCAAATGATATATCAGATTATATTGAAAAAAAACGTTATATATTATTATTCCAACCTGTATTTTCTTTATTTAATGGGGATATTTTACAGCATGAGGCTTTACTGAGGGTGCGACATAAAACTTTAGGTTTGCTAAATGCAGCACAATTATTACCAGCTATAAAATCTGAACAGCAAATGCTACAACTTGACCAGGAAATAATAGAGCAAGTTGTTAAAGTGATTAAAACTGAAAGCAGTATGCATCAAATTAGCATTAATATACATCAAGTGAATTGGCTGAAAAGGAGTTTTTTTAATTGGCTCATTGAATTATTTGAACAAACTAAAATGCATAAAAATATTATATTAGAAATAGCAGAGGCTGACTTATTAAATATTGATAATCAATTGCAGCAAGTTTTATTTTTACTGAAAGAATATGAAGTAACACTTATTTTAGATAAAGTCGAAGGTGCTATTATTGACTTAGGCTTAGAGCATGATTTATTTATTAAATATAATATAAAATCACTTAAGTTAGATTATAACTTAGTACATAACATTAATCGTAATATTGAAAAACAGCAAAAAATAAAGCAGATCACACGATTTGCTAAACTATATTTTTTACCTGTTTTTGCGGTAGGGGTTGAGCAAAAAGTAGAATTAGACATGTTGAAAAAATTAGGTGTAACTGGTGCTCAGGGGCATTATTTTGCTGAGCCATTGCAAGAACTAACTGCATTTTCTAAAGTATAAAATATGATAAATACACATTTCAATAACATTTTTATTGTGTTGAGTAAATAGTCTATTTTGCTTGTTTTTTGATTTTTATTTGTAAAATTAGCACTTCCTAAATGTGTTATAGAATAGTTTCTGTTAGTATAAATTTTGTCTTAAATTCTTTAAATTTAAACTACTTGCTATCTTGAGTAGATTTTTGATAATTTTAACTACTGGGCGCTGGTTCAATTAATTTTTTATGAATAATGACTATAACAACATATGATAAAAAACTTGCTTTCGCGACTTCCTTTTTTAACAAAAGGTAAAAATAATACTAACTATATTGGTCTGGTGATTCAGCTGGATAAAGTTATAGCTGTGAGTCTTGAACTTAAACAAGACCAGTGGTTAGTGGTAGCTGAAAATATCATCTCATATAACAATGAGTCTGAACTATCAACGAGCATTACATTATGCATCGATGGGCTTGATGTCGAAGTTGCTAAGGTAGCTGTGGTACTGCCTTCTCATATGTATCAGATAGTACAAATGGATAAACCAAATCTGTCATTAAACGAAATTAAACAATCATTACCTTGGACAGTGAAAGATTTAGTCACTATTCCCGCTGAAAGCATTATTGCTGATTTTATTGAAAACCCTATAAAACAAGGAGGGCAGGAAAAAATATCTGTGTTTGTTGCCAATAAAACAATTCTAATGCCAATTATTAATAGCGTTCAAAAAAGTAAAGCGGAACTTGAGCATATAACATGTGAAGAGTTGGCTTTAACTGGATTGCTTGAAATAGAAAGTGCAGCTAATTTAATTGTGTATCAGCAATTAGGTCAAGAACCCAGTATTCAAATAATTCGAGAAGGAAGTTTAGTGTTTTCACGTAGATTACGTGGTTTCACGCGATTACCTTCGATGGCAATGGAAGATCTTTCTATGGGACTACTAGACTCATTTAGTTTAGAAGTTCAGCGTTCAATCGACTTTTTTGAAAGCCAGCTGAAACAACCCCCATTAAAGTCATTGCAATTACATCTGCCTTGCGAGCATTTACCTGAAATTGTTGAACAATTAAAAGTACATTTCCCTGTTAAAGTTATGGAGTTTAAAAGCCATTTACCTCATTGTATGGGCCAAAATGAACAATTACATTTTTCAATTAGTGCTGTAATGGAACTGATAGGGAGTGAAAATGAAGCAACGCATTAATCTCTATCTAGATGATTTAAGACCCATAAAAGACCCACTTAGTTTAACTAATATCGTAGCTTCTTGGCTTGTTGTACTTATCATTTGCATTGGTTATACGGGAGCTTTATTTTATGTAAATGCTGATACTAAAAAAACGTTAACGCACATAAAACAAAAAGTAGACCAGCAAAATGCAAGTATAAACGAATTACAGGCTGCGCTTTCAGTTAAACAAGATAAGAATTTTTTATCACAACAGCTAAATAAATTAAACAAAGAGCATCAACACAAAAAAATGGTATTTGAATATATCGCTGGCCGTAATAAAGACAATAAAACAAGTTATGCGGATGTGATGTCTGATTTAGCTGAATATCATCATAATGATATTTGGTTAACTGAATTTCAATTTGTAAATCACGAAATTGAACTTAAGGGTTTAACACAAGTTCCTTCAAAATTACCTCATTGGTTTGATGGATTAAAAAGATCTTCATTTTTCTCAGGAAAATCATTTTCTATTATTGAATTTACGAATGAAAATGAAGGTGAACAAGTTGAGTTTCGTGTAGCAACACGTATTTCAGCAGAAGTTGAAGGAGACCAACCATGAAAGAGCAATGGATGGTTTGGTCAGAAAAGTTAACGCAACTACAAAGCCGTGAGAAATATTTAGTATTAGGCATAGGCTTATTTTTAGTGCTTTATTTAAGTATTTGGTTTGTGCTATCACCTTTACATACACAACTTGCTAATAACAAAAAGCAAATTAAAAGGCAAAATCAGTCTTTAAGCCAAGGGAAAGTGAAAATAGACATGTTTAATCATGCACTCACACAAGATTACACCCTACAATTACGCAATGAAATTGAGTTGGCAAAACAAAAATTGCAGCGTGTTGATCAAGAGTTATCCCAATTTAGTCAGGGTTTTATACCTCCGTATAAGATGGCGACAGTATTAAAGAAGTTATTAGATGTGAATCAAAAACTTTCGATAAAAGAATCGGCCGCAAGCGACCGAGTTTAAAAGAGTCCCAGCTGACTTCCGTGAACTTCTTTTTTATCTAATTCAATCAATTGGTTTTGCACATATTTACGAATAGTATCTTCTGTTGCATTTCCTATTGTTTCAACAAAATAACTTTGAGTCCAAAGTTTCCCACCCCAGAAATAACGTCTTTTAATATCTGGATATAATTTGAAAAACTCTCTGGCTGAAATACTTTTTATCACCTGCATGATTTGACTAGGTGACATTTTTGGTTCACTTCTTACGACCATATGAATATGATCTTCTGGTATTTCTAATTCGACTATATCTATGTCGTAATCGTAA
>NZ_FOLO01000086.1 GCF_900112265.1 Pseudoalteromonas denitrificans DSM 6059 | reverse complement strand
ACCTCGACCTTGGCAAGGTCGCGCTCTACCAGCTGAGCTAGTACCGCATCACATTTAGTTTATTACAGTTAAACTATACTGTTTTCCACTTTTAAATAAGCCATTATTTAAAATGGTGCCCGAGGCCGGACTTGAACCGGCACACTCTAAGAGCGAGGGATTTTAAATCCCTTGTGTCTACCAATTCCACCACTCGGGCATCGAGTTGCTATCATATAAAATGAAAGCGTGTGGAATATTAATTATTCATTGAGGAATAATTAATATTTGGAGCGGTACACGAGGCTCGAACTCGTGACCTCGACCTTGGCAAGGTCGCGCTCTACCAGCTGAGCTAGTACCGCATCACATGCAAAAAGTAATTTAAACCTCTTTGCTTTTGTTAATCAGGAGTCGCTCCCCTCTCAACACGGACGCATTCTACAGAGATTATATTACGCGTCAACACTAAAATGTTACTTTTAATCTGTTTGCTCATTTTTCAGCTAAAGCGCTGTAAAAATGCACGTTTAACTCGCATGAGAGTTCAAATCAGCCCATGCAAGTTGTAAATATTGTACCATTGACCAAAAAGTTAATACTGTTGCTACATATAAACAGGCATAACTCAGATAAGTCATCCACGGAGCCAATTGCCATGTAAGACCCATAATGGATAACATTTGTGCTAACGTTTTTATTTTTCCTAATTGGGATACAGCTACTCGCCCACGTTTTCCTTGTTCCGCCATCCATTCCCTTAATGCTGAAACAATTATTTCTCGCCCAATGATTATTACTGTCGGTATAGTGATCCAAATACTTTGGTAATGTTGTACTAATAAAATAAGTGCAACAGACACCATTACTTTATCAGCAACGGGATCTAAAAAAGCACCAAAGGGAGTTGATTGTTCAAGTTTACGCGCCAGATAGCCATCTAAGATGTCAGTAACTGCTGCCAACCAAAAAATAAAGGCGGCACCAAAGAAAGCCCAAGAGTATGGTAAATAAAATACCACTACAAAAATAGGGATAAGAAAAATTCGAAAGGCTGTTATTATATTAGGTATATTCCACATAACTACTTGTGATTACTTTTTTTTGTATATTCGCACGAAGAATTACCTTTTACCATGCAAAAGATTGAAATTAAATTTAACTAACTGCTTATTAAGACAAAAATTAAATCAGGAAATATGTTTATTTAAAAGAGACTCTATTTTATATTTTTATTCTAACCTTATTCTTGCCCAAGATTATTATTTATCATGCAAATGATTAAATATCTTTTCAGCCAACTCTTGGCTGATCCCAGGAACATTACACAATTGCTCTTTATTTGCAGCGTTCACACCTTGTATACCTCCCAGGTATTTTAAAATTGCCTGCCTTCTTTTTTGACCTATGCCTGAGATTTCTTCAAGAATTGATTGGTTTCGCTGCTTTTGCCTTTTGTTCCTATGACCTGCAATGGCAAAACGATGTGATTCATCCCTTATATGTTGAATTAAATGTAACGCTGGCGAATGAGAGTCCAAATTTATTGTTTTTCTACCGGCATCCATTAATAAAGTTTCAAGTCCCGGTTTTCTACTTGTTCCTTTTGCAACACCAATTAATAAAGGCAGCTTATCTAAATGCCAATCCTTAAAAAAAGTTTCAGCTTGCGATAACTGTCCTTTACCACCATCAATGAATAAAACATCAGGAACTTTTGATTCATCAATCATTTTGCTATAACGTTTTTTTAGTGCAAAGGCCATAGCAGCATAATCATCGCCGCCAGTGATCCCTGTTACATTAAAGCGCCTGTATTCTTTTTTATTTGGCCCATTTGAATCAAATACCACGCAAGATGCAACTGTATTTTCTCCCATAGTATGGCTAATATCAAAACATTCCATACGATTTATATTATCTAGCTGCAATGTCTCTTTTAATAAATCGTAACGTTTTGTGATCGAGTCTTGTGCACTTTGCTTTATAACAATACTGTTTAATGCATTTTTATTAGCTAGTTGTAAATACTGATATTTTTCCCCCCTAGTTGTGGTTTGCAATTTTATTTTCCTATCACTCACTTGTGATAATGCAGCTGCAAGCTCTGCTTGTTCTGGGTAAGTAAAAGGTAAAACAACCTCTTTTGGGATCCTAGAGCCATTAGTGACAGATAAATAATACTGCGACAAAAAAGAGGCAAGAATTTCGTTTTCTGTTGAATCCTTTGGTATTTTAGGATAAAAAGTTTTACTACCTAAAATTTTATGATCCCTAATAATCAAAATGTGCACGGCTGTTAAACCATTTTTTGACTCAAAACCTATTACATCCATTTCAGCATGTGTTCCAGTGACCGATTGTTGTTCCTGCATTTTAGTTAATACTAAAATTTGATCTCTGAAGGTCGCTGCTTTTTCAAAATTTAATGCAATACTGGCAGCTTCCATTTTATTAACAAGTTCAGAAATTACCTGAGATGATTTACCGCTTAAAAAAAGACGGACAAAACTAACTTGCTGTTGGTAATCAGTTTGACTAATTTCACCTACACAAGGCGCAGAACAA
The DNA here is from genome assembly GCF_900112265.1 of Pseudoalteromonas denitrificans DSM 6059. Classification (GTDB taxonomy): domain Bacteria; phylum Pseudomonadota; class Gammaproteobacteria; order Enterobacterales; family Alteromonadaceae; genus Pseudoalteromonas; species Pseudoalteromonas denitrificans. The sequence goes on along the minus strand of NZ_FOLO01000086.1, from coordinate 12,596 downwards.
CGTTTTAATTGAAATTGCAAACAAGGTCGGCTTCGTGCACGATAATAAGCATCCTCACATTGACGCACCGGAAAAATCTTTTGCATTAAACGTAGACTTTGAGACACTGCTCCTGAACTTGGATAAGGTCCAAAATAATCACCTTTGATTTTTTGGGCTCCTCGATGAAAGCTCAGTCTTGGATGTATATGGTCTGTTAATAAAATATAGGGGTATGACTTATCATCTCTAAGTAAAATATTGTACCTAGGCTGATATTGTTTGATCAGATTATTTTCTAACAACAGCGCTTCAGTTTCAGTATTTGTGAGTGTAACTTCAACACTGCAAATATTTTTAACCAAAGCTCTGGTTTTACTTTCTGGAATATGACTTCGAAAGTAACTTGAAACACGTTTTTTTAGATTTTTTGCTTTGCCAACATAAATGACTTGGAGCTCTTTATCTAACATCCGGTATACACCCGGTTCTTCAGATAAAGAGTTTATAAATATTTTTGGATCAAATGACTGCATTCGTATACTCAAACAATTTCAGTTTTAAATAAAGTGAAACTAAAAACCTTCAGTGTCGATATCAATCATTTTATGTCTGATAGCTAAATGTGTTAATTCTACATCGCCACCTATATCTAATTTTTCGAACATACGATAGCGGTAACTATTAACCGTTTTAGACGTTAAATTAAGTTGCTCTGCAATATTTTGAACTTTTTCACCTTTTGTGATCATTAACATAATTTGCAGGTCACGATCTGACAAACTTTTAAAAGGATTTTCATCTGTTCGCCCACTAAATTGCGCCAAAGCAATTTGTTGTGCAATCTCAGGAGCGATATATCTTTGACCTGACTTAACGGCTTTTATCGCATGAACCATTTCATTGGAACCTGCACTTTTAGTTAAATAACCATGGGCTCCCATTTGCATCACTTTGCTCGGAAAAGGGTCTTCGCAATGAACTGTTAAAACAATGACTTTCACATCAGGACAAAATCTACATATCTTTTTAGTTGCTTCCATGCCTCCGATCCCAGGCATGTTCATGTCCATCAGTACAATATCAGGATGATTTTGACGACAAAACTGAACAGCTTCTTCACCTGTTTTAGCTTCTCCGACGACTTTAAAGCCTCTCACATCATCAAGAATTCTTTTGATCCCCGTTCTTACAAGTTCATGGTCATCAACTAACAACACATTTATCAAAGGTTTTTCCTTTTTTAGAAAATTAAGCTGTGCTCTGCGAGAATAATCAAATCTGCCATCACTGTAAATACCGACAGGCTTGCTTTTAAGTTATTTTTATAACTTTTGAGCTTTTTATGTTTGAAAAAACTGTTTTGATATATGTTATAGCCAAACTATACTTTCGTTTTAACAATTTCATTGTATCTTTGTAATAACAAATTCCAGCTTTAATTGGAGAATAAGGGATCTCATGTCTAATATTTTTGATGATAATTCACTCAGCATTGGCAATACGCCACTTGTAAAACTAAATCGTGTAACTAAAGGTAATGTATTTGCAAAAGTAGAAGCCCGTAATCCAAGCTTCAGTGTAAAATGTCGCATTGGCGCTTCAATGATTTGGGAAGCTGAAAAATCTGGTGAACTCACTGCTGGAAAAGAGCTTATTGAACCAACTTCAGGTAATACTGGTATTGCACTTGCTTTTGTAGCTGCTTCTAGGGGTTATAAATTAACCTTAACTATGCCAAATACGATGAGTTTAGAGCGCCGTAAGCTCCTAAAAGCATTAGGTGCTAATGTTGTTTTAACTGAAGGTGCAAAAGGAATGAAAGGTGCTATCGAAAAAGCACAAGAAATTCAGCAAAGTGCTCCTGATAAGTTTATTTTATTACAACAATTTGAAAATCCAGCAAACCCTAAAATTCATTTTGAAACAACAGGGCCTGAAATATATAAAGATACTGATGGTAAAATTGATTTCTTTGTAGCAGGTGTTGGTACTGGTGGTACTATCACTGGCGTGAGTCGTTACCTTAAACTAGAAAAAAATCTAGATATAAAATCTGTTGCCGTTGAACCTGAAGACTCACCTGTTATTCAACAAAAGCTAGCAGGAAAAGAGCTAACACCTGGTCCTCATAAAATTCAAGGGATAGGTGCGGGTTTTATTCCTGGTAACTTAGACCTAGAAATGATTGATGAAGTTGCACTTGTTTCAAATGAAGAAGCTATTGCCATGTCTCATCGCCTAATGAAAGAAGAAGGTATTTTAGCTGGTATTTCATCTGGCGCAGCTGTAGTTGCAGCTTCTCGCATTGCTCAAAAGCCTGAAAATGTAGATAAAAATATAGTTGTTATCTTACCTAGCTCAGCTGAACGTTATTTATCTAGCCCATTGTTTGCTGACGAATTCAGTGATGATGAACTTGTTCAATAGCTTTTTAACGCTTTGAATCTTAAAAACCAAAACATCTGTTTTGGTTTTTTTATTTACACAAATAATATAAATTCTATTGTTCACTTCTTTACTCTTCGAACCTTTACAATCAAATATTTAACATTAAACTAAAAATATATGTTTAAATTATTATTTATCTTCTGAGGTTTATATATGTACCTTTTTCGTTCTTTCCTCACGGCTTGCTTAGCTCTATTCTTAAGTGCTTGTTCAGATGATAACGCTGAAGTCTCAGGAGATAATAATTCTCCTGAATATACAGCAACCGTTTTTTTCTATGCGATTTATGAAGAGAAAGATTTGAAAAAGACAATGTCATTGTCAACACCTAAACTTGCCAGAATCATAAAATCTTATGGCAGTACTCGCCAATTTGCGAGAAACCTTATTAATATGCAGTTTGATAAGGTCAATATTGAAATCGACAGAACAAGTAAAAGTATACGTAAACGCTACGGAGATAAAGCAACAATCACATTAATTTTTTCTGGCACTTTTAACGGAAGAAAAGTAGATGACATGCGAAGTGTTAAGCTAATTCAGAAAAAAGGAAAGTGGTTTATAGAAAAAATTGTTGATGACCCTTACGCTAGATAATCAAGTCGCTTAAGCTCAGATATTTAATTCGATTTTTTAAATATTCCTGAGCTTAATCACCCTTCCTATTAATCTGCTTTAAATATACCTACATAAGTATTTGTTGTATTAGACTTAGTCGCACGATACATGCCTTTAGTATTAAATGGTAAACTTATATTGCCTTTAGTATCGATTATAATCACACCACCTGTACCACCAACAGGCATAAGCACATCATGAATGACTTCCTTACCAGCTTGTTCTATCGTTTTACCTTGATATTGCACTCTGGCGCAAATATCAGCCGCCACATTATATCTAATGAAATACTCGCCATGACCTGTAGCCGATACTGCACAAGAATTATTATCAGCAAATGTCCCTGCACCAATAACAGGAGAATCACCAATACGTCCAAAACGCTTAGCAGTCATGCCTCCGGTAGAAGTACCCGCAGCAACATTTCCCTCTTTATCTAACGCCACCGCACCAACAGTGCCCATTTTATAATTAACAGGCAGTGCATTATGTTTTGCCTGATAATCTTTATTTGAATGTGCAGCTTTAAGTTTTTTCTTGGCATTTAATAATGATTGATACCTATGCTCGGTATCAAATATTTTATTATCGACTAACTTTATGCCTTGATGTTTTGCAAATGTTTCAGCGCCTTTACCAGATAACATCACATGAACAGATTTATCCATCACAAGGCGCGCTAAATTTATCGGGTTCTCAATGTGCTTCACACCAGATACAGCCCCTGCTTGACGATTTTTGCCATACATAATAGAAGCATCCATTTCATGTTTTTCATCATATGTATAAACGGCACCTTTTCCAGCATTAAAAAATGGTGAGTTTTCTAACACAGTAATGGCAGTAGTGACAGCATCAAGGCTGCTACCACCTTTACCTAATAACGCATAGCCAGCTTCTACTGCTTCCTTTAATTTAGCCCTATAGGCTTTCTCTTTTTCAGGAGTAAATTTACTTCTTTCAATCGTACCTGCACCGCCATGGATCGCGATAGCAATCGGTGACTCTTTTGCAATTATACAAAGAGGTATCATACTTAAGCCTATACCGCACATAATCTGTGATAAAACAAATAAATTTTTCATGAATATCTCTTGATTTAAATGATAGATTCAATTTGTACTAAATATTTTTTAAGTGCAAGCAAATACGATGAGAAATTAAGCTTTAGCAATGAGTGTCTTGATACAATTAAATACAATAATGAGCTTAACGATACTGTATAACTAGTTATTTCTAAGAGAGTTATTTAAAAAGTAACATTTTATAGGTTTAATTATGAAAAATAAAAAAGGCATTGAAGATGGTGATTTAAAATGGTTAGGCTATTTAATTTGTATTATAAGTTCAATCATATCAATATCAGTCATCTACATGATTTTAATATGATTTTGTTTAAAAGGTATCAGTCACTATTTTTTTTCATTGAATAAAACCTTTCATTAATTAAATACAAGCAAGTTTATAAACATCGGTTTGTTTTTTGAGCTAGATCAATTTTTTTAATAAACAAAGGCGTAATCTGGAGTTATTAAATAAGGAGATGCTGATGCCAGTCAACAAATTATTAGACTCATTAAAAGACAAGCAACTTGAATTAATCAATCGTATTAATGCAATCGAAAATGATTTTAAACAAGGCCGATCACAAGACTTTGCAGAACAAGCCACTGAAAACGAAAACGATCAAGTACTCGATGAAATTCGCAACGAGGCTAAAAGTGAATTACAGCTTGTTAATGAAGCGATCCGTAAGTTAGCAAATGACCAATATGGTATATGCTCTCATTGCTCTAATGATATACACCCTGAAAGACTCAATGCCCTACCTTATACCCAAACCTGTATTCACTGCGCACATTAGGAAAATAATATGAATATACAAAAACATGACATTCATCATGAGTTCCCTGAATTTAAAGAAGAAATTAGAGAATTAAAAATGACAAATGCGTATTTTTCTCGCTTATTTAAGGACTATCATGAGCTTGATCATGAAGTTATTCGCATTGAAGAAGGTGTAGAAAATACATCAGATGAATATTTAGAAACATTAAAAGTAAAAAGACTACGTCTAAAAGACGAACTATACTCCATGTTGAAAAAACATACTACACCAGCCTAGTTGACATAATAAACAATACCCAATTTACTTGCACCAAGGCGCTTTCGAGCGCTTTTTTATTTTTAATTTTACTGCCCCAATTTGGGTTAAACATTCATTTAAAAATAAATTGCCAGTGTATTACAAAGGTGCAATTTTTTACAATTTCCAGTGTTAGATTTCAATTATAATTTAGTAAATACAAAACATTGGATCTAAAATGAAAACCATAGGTATGCTTGGCGGATTAAGCTGGGAGTCTACAGCATTATATTACGAGACAATAAATCAAGAAATAAAACATCGTTTTGGTGAGTTACATTCAGCTAGAATTAATTTACATAGTATGAACTTTGCAGAAATAGAAATTTTATTAAAACAAAAAAATTGGTCATCTATAACAGATAAACTTGTGTCTCAAGCGCTTTTAATTGAGTCATCTGGCGCTGATTTTTTAATGATTTGTAATAATACATTACACCATGTTGCCCATGAAATAGACAAAGCAATCACTATACCCTTACTCCATATAACTGACGTCACTGGCGCGCAACTTCTTAAAGATAAAATCAATTGCGTAGGTTTACTTGGAACAAAACAAACTATGGAGTTAGGTTTCTACAAAGACAGACTCAAAGACAAATTTGGCTTGCAAGTATTAACCCCCCAGATAAAAGAAAGAGAGACTCTACAAAATATTATCTTTGGTGAACTGTGTATTGGGGAAATAAATGAAAGCTCTCGTATCAAAGCTATCAACATAATTAATAATTTAGTTAAAGATGGTGCACAAGCTATCATTTTAGGTTGTACTGAATTACCTTTGTTACTTCAAGAGGATCACACTGAAACCCCTTTATATGACACGAGTCAATTACATTCCCATGCTGCTGTTAGTATCGCGATAAACAGAACTAAGGAAGTTAGAGATGAAGCAAAATAAAATCAACTTAAAAGATAAATTTGTAAAGTTTAACGACCTCTGGTCTCCCCGCGTAATTGCACAGATGAATGATTACCAATTTAAATTAGTTAAAGTAGCAGGTGATTTTGTTTGGCATGTTCATGAAAAAACTGACGAAGTATTTTTAGTGATAGAAGGTACTCTAGATATTGAATTTCGAGATAGCAAGGTAACACTTAATTCAGGAGAAATGTGTGTAGTTCCTAAAGGAGTAGAGCATAAACCATCTGCAAAATCACAGTGCAAAATTATGATCATAGAACCTGAAAATGTGATTAATACAGGTAATATTGAAAGTAAACTCAAAGCAAAAAATAATATTTGGCTCTAAAGACCTTACAAAAAATGAATAGGTTTTACTTTTTCAAGATGAAAATAATGCAACTTTAAAAAGGTAAAACCTCATTAACCTAAGCTACTCAGAAAATCGGCCTGTTGACTCTCTATTAATTAATTGTGCTTCTAAGGTTTCTTTATGAATCGGCAAAGCTTCTTCTTGTGACGTAAACTGCTCTATCAATTTATTAATCGCAATATAAGTCATTTTTTCAACGGGTTGTGCTATCGTGGTTAATCCTGGCCAAATATGACGTGCAATAGGCGCATTATCAAAACCTGCAATAGAAAGCTGCTCAGGTACCTTTAAAGTCAATTGTGAAGCCACTTTTAATACTGCTGCTGCCATATAATCATTTGAAGCAAAAACCGCTGAGGGTCGTACTTTTAAATTTAAAATTTTACGTGCACTGTCTTCACCAGAATGATAACTAAAGTTACCTTCATCGACTAATTCAGGTTTAAATTCTATATTATTTTTCTCAAGTGCCTTTAAATAACCTGAAAACCTTAAAGTAGTCGAACTATGGTCTGGATGACCTTTAATAAAAGCAATATCAGTATGCCCTAATGAAATTAAAAGTTCTGTAATTTCAAATGCAGCTTGCTCATCGTTACTTCGAATTGAAATAGAATCATCTTCTAGTTCACCTGGCGCCACTCTTGCGTATGGAATACTTTTATTTTTTAAAAATGCCAATAAATCTGGCTGATCTGAAAACGGGGGCGTTAATACCAAACCATCTAAACGTGTTCTGCGAATAAGTGCATCTATATTATCAAGTAATGCCTGCCCTCTTAATTCGCATGGGTGAATCAGTAAGTTATAGCTTTTATCATGACATGCCGATAACGCACCTGTTTGCACACGTGTAATATAACTTTTACTTGGGTTGTCATACAAACACCCTATGATAAAACTACGATTATGCGCAAGACCCCGAGCGATAGGGTTAGGTCTATAATCAAGATCTTTAAATGCTTGCTGTACTTTTTCTCTAGTAGCACTGCTAACATTTGGCTCTTCATTTAATACACGAGAAACCGTTTTTTTAGACACGCCAGCATATTTTGCAACACTGTTTATCGTTGCTTTACTCATTTAATTCTCTTTTTTAAAAATAAATCGCCTTTAGCGATTTGCAATACACGCTGCAGCACCAATTAATGGAATATTATCCTGAACAACTAAAGTCACGGGTATATCTTGTACAAAATTTGTCATTATTCCCTTTTTTACAAAATTTTGAGAAAACTGACTATCCAATAAAATGTGTTGTATTCTAGGTAAGATCCCCCCCCCTATGAATACACCTCCTCGCGCGCCAAAAGTCAGCGCTAAGTCACCTGCTACGGAACCTAACCAAGAGCAAAATTGTTCAAGGGTTTTAAGACAAATTTCACAATGTCCATCCAATGCACGCTGTGTTATTTGAGAAGGATTTAATTCATCAACTTCCACTTGTTCAATTTTAGCCATCGCTTGATACAAACGTGTTAAGCCTATGCCTGAAAAAACAGTTTCAACAGAAACATGGTCATATTGTTTTTTTAATTGCGCTAATAACTCAAATTGTAATTGTGTTACCGCAGCTAAAGTAATATGCCCAGCTTCACAGCTTAATACGGTTTGATGTTGATTATTTTTAACTAAAGCCGCAGCTCCAAAACCAGTACCGGGGCCAATCACAGCTATATTTTCATTATCAGAAAAATAACCTGACTTAATTGACAAATTTTCAGTTTTATCTAAATAAGGTGCAGCATAGGCAAAAGCAGCAAAGTCATTAATGATGCTTAATTGTTCAAAACCAAACTCTTGTTTTACATCGCTAACAACAAAATTCCAGCCCAAATTAGTTAATCGAACCGACTCGCCTTTAATTGGCCCTGCAACGGCTAGACAGGCATACTTAGGTGCATAAAATGATACAAATTCAACATACTGAGATAATGCACTTTCAAGTGATGAAAAATCAGCACTGGGGTAAGTTTGAGCCTGTTCAATTTTAAATTTCATTGCGCTTTTATCAAAAGCAGTGACTAACGCAAAACGCGCATTGGTGCCGCCAATATCAGCAACTATAATAGGTTCAAATGCATTGTCATGATGCATGTTATTCTCTCTATATTAAATATCTTATTAAAAATATATGCTGAGCTATATTTAGGGTATTTACTCTCTTATGGATTTATTTTTATAATACGTACTAAAGATAATCCTCCATGAACCACTTCACATTATGATAACCCCATTCTGACACCGGTGTCATGTCATTTTTAATATAAAATATTTTATTCTCGTTAAAAACAGTTATTCTATTGGACTAAAATAATAAATAGCTTTATTTAAAGGTTTGTAAAATGAAAGGTAAGGCAACGTCGTTTGATATAGCGCATTATGCTGGGGTATCACAATCTACAGTTTCACGCGCTTTACGTAATAGCCCGTTAGTTAACGAAGAAACACGTAAAAAAGTACACGAAATTGCTAAAGAACTTAATTATAAAGTTGATAAAAATGCCAGTAACTTACGTACACAACAAAGCAATACGATTGCTTTGCTTCTTTTTGAAGATCCCACAAAAGATGACTCACAAATAAATCCTTTTTTTCTTGCTATGTTAGGCTCAATAACACGAGCTTGTGCTAACGTAGGTTACGATTTATTGATCTCATTTCAGCAATCTAGCAAAGATTGGCATGCCGATTATGAAGACAGTCATAGAGCTGATGGCATCATATTACTAGGCTATGGTGATTTTATTGATTATCAGGAAAAACTTGATAAATTAATGGTCCAAGGGACTAAATTTGTATGTTGGGGCGCAAAAGTAGAGCAAAGCCCGCGTTTATCGATTAGTTGTGATAACTATCATGGCGGGCAATTAGCAGCTGAACATTTAATCAATTTAAAGCGAACTAATTGTGCATTCATTGGTGATGCTTCCGAACACAGCCCTGAGTTTTTTGCGAGATTTAATGGCTTTAATGACGAATTTAAAAAGCATGGTCTTGAAATAGACTCTCGTAAAATTGCGAATGCCATTTCAACCGATGATTCAGGTTTTCATGCTACAAAATCTTTAATAAGCAATAATATAAAATTTGATGCCCTATTTGCAGCCAGTGACTTAATAGCCATTGGGGCCATTTCAGCTTTAACACAAGCCGGAATAAAAGTACCAGAAGATGTTGCAGTAATAGGTTTTGATGATATTCCAATTGCCAGTTTCACGACCCCTCCACTTACTACCGTCCACCAAAATACTTCTAAAGCAGGGGAAATGTTAGTGACTAATTTATTGCGCCTAATACATGAGCAAGACATTGAAGAAAATTTGTTAATACCTGAACTCATTATCAGAGCATCCACTCGCTAGCTTAAACTTTACTTTACATCGAAAGAAGTCAATTTTTTGAAATAAAATGGACTATCAATATATGTTCATGCCAGTTATCTCATCTATATCCATAAAGCTGATATCAACACTGAGTGATATTAGCTTTATGTGTTAAATATAGTTAAAGTTTAGCTTGATAGCGTGTTAGGCCAAGTTCTAAATCTTCTAATAAATCGTCAATATCCTCTAAACCTATATGTAAACGGATCAGTGCGCCTTTATCCCAGCCAGTTGCTGTTCTTAAATGATTTACTGATAAACTTGCAGTGATCAAACTTTCAAATCCTCCCCATGAAAAGCCCATTTTGAAATGATGCATGCCATCAAGTAATGCTGTAATAGCATTTTGATTACTTTGTTTCATTACAAATGAAAACAAACCATTGCTCCCAGAGAAATCTCGTTTAAAAAATTCATGTCCAGGGCAAGACTCAAATGCAGGATGGCGGATATGATCAACTAATGGATGATTTTCAAGCCATTTTGCCACCTTAATCGCATTTTCTTCATGCTGTTTTAGTCGAACAGGCATAGTTCGTAAGCCTCTTAGCGCTAAATAAGCATCATCAGGAGAAATACACTGACCTAATAGATATGAGTTTTCACGTAGTTGATCCCAATGTTTTTCATTAGCAACAGCGACACCTAGCATTACATCTGAGTGACCTACGATATACTTTGTTGCTGCTTGAATTGAAATATCCACACCAAAATCCAAAGGTTTATAGTGAAAACCATTACCCCAAGTATTATCCAGCATAACAAGCATATTATGCTGATGAGCGATATTTGTTAATGTAGGTACATCTTGAACTTCCATAGTCAAAGAGCCTGGAGATTCTAAAAATAAAATACGGGTATTATCACGGATCAGATCTTCAATTCCAGCGCCTATCAATGGGTCATAATAAGTGGTCTCAACATTCATATTAACAAGAATTTTATCGCAAAAATCTCTAGTCGGTTCATAAGCATTGTCAACCATTAAAATATGATCGCCTGCTTTTACAAAAGCTAAAATAGTTTGTGTAATAGCGGCAGCACCACATGGATATAAAGCACAACCCGCGCCATTTTCTAGTTGTGTAATCGCATCCTGAAATGCAAAATGGGTTGTTGTGCCTCGACGTCCATAAAATAAAGTTTCATTAGCGCGATTTTTGACAGCATGTTGCATATCAGCAACAGATTCAAATACAACTGTGGATGCTCTTTGTACTACTGGGTTAACAACACCATGGGTAAATTCTTTTTTTCGTCCAGAGGAAATTATTTGAGTTTCTTTTTTCATTTTTATTTGATCCATATATTTTTAGTTATTGTGCCAGAAATAACACCAATTTCCTGCTGAGTATTTTTCATTTTAAGCACTTAGCCAATGATCAATTAGAAATCGTGAAATTGAATCTTTTCGAGGTAACTTAAATTCTACCCCTTCATCCCCCCAGTCTTTAAAATACTTTAACTCTTCACGAGAAAACCACTTAGCTTGCTCTAACTCATCTTGATCAACTTCTATATTACTATCCGTAGCTGTGGCAATAAAACCTAGCATAATAGATGAAGGAAAAGGCCAAGGCTGAGAAGCTATATATTTAACATCTTTTACCTGTATACCCGACTCTTCTAATACTTCACGTTTAACTGCTCTTTCAAGTGTTTCGCCAGGATCTACAAATCCAGCTAAAGTTGAAAATACTCCCTCAGGCCAACTTGCTTGACGTCCTAACAAACAACGTTCAGTACCATCCTCAAATGTTTTTTTCACTAACATTATCACTGCAGGATCAGTTCTAGGAAAAGTTTGATGTAAACAGTTTTGATTAGTACAAATTCGAGAATGTCCCGCCTCCACTAATATATTGATAGTGCCACATCGTCCGCAAAATTTATGTGTCCTATGCCAATGACATAAAGCACGCGCTAAAATTAAAATTGACGCAACTTCATTTTTTATATTTGGCCCAAAATGCCTCACATCATATAACTCACCTAATTCATTAATATTTGAAATGTAAGTTTCATCAAAAGTTGTAAAATCTAAAGCAAAATAAGAAACTTGCTTATCTATACCTAGAAATATGGCATCAGATAATTGTTCTGTTTCAAGGCCTAAGGTTAAAATTTGTTTTTTTGATAAAAATAAAGGCTCCTGAGTCTGAGAACAAAATAAATTTTTATCTTCAAACATCACCAACCATTGACTATTTTTATCTTTTTTTGATTCCAACCAGGTATTATCTTTTCGAAAATTAGAAGCTCTATCTAAATTCATTTCACAATATTTAAGCATCTTATTCCTGTTCCATTTTGTTATTTTGATAATTAATAGCCCATTTATCTGACCAGTCACCCATAGGTTTAATTAAACTTGCTAAACCTTGTGCTTGTTCAGTCAAACCATATCCTAATGCTCTTTTTTCAACAAAACCAAGCTGCATTAATTCTTTTAATCTATTATTCAATAAGGTAGGTGAAATATCCTCACATCGTTTTTGTAATTCTCGAAAAGTAGCGTCTGAAAAGCTCAATTGCCAAACAATACCTAAACACCATGTTCGACCTAAGAGGTCAAATAAAGCCATGATAGGTTTCCCTGTTTTTGAACCTCTTACAGGTGACCCCGGAATTGGAAGTGCCATATTAAACCCTTTAATTTTTAAAATATGAAACAAAATATAAACATCAAATAACGCACAATAAATCAGTTTACTGTTTTTGAACCTCTTACAGGTGACC
>NZ_FOLO01000002.1:56204-272056 GCF_900112265.1 Pseudoalteromonas denitrificans DSM 6059 | reverse complement strand
GTCGAAAGATCTGATCGCTAGGTGGGCAATAAGTTCACTTCTTATCCAGAATTCAGGTTAGTATAAGCATATGACTTATCTAAAATACCACTTATTTGTTTTTGATTGAGTTGATAGTTTTTATCATATATTTGATTGAGCGTTTTAGCATTACCATAAGTTAGCCTCTTCATTGGTCCAAATGGTAAATATTCAATATTGGATGCTAAAGTCTGCATCGCACCATTAAAAGCGCTGCTCACTTGAGAGACTTGACCTAATACATTGAAGTTATAACTAATAACACGACCACTTGGATAAGTGATGCTTTTTTGTTTTCCTTGGAAGTTATAACTATATTCTGTGATACTACTATGCGAGTCTATTATTGTAATTTCTTTAACTATCTCACCATAAGCATTGTAATAATAAGTTTTATCGCCTGTAAGCTCAGTTACTTTACTTAGCCGTCCAATACTGAAATGATTGACTTCACTTTCGAGTGATAATGCATCATAACTAAAATTTATGTTGTCACTAATGTGAGCGTACATTATTGCTGAAATTCGATTTAGCGCATCATATTGATAAGAAGTGGTCACTTTTCTCTCATCTGTTTTGCTTAACATATTACCCGCACTATCATAGGTAAAAGATGTAATGCCCGTATCTGGGCTTATTTGTTTAATTAAATCTCCAAACTTATTGTATTCATATTCAGTGCTTCGCCCCAGTGCATCAGTTAATTTTGTTAGCTGATCTAGTTTATTATATTCAAACTTTGTTGCACTTTTTGCTTGGTCCAAACTTTCAGTTGCGCGATTTAAAGTATCAAAAGTATTCTCAACCTGAGTATTGTTAGGGTATATTTTTTTAATCAAACTGCCTGCAACATCATACTCATTAATCCAACTTTGCCCCAGCGCATTGGTCGTTTTACTTACTCTGTTCAATATGTCATAAGCACTTTTTTGAGTCAGCTTAATAACTTTATCATTACCTTCAATATCGCGTTGCGTAACATTCCCCATTAAATCATATGAAAGTTTAATGCTATTACCTGCGTTATCAGTTATAGCTATTAGCCTACGAGCATCATTATATTTATAATTAATTTGTAATCCATTTAATGATACTTGCGTAATTTGTCCTAATATATCGTACTGGTAAGTACTGATACGCTCTTCTTTTTTTGATTGAATTAACCGACCATTGATATCAAAAGTCAGCTCAGTTAATACACCATTCTCATCTGTTATTTGAGTTGCTTGACCAAAGGCATTATATGAGCCCAGTTGAATACTTTGATTCAAAGGGTTTGTAATCTTTTTCAAATAATTATTATCATCGTATTCATAGCTATAAATATCATCAACATCAGTTCTTGGTCCATCAACAGAAGTTAATAAACCATCAACGTTATAATAGTACCGTGTCATTCTGTTATGAGTACCATCCATCAAGGTATGGCTTTCTATTCGCCCTGCATTACCATATTCAGTTATTTCAACTAAACCATTCGCATAAGTAATTTTTGTAGGCTTTAAATAAACTGCATCATATTCAAAACTGGTTTTTTGCTCATTTTCGGTATAAAAAGATTTGGTTTTATTTAAAATAAAGCCCTGTACGTTATACCTAATGACCTCCATAATGCCATTTTCATCAGTTTTAGTTTTCACCCGCCCGTTATTATCATAGGTAAATGTCATTTCACTTTGAATACCAGAAGTACTACAACTATCACCTACTACCCTTTCGATTCTACCATTACTTCTAAATGTAATTTTTTTCGTTTTTCCATTCGCACTCATTACGGTAGATGTTTTATTGATGGGATCATAATTAACTGAAATAGCATCTACACCTCCAATATGGTGAGAACTCATAGCCTGTCCAGCTGAATTGTATTGCCATGAGGCATAATCAATGCCTTTTTTATCACGTATACTTAATAATCTAAATGTATCATCATATACATAGTTTTCTGTTGGGTTATCAGATAAATCATTTACTGTATCATCAGGGTAAATAACTGAAATTAAATTATTACCTTCATCGTATTTATATAAAATACGATTAGTGTCAGGTAGCTTCACTTCACTTAATAATAAATTTTCATTATAAAAATACTGTAACGTTTCATTGTGGATATTAGTGACCTTGCTTAACTTTTCATTTGTGCCATATGTAAATGATAAAGATTGACCATTACCATCTTCTATTTTTAAAAGCTTACCCGTTAGACTAAAAATAAATTGCTGTGTATTTTTGGCTATGTAACGCCATTGGTTATCTTCTTTGGTTAGGCTATCTGCATTTCTAAAATATGGCACATAACCGCCACCAAGAAATATAAACCGACGCACCTTGCCATCAGCGAGTTCAATTGCAACATTTTCCCCATTATTATATTCAGATAGTGAAATTTGATAATTATGTCGCCACTGAATATGCCCTTGTTTATTATTTTCAGATCCTTTATAAAAAGAAACTTTAGGCCCAGTATAAGAACTGGGTTGAATAATTTTTTTCCAATTAGAGGTTTTAATTTTTTTGTATGTTTCACGACGCGGTTCTTCTGCCCTTTGAGATTTATAGGAGCGAATAAATGCTAATGGTAGAGAGGTTTTTTGGCTAAAATCTATAAACTTTTGTACTTTTTCACCTCGATAGGTATCTATGGGATTGCCAGAGCGTGCATCACATTGTTGTACTTGTGAAATATTTCCTACACATTGACCTAAATTTTCATCAAATATTGGTTTTTCCGGTGGGCAATAAACAATGCACGCTTTTGCACTTTCAGAGTATTTAAAAGGTTTTAAACATACTCTCTCAAATATTCCCCATTTATGTTCCCAATGGTCATATAAAGTTCCACTAGTCCAAGAAAAATCACAGTCATATTCATGTGTATCAGGGTTAACACCAGCAACTTCTTGACTGATTTGGATCCACCACCAAATGTCATCTATTTGCTCTATTTCAGGCGCATTCCATGAACATGACGGAAGGTCTCCAGTAGTTGGCAAGCGTTCAAAAGTATAACTTGCACATTCTCCTAAAGGTATATCTTGATGAATACCATCAAGCTCAGCTTTAACGCAATATCCTTTAGTGAAAATATTTTCGGTTTTTGTACTCGTGTGGCCAGCATAGACTATTTCGCCTATAAAATTTACACACAAAATTATAGATAACAATATCCTTGTTAAAGTATTCATATTAAATCCTTTTAATAAAACTAAAGATTAGTAACTGATTCTTATTTGCACAAGGAGGTTAAAACAACTTACTTTGACATTCTTGAAATTTGCACTAGCTTTATTAAGGCGTTAAATGTATTTATTTCATATAGATAAAAAAATAAAATGAATTTTCTAAGTGAATCAAATGAAATCAAACATAGTTTCTTTTTTGCCTTTTATCATACCCTTATCGGTATTTTTTAGTACTATTACATATGCAGATGAAAGTAATACTCAAGATGATATTTTTAGTTTTTCTGTTGAAGACTTACTTGAATATGAAATAAACACAGCCTCTTTAAGAACACAATCAGCGGTACAAGCACCGGCTAAAGTAACAGTAATCAACTCAACCCTCATTAAAGACAGAAATTATCGATACTTATCCGATGTTTTAAAAGATTTACCCTCAGTGCGTCTATCTTTATATTCAGCCTCACCAGATTCAGGGTCTTCAGAAATGATCGTAAGAGGGATCCGAGGTAATAACAAAATCGTGTTAATGTGGAATGGCCAAAGGCTAAACCATCCTGACTCTCAACCTTTGCATATTACACCTTACCTATACCCCTTAAATGACGTAGAACAAATTGAAGTGATTTATGGCTCTGCATCTGCTTTATATGGAAGCGATACAGTGAGTATGACAATTAACATGATTTCAACCCAAACAAATGAAAGTGCAATTTGGCAAGCAGGTATAGATTATGGCCGCTACAATGAAAAAAAAGCATATATACAATATTTAGGTAAATTAGGAAAATTAAAAACATCTTTCTTATTAGATAAATACCAAACTGATGGTATTGATTTCTCCAATTTTGAACAATTTTATAGTCGCTACCCTGATGGCCCAGGGATCAATGCAGGTTTTACATTCTTTCCAAAAGATGAACGTTCACATCTTTATCACCCTACAGAAGAAAGCACAACGGCCAAATTAAGGTTTGAGCTTGGTAACTGGTCAATGCAAACTTATTATCAAAGGTTTAAAACACACACTCAACTTGGCTGGTCTCCGTTAACTTATGAAGCAAATAATAAAGCAGGTAATTATATATTTAAACAACTCGGCTTTTTCTTAAATCATAAATACGAGTTCAGTGATGGTGTTTTTTTAGAGTCTCTTGTAGATCATACTAGAAATCAGTTAGATCCTAATTCCCATTGGAGCAGACCAAATATGGCTCCTTTTCGTATTTATAGTGATAATTTAGAGCCAAGGGGTGTGGGCACTCGCACTTATAAACTAAATTTTGGCAACCGTACAAAAATTGAAGAAAGGGTTTCCTGGTCTGCCATAAACAACAAGCTTCACTCTGTACTGGGTATTTCATTAACAACAAATGATTTATTACCTAAATCAGCAAATTTAGATACACCTGGTTCATATAACAATTCATTTTCAACTGAAATAGATGATGTGCAAAAGTTTCATAATTTAAGCGAAAATAACATGGGGTTTTTCTACCAAGGTCAGTATGAGTTTTCAGATACGCTCTCTTTTACTTTGGGAGGTCGATTTGATGAACATAACCGATATGGCTCTACTTTTAATCCAAGGTTTGTAACTAATTATTATGATGAAAATACAAACTGGTTTGCCAAAGGTATAATCAGTACCAGTTATTTGGCCCCCGCTCCATTTTTTACGTTTAATACTTTTATAATTCCCAGAGATTCACAACAGGTACCAAACCCCAACTTAAAACCAGAAGAAACAACAAATTACGAATTTAACTTTGGAAAAAGCTTCAAAAACTATTCTTTTGAGACATCATTTTTTCATACAAAAATTAATAATTTAATTATGCAAGGACAAGTAAAATCAATTGAACATTTAACTGATGAGTTGGGAGACTATATATTTGTAACTCAGCATACAATTAATTCTGGTGAAACTATCATTGATGGTATCAATTTAGAAGTTAAAAATAAGTTTAATGATGCTTTAAGCTTTTACGCATCAATTAGTTATATTGATGGTGAAACAACAGATACAACAAATAATGGTTCCACTTATGACTTAATACATAACCCTAAAGTACAAGCTAAATTAGGTCTCGATAGCAAATGGTTAAACGATGATTTAACCTTATATGTAAAAATACAGTACACAGGTAAAGCAAAGTTTCATCCAAATAATTACCGTTTTCCGGCAACAGATAATAATGGAAAACAATTTGAAATGAACAAGTTTTGGTTATTAAATTTAGGCGGTAACTACAAAGTTAACAAACACTTAAAAATCCACTTTAATGTGGATAATTTACTAGATAAAAAATACGACCAGCCTATCGTAGGTCAAGAAACATCTAGCTGGACCAGAGTAGCGTCAACTCCAGGAGTGCCAAGACAAATTTATTTAGGTTTCGATGTTACTTTTTAAAAAAGGTTAAAGTAAATTGCACTCTTATCTGATAGTTATCACGTTTTTTAATAGCCATCAGATAAAATTTAAAGTCAAAAATTAAATTGCTTCTTCGTCTTCTTCACCTGTACGAATACGTACAACACGTTCAATCTCAGTGACAAATATTTTACCATCGCCAATTTTACCTGTTTGTGCTGTTTTTAATATCATATCAATTGCACGGTCAACATCTTCATCAGCCAGTACAATATCCAATTTAACTTTAGGTAAAAAGTCAACCATATATTCAGCACCACGATATAATTCGGTATGCCCTTTTTGACGACCAAAACCTTTCACTTCACATACTGTCATACCTGATATACCAATTTCTGAAAGCGCTTCTCTTACATCATCTAATTTGAAGGGTTTAATTATGGCTTCAATTTTTTTCATTTTTAGTCCACTTTGAAGGTCGTGATAAATAACAATGATTTAAGTTTAGCTAATCAATAAAACCTGTGCAATTGATATTACTATTAATACTTTATGAATCACCAATTGCGTATTTTAATATTTGGTTTTTGATCGGACCTGTTTTTGAAGCCACTTTCAATCCAAACTGGCGTAAGTGTTTTAATGGTTTGATATCATTTGAAAATACACCGTAACACGCATCCATCACACTCATCATTAATAAATTAGCGTTTCGGCGCTTGCTTTCATACTCTCGTAATAATTTATTACAGCCAACATCATCAGCATTCTCAAGTACCTGTGCTAAAGCAGCGACATCTTTAAAACCTAAATTAACACCTTGCCCTGCAAGTGGGTTAATTGTATGGGCTGCATCACCTACCAAAACTAAGCGTCCTTTAAAGTATTGATTAGCATGTGATCGTGTTAAAGGAAATACGCTCTGATTAATAATTTCAAAATCTCCCGCCAATTCAGGGTAATGATCTATTATTTTTTCTTTAAGTTGGTGCTTACTTAACTGATTAAATTCATCTAACGTTTTACTATGGTGATACCAGATCAAGCTAGCGTATGGTGCTTGTAAAGGCAAAAAGGCAACGGGTCCAGTAGGCTGAAATTGTTGCCAAGTAATATCTTGTTGAGGCGCATTTAATTTGATTAAAATTCCCATGCAAGACTGCTGGTATTGCCAACCTGTAGAGCCTATACCTGCAAGTTTTCGACATTGAGACTGCCCGCCATCGGCAGCAATTATTAAATCAACTTCAAATGTGATGTTTTCAAATTCAATCGTTATTTTTTCACTCTCAGGATTATTTTGAGTTATATTTTTTAATTTTCCAGATTGCGCTACGACTTTGATATTGAATCTTTCAAATTGTTGCCATAAAGCTGATTGTATTAGCTTATTCTCAATAATATGACCCAAATGGCTTTCACCAATATCACTTGCATTAAATTCAAGGTTAGATTCTAGAGATTCACAAACAGACAAACGCGTATAAGGTGCAATACGCCCTTGTTTCAAAATAGCCATAGCCCCAATTTCATCTAATAATTTTTCAGAGAAACGGTTAAGTGCTGAAATACGAATATCGGGAATATTGTCGGAGTCAATATCATTTAACTTTATAGCCTGATGTTCAATGAGCGTAATTTGGTGGCCTTGTTTTGCAAGCTTAACTGCCGCTGTTGCACCAACCATACCGCCACCAACAATAACAATTTGATTTTTCATAATATTTTATTCTAACTCTTTATAATATGTATTATACGCTGCAACTATAAAATACGAAACAAGGTTATGCTTTGATAAATTTGATTTGGTATTATAAAATACGCGCCCAGCTCTTATTCCTGATCTTAAAGTCATACCAATAAGAGCGTTAAAAGCTGTGATAAATTGCAGCTATCATTAAAAGCACGAGGCAATAGAAAATAGTATGGGTAAAAAGCTACATATAAAAACCTGGGGATGTCAGATGAATGAATATGACTCTCAGAAAATGGCTGAATTATTAGATGCAACAAATGGTTACGCACTCACAGATGTACCAGAAGAAGCAGATGTAATTTTACTTAATACATGCTCTATTCGTGAAAAAGCACAAGAAAAAGTATTCCATCAATTAGGTCGTTGGAAATTATTAAAAGATGATAAACCTGAGCTTGTGATAGGTGTTGGTGGTTGCGTTGCTTCTCAAGAGGGTGAAACCATCCGTAAACGCGCACCATTTGTTGATGTTATTTTTGGCCCACAAACTTTACACCGTTTACCTGAAATGATTAAACAAGTTCAAAGTAAGTCAGGTTCAGTTATTGATATTTCATTTCCTGAAATTGAAAAATTTGACAGTTTGCCCGAGCCTAAAGCAGATGGTCCCACAGCATTTGTTTCTATTATGGAAGGCTGCTCTAAATATTGTACTTTTTGTGTTGTACCTTACACCCGAGGTGAAGAGGTTAGTCGCCCATTAGATGATGTACTATTAGAAGTTGCGCAACTAGCTGAACAAAATGTTAGAGAAGTAAATTTACTAGGTCAAAACGTAAATGCATATAGGGGTGAAACTCATACGGGTGACATTTGTTATTTTTCAGATTTAATTCGTTACATTGCAGCAATTGATGGCATCGACAGAATTCGTTATACCACTTCTCACCCTGTTGAATTTACACCCGATATTATAGAAGCTTACCGAGATGTTCCTGAATTAGTCGACCATTTACATCTTCCTGTTCAATCAGGTTCAGATCGCATTTTAGCTTTAATGAAACGTAGCCATACAGCACTTGAATACAAATCAACAATTCGTGCCCTTAGAAAAGTTCGTCCAAATTTATGTATGTCATCTGACTTTATAATAGGTTTCCCTGGCGAAACAACCCAAGACTTTGAAGCAACGATGAAACTTATCAGTGACATTGGCTATGATATGAGTTTTAGCTTTATATATAGCGCACGCCCAGGCACACCAGCAGCAGACTTACCAGATGATGTAACTGAGCAAGAGAAAAAAGAGCGTTTATATCTTTTACAAAATCGTATAAGCCAAATGGCTCAAGATATCAGCAGAAAAATGTTTGATACCGAACAGCGAATTTTAGTAGAAGGCCCTTCTAAAAAGAATCCTATGGAATTACGTGGACGTACTGAAAACAACCGTGTAGTTAACTTTGTTGGCCCGCATACTGTTATTGGGCAGTTTGTTGATGTGCGTATTACAGAAGCACTACCTAACTCTTTACGCGGTGATTTAATTCGTACTGAAGCTCAAATGAATTTACGTAAAGATGTTGCCCCAGCAGAAATTTTAAGTAAAGCACCTACAAATGATGAAATTAATGAAATAGGTGTTGCTACTTTTACACCGTAAAAGTGCTATACATATCGACTAAAACCACTATTTAAATGACTTCACTCAATTTTAAATAGTGGTTACTCCCAAGGAAAGTATTTTGAGTAACAAATTAAAAACGGCTGAAATTTATTTAGAGCCTTCTGATAACCAAAGACTTAATTCCCTAATTGGCCCATTTGATGAAAATATCAAACACATTGAACGCCGTTTAGGACTTGAAATAGCACACAGAGAGAATCATTTTCGCATTACTGGTAAACATAAAAATGTAAATGCCGGCCTTGATTTATTACAAAGTCTTTATGTTGAAACCGCGCCTTTAAAAGGAATTATTAAAGAAATAGATCCTGAACTTATTCACTTAAGTATTATTGAGGCTAATTGCTTAGAGCAAGATAACAGCGAGTTTATAAATGATGCCTACATCAAAACCAGAAAAGGTGTCATAAAACCAAGAAACCCAAACCAAAATACATATATTTCAAATATTATTAATCATGATATTTGTTTTGGTATTGGTCCTGCGGGCACAGGTAAAACATACTTAGCCGTTGCAGCGGCAGTTGATGCATTAGAGCGCCAAGAAATTCGTCGTATTTTGTTAACCCGCCCAGCTGTTGAGGCTGGTGAAAAACTCGGTTTTTTACCTGGTGATTTAACACAAAAAATAGACCCTTATTTACGCCCTTTATATGATGCTTTATTTGAAATGTTAGGTTTTGAAAAAGTGGAGCGATTAATTGAAAAAAAGGTAATTGAAATTGCACCGCTTGCCTATATGCGTGGTCGAACATTAAACGATGCCTTTATTATTTTAGATGAAAGCCAAAATACCACGGTAGAACAAATGAAAATGTTTTTAACCCGTATTGGTTTTAATTCTCAGGCTGTGATCACTGGGGATATAACACAAGTTGATTTACCCAGAGGCGCACGTTCAGGTTTACGCCACGCCATTGAAGTATTATCTGAAGTAGATGAAATTAGTTTTAACTTTTTTGAAGCAAAAGATGTGGTACGCCACCCAGTAGTTGGCCGTATTGTTATGGCGTATGAAGCCCATGATGAAGTAGAACGAAAACAAGCTTTAGCAAAAAAAGAGCAATATAACTTAAATAAATCCAGAGATAAGCAAAATGATTGATCTAGATTTGCAAATAGCCTGCGAATTTGAAGACTTACCAAGTGAAAAAAGTTTTCAGCAATGGGCACAAAAAGCATTAGAAAAATTTAAACCCGATGCAGAATTAACAATTCGCGTTGCCGACAGCGCTGAGAGTCAACAATTAAATTTTGAGTATCGGGGTAAAAATAAAGCAACCAATGTTTTATCTTTTGAATTTGAAGCACCTCAAGGCATAGAGATAGCACTGATAGGTGATCTTTTGATATGCCCTGAAGTTGTAAAAAGAGAATCAATTGAGCAAGATAAAGAGTTTCATCATCATTTTGCACATATGGTTGTACATGGATGCTTGCATTTATTAGGTTATGACCATATAAAAGAAGATGAAGCACAAGAAATGGAAAGTTTAGAAAAAAATATATTAGCAACTATGGGTATTGACGACCCTTATAGAGATGATGTTTAATTAAATTAAACTCTTTTTCTAAATTATTATTAACACAACGGAGCTAAAAAAAAGCGTATGAGCGACGACAACTCGCCGAGTAATCAGGGTTCTTCAAATAAAACATGGTTAGAGGCAATTGCCCAGCTGTTTCAAGGAGAACCCCAAAATAAAAAAGAATTAGTTGAAGTTATTGAAGATGCACAACATCGAGAGTTAATTGATTCTGATACTCAAAAAATGATCCAAGGTGTATTAGGGGTTTCTGAACTTAAAGTAAGAGATATCATGATACCCCGCTCACAAATGATCACCTTAGACATAGAAAAACCTTTAACTGAGCTCTTGCCACTTATGGTGGAAGCATCCCACTCTCGTTTTCCGGTTATATCTGAAGATAAAGATCACATTGAAGGCATATTGTTAGCAAAAGACTTATTGCCTTTAATTTTAAAAAATCACGATGAATTACCTCCATTATCAGAGCACTTACGCCCTGCTATTGTGGTGCCTGAAAGCAAACGACTTGATACGCTCTTAGATGAATTTCGTCAAAAGCGCTATCATATGGCTATTGTTGTTGATGAATATGGTGGTGTATCAGGACTTGTTACGATTGAAGATATTTTAGAAATCATTGTGGGAGAAATTGAAGACGAACACGATGAAGAAGAAATAGAAGATATCAAACAACTGGCAAAACATGTTTATTTAGTACAAGCGCTTACCCCACTAGATGAGTTTAATGAATATTTTGATATGAACTTCAATACAGATGAAGCCGATACAATTGGCGGTATCGTATTACATGCCTTTGGTCATATGCCTGAGAAAGGTGAAGCGATTGAGATATCTGATGTTAACTTCAAAATTGCCAACTCTGATAGCCGACGTATTGGTCAGCTTCAAATTACGATCCCAAAAATACCGGAAGTTGACTGCGCAATTTGATTAAAATAAATAAAAAACCTCTGATAAAAAGTACACTTTCTTTGCTAGCGGGTGTACTAATGACTTTTTCCTATGCGCCATTTAATTTTTGGCCATTAGCTTTTCTTTGCATCGCAATCATAATGAATAATGCGATGCCTTCAAAGAGCATAACCCCAAAAGAAGCCACTAAACATGGTTTTATTTTTGGATTGGGTTGGTTTGGCGCAGGGATCAGTTGGGTTCATGTTGCAATCGCTGATTTTGGGGGGTTACCGCTCATAGTTTCGCTAATATTAATGCTGATACTGTGCGCCTATTTAGCAATTTATCCTGCGTTAGCCTTTGGCCTCAGCGCCAAACTCTACCACAAAACAGTTACTATCGAGAATAACGTTTCTGCTAAATATTACTTATGGATAATGCTTTTTTTACCCATTTTTATGCTAATGGAAACCCTTAGAGCAACGATGCTTACCGGCTTTCCCTGGCTTTCTTTAGGTTACGCCTTAACAGATAGTCCATTTAATATATTGTCACCACTCATTGGTGAGTTTGGCTTAACAGTTATACTTATCTTACTCTCTTTTAGCGTACTGATTTTAATAAAAAGAAAGCTCTGGCAACCTTTTGCACTTACAGCCTTATTATTAGTTTCACTTGCACTCAGTACACCTTATCTTAGTGATTCTCACTACATAAAAAAAGAAGTCAAAGTTCTATTAGTGCAAGGAAACATCCAGCAAAATTTGAAATGGGATCCAGATCAAGCTTGGCCTACAATGCAAAAATATCTGGATTTAACCCGTAAAAATTGGGATGTTGATTTAGTTTTATGGCCAGAGGCCGCGATCCCTGAAATCGAAACCTACGCAAATAGTTTTTTAACCCAATTAGATAGTGCCGCTTCTTTTAATAATGCCGCATTAATTACAGGGATCGTAGATTATCAAAGGGATACTAAAACCGTTTATAATAATTTAATTGTTGTAGGTAAAAAAAATACAGACAGCACACAAGGGCATTATCAGTATTTACATAATAATCGTTATACTAAACATAAACTACTCCCCATTGGTGAGTTTGTACCCTTTGAAGATTTTTTAAGACCTTTAGCGCCTCTCTTCAACTTAGCAATGTCTTCATTTACCCCAGGAGAAGCAATACAGAAAAACTTAATCGCGAATGGTTTACATGTATTGCCTGCTAATTGCTTTGAAATTGTATTTTCAGATTATTTACGTAACAACCATGAAAAAAGTACAGATGTATTGTTAACTGTAAGCAATGATGCTTGGTTTGGAGACTCTCATGGGCCTCACCAGCATATGCAAATAGCAAGAATGCGCTCTCAAGAGCTTGGTTTACCTTTATTACGAGTAACAAATAACGGGATCACTGCTGTATATGACCCCCTTAGCCATGAACAAATATCTTCAAAACAATTTGAAACTAATGTTCTGAAAACTCAATTCAAAAAAATCTCAGGCACGACTTTTTATAGCAAAAATGGTGATACGCCATTGTGGGTATTATTAATCATTACATTTTTTAGTATATTGATTATATTAAGAAAGAAAAATAAATAAAAAAGGGGTCGGAGTTAATAATACGTTTATTAACTCCGACCCCTTTTTTTATTTATTAATATTTTAGGTGTTTTGGCATTTTAGTAATTTGTAAATTAACAGTGATTTCTTCCCTGTCATGATATAGGTGTTTTGCTTGTAACTTAAACTCAATGTTATATTTTTTAAGTTCAGTGCGAATTAAACTTAGATTTTCATAAACACTATCAAAACGTTTTTTCATCGGTAATTTAAGATTAAAAATAAGCTCAGTTACAAAACCATTAACAGCCCAATCAATCATTAACTTTGTCACTTTTGCTGGTTTTTCAACCATATCACAAACTAGCCAATCAATATTTTTTTTATCGGATCTAAATTTAAAGCCATCTTCTGTGAAATGTTTTACTTGTCCAGTTTCCATCAATGACTCAGCCATAGGGCCATTATCAACAGCTTGTACAAACATACCACGTCTTACCAGCTGATATGTCCAACCACCTGGGCATGCACCTAAATCAACTGCATTCATACTTGAGCGAATTCTTTGTTCTTTTTCGCTATCTGGCACAAATACGATGAAGGCTTCATCTAACTTTAATGTTGAGCGGCTAGGTGCCGCACCTGGCATTTTCAGCCTCGGAATGCCCATAAAGAATTCTGAATTATTATTTGTATATGAATAACCAACATAAGCAACTGAGCTTGATAAGAGCAAGACATGCATTATCGGACGTTTATTACTTGATGTATTTACAGAGCCTTTCTTATCGTCAATCAATCGATTCTTTTTTATCAATTTATGTTTTAAGGGTACTGATAGTTTTTTACAAAATCTAAGTAACTCTTTGCCATCATTAGTATCTGGGGTTTCAACACGTAATTCACTACACAGTTTAATCTCAGAACAAAATTGCTCAGTAGCCTCAACAAGGGGAGTTACTCTGTCTTCGTCAGGCATATTTTCTACTAATGTTGCTGCAAACCACTGCCGTGCAAATACCATTTGTGTAAATGGGACATTTTTAATTATTTTATCAGCATGACCTTCTTCAAAACACTGAAAAATAACAAAACCACTTTGTGCTTTTGTTTTTACATAACCCGCAACATTTTGTTGTGTTGCTTGGTGTGTGATTTCGGCTGCTGCATCACTTTCAAAACCAATACGACAGTAAATAACAATACAATTCATTAAAAATTAAATCCTAAACTTCAAAATAACGATAAACCTGAAAAATAAATAAAACCCAAGCGATTATAAAACAAACTCCACCCAAAGGAGTTATTGGACCAAACCATTTAAAACCCGTGAAAGCTAATGCATATAAACTGCCACTAAAAAATACAATGCCGGTAACGAGAAAGCCGCTCGCCCAGTTAAGTGGCACCCCTTGCTTTGCAACAAGTGCAAACAAAACTAAAGCTAATGCATGGTACATCTGATAAGTTACACCCACTTGAAAAGTCGCAATAGCCTGTTCAGTTAATTTACTTTTTAAACCATGTGCAGCAAATGCCCCCAAAAGCACACTTAAAACAGCAAAAACACCACCTAGTATTAAAAATATTTTAGTCATCAAAGGTTCCTGTGCATAAATTCAGCAGCTTTATTAGCAGCTAAGATCCAGTTTTGTGCTTGTGTAAAACCTGATTTTTTACGTGGTATTAAAGAGTGGTCACCATCTGGTATCCAATTTAGCTGCACATTATCGCATAAGCCTAATGCCAACACATCATGTTCAGTGCCAAAAGTATCTCTTTGACCTTGGACAACACATAAAGGGCTATTTAAATCTGGAAAATGCGCAGTTCTTAATTTTTCTGGCTTACCAGGAGGGTGAAACGGGTATCCAAAAGCAACAATACCATTTATAGATTTTATATATTGCTTTGTTAAATAAGCTTCATCACTTATCAGCATAGAAGCCATTCTGCCTCCCATAGATTTCCCACCAATAAACATAGGTAACTCACTTTCTTTTGAAGCTTGCGCTATAACAAGGTCAAAGTATGCTAATAATTTATCAGCTCGTTCTGGCGGCCTTCTTTTACCTTCAGCTTTAATCTTTTGCATATATTCAAAGTTAAATAATCCGACATTTATTTGTTTGCCTGCAAGTAACTCAGCCATTTGTTGCATAAACTCAGAATCCATACCTGCGCCAGCCCCATGTGCAAATATGAGCTGTGCTAAAGGGTCTTTTGATTTGTACCAAGTGATCATTGTCATTTTCCTAACTTTGCTCTTGTGCAACTAACGCTAACATCCAGTCTTTAAAAGAGACTATTTTTCCAAGTTCAGATTGCGACTCCCTAAATACCAAGTAAAATGCATTTTTACTTTCTAAACTATGGCTAAAAGGAACAACTAAACGACCGGCATCAATATCAGGTTTAGCCAGAACACTATTGCCTAATGCTACACCCTGTCCATGCCCTGCGGCCTGTAAAACCATAGATGAATGACTGAAAATAGGTCCTTGATTTACTTTTACCTCTCGAACACCTGATGTTTTCATCCAGTTTTTCCAGCTTTTTCTTGTCATGTCATGAAGCAATACATGATATTGAAGATCTGAGGGCTCTTTAAGCGGTTTTGAACCATTTAATAACATTGGGCTACACAAAGGAACTAAATACTCTGTGTGTAGCTTATGGGTTTCAATACCACTCCAATTTCCTCGTCCATAATAAATTGCAACATCTACATCATCAGTCAAAGAGTTTTCATCTTGTTCTTGTGCTTTTATTCTTATATCTATATCTGGATGTGCTTCATTAAATAAATTGAGTCTTGGCACTAACCATTGAATCGCAAAACTGGGTGTTAAACTCACAGTTAAAGAGCCTTTTTCTCCCCTCGCTAATAACTTTTCTGTGGATTCTATGAGTTGTGTGAAAATTTCTCGTATATCTAAAAAATAGCCTTGACCCTCTTCTGTAAGCAATAGCGAACGATTTTTACGCAAAAAAAGCTTTAACCCTAAATGCTCCTCTAACGTTTTTATTTGATGACTAACAGCAGCTTGCGTGACAAACAGCTCTTCAGCAGCCTTAGTAAAACTCAAATGGCGTGCAGCTGATTCAAATGCCTTTAAAGCATTTAAAGGGGGTAACCTTCTAGACATGACAACCTTATGACAGTTTTATGATATTAAAGCCAATTATGGATTAGTTTTTCTAATCTATTCGCATTATAAATGATCGTTTTAAAAAAACAATCAAGTCGGTTATTATTTACCCGACCTAAGGAAACACCTTACAACCAAAGGATCTGAAGGTAAGAATTTAAAATTGATTTTAACTCCGAAATTTTTTATGCCTTCAACCAGCATAATTATTTCTATTCAATATCGAGGACGATAATGAAAAAACTAACAACAACACTAGCATTAATAACAATTGCTTTGTTCAATGTAAATACTTTTGCAAATGAAACTTCAGAACAATTACAAATTGAGTTGAAAAATGAAGTGAATGCACAAATCAAAAATGTGATTACAATTCAATTAAATGAAGTATTTAGCGCACATACTATTGCACCTGAATTAACATTTGAAAAAATGGATATACAATTAGCTTTAGTAAACAATACTATTTCTGTTGCTGATAGCCGCTCAAAAAACTCTGAATTGACTGAATAAATGAGGTATCGTCATTTATTACCCAATTCAACAAAAAAAGGAAGCCTAGCTTCCTTTTTAAATTAAATATTTATTAATTTTTAGCTAGTTCACAACAACTAATTGACCTTCAGTTAAACGCTCAGCTCCTCTTATTGCAACTTTGTCACCGTCTAATAAATCTCCCTCTATACTTACTCTTTCAAACGTGCCCTGACCTACTTTTACTAATAATTTATGTGCTTTATTATCTGCATCAACTTTAATCACATAAGTACCTTCTTTACGTAATATCAATGCATCTCTATGTACTGTCAGTTTTGCCTGATTATCTTGTACTGGTACTGTTACTTTAACTAACTGACCTGCTGCCCAATAATCATTTAAAACCTGAGGAACCTGTAATCTGACTTCAAATGTTTGTGAGCGAGGATCTGCACTTGGGATTTTTGCAATGATCTGCGCTTTTATTTTTTTATCATTTGCAACTACTTTTAATGGGTTGCCAGTGTGTATATAAGCCAAATATTTAATTGGAACAAAAACCCTTACTTCCAAGTGTTTTGTATCTAGAAGTTTAAGTAAAACATCACTACGGCTAACATCTGTCCCCGCGCGTGTCATTCTTTGTGTTATCACACCTTCAAAAGGAGCTTTAACTGTTGCTCTATTTATTTGATCTTCTATTTGTTGTAGTTTCAAATGTGCAATTTCAATATCAGCCTGTGCTAACTCATATTGAGAACGAGTTTGATCTAACTGATATTGTGACGTTGAATTTGTTTTACGCAGTTTCTGTAGTCGGTCCCATTCATTTTTAAAATAAGCCGTATTAATTTCTGCTCGTTTTATTTGCGCTTTTTGTTCGGCTAATTTTAATTCTAATGGTAATAAGTCCATTTTAACTAATATATCACCTTTATTTGCATAAGTTCCAGGCTCTGCTAACCATTCTAAACGTCCATTAATACCTGCCGTAACTTGAATATGAGAGCGACTATGTAAAGTCCCCATTAAATCCGTAGTTGCTGATAATGCAACCTTAGTCACAGTATCAACTTTTATGGGGCTGGCAGGTATATCAGCAGCAAATGATGTTTGAGAGAGTAACACTATGCTACCAGCGAATAACCCTTTCATTAAAATTCTTGTAAACATAATGTCTCCTAACTCACCTGTTGCTGATGTAATTTTAAATCAGCAACTTTATTATCTGATTCATCATTATTAATTTCACTTGATACTGCTGAATTTTTACCTAGTTGCAATAAACATGGAAATAAAACTAAGGTGAATATTGCACTTATACCCATACCACCCACAATCACGGTTGCTAAACCTCTATATATTTCACTGCCCACACCAGGCATAAGCATTAGCGGTAACATGCCAAATAAACTGGTTAATGTACTCATATAAACGGGTCTTGCACGAATGCGCACAGCTTGTGCAACTGCATCGGAACAAGATAGTCCTTGCTTTTGAGCTGCCCGAGTTTGATCTACTAATAAAATTGCATTATTAACAACTAAACCTAATAAGATTATAAATCCTATCATGGTTAACAAATCTAATGATTGATATGTAAATAAATTCAGTACATACAAGCCTATAACACCACCAGCAACAGCTAAAGGCATCACAAGTAAAACTAATAGGCTATCTTTAGCTGATTTAAATAGAGCCGTCATTAATAAAAATAAAATCAATAAAGCCAATACAAAATTTTTCAACATATCATTAATAGCATTTGCCATTTTATTCGCATTACCACTTAGTTGAATCGAAGCATCATCAGATAAATTTTCATTCATTTTAGGAATGATTTTTTTATTAATCATCACTAGCGCTTCTTCTAGTGACATATCAGCAGGTGGTGAAACCTGTAAGCTAATTGTACGTCTACCGTCAACTCGCCTTAATTGTGTTGGACCCGCGGTACGAGTGAGTGTTGTTAACTCTCCAATAGTCTGAATACCCGCTAAAGGAGAAAATATAGGTAAAGACTCTAATTCATCAGGCGTATTCCATTTTGAACCACGTAAAATAACATTAACTCTGTCGTTACCATCAAAGTATTCACTGATAAATAAACCACTGGTATAAGCCCTTATAGCGTTAGCAACATCTCTTCGTGTTAAACCTGCCTGAGTAATACGTTGATCATCCGGTATTAAATTAAGTTCAGGTTCAGCTAAGTTTAAGCTCGGAATTGGAAAAGCGGTTGTACCTTTCATATTTTCATTAATAGCATCAATACCTGTTTGCGCCACAGTCATTAAGCTTTCTATATCTGAACCATTAATATCGATATCTACAGTACGGCCGTTCCCCCCACCCGATACATTGATCATTGACCCTCTAAATAAGAATATTTGTGTATCAGGCAAATCTGCGAGTACTTTAGTTTTGACCACTTCCATTAACTCTTCAACCCGTTGCGGATCAGCAGAATAAATAAAGCCTCCCGTCGAAGCAGCACCATATGAAAAAAAGTTATAACTTTTTATTTTTGGTGTTTTTTCACCCGATAAATAAGGCGCCAAACGTTCTTTAACTAATGAAGCAACTTCCTTTTCAATAAAATCAACATTTCCGCCTGGTGGCATGTTTAAACTCATGAAAAAACCATCGATTGGTGCCCTAGGCATAAAGTCGGTTTTAGGCATCAATAATACTGTAGCCATGACAGAGCCACCTAACAATACTGCAATCCAAGTTAACCGCTTTGTAGTCGTATTTGTAATTTTCATTACAAACTGAGTGAGTTTTTGCCAATATGCTTGATAGGGATCGATCTCTTCATCTGCATCTAACCAATATTTACTCGCAATTGGTAAAATCGTTACAGCAGAAACAAATGATGCTACCACTGCGATTGAAAGTGTTAATGCTAAATCTGAAAATAACTGCCCTTCTATACCAGCCATAAATAATATAGGTAAAAAAATAGCAACACTGGTAGCCGTTGAGGCAAAGAGTGCGCCTGTCACTTCAAGAGCGCCTCTCATAACGGCTTTTGATTTATTTAGACCTTGGCTTCGTAACCTAACAATATTTTCTTGCACAATAATTGCAGCATCGAGCACTAAGCCAACAGAAAATGCTAATCCGGCAAGTGAAATAACATTTAAACTACGGTCAAACAAGCTTAAAGCTGCAAATGCCACCATCAGGGAAACAGGTATTGTCATCGCGATGATTAATGTCGTTCTTAATCCCCGTAAAAATAACCATAAAATAATCAGAGCAAGTAATACACCCAAACCTAAGTTATTTTGCACTAACTTAAGGGCATTTCTAATATGTACAGAAGAGTCAAAACTTAAATCTATTGTCAATCCAGCTACGGCCATAGGCCCTTCATTAAGTTCTTTAATTGCGATATTTATTTCATCTAATAATGCAACAGTATTGGCATCATTTTGGCGTTTTAAAGTAAAATAATATGATGGTTGACCATTTCTTAAGTTAAACGCAAATTTATCAACTAGCGTATTTTCAACAGTCGCAACATCTTTTAAATAAATAGCTCTTTCACCACTATAACCTATGATCATTTCGGTTAAGTTACCAATGTTATATTGGCCTGAAAACCTCACTGTATATTGGCGTCGTCCTACATTTGCAATGCCACCAGATACATCACTGGCACGTGCAATAGTTGCACTAATCTCTGAAATTGTGAGCCCTAATGAAGCTGCTCTGAGCGGATCAAATGTAATTCTTAACTCTCTATCTCTATGACTGGCAAGATTAACTTGCCCCATGCCAGGAATACGTGCAAATCTTGGTTTTACAACATCTTCGATAAGCTTTTGATATTGCCCTAAATCTTGTGCCGGATTGCTTGGTAAAGTTTTTATCATTAAAGATGCTGTATTTGGTCCACCACGTCCCCCCCCAGCTGAGATCACAGGCTCAATCGCATCCAAAGGTAATGGAGGTGCCTGATTGAGATTATTTATCACATCTAGCATGGCTTTTTGCATATCAGCGCCCACATTAAATGTAAGTGTAATATTGCCAAAACCTCTTTGGATATTAGTTGTAACCTTAGTCACACCTTGTGTATTTTTAACAACATTTTCAATGGGCTCTATTATCACGGATTCCATTTCAGATGGTGCGGCACTTCGCCACCCTGTTGAAATAGTTATTTGTGGTTGCTCTATATCAGGGGTGAGTTGTAATGGAAGTTTAAATACACTCATAACACCAAAAACCATCACCAAGGCAACTATTACAATTATCGCGGCAGGATTTTTTAAAGCCGAACGGGTTAAATTCATTTAGCTGTTCTCATTGTTTTATGCCTTTAAATTTTTCTATTTGTAATTATAAGTAATGAGAAAAATTACTCCATCACTGTTACGTTAAACAGTAATAATTTAGCGATTAAAATAAATTTAGACATTTTTTGTTACACATTGAAATCATAGGCAACACATTGAAATTATTATTCACTATAAGTTCCTATTTTGAGATTTGCCTGACAATATAATCTCTCTACAGCGCTTTTTAGAACATAAAAGAAACATTATCAAAATGAAAAATACTGGACAAAACAACTTCTTCAGTGGTAAAAATCAGGGCAATTATGAAATATAATAAAAACTAAGGTCTGCTATGACAGCACTATTCAAAAAATTACAGTCAACAAGTCTTGTTAGTCAAATAATTATGGCCATTATTTTAGGCTGTATTCTCGCCGTATTATTGCCGGATACTGCAAAATCTTTTTCTATGTTAGGTGCTTTATTTGTGAGTGCTTTAAAAGCCGTAGCACCTATTTTAGTTTTAGTACTTGTCGCATCATCAATTGCGAATCAAAAGGCAAATAGTGATGCAAACTTAAAACCTATTGTGGCGCTTTATTTTATTGGCACTTTAAGCGCAGCATTTGTAGCTGTTGTAATGAGCTTTATATTTCCAACTCAGTTAACTTTGGACTTAGCAGGAGCAACCGCTAATCCACCCCAAGGTTTAAGTGAAGTATTATCTACATTAGCTTTTAAAGTAGTAGATAATCCCGTTAATGCGGTCGCAACAGGTAATTTCATTGGCATCTTAGCTTGGGGATTAGGCTTAGGGTTTGCATTAAAACGTGCAAACGATTCAACCAAGGTAATAGTGCATGATTTAGCTGATGCAGTTTCAAGTATCGTTAAAATTGTTATTAAGTTTGCTCCTTTAGGTATTTTCGGTTTAGTAGCCAATACGATAGCAACGACTGGTTTTTCTGCTTTAGCGGAATTCAGTCATTTAGTTTTTGTTTTAGTTGCTTCGATGTTAATTATTGCATTGATAGTCAATCCGCTAATCGTTTTTTTAATGACGCGTACTAACCCATATCCATTAGTATTTACTTGCTTAAAAGGTTCAGGCATAACTGCATTTTTTACAAGAAGCTCAGCTGCTAATATCCCTGTTAATATGGCTTTATGCAAAAAATTAGATTTACACGAAGATACTTATTCGGTGTCAATTCCATTAGGCGCAACCATAAATATGGCAGGCGCAGCTATCACAATTACTGTCTTAACACTTGCAGCAGCTAATACCTTAAATATTGAAATAGATATCGCTACTGCAATCTTACTTAGTGTTATAGCATCAGTTTCAGCATGTGGTGCATCTGGAGTTGCAGGAGGCTCTTTGTTGCTTATACCACTAGCCTGTAGCTTATTTGGTATTGATACAGATATTGCAATGCAAGTTGTTGCAATTGGATTTATTATTGGTGTAATCCAAGATTCAGCAGAAACTGCGCTAAATAGCTCTACTGATGTTGTATTTTCTGCAGCAGCATCACATCATATAACAAAAGGTCTATAAATTTTCCTATAAAAAAGAGCAGCTAATTAGCTGCTCTTTTTTATTTTAAAACCAACTCAATCTTGACTTATAATTTACTCCAAACAGCAGCTGTGCCAGGCTCTTCATTTTTAGTCCACCAGCCAGCTTGATATTGTGACGCTCCATGAGACACTTTATCACCTGTGTTGTAGACTAAATCTGAACGCCATGCACGAACTTGACCGTCATCAGGCACAACCTCTTCCCACGGACCACCTAAGTCAGGGCTATTTCCTTTAGTCCACCATTTAGCTTTATATGTCACATCATTAAATATTACAGTATCACCTGTGTTATACGTTTTATTGACATCCCAAGTTGTATTACCGCCTGAATCTTTATTGGTCACAGTCACAGTAAAGCTTTGCGAACTTGTCTCTAAACCATCAAATACATCAACACTTAGGCTATAATCAGTATCGGCTGCAACTTCATTTGCCGTTAAAGTCACACTTTCACCAGAGCCAGATAAAACAAGACCAGCAGGTACATTCCAAGTGTAAGTTAAAACATCATTTTGTTCATCTGTTGCGCTAACTGCAACATTAATTTGTTTGTTTTCTTCAACAATCACATCGTTAATTGGTGCAACAATAGGTGCTGTATTACCCGTTGTTGGTGCAACAACTTTTAATATTGCAGACTTACTTACTGTATCTTTACCATCTGAAACATTAACCTTAATAACATAATCAGTTGTTTGAGTGATATTGCCAGCTGTTATTTGAACATTAGCTGTATCTATACCAGTTGCACTAAGCCTAGCATCTAAAGTCCAGCTATATGTTAAAACATCTGTACTATCAGCATCGGTTGCCGTTGCTGAAATATCTATCACAGCCCCAGCATCTACCGAAAAGTTAGTGCCTAAAGTAATAACGGGTTTATTATTAATTGGCCCTGTAGAGCCTGCTAACCCTTCATGCATTGCATTTAAAATATCGCCATTATCAGCATCTATTTCCCATGCAAATAAACCACCGAGCTCATTTGCTCGAACATATTGACCTTTAGCAATAACTGAACGAGGGTTATCGTAAGTAAGTAATTTACCTGAAGTACGATTCCAAACATAAGCTGCTTGAGCGACTTCGTCATACCCCACTTCAAAACCATTCACACCAGTACCAGCACTACCTATCATATTCTTAGCGATGCCTTTGTAGTCCATAATACCAGGTTCCCAAACACCTTCGCTGGTACTACCTTTTAGTTTACCATTACCCGGCGCTGTCATCGGATTATCCATATCTGTCGCATTTGCAGGATAAACACCTTCCCAACCTCGACCATACATAGCAGCACCAACAACAATTTGTTTTGCAGCGACACCTTGCGCCAATAATAAATTAACAGCATTTGTTAATGTATATGCAGGGCCTTTACGTGGTTTGCCATCATCATCTACCCCAGTACCATCACATTCACCAACACTTAGATGACTGCCACAATTTAAACCAGTTTGATGGCCAGTCACATTATTCCAACCACCAAAAAAGTCATATGTCATGGCAAAAATATAGTCCATATACTGTGAAGCAGCAGCATAATCAACATCTTCAATTTTGTCATAACCTGAACCTATCGCTGAGGTAAGTTCATATGTACGACCCGTTTGCGCTTCTAGTTCATCAAGCATCGTTCTTAATTCTTGCATTAAAGCGAGATATGCAGGGCCATCTTTAATTGGATCACCTAAATTTGAGCTTGCACCATCACCACCGGGAAATTCCCAATCAATATCGACACCATCATAAAACTTCCATGTTTGTAGAAATTTTTTCATTGATGCAACGAATGTATCGCGATTAGCTTTTTCTGTGAAACCGTAGAATGGGTCTGATAATGTCCAACCACCAACTGATGGTAAGATTTTAAGATCAGGGTTACGTTGTTTTAATGCCATTAACTGCGCATAAGTACCACGAATTGGATCTTTAGAATCTATGCCCGGCAATGCTTTTTGTACTGCTGCCCAAGGATCATGAATAACCACTTCATAATCAGCAGAACCACCACATGCAGTTTGTAATGCTCGCCAACTATTACCGTTTTCAACTTCTTTTAATGATTCGTTAGGACCACACATTGGAATAAAGCCATACAATAAATGTGTTAAATTATCGACAGGGATCTGACTTACATCAAAGTTACGGCCATAAATTCCCCACTCAACAAAGTAAGCACCTACTACTGTATTAACTTGCTTTGGATATTGTTTGTTATTAGGGTCTATATTCATATTAAGCGGTGCTAAATGTGCACCATCTGTATCAGCGATTACAATCGGTTTACCTGCACTTTTTGCACACACTGTGCCTTCACATAGCTCAATTGTTAAAGTATGGCGACCTGATTTTGAGTAAGGAAAATTAATCACTCCAGCTTTTGTACCTGCAGTTAATGTGCCTTCTTCTACTAACAAATCATCAAAGTACACTTTGTAGGCATCTCCACCAGTCCCACTCCATGAATTCCATTTAATACTTATATCTACTTGTTCTTTTGCTTTAACAAGATCTTTATACGAACCAGAACCATCAAGCTTTACTTCAACAAATGAATAGTCTTGTGGTGTCCAGTCTATACTTGGTGCAGCGGGTGCAGCTACAACTTGTAAATTGAATAATGCTGCGCTTACCGCACAAGCCGTTAATAATTTTTTATACATAATGACCTCTTCTTTTTATTGATGCTGAATATCAAGACAACTTTAAGCACGAGTATTCAACGGAAATTAAATTTTTAGATTATTAAAGTTTTTGCCAAACGACACTGACGCCCGGCTCTTCACCTTTTGTCCACCATTTTGCTTTATATTCAACCTGCTTATGACTTACTACAGAGCCACTCGCATAGTCATTTTGTGCACTCCAAGTTTCAGTACCACCATCGGTAGGCGTTACTAATTTCCAGGCATTGCTATTAGAAGGTTCTTGATTTTTATTCCACCATTTTGCTTCGTAAACTTTGCCAGCAAAAGAAACCTGATCTCCTGCACTATAAGCTTTGTTACTATTCCAAGCGGGTTTTGTTGGATCTGTACTGAGATTTTTAACTGTTACAACAAAGCTTTTATTTGTTGCAATAAAACCATCCGACACTGAAATTGTTACCGCATAATCTGTATCAATTGTCACTTCAGGTGCGCTGATTTCTATATTTGCACCGCTGCCTGTATATGTAAGACCAGATGGTATTTGCCATGAATAATTTAAGTCTGTTTGTTCATCATCAAAGGCATGCACATGCACCTGAGCTGATGCCAGTTCATCTATAGATAGGTTATCAATATCATGAACAATAGGAGGGGTATTAACAGGTGCCGACTTAATAGACAGGGCAAAACTATGATCTTTATTCGTTACAAATACTGAATTACTTAATATATCTGTACTATCAAAAATAATTTCGTCTTGTAAATTCTTAACGCCAATGGCAATAAACTGGCTATATTCAAGATTTAATTTTTGGGCAAAATCACTTTGCCAAGTCGCTACATTAGCCTCTGTTACGGCCAATTGTTGGTTAAGTAACTCCTTCCCTGTTGCATCAAATAATCTTAACCAAACTGTTTCACCTACTTTTGCGATTTGACCTTGTTTTAAATAAAAACCAACATCATACCAAGCGTCTGGTTCAACACTGTCTCTAATAATTGTAATATCACTACAGTTATAAAACCCTTCACCCACGACATCATCACGTTGCCAGCGGGTATACAAAATAGCCTCTCCAACACGGTTTTTCGGTATTGCCACATTCATTTCATAAAAGCGCTTACCATCAGCATCTTTAATAAAATTAATATTGCCATGCGCTTGTACTAATGTGATATCACTCCACGACAGTGCTTTTTCACCTGCATTATATTGGGAGTTTGATAAATAAAACTGCCAGAAACTAGGGTTGTGTGGCGTTGTTGCTCTAAATCTTACTTTTATTTCATCGTTCGTATTTGGGATTACTTCTGTACGTTGCCAATCAAAAGAAGGTAAGTTCATGCCTCTTTTTTTATTA
Source organism: Pseudoalteromonas denitrificans DSM 6059 (assembly GCF_900112265.1). Taxonomy (GTDB): domain Bacteria; phylum Pseudomonadota; class Gammaproteobacteria; order Enterobacterales; family Alteromonadaceae; genus Pseudoalteromonas; species Pseudoalteromonas denitrificans. The sequence continues at coordinate 245,558 of NZ_FOLO01000002.1, read as the reverse complement.
TCTCCAGCAGCACATAAAGTCCCATCGGGAATGTTAGCTTCAACAGCCTCCTGATTGTGAAAGTCTGCGGTATTGACCGCAAATTCATGCTCTTGAATAAACTGCACATAACCTGACTCTAAGTAAGCAGCTCGACATGCTAAATTAGGAATAGCGGAACCATCTTCGGGCCACCAATAGCCTTGTTGCGCTTCACAAATTGCTTGTCGCGCCTTTGGACTATCCAAGTAACCGTGTGCATTTACATTGATACTTATCGCTGAAAATACAGTTGAAACAGCTAGGCACACAAACGTTATTTTTAAATTTATATTTTTCTTAAACATAGAAGTCTCCTAAGCAAAGAAGTTAAGCGCTTTGCTCATTCGAACCTATTAACCACTCATAATTAGAAGGTTAATAGGTATCGTTATATTTAATTAACAGATAGAAATTTAGAAGGTACAGATTTGATCCCAGTCTGCACTACCAGGCTCTGATTTTGTCCACCACTTAGCTTTAAATACCGCGCGATTGTGAACCATAATGTCACCCGTATTAGCATGGTCAGGATTACCAGCCCAATCTTTTTGAGGGAAATCTGGATAAACAGGTAAAGTAGCAACATCAATCCCATCACAAGCTTGACCCGTTCCATCTCCACCGCCATCTCCACCACCTGAAGTTGCTTCTGGTAAGTTTGGATATTCAGATTTAATTGCGTAGGTTTTACCACCTTTTTCTATGGTAAAATTTACCGGCCCACTGATTGGCATGTAATACATCACTTGTGCATTGATTGTTTCACCAACTTTGAATGATTCTGTTGTTCCACCCCATTCATTTGTAAGCGTAATAGAAAAACGATGGAATTCATTTTCAAAACCACCAATATTATTACCCGCTGCGTTAGAAGCATTGGTATCAATGGCCATTTTCAGTTTTTTCTTCGCATTCCAATTTGATTTGAATATTGCTGAAGTTGAAACTGGAATATCAAATGATATTTTTGCACCGCTAAAATCAATTGCTGAGTTATTAGTAAATGCAAATGTTGGGCTAATAGGGTAGTTTTTATCACCTTCAGGAAAGTCTTTTGCTACAAAAACAACATCAACCATTTCTGCAGGCACAGTAAATGTGGCATTACCTTTGTCTATACCATAAGGAGTACCACTTTGATTAAATTTATCATAAGCAAGTGTGGTCATAGTTGAGCCCATGAAGTACTCACCTTTTGCAACATCAAAATCAAAGTCGCCAGCAAGCTCCCAAAACATAACACCGCCTAAACCATTATTAATAACATAATCAACTTTAGTTGCCATAGACTCTTCATCTTCTATTGAGATGAATACTTTTTTGGTGTCATTCCATAGCCAAGGCGCTACAGCAACGCTATCGTAATACCGTGTATATGTTCCAATAAACTTATCATCAATATCTGTATCAGGATCTAAACCGTAAGCACTTAAATAACTGCCAACAATGCCTTTTTCTAAATTTTTAGTATGCCATAATGGATTACTACCAGCAGGAACTTCGCGATCATTTTCTATATCATGCCAAAGGTTATCAATACCAACAGCACCATCACCACAGAAGTTTTTATCACCTTTACCTGTACCTTTAGGACAGTTAGCTTGATCAGTAAATTTAGCCTGGCCCCAAAGACCATTTGTCCCACCAGTCACATCTTTAAAACCACGCGTATAATATGGCAAACCGATATTAATACGACCTGCAGATAAGCCTCCTCTGAAATATTTAACAGCCCAGTCAGTATTTAAATAACCTATACCTTCAAACTCTTTAGTACCATATACATCCCATGCTTTAAGCTCAGAGTCTAAGCCTGTATCAAATAATGATGCGTTATGACCAACATGAGAATTCCATGCACCATGTAAGTCATAAGACATGATATTTACATAGTCTAAGTATTGAGTTGCTTGGAAAGTTTCCATGCCACGTAATAAATAACCCGAAGATGGTGATGCTATTGTTAGCATATAATGCTCACCAGCAAGCTCACCCGCTTTATCTAAACTTTCACGAAGTGACTTCATTAATACTTGATAAGATGCATTTAAACCTGCGCGGCGCGCATTAGAAAACTCAAAATCATCGGGATGACCAGAGTCAGCCATAGATGATGGGTATTCATAATCTATATCAACACCATCAAAACCATATTTTTGTATAAAATCAACAACACTGGCGCTAAAAGCAGCGATGCCCGCTTGATTTACACTACCATCAGCATTGGTTGTTAATGTATAAAAACCGCCACTGGCAACACGCCCAGCATCACCAAAATAGCCGCCAGTTTCAGCCCAGCCACCTACAGAAACTAAAGTTTTAACATCAGGATGAAGTTTTTTGTATTTACTGAGTAAATTGAAATGACCTTTATATGGCAAGCTCATATCCATTTCAGCGCCAGCAATACCCGGCCACTCCATATTAGTAGCGGGATTGTTAACTGCGTTAGGATCACCAATAGAAATTTTATTTTGATCATCAACATGAGCAAACGCATAATTTATATGAGTAATTTTATCCCACGGAATATCATTAACTAAATAGCTAGGTTGGTTATTAGCACCATTTCGCCAGCTAGTAAAATAACCGATAACTCGCCTCGGATGATCGGCTCCCATCAATTCACGACCATTTTGATCATAAATAGTACAGTAAGGTGTATTAACACCTGGCGTTTGGTAAAGTCCTTCAGGACGACAGTCATCAGGGTTAGGTCCTGTTTGTCCATCTTCTACAACAGAAACACTAATTTCATTACTTAAAGAAGTAGCGCCTTTATTATCTGTTGCTTTTACTGCAAATTTAACAATGCCTAAAGCCGAAGCAGTCCATAAAAAACTCCCGCTAGCACTCGTAGCACTGCTTACTTTGATTCCGTTTTCGAGTAATTCTAAAGAAGATATTTGGCCATCGGAGTCTGTGGCCGAAAACTCAAAGTTAATCGTATCACCCACTAAAACTTTACTTGGTACCGTTGCCATTAATGTTGCAACAGGTGGCTTATTTACAGGGGGGGTATCTTTTGGTGTAACTATAATTAAGATTTCACTGCTTGTTGTTTGCGCACCTTTATCATCTGTTGCAACAGCCGTGAGTGTATGTTCCCCTACCACAGCCAACCAATCATATTTATACGGAATTCCGTTTAAAGTCGTTAATTTAATACCATCTATAAATAAATCAACTTTAGAAACAGTGCCATCTTCATCCGAACTGTTCAAATCAAAGACAACGCTGTCATTCTCTACAAAAGAAGTACCAGTTAATGGTGAATTCCATGATACAAAGGGAGGTAAATTAACAATGACACCGCTGTCACAGTCACCCGTTTTTTTCCACTCTTGCCATGGACCTGATTTTTCCAATGGATTAGATTTATTCCACCATTGTGATTCAAACGCTTGTTCACTTAACTGAACAAGTTCACCTTTTGAATATGCTGTATTTTCTTGCCAGGTTGTTACATTTGTACAGTCTACGACAGCAGCTTGCACAGCGCCTCCAGCCATAGCGAGTGAAATTGCACTCAATGTAAGCATGTTTTTAATTTTTATTACTGATTTCATTGTCACCTCCATTCCTTATTTCAATTAACTTTTACGCAACATTGCAATTTAATAGATAAAACAAAGGTAACATATATTTTACAAACAGCAAATTTAGAAAAAATAATTTTACCTATTTGAGAAACCAAATAAATAATAAGCACAAACAACAACTTGAAGAGCAAAAAACATACATTCGTAAGAAAAATTTAATAGTATAAACATTCTAAATTGAATTTATAAAATAATTGATTTTGTACTATTAAATTCCTAAATATCTTTTTTAATTATAATATACAGCAAGTTACACTACCTAAATCAGGTACTTCAAGATACACCACTTATAACTAGATCGAATAACAGAAAACAAAAAAGAATAAAAATCATTTCAACGTTAAGTTTCATAATGATTTAATTCAACTGTTACTTATCTTTAATTAGCATGATAAAATGGTCGATTAGTTAAATCGTTAAAATCTTATAAATAGTGAGTATTTATTTTGCAAACAACTGAATTAGTAGAATTTGCCCTTAACAAAATGGATGATATGAAAGCACGAGATGTCGTGAAATTAGATGTCATTGGTAAATCGCCTATTACAGATTATTTATTGATCTGCTCAGGTAATTCAAAACGTCATGTTTTGTCAATTGCAGATAACGTTAATAAAGAAGCAAAAGCCGCAGGTTTTGAGCCTTTAAGTTTTGAAGGAAGAGAAACTGGGGAATGGGTAATTGTGGATTTAGGAGATGTTATTGTTCATGTAATGCAAGAACAGACAAGAGACTTTTACCAGTTAGAAAAACTTTGGGGCTAGTATGAAAATCCAACTCATTGCAGTCGGTACTAAAATGCCTAACTGGGTTGAAGCCGGCTTCAAAGAGTATCAACGTCGTTTTCCCAAAGATATGGCCTTAGAGTTAATCGAAATACCAGCAGGTAAACGCGGTAAAAATGCAGATATAAAACGTATTTTGCATATTGAAGGTGAAAAAACCTTAGCAGCTGTTCCTAAAGGCAACCGTATAGTAACACTTGAAGTAACAGGTCAACCTTGGGATACACACAAATTAGCTAAAAATATGACAAAATGGCAGTTAGATGGCCGTGATGTCAGTTTATTAGTTGGTGGACCAGAAGGGTTAGCACCTCAATGCATAGAAGCATCTGAACAAAAATGGTCATTATCTAATTTAACCTTACCCCACCCGCTTGTTCGAATCATTTTAGCTGAAAGCCTGTACAGAGGCTGGAGCTTAAACACCAACCATCCCTATCACAGAGAGTAGTATTTGTTGATGTTTAAAGGCCCTACGACTATTAGAGATCATTCCTTTGAAGCAAATTTATTTGCACGTAGAGCCTTTATTGCTTTTGTATTTGTATTAATTTTAATTGCAGTACTGTTTATTAATGTTTATCAATTGCAAGTCACATCTTTTGATTCCTATCAGACGCGCTCTAATGATAATCGCATAAAACTAGTCCCAGTCCCCCCTAATCGCGGTATTATTTATGATAGAAACGGCGTGATCCTTGCTGAAAATAAACCCGTTTATAATCTCGAAGGCATTTCTGAAAAGATTAAAGATTTAGATAAATCTTTAATGGCGCTAAAAAAGTTACTTGATATCACAGAGCAACAAGAAAAAAACTTTTTAAATGATATAAAACATAATCGCCGTTTTAAAAGCCAAATCCTAAAATCTCGCCTCAATGAAAAGGAAGTTGCATTATTTTCGGTAAACCAAGATAAATTCCCGGGTTTTAGAGTAGAGGCCCGTTTAGCTCGCCATTACCCTCATGGTGATACTTTGACTCATGCCCTAGGTTACGTAGCTAAAATAAATAAAAAGGAATTGCTCAAATTAGATGCTGAAAATAAAAGTCAAAATTATCGTGCTACCCGCTTTATTGGCAAGCTAGGCATAGAAAAATTTTATGAAGAAACTTTACATGGCACCGTGGGGTCAGAAAAAGTAGAAATTAACAATAGAGGCAGGGTACTACGTAGCATAAGCTTTACACCTCCGATTCCAGGTAACGACCTTGTTTTAACAATGGACATAAGTTTACAAAAAGCAGCTCAAGCAGCATTAAAAGGTATGCGTGGTGCCATTACTGTTTTAGATGCAAAAGATGGCGGTATATTAGCTATGTACTCAAATCCAAGTTACGACCCCAATTTATTTGTCCATGGTATTAGCAGTAAGAACTATAAAGCATTATTAAATTCAGACCGCCCATTGTTTAACCGTGTAACACAAGGAAGATACGCACCAGCATCCACTATTAAGCCAATTATTTCAGTGCTAGGTTTAGAAGAAGGCATTATAGATGAAAAAACAACGATCCGTGACCAAGGTTTTTTTCAAATCCCAAATGTAAAACATAGATGGCGAGATCACCTCAAGTGGGGCCATGGTAAAGTTGATATTTATAAAGCGATAGAAAAATCTTGTGATACTTTTTTTTATGATATGGCTTACAGGCTCGGAATCACCAAAATCAGTAACTTTATGGCTCAATTTGGTTTTGGAGATTTATCAGGTATAGATATTCATGAAGAAACCTCTGCAATTTTACCCTCTGTTGAATGGAAAAAAGAACGCTTTAATGAGTCATGGTATCCAGGAGATACGATTTCGATTGGTATTGGTCAAGGTTATTGGTCTGCGACACCAATCCAAATAGCAAATGCAGTTAATATTTTGGCCAATAAAGGTATTAACCACCCACCACATTTAGTTTCAGTGGCTAAATTGAATGAACAACTGACTATTTTAAATAATGAAGAAAAGCCACCCATTATATTAAAAGATAATAATCATTGGGATATTCCCTTAAGAGCAATGCATAATACCGTACAAAAAAAATCGGGTACTGCATACAAAGCATTTAAAGGGCATACGTATGATGCTGCGGGTAAAACAGGCACAGCACAAGTCGTTAATATTGCCCAAGGTGAAGAGTACGAAAAAGATAAAGTTAAAGAAAAGCATCGTGATAATGCTATGTATGTTGGCTTTGCACCTTTTTCATCCCCTGAAATTATTGTGACCATTACAGTTGAAAATGCAGGTGGCGGGAGTAGCCTAGGGGCGCCCCTCGCTCGTAAAATTATGGACCATTATTTTGCAAATAAAGCAGCTGAAATAGCAGGTAATCCATGAATCCGTTAAAACATAAAAAAACAATTTGGGACAAAATTCATATCGACCTCCCTTTATTACTCGCTTTAATTGTTTTACTCGCAGCGAGTTTATTCATTGTTTATAGTGCCGGTGGACAAGAACTTCCTATCGTTTTTCGCCAATTAAAACGCTTGGGAGTTGCGCTTTTAATCATGGTTGTTCTGGCACAAATATCCCCTTCTACCTTGCAACGTTTTGTGATCCCCCTTTATACATTTGGCATTATACTTCTCATTGCAGTATTAATTGTAGGTGTTAGCAGTAAAGGTGCTCAACGTTGGTTAAACATAGGCATTACGCGCATACAACCCTCAGAAATAATGAAGCTATTAGTGCCTATGATGGTTGCTTGGTATATAGGTAAATATCATTTACCACCAAAATTAAAACATTTATTCATTGGGTTTTTATTGGTCATGTTACCAACTTACCTAATCTATAAACAACCGGACTTAGGTACTTCCATTTTAATAGCCAGCTCAGGTATTTTTGTTCTGTTCCTAGCAGGGGTTAGCTGGCGCCTAGTTGGTAGTGTGTGTGCTATTGGTGCTATCAGTGCATGGCCTCTTTGGACTTATGGTATGCATGCCTATCAAAAACAAAGAGTATTAACCTTTTTAAATCCAGAAAGTGACCCGCTTGGATCTGGCTACCATATTATTCAATCTAAAATAGCCATAGGGTCAGGGGGAGTTGAAGGAAAAGGCTGGCTCCACGGAACACAATCACAATTAGAGTTTTTACCTGAACGCCATACTGATTTTATATTTTCAGTTCTCAGCGAAGAATTCGGTTTAGTGGGTGTGACTTTGTTATTAGCAGCTTATTTATTTATTATCGCACGGGGTTTATTCATCGCTGTTAATGCACAAGATGCCTTTGGTAAATTATTAGCGGGAAGTTTAACCTTAACTTTTTTTGTGTATATTTTTGTAAATATCGGCATGGTTTCAGGTTTATTACCTGTTGTAGGTGTTCCTTTACCTCTTATTAGCTATGGTGGAACTTCTATGGTTACTTTATTGGCAGGCTTTGGCATGATAATGTCAGTGGCAACCCATAAGCGCATGTTGGTTCATACATGATAAAGTTATTAAAAATGCGATTCATTATCTTATTAATAATTAGCACAGTCGTTTTATCTGCATGCAGTACAAGTCGTTATAATATGCGCCATGATGCAGCACCACTAAGAAAGCCCACTTTATTAGAACAGCTTGATGCTAAAGTCATAAAAGTAAAAAAAAGCATAGCTGCAAGTCGAACATATACTGTGCGAGGGAAAAAATATACGCCTTTGCTTAGTGAGTCAGGATATGAAAATGAAGGTATCGCATCTTGGTACGGGCGAAAATTCCATGGTCACCTAACTTCTAATGGTGAAACCTATGATATGTTTTCTATGACCGCAGCACATAAAACACTGCCCCTTCCTAGTTTTGTCGAAGTCACAAATTTAGTCAATGGCAAAACAGCCATCGTTAAAATAAATGACAGAGGGCCTTTTCATGATAATCGACTCATAGACTTATCCTATGCAGCAGCTTATAAATTAGGAATTTACCAATCAGGAACCGGGCGCGTTAAAATCAAAGCTTTAGTGCCCAATGACAAAACATCGGCCATGTATATTCAAGTACTCGCAGCTACCAATTACTCTAATGTTCAACTACTTGCGAATAAACTTTCCAAAAAATACCAATTAAAAAATAAAATTAATCAAGTAAATGGAATTTATCGTCTGCATTTAGGTCCTATAAAAGATCCATCACAGGCAAAAGATGTTTTGAACAGTTTAAAACAAAATTCGCATAAACAGGCGTTCTTGCTTTACTCTCAAGACAAGCTTTAGGATAATGAATCCTCTTTGCGTCACTTTAACTTATTAAAAAGTAGCTTATTAGCAATATGAAACAAATAAAAAACAAACTATTAAATAAAATAAGCAAAATTGTTTATTCAGTTGCCTTAGCGGCAACAGTTAGTACAACATATAATGCCACAGCTCAAATCATTCCGTCTGTTCCCCAAATCAATGCAAAAGGTTATTATTTAGTTGATTTCACAACGGGCAAAGTAATCGCCCAAGGGAATCCGGATGATAAATTAGCACCTGCTAGTTTAACAAAAATGATGACTAGCTATGTTATTGGCTCTGAAATTAAAAACGGCAATATTGCTTTGACTGATAAAGTCACCATAAGTGAAAATGCTTGGGCCAAAAACTTCCCTGATTCGTCAAAAATGTTCATTGAAGTTGGCAAAAACATTTCTGTTGAAGACTTAAACCGTGGCATTATTATTCAATCAGGTAACGATGCTTGTGTTGCTATGGCTGAGCATATTGCCGGCAGTGAAAGTGCTTTTTCAGATTTAATGAATGCCCATGCAAAACAACTAGGCATGACTAATTCGCATTTTATCAATAGCCATGGTTTAGATACTAATGAACATTATACAACACCTAAAGACATGGCTACTTTAGGTGCAGCATTAATCAAAGATGTCCCTGAAGAATATGCTTTATACGCTGAAAAATCATTTACTTTTAATGGCATAAAACAATTTAACCGTAACTCTCTATTATGGGATAACAGCTTAAATGTAGATGGCATTAAAACAGGTCATACAAGCGAAGCAGGTTATAGCTTAGTAACTTCAGCAACTAAAGGCGATATGCGCTTAATTACAGTTGTTATGGGTACTACCAGTGAACGCGCTCGCAAAGTAGAAAGTAAAAAGTTATTAAACTATGGTTTTAGATTTTTTGAAACAATTACACCCTATAAAGCCGGTGATAGTTTTGCAAAACAACGTATATGGATGGGTAATAAAGAGGAAGTTTCTTTAGGTATATTACAAGATACCCCAATTACCATTCCACGTGGTCAACGTAAAAACTTAAAAGCTAACTTTAAACTAGATAAAGAACTTAAAGCTCCAATTGCTAAGGGTACAACAGTAGGTTCACTATTTTTACAGCTTGAAGGTGAAGATATTGCTCAATATCCTCTAGTTACGTTAGAAGAAATTGAAGAAGGCAGTTTCTTTAGTAAAGTATACGACTACTTACGCCTTCAACTAACGAACTAAAAGCCTATCTTATGTCAAAAAAACGCTTCATTTTATGAGGCGTTTTTTGTTTCTATCTTTGTTTAATATTCAAATGAAATAAAATTATTAATCTTTAAATTAAGAATATTAATAAGCGTTTTAACCATATTAATGATAAAATGCCCACCTTTTTAAACATTCAATTACTTTGTAATAGCTGCCTCAAAGACTGAGATTTAGTTCTATAAAACTAAGCATCACAATTGTAATGATTTTAAACTAGTGACATGAAAGGCGAATTATTGTGGTAAAACCTGTTAAAGATACTAAATTTGATGAACTTCTTGAATTTCCTTGCCCATTTACATTTCGTATTATGGGTTTGGCCAATACAAATCTAACAGATCAAATTTTAGTTGTAATGCAACAATATGCCCCAGGTGATTACGCACCAAAAAGCAAACCAAGTAGCAAGGGCACATACGAGTCAGTAAGCTTAGTAGCAACAGTTACAAGTAAAGAACATATAGAACAGCTTTATACTGAACTTGGTAATATAGAAGATGTACGCTACGTACTCTGATTGATATTTCCTATAACTCATTTTAGGAGTCATTAATTTGAGTCAAAATAGTGTTATTGTCCGCCAACTTAATCGTCGTGGTTATGAAGGTGTTTTGCAGGCAATGCAAAGTTTCACTGATAGCAGAACAGATGAAACACCAGATGAAATATGGCTAGTTGAACATGATCCTGTTTTTACTCAAGGCCAAGCAGGTAAAGAAGAACATTTACTTATGCCTGGTGATATTCCAGTAGTAAAAGTTGATAGAGGTGGCCAGGTAACTTATCACGGACCAGGCCAACAAGTCTTATATGTTTTATTCAATTTACGTCGACTTAAGATAGGTGTGCGAGAGCTGGTTACTTGGCTTGAAGAAGCAATCATAGAGACTTTAGTTGAATTTGGTATCAAAGCTTATGCCAAAGCCGATGCTCCGGGTGTTTATGTTAATAATAGCAAAATAGCATCTTTAGGACTGAGAGTTCGAAGAGGATGTTCATTTCATGGTTTAGCACTAAATATAGATATGGATTTAAGTCCATTTTTACGCATAAATCCATGCGGTTACGCTGGCTTAACTATGGTTCAAAGTAAAGATTTATCAGATCTTCAAAGCCTTGAACAAGCATCGAGTGCATTAGTAAAATACTTAATCACAAAATTACAGAAAATAAATGCAGATCTTAAAAGCATACAAATACAGGGGTTTGAACACGAATGACGCTTTCAGACAATAAAGTACAAAACAAACCAGTTAAAGTACAACCTGGGGTGAAACTCAGGGATGCAGAAAAATTAGCACATATCCCAATAAAAATTATCGCAACTGAAAAAAGCCAAATGCTGAGAAAACCCGAATGGCTTAAAATTCGATTACCAAAGTCAAGTGAACGCATAGATGGCATAAAAAAAGCAATGCGTAGCCGAGGTTTAAGCTCAGTTTGTGAAGAAGCCTCATGCCCTAACTTATCTGAATGCTTTAATCATGGTACTGCTACATTCATGATTTTAGGTGCTATTTGTACTCGCCGCTGCCCATTTTGTGATGTTGCCCATGGCCGCCCTTTAAAGCCTGAAGCAGAAGAACCTGAAAAGTTAGCGCTTACGATACGTGATATGGGTTTAAAATATGTCGTGATCACATCAGTAGATAGAGATGATTTACGAGATGGTGGCGCACAACATTTTGCTGACTGCATTACACACATTAGAAAACACTGCCCTGATATTACAATTGAAATTTTAGTGCCTGACTTTAAAGGCCGAATGGATCGTGCTTTAGAGATTCTCATTGAAACGCCACCCGATGTTTTTAATCATAATTTAGAAACTGCCCCTCGTTTATATAAATTAGCAAGGCCAGGTGCTGATTATAAATGGTCTCTAGAATTATTACGCCGCTTCAAAGAAGCACACCCAAATGTTAAAACAAAATCAGGACTAATGGTTGGGTTAGGTGAAGAAATACCTGAAATAGAACAAGTTTTAAGGGATCTTAGAGAGCATAACGTCGATATGTTAACTGTTGGCCAATACCTCCAACCTTCTAAACACCACTTACCTGTAAAGCGCTACGTACCACCAGCTGAGTTTGATGCATTAAAAGACTATGCAGATGAAATTGGCTTTACACATGCCGCGAGCGGTCCATTTGTACGCTCTAGTTACCACGCAGATCAGCAAGCAGCGGGTAAAGAAGTAAAGTAAGTTACAAATTGCAATAAAAAAGCGTGATATAAATATCAAGCTTTTTTATTGCATAAAATACCCAGGACCAAAATAACTGCTAGAGTTTAACTATTGATATTTAATTTTGATGATGAAATGTTAACTGCTTCAGCATTATTTTTTACTGTAATAAACTTGAGTATATCCAGTAGCCCAACAGTAACTTTTAACGCTTTAGTTAAAGCCGAAAAAGATGCTGCAAATTATCCTAGTCTAGCAATAAATAATTACTTCAATTATAAAAATCAATTAAATAACTTACCTAAATCAATAGAATTACGTTGGCATACAGCAGCAATAAGAGCAGCTTTAAATAGCTCACAACTAACTTTTGCTGAAGAGATATTTTCGGATATGAAACATAGCTATGATATGGCCGTAAAGCACAAAATTGGCTTCTATTATAATTTAACCGGTATTTGGTTTAGAAAATCAGGATATAACCAGCAAGCGTTAAAAGCTTATCAATGTGCACTAGAAACAACAACAAACATCGCTAAACAAACAAAGTACCTCAATAATGCAGCAATTGCTGCACGCTATATAAAAAATACAAAACTTGCCAAAACATACTTTTCACAAGCAATAATGTTATTAAAGAAAACGCCAAATAAAATACTTGAAGCAAGTATAAGTAACAACTTAGGTATGCTCGCATTAAGCCAAAATGACTTTATTTTAGCGAAGAAGAAATTTTCCCACGCCTTATATTTAAAGGAAAGAGTGTCTAGAACAGCAAGTCAACTCACAACAGCTCTCAATCTTTTAAATACGCTGATATTTATGGAAAATATTTCTTTGTCAGAAAAAATATCATTAAAAATTGATAAGTTATTCACAAAGACAAGTAGTACCGATAAAAAGATATATTATCATTGGTTACAATTCAGTCTTGATAAGTTAAAAAATAAACATGCATCAATCAGTGAAAAAACACTTATTCAAGAATTTTATTTTTTAAAAGGCAGCAGCTACATTGCTTTAATTGAGCAAAGAGCGGCTTATCTGAATATCGAACTTCCACAACCGAGCCATTCAACTCAAGCAAAAAAATATAAAGGGCCTGTCTTGCATTATTTAAAAAATTGTAAATTACAAAATTAGTCATCTTCTATATTATCTAACCCTTTGGTGCCTTTTTTAGCTTCAAGTTTATGGTGTATTGCTGCTTTTATTAACATATATCCGCTGATAGGTGCTGTGATCAATAAAAATACGGATATCAAAATTTCTTTCACGCTTATACCATTTTGCGTAAAGCTGAAATACACCATAGCAGCAATCAAAACAGCAGCCATACCCAAAGTAGTTGCTTTTGTTGGCCCATGTAAACGCATAAAAAAATCAGGCATTTTATTTAACCCTATAGAGCCGATTAAAATAAAGGCACCGCCAATTAATAATAATACTGATACAAACCATTCAAAAATCATATTTAACCTTTATTCAATAATATCGCCACGAAGTAAGTATTTACACACAGCAACTGTACTTACAAAACCTAACATAGCAATTAATAATGCAGCTTCAAAATATAAAGCGGTATCCATTTGAATACCATATAAAATAATTAATGCGATTGTATTAATATACATGGTATCTAAGGCTAAAATACGGTCTGGTACCGAAGGCCCTATAATTAAACGCCATAAATTCAATAACAAAGCGATGCCAATCATAGAAAAAACAATTAAGATCACTGTATCTAATAATGATAAATCTAACATTGAAAAATCTCCTTTAATGGGGCTTCATATCTTTGTTTAATCATTTTTATTAATGCTTCTTCATCTTCTAAATCTAAAACATGGATCAACAAATATTTTTGAGGCTCTTTATCATCTTCAGTAATGCTTTCTGGTATTGGGTATATTTCAGCGCTTACTGTTCCAGGTGTTAATGAAACCGTACTTGCTAATATTGTAATAGGCATTTCATGAGACAAATCCAGAGGCACTTTTACAAATGCAGGACGTAACTTTTTAGATGAACCCAAGATTAAAATTGCCACTTGCACATTTGCTGTAACAATATCGTAAAGCACTAATAGAAAATGCCTAAGCGCAAGTCCTGGCTTTAAGATCAGCGGTTGTGGCTCTCGAAATCTAAAAGTTAGCAACGGAATTAAAATGGCTAAAATCGTTGCTAAGATCAGATGACCAACTGAAATACTATTATTTAATAATAACCATACAACAAACAATAGCAGGCTACGAAATGGCGTTGGTAACCAAGAAAGTTTTGCTTTTAACCTCATTATTTAGATCCATGATTTGATATGGCTAAAACGGTATTTACATGATTAGTAACATCATGTAATTGTTTAGCGGCAGCTAATGTAAAGTCACTAATAGGTCCTGAAAATATAACCATTAAAGGTGAACATAATAATAAAGTGATAATCACATTTGTTTTTAATGGTGCAGCTTTTTCTTTGGTCGCTTCATTATTAGAATGTCGCCAAAATAAATAGCTTCCGGCACGAGATAAAGCAATTAATACAACAAAGCTAGCAATCAAATACACAGGCCAAAATATATATGTTCCGTTAATTTGTGAAGATGCTTTTAATAGCCAAATTTTACCGATAAAACCAGACATTGGCGGCATTCCCATTACAGCTAAAGCTGCAACTAAAAAACCAGCACCTAATATATAAGGCTGTGCTACGGGTCGACCTTCAACTAATCGATCTGAGACTTTACCTCTTTGAACCGAAATTAAATCAGCCAATAAAAATAACACAGCTATCATTAAGGTTGAGTGAATCACATAATACAGTGCAGCGGCAGTTGCCATCACAGAATGCATACTAATTGCTGCAACTAAAGTACCGACTGAAATAATAACAAGGTTTGCTGTTAGCTTTCTTAAATCCTCACTGGCAAGTACACCAATAGCACCAATCGCAATTGTTAAAATAGCTAATGGCCATAGCCATGATTGTGCCATAAAGGCAAGCTCACCGGCTTGTTCGCCAAAAATTATTGTATATACTCTGAGCATGGCATATACACCTACCTTAGTCATGATTGCAAACATAGCTGCCACAACAGGTAAAGCCGATGAATAGGTTTTTGGTAACCATAAATGCAGTGGTAAAATAGCTGCTTTTAAACCAAATACAATTAATAATAATAAACCACCAATTTTAGCCAGAGCAACATCATCACCAGTAAGCTGAGATACTTTCACTGCCATATCGGCAATATTTAATGTACCCAATACGCCGTATAATACGCCTAATCCAATTAAAAATATGCTTGAACCAATAAGGTTTAAAATTACATAGTGTAATGCCGAGCGGGTTTTATGCTTATCCCCTGCATGCATAAGTAAGGAATATGATGCAATTAATAAAACTTCAAAGAATACAAATAGATTAAATAAATCCCCAGTTAAAAACGCCCCATTAACACCCATAACTAAAAACTGCATTAACGGATGAAAAAAGCTACCACTCTCATCGTCGCCAGCACTTGCATAAGTAATACAACATAAGGCTAAAAGTGAAGTTAATGAAATCAAAAGTGTAGAAAGCATATCACTAACTAATACAATACCAAATGGCGCACTCCAATTACCAATTGCATATACTTCAATATTATTGCTAGCGCTATAATTTAACAATATTAGAGAAGCTACTAATGTAAACAAAGCAAATACTTGAGATACTGTACGTCTAACTTTTACATTTTTACCACAAGGCGGTAGTAGTAATAAAATTGCACCTAACATAGGCAATAAAATAGGCAAGGTCACTAAGTGGCCCATTAACGGCTCTCCCTTTGAGATTCTTTATTTTTATTTGGAATTATTCCATCTACATGATCATTACCTAAATCAGCTCTGCCACGTATTGATAAAATAACGACAAATGCTGTCATTGCAAAACCTATAACAATCGCTGTTAATACTAGGGCTTGCGGTAAAGGATCTGCATATTGAATTGATTGACCTAAAATTGTGGCTTGATTTGAGTTTAACCTGCCTGATGCAAATAAAAATAAATTCACAGCATACGACATCATAGTTAAACCTAGTACAACAGGAAAAGTACGTGCACGTAGCATTAAAAAAATGCCACATGTAACAAGTATTCCAACACAGCCAGCGTATAAAATTTCCATTAATTATTCTCCTTTGGCTCTGTCGCGATAGTCAGCTTTCCTAGGCTTGCCAAAATCATTAAAGTAGAACCCACCACGGTAATATAAACACCTAAATCAAATGCAATTGCGCTGGCAAGTTCAACCTTTCCTACTAGCGGAACTTTAAAATATTCAAACCAACTTGTTAAAAATGGACGATTGAAAAACCAGCTGCCAACACCAGTGGCTAAAGCAATTAAAATACCTGAAGCGATTATTTTTCTGTAGTTAGCATCAAACCGAGATGAAACCCACTGAGAACCATGTGCCATATATTGTAAAATAAATGCAGTTGCGGTAACTAAACCAGCAATAAACCCACCACCGGGAAGGTTATGACCCCTTAAGAAAATATATACCGATACTAATAAAGCTAAAGGTAATAAGCTTTGCGAAACACTAGCTAGTAATATTGGGTGGCGCTCTCTTGCCCATAACCTCCCTTCTCCATCACTAGATGGCATAAATAATGGCAAGTTTGCCAAAAGCTTATAGATACCTAATGCAGCAATGCCTAAAACAGTAATTTCTCCTAAGGTATCAAAACCTCTAAAATCAACCAAAATAACATTAACAACATTGGTGCCTCCACCGCCCGTCTTAGCGTTCGCTAAAAAGAAGTCAGATATCGACGATAAAGGCCGTGTAAGCATGGCATAACAGATGCTTCCAACAACAACACCTATGCTAGAAGCTATCGCTAAATCCCTTAAAATGCGAGGAGAACTCGACTCTTTCGGTGTTTTCTGTGGTAAAAAGAATAAGGCTAGCATTAATAATATAACAGTAACCACTTCAACAATAAGTTGTGTTAGTGCCAAATCTGGAGCAGAAAAGCGAGTAAATGCCACTGAAACCATCAAGCCTACAATTGAAATACTTATCAATGAAACAATACGTACTCTATGCCAAATGATAGTTGCCAATGCGCCCGCAATTAATAGACCTGCACCAACAGCGTTTTGTGGAGAAATTGGCATTAAACTTTCTGAGCCAGCAAGTTGGATCATATCAAATAATGGTAAACCAGCTAATACAAGCACACTTAATAAGAACAAAAATATATATCTTTGTAATGAACCATTCTCAATAGAGTTTATAAATTTAGAGCTAAATTTTACCGAGGTTTGAACCCATAGCTCAAACCAAGCCTTTGCATCAATACTTGGTAAAGAGGCTTGAAATTGAAAAAAGTGTTTACGCTGCGTATATACAAATAAACCTAATACAACAGCAATAAAGCTCATGAGTAAAGGTAAGTTAAACCCATGCCAAATTGCTAAATTATATTCAGGTAGTGCATGGCCTACTACAGCAATTGATGCTGATGTCAAAATACCATCAACAACAAAATTAGGTACTACGCCAACAATAATACAAAGCGCCACTAAAATTTCAACAGGTACTCGCATATACCTAGGCGGTTCATGAGGCATTTTAGTTAACCCAATTGGCTTACCATTAAAGAATACATCATGAATAAACCGTGCCGAATACGCTACGGCAAAAACACCAGCTAATGTTGCTAGCACAGGAATTAACCAAGACATAGATCCTAGTACTTGTTGATGCAGCGTTTCAGCAAAAAACATCTCTTTGGATAAAAAGCCGTTCAATAAAGGCACACCTGCCATAGAGGCTGATGCAACCATAGCAAGTGTTGCCGTATAAGGCATAAACTTAAATAAACCATTTAATTTACGCATATCACGGGTGCCTGATTCATGATCTATTATGCCCGCAGCCATAAATAATGAAGCTTTGAAAATTGCATGATTTATAATATGGAAAATGGCGGCAACCGCAGCCAGTTGCGTATCTAAACCTAATAACAAAGTAATTAAACCTAAATGACTTATTGTAGAATAAGCTAATAGACCTTTTAGATCATGTTTAAATAAAGCAATATAAGCACCTAGTAGTAAAGTGGCCAACCCCGTTAAACCTACAATTAAAAACCAAAGTTCAGTACCAGCTAAAGCAGGATAAAAACGTGCTAATAAAAAAATTCCAGCTTTTACCATAGTAGCTGAATGTAGGTATGCGCTCACAGGGGTAGGAGCACTCATAGCGTGAGGTAACCAAAAGTGGAATGGAAATTGTGCCGATTTAGTAAATGCACCTAACAAAATTAACACTAAAGTAACAGGGTAAAGAGCATGACTTTTAATTAAATCACCACTTTGTAGGACAACTGAAAGGTCATAACTGCCAACAATATTACCCAGCATGATTAACCCTGCCAATAGAGCTAAGCCTCCTGCACCTGTAACAGCAAGTGCCATTCGCGCGCCTTTTCTTGCACTTGACTGATGCCACCAAAAACTAATTAATAAAAATGAACTTACACTTGTTAACTCCCAAAAAACCCAAAGCTGAAGAATGTTATTAGATAAAACAATTCCTAACATCGCAGTCATAAATAACATTAAAAATGCGTAAAACTTAGCCATAGAATCATTTTCGCTTAAGTAATACCTGGCATAAAGGATCACTAACAAACCTATACCTAAGATCATAAAAACAAATAATAGTGCGAGACCATCAAGCCTGAAAGATAGGCTAATGCCTATAGCCGGGAGCCATTCAAGTGAATACAGCAAAGTTTCACCAGAAAAAATAGCCGGTGTATAATAAATTGCAATTGCCAGTGCAATTGCGGGCATAATTGCAGTTAACCAGGCACTCACAGTTCGGTTCAAGCTACCAGTTACAGACGCTATAATGCTAGCTAGTAAAGATAATAAAGGGATCCATAGCAAAGCCATTTGTATATTTCATTTCCAAAATTGAAGTTCAAATCTCTGAAATCATATCATTTATAACCCCAGCTAGAATAGTGAATAAACGTCAATTCTAACTAAATATCACAAATAAAGGTTCTCTCGCTCAAAAATTAACTTATTGATAAGCTAAAGATAAACTTAAGTTAAAAATACATTAATTCAGTTATATGAATTAGCCTTAAATAAAAGCATCACAATACTGGGGTACTGTTCAGATAGTTCATCGCCAAAGGGTTATTTTGTGCTGCAGATAACTTAAAGTAGTGCATTGCAGCCTCTTTGTCAGTCTTGCCCCCTTGCCCGTTAAATAACATTTTGCCATAAAAGTATTGTGCAAAACTATCTAAGGACTTTGTACTGGCCAATAAAAAGTATTTACGTGCTTTTTTATATTGCATTTGCTCATAATACAAGCGTGCTAAATTTGACTGCGCCAATGGCCAATCACCTGATTGTTCTAGTAGTTTAATAGCTGTTGTGATATTGCCTTCTGCTTCTTTTAATAAAGCGACTTGAATTAAAGCACCTTTAAACCCGAGTTTAGCGGCATATAAATACCAAAAACGCGTTTTAGTCGATTGCGCAAAATTCATGGCAAAGACAGGAAACATAGATAAATATTTATTTATATTTTTAGTCAGTTTAATTTGATACTTTTTGGGTAACCCCTTATCTAAATACTGCATTAAAGTTAATTCATTTACTGGCTTGTAAGCTTTTATTTTACTACCGTTACAACTTGCAACGGGTTTCAAATTTTTAAACCGTACTTCAGTATTTCTTTTTAAAGTGAGTTGGCTGTATCTCAAATTTAAAGCATTTAGATTACACCGTTTTTTTTGCTTTGATTTTGATATTTCGTATTCATCATCAAAACCAAACAAATGCATAAACTCGTGCTTAAATACATTAAAACCAGACTCATTCGCTAAATACATTACTCCTTGATGAACATTCGCTTTACCTCCTTCAGCTATTACCATTAAATGACGAATATTATCAGGCCAATCAGATATTTGTGCTAACTGAGTAAAATCACATTTTATTGCTGAATTTACATTTTCTAAACAAGGTAATTTCGATTTATTTATATACAGGGGTTTTGTAAAACATATAGGTAAACCAGATAAGAAGGGATGTTTTGAGAATGAATAGATTTGCTTAATAGATTGAGTCAAACTAGAGTAGCTACGTGCAACAGGCACAATATTAACTTTACACATATTATCTACATCTAATTGTTTAACAGAACTAACAAAGTCAACTCCTACAGTCAAAATATTCTTTTGGGTAAGGTCAATTACATCTTCTTGAGCCAATGCAGTTAACAGTTGAGAGTTATGTAGTTGAGATAAATAAGTCCAATCTTTAGGATCATCTTCATTTAGAAAATAATCTATTTTTTTCCACAACTGATTTTTTTTATAAAATGTAAATAAGTTTTTGCGTGCAATTTTTTTAGCATTTTTATTCTTTGTTTGAACAATTATTTTAAGATAAAGTTTTTCGGCTAATAAGTAACTCTTTTGAATTTCATATCTTTGAGCCAATAAATTCATCGCATCTATATTATTGATAGATGCTAAATAACGAAGACTAGACATAGACTCATTCATTGAATGCATAGCAGTTTGCTTTTGAATTATTGAAGTATTTAAGGCCCTATCATTAATATAATATGCCGATAAATTAAATGGTTTTATATTAATAAGGATCACAGCCAAAAATAAAAGCCGAAGCAAATGCTTCGGCTTTATCTCAAAATAATTTGGCATTTAATGTACTATTTTTGCAGCTTCTAAAGCCATCGCTTCATTTTGCAATACTTGAAGTTCGAGCCTAGCATATTTATATTCAACAAATTCATGGACATTAGTTGCTAAAGCCAATTTGAAGTATTCCGCAGCTCTGAGGTTATTCCCTGCATATTGATATTGCTTAGCTAAATAAAAGTAAGCTTCACACAAACGCTCTGCATATTGTTGTTGATTACCTACATTTTTATCTAAGCCAGCTAAAAAGTCTTCTTCACTTAATTCACCACTGTATAAAGAAACAAGTTGATAAGCCCAGTTATCAGAGTTAAGTTTTTTTGCATGCTGTTTTAAGTGTTTAACGGCTTCTGGTTTTGAGATTGCTTGTTCAGCTAAATAAAGCCAAACCACACGATATGCATCATCAGGTGCATATTCTAAAAACGTAGTAAAATCTGATTTAGCTAACTGAGCTCTGTCACCATAATATAATGCAATGCCTCTGTTAAGATAAGCATATTCATGTTTTGGCTTTAAGTCTAAAACAGAATCAAACATCTCATATGCTTTGGTATATTGTTGCCTTAAAGTGAGATGGATACCTAAAAAATTATATACTTCGGGTAAATCTGGTTTCAGTTTTATCGTTCGATTAAAGTCAATCCATGCTAAAGTTTGCATGCCTAGGCTATCAAACAGTACCCCTCGATCATAATATAGTTGTGCTTTTTGCTCATTTGTTAAATTAGCACGGTAGAGCAATTCACTGTAACGCGCAATTGCCAGCTCACTTCGCGCATTTGATTCCAGCGGTGTTGTGAAAGCAACATTAACAACAGGTAAATCTTGTTTTTCTGGTGTCGATTGACAAGCTGCTAAACTAAGCCCTAGAAAAGCACCTAAAAGTAATTTTTTTAATTGCATCGATTTCCTTAACTGTCATAACCGATTAAATGGGAAGTACTCTTAAGAGTATAGCCTATTCTTTTAGTTCAATTAAACCAATTAGATTAATTAATGCAAATTATGATCGGGTAATAAAAAAGGGGCCAAGCCCCTTTTTTATTTTAATTTAAGCTTAACTCAAATTATTCAGCTGCAGGAGCCTCTGTTGGTGCTGCAGGAGCCATCGCTTCTTTGATGCTTAAGCGAACACGGCCTTGGCGGTCAACTTCAACAACTTTAACTTTAACTTCTTGACCAACTTTAAGGTGATCAGCAACATTATTTACACGCTCTTGACAGATTTGTGAAATATGAACTAAACCATCTTTACCCGGAAGTACATTTACAAACGCACCAAAATCAACGATACGTACAACTTTACCATTGTAGATAGTACCAACTTCAAGCTCTGCAGTGATTTGTTCGATACGCTCGATTGTAGCACGTGCACTTGCACCATCAGTTGCAGCAATTTTTATTGTGCCATCATCTTCGATTTCGATAGTTGTGCCGAATTCTTCAGTTAATGCTCTGATCACCGCACCACCTTTACCGATTACATCAGCAATTTTCTTAGGTGGAATATTCATAGTGTAGATACGAGGAGCAAACTCAGATAATTCTTCAGAAGGAGCTGAAATCGCTTCGTCCATCACTGTAAGTATGTGTAAACGTGCTGCTTTTGCTTGCGTTAAAGCAATTTGCATAATTTCTTGCGTGATACCTTCAATTTTGATATCCATTTGTAATGCAGTGATACCACCTTGAGTACCCGCTACTTTAAAATCCATATCGCCTAAGTGATCTTCATCACCTAAGATATCTGAAAGGACAACAAAGTTTTCGTCTTCTTTAACAAGACCCATAGCAATACCTGCTACAGATGCTTTAATTGGTACACCCGCATTCATAAGTGCAAGTGAAGAACCACACACTGAAGCCATTGAAGATGAACCATTTGATTCAGTGATTTCTGATACAACACGAATTGAGTATGGGAATTCAGTTAACGTTGGCATTACTGCTTTCATACCACGCTTTGCTAAGTTACCGTGACCAATTTCACGACGTTTAGGAGACCCAACAAAACCAGTTTCACCTACACAGAAAGGAGGGAAGTTATAGTTAAGCATGAAGTGATTCTTTTGCGTTCCTAAAAGGTCATCAATTAGCTGAGAATCTCTTTCTGTTCCTAAAGTAGCAGTCACTAGTGCTTGTGTTTCACCACGCGTAAAGATTGAAGAACCGTGAGTACGTGGGAGTACACCAGTTTTAACATCTAAAGCACGAACAGAAGCAGGATCTCGACCATCAATACGTTTTTCACCAGCAATAATGCGACCACGAACTGTTTTCTTCTCTAGTGAACCTAAAAGTTTACCCACTTCTTGAGTATCTAACTTTTCATCTTCTGCGAGTTCAGCTGTTAACGTTTCAATCACTAGCGCTTTAGTATCATTGATTGCATCTTTACGTGCTACTTTATCAGTAATCAAATAAGCTGCACCGATTTTCTCTTCTGCAAGCGCGGCAATTTTATCTGCTAAAACAACATTTTTTTCTGGAGCTGTCCAGTCCCAAGTAGGTTTGCCAGCTTCAGCTTTAAACTCATTTACTGCAGTAATGATAGCTTGAGCTTGTTCATGACCATATACAACAGCACCTAACATTACGTCTTCTGGTAATACATCGGCTTCTGATTCAACCATTAATACTGCGTTATCAGTACCAGCAACAACTAAATCTAATTGGCTGTTTTCTAATTCTGTAACAGAAGGGTTTAATACATATTGACCATCTACATAACCAACACGAGATGCACCTATAGGACCATTAAATGGGATCCCTGAGATGGCAAGTGCCGCTGAAGTACCAATCATAGTTAAAATATCTGGTTGAATTTCAGAGTTTGAAGATACAACTGTTGCAATAACTTGTACTTCGTTCATGAAACCTTCTGGGAATAATGGACGAATTGGACGGTCAATTAAACGTGCGATTAATGTTTCGCCATCATTTGGACGACCTTCACGCTTAAGGAAGCCACCTGGAATACGACCTGCAGCATACATACGCTCTTGGTAATTAACAGTTAATGGGAAAAAATCTTGACCTGGTTTTGTATCTTTCTTACCAACAACAGTTACTAAAACTGATGTATCACCCATGCTTGCTAATACAGCACCACATGCTTGACGTGCAATTGCACCCGTTTCTAGGGTTACTTCGTGTTGACCTAATTGAAATTTTTTAATAATTGCTTGCACTTAATATTCCTTAATAAATAAGTATGAAATTGTAGTTTTGCTTTAAGTACCAATTCCAGTAGTTAATTGTACTTTTGAAACTCAAATTTGGCTTATAAGTTTCATAAATTTTAAGATCAATTAACTACTACAATTGGTATCCGCGCTTAGTATACTTTACAAAACACACTATAGTAATAAACAGCCATAAAAAAAGAGGCTAAAAGCCTCTTTTTTTAATCAAAATCTTAGCATCGAATTAACGACGTAGGCCAAGCTCTTGGATTAACGCTTTGTAAGACTCTACTTTTTTACCTTTAAGGTAATCAAGAAGTTTACGACGTTGGCTAACTTTACGTAGAAGACCACGACGAGAATGGAAATCATGTATGTGGCTTTTGAAATGGCCTTGAAGCTTGTTGATATCATGTGTTAATAATGCAACTTGAACTTCTGGTGAACCAGTATCACCTTCAGCGCGTGCAAATTTAGCAATGATTTCAGCAGTTTCTTGAGTACTTAGTGACATATGTAACTCCAATAAATTTAAATTTTAGACTTTTAATTAAAAAAGTACTTAGGGTGTTTAAGCCGATCACTAATTCAGCAAAAACGATTCGGGCGAGATTATACGGGTTTAGATACCTGCCTGCAAATATTTTATTGACCGCGCAGATAATTAATTCTAAAACGTAAATAGATTCAAATTATCCTATGAAGTTAATATTCATTTAGGTTGTAAACTTTCTAAAGTGCGCTTAGCTTTTAATTCACCTTTATCATTTTTTTCACCTACTCCAATAAATATTTTATCACTGCCAGCTGTGACTCTTACCACACCATTTGGTAAATTATTCACAATAATACTGCGACCATTTGCAAAAAACTGCCCGTCTTCCACGCTAATATTCACTTCTTCAAGATCCGCAACAGCAGTATCCATAGGCAATAATAATGAATCTAAAACAATGTATGCATCTGGAGATATTTGTTCTCTTTTATCAGACTCATTTGTTTTACCACGATCAAGTAATTCCTGTATTTGATCTAAAGTAACCATTTGATCACTTGGATAATTACCTACTTTTGATCGATGCAACATAATTACATGAGCTCCACATCCTAGCAACTCACCTAAATCATCAACAATCGTTCTAATATAAGTACCTTTACTCACATGTGCCGTCATTTGGATTTCATTGGTTTCGCTATCGAACTCATCAAAAGTCAGACTAAATACATTTATTTCCCTACATTTCCTAGGAACTTCTATGCCTTCTCTGGCATATTTATATAAAGGTCGACCTTCATATTTTAATGCTGAATACATAGATGGATATTGATCAGAGATACCAATGAATGTTTTTATGGCATCTTCTATCTGAGAGTGTGTTACTGATACTGGTTTTTCACAAACAACATCACCTTGGGAATCTGAGGTTGTTGTACGGACGCCTAATTTCGCTCTAACAACATAAGTCTTATCTGTATCTAATAGAAACTGTGAAAACTTAGTTGCCTCACCAAAACAGATAGGCAGCATGCCTGTTGCTAATGGATCAAGTGCTCCAGTATGCCCTGCTTTTTGGGCATAATAAATTCCTTTTGCGCGTTGTAAAACATTGTTAGAGGAAAGCCCTTCTTGTTTATTTAATAATAAAACTCCATTTATAGGGCGACCTTTAGACCTTCTTGCCATCTTCTAAAACCTATTACTCTTGCTCTGTTGAACTATCTTCGCTGTTATCTGCGATATTTTCATTATTGCTAACGTCATCATCATTACGTCTTTCATTATCGGTACGCACCGCCGTTTCAACTAAGTTAGAAATACGCATTCCTTCCATTAATGATGTATCTAATACAAATTTCAATTCAGGCATGATACGTGCGCGAATACGTTTACCTAAAACTGAACGTATATAACCTGTTGCATCATTTAATATTGCTACACTCTGTTTTGCACTATCTTCATCTTTCTGATCTAGGATAGTTATAAAGATTCTTGCGTAAGATAAATCACGAGATACTTCAACAGCAGATACTGTTACAAAACCTAAACGTGGATCTTTTATTTCTCTTTGTAAAATTAGTGCTATTTCTTTTTGAATAGACTGACTTACGCGATCAGTACGAGAAAACTCTCTCATTTTATCACTCTTTAATTAATTAAAATTTTGGCTGTTTAAGCACAATATTTTAAATATTCTAAAATACGAATGGGGGCTAAAGCCCCCATTAATTAATTTATAAATTATTAAAAGTTATAGCGAACGCTGAACTTCAACAATTTCAAATACTTCAATCTGATCACCCACTTTAACGTCATTATAGTTCTTAACGCCGATACCACATTCCATACCGTTACGAACTTCTTGAACATCATCTTTAAAGCGACGAAGAGACTCAAGCTCACCTTCGTAAATAACCACATTATCACGTAATACGCGAATTGGATTACTACGTTTAATTGTACCTTCAGTAACCATACAACCTGCGATAGCACCAATCTTAGGAGATTTAAATACATCACGAACTTGTGCTAAACCAATGATCTCTTGCTTGAATTCTGGTGCTAACATACCAGACATCGCTTGTTTAACTTCTTCAATCAAGGCGTAAATTACACTGTAGTAACGTAAATCTAGGTTCTCATTTTCAATTACTTTACGCGCTGAAGCATCAGCACGCACGTTGAAACCAACGACGATTGCATTTGAAGCTGCTGCAAGCGTTGCATCTGTTTCAGTGATCCCACCTACACCAGTACCTACAATCTTAACCTTAACTTCATCTGTTGATAATCTTTGTAAAGAATCAGAGATTGCTTCAATTGAACCTTGAACATCAGCTTTAAGTACAACATTAACTTCAGAAATATCGCCTGCAGTCATATTTGCAAACATATTTTCAAGTTTGGCTTTTTGCTGACGAGCAAGTTTAACATCACGGAATTTACCTTGACGGTAAAGTGCTACTTCACGTGCTTTTTTCTCATCTTTAACAACTGTCGCTTCATCACCTGCAGCTGGAATACCAGATAATCCTAAGATTTCAACTGGAATCGCTGGGCCTGCTTCAGTGATATCTTTACCATTTTCGTCGCGCATAGCACGAACGCGGCCATACTCTTGACCACATAAAACGATATCACCTTTTTTCAAGGTACCTTCTTGAATCAGAACTGAAGCAACTGGACCACGACCTTTATCTAGGCGTGACTCAATTACAACACCTGCAGCCATACCTTCTTTAGATGCTGTAAGCTCTAAAACTTCTGACTGTAGCAAGATTTGCTCTAATAAAGCGTCAACATTTTCACCTGTTTTAGCTGAAATGTGAACAAATGGTACATCACCACCCCATTCTTCAGGTATAACATCATGTTGAGAAAGTTCATTTTTAACGCGATCTGGATCAGCGCCTTCTTTATCAATTTTATTAACAGCAATAATAAGAGGTACTTCAGCAGCTTTAGCATGCTGTACCGCTTCTACTGTTTGTGGCATTACGCCATCATCTGCAGCAACAACAAGTACTACGATGTCAGTTGCTTTAGCACCACGAGCACGCATTGATGTAAATGCGGCATGACCAGGAGTATCTAAGAAAGTGATCATGCCATTTTCTGTATCTACATGGTATGCACCAATATGCTGTGTAATACCACCAGCTTCACCATCAGCAACTTTAGCTTTTCGGATATAATCAAGTGTTGAAGTTTTACCATGGTCAACGTGACCCATAACAGTAACAACTGGAGCTCGAGACTCTTTATTACCTGCTTCACCACGATCAGCAAGCACATTTGTTTCCAATTCATTTTCTTTCACAAGAACAACTTTGAAACCCATTTCTTCTGCAACAAGTTGTGCAGTTTCTTGGTCAATGATTTGGTTAATTGTAACCATATCACCCATTTTCATCATTGCTTTAACAACTTCAACACCTTTAACTGACATTCTGTCTGCTAAATCTGCAACGCTGATAGTTTCACTGATTCGAACATCTTTTGCTTTAACTTCGCCAGTTGGTTTAGTAAAGCCATGCTGTAAAGAAGTTGGTGCTTTTAATTTTGCTTTTTGACCACGCCCTTTACCACGTAAAGTCGTTGTGGTAGCTGGTTTTTTCTTCTTACGACGACGATCACTTTTAGCTTCTTTCGCTTCAGTTTCATCTTCAGCGGCACGTGCAGCATTAGAAGTTGTTACATGTAAATCAGCAGTTGCTTCTGCTTTTTTACGTGCTGCTTCTTCAGCTTTCCAACGAGCAGCATTTTCTTCTGCTAGTTTACGAGCTTCTTCAGATAGCTTTTTACCTTCCTCTTCTGCTTTTTTGCGTGCTGTTTCATCAGCTATATTTTGAATACGCTGTGCTTCTTGACGCTCTTTAGCAATACGCTGTGCTTCTTCTTTACTTACAACCTTCTTAGGCTGTGCGGCAGCTTTACGAGCAGCTAGTGCTTTTTCTTTTGCTTCTTGCTTTGCTTTAACTTCTGCTTCATGCTTTAGTTTTGCAGCAGCTTCAGGGTTTGCTTTTTGCTTAGCAACTAATTCTGCATTTTCTTCAGCTTTAATTGTTGCTACTTTTTCAGCCGCACGTTCAGCTAAACGTCTTTGCAATGCTTCAGCATCTTTACGAGCTTGTTCTTGTTGTTGTTCTTGTACTGCGCTCTTTTTAGCATATGTACGTTTTTTACGAACTTCAACTTGAACTGATTTTTTACCTTTAACGTTTAAAGTACTTTTACTTTTACGTTGTAAAGTCATTTTTGCTGGTTCAGCCGTACCTGTGCCACCATGTTGCTTATTAAGGTGGTCCAAAAGGGTCGTTTTTTCAGTATCAGAAACGCTTTCACTTTCTGATTTATTGATACCCGCTTGTGCTAACTGTTTAACTAATTTATCAACAGTTGTGCCTATATCACTGGCTAGCTTCTCTATGCTTACATCTGCCATCTACTTGTTATCTCCGTCAATAAATTATTCGTTAGCGAACCAGCATATATTACGTGCAGCCATTATTAGCTTGCCAGCTTCTTCATCAGGAAGCTCTGTAATTTCTACTAATTCATCAATGCCTTGTTCTGCCAAATCTTCTAAGGTAATTACACCTTTACTTGCCATAACAAATGCTAAATGTTTTTCTAAGCCTTCAAGGGCTAATAAATCTTCAGCAGGATGTGCGTCCTCTAAAGATTCTTCTGATGCTAATGCTTTTGTGGTGATAGCTGCTTTTGCACGGTTACGCAGTTCTTCAACTGTTTCTTCGTCTAAGTCACCAATTTCCATAAATTCTGCAACTGGAATATAAGCAACTTCTTCTAATGAAGAGAAACCTTCTTCAATTAGTAAAGTGGCAAAATCTTCATCTAAATCTAAGTTTTCAGTAAATAAAGACATTAACTTATCTGATTCAGCTTGGTTTTTCTCAGCCATGTCATCAACCGTCATTACATTTAGTTCCCAACCAGTAAGTTGAGTCGCTAAACGAATATTCTGGCCATTACGACCAATAGCTTGTGCTAAGTTATCTGATTCAACCGCAATATCCATAGAGTGAGTATCTTCATCCATTACGATTGAAGCGACTTCAGCTGGTGCCATTGCATTAATAACAAATTGTGCGGGATTATCATCATATAAAACGATATCAATACGCTCACCACCAAGCTCTGTAGAAACAGCTTGAACTCGTGCACCACGCATACCAACACACGCACCAACTGGGTCAATACGTTTGTCGTTAGATTTAACAGCAATTTTTGCACGAGAACCAGGATCACGTGCACCAGCCTTAATATCTATAGTTTCTTCGCCAACTTCTGGCACCTCAATGCGGAATAATTCAATCAGCATTTCAGGTTTTGAACGTGTTACAAATAATTGTGCACCACGCGCTTCAGGTTTTACTTCGTAAAGTAAACCACGTACTCGGTCACCCGGGCGGAAGTTTTCACGAGGTAACATATCGTCACGGTAGATTACCGCTTCAGCATTATTACCTAAATCTAACATAACAGCTTCACGTGTTGCTTTTTTAACAACACCCGTTACCATTTCACCAACTTGGTCTTGATATGCCTCAACAACTAAAGCACGTTCAGCTTCTCTTACTTTTTGAACAATAACTTGCTTTGCTGTTTGCGTTGTTACACGGTCAAATTTAATTGAATCTATTTGATCTTCAACATATTCACCTATTTGGATTTCAGGCTCATCAAATTGCGCAGCTTCAACTGTTATCTCTTTATACGGGTTTTCTAAAACGCCCGTTTCTTGGTTTGCTTCAACAACCATCCAACGACGAAAAGTATCATACTCACCAGTTTTTCGGTCGATGCTTACCCTTACTTCTATATCACCTTCATGTTTTTTCTTTGTTGCCGTTGCTAAAGCAATTTCTAAAGCTTCAAAAATTTTTTCTTTAGGGACTGCTTTTTCATTGGAAACAGCTTCAGCTACCAATAATATCTCTTTTGCCATTTTATATTCCTCGCTGCCTTATTCCTTTGTGCTCAAATTTATATTTAGCAGTTAAAATTTAGCAGTTAAAATTTAGCAATAATGTTTGCTTTTTCGACATTACCTAGCATGATTAAATAATCAGAACCATCAATAGATAATGTCAACATATCACCTTCAACTGATACTAAATCGCCTTTAAAGTTGCGGCGACCGTCTTGTGGAAGTTTTGTTTTTAAACGAACTTCTTCACCCAGAGCTTTTTCATAATGCTTAAACTTAAACAGTGGACGATCTACTCCAGGAGAAGATACTTCCAAGTTATATTCATTTGTTATTGGGTCTTCGACATCTAAGATTGCACTTATTTGACGACTTACATCAGCACAATTATCAACCGTGATCCCCTCTGCATTTTGTATATTTTCGATATATACACGCAAAGTAGAATGCTGGCCAGCTCGAACAAACTCCAGGCCTAACAATTCAAAACCTATCGCTTCGACGGCAGGTTCTAACATTGCTGTTAAATCTTGTTCTAGCTTTGTCACAAGTTCCTCCATACAAACAAAAAAGGGCATAATGCCCATAATATTTAATTACATTAAATAACTGCTATCACTTATTTAATATAACTAAGTTTTATTATGTTCCAGAAACAACTACGCCCCTTAACTTAGGGGCGCACACCTGGAGCATAAAAATGTGTGCCCATAAGGGCTTGCGTGATATAAAAGTCATATCAAAAAAATCAAAAAATGATTTAAACGCAAAATGCGCATTACCTGAATGCGCCATAACCATCATTACCTAAGTAATGGCTTGGTTGCGGGAGTATTTAAGCCATCCATTTCTACTCAAAGAATAGTAAGCAAAAGCTAATTTATTCTACACCGCATTATGATGGCAGGGATTATAATTTCCCGCAGCTTATTTAGCAACCTTTGAACATCATATTTTTAAGATTAAATTAAAATATTTATATGCACGATACTTAAACCACTTTACGACCATTAAATGCATGGGATAATGTCATTCCATCAACCAAATCAAGCTCACCTCCAACAGGGACTCCATGGGCGATACGTGAAGCTTCCACCTGGTTTTTTTGACAAAGTTCAGCGATAAAATGCGCGGTTGTCTCACCTTCAATAGTTGGATTAGTTGCTAAAATAACTTCCTTTACGTCACTGGTTATTAATAGATTATCCAACTGATCTAAGCCAATTTCATTCGGGCCTATACCGTCAAGTGGTGAAAGATGCCCCATTAACACAAAATATCGCCCTACATATTGACCCGTTTGCTCTATCGCCAAAATATCAGAAGGTGATTCCACAACACATAATAATCCCGAATCAATTCGTTTGACGTTTTGGCATAAATCACAAATAGCTTCTTCACAAAAAGTACGACAAGATTGACAATGACCAATTTTATCCATTGCTTTAGTTAATGAACGCCCTAATTGACTACCGCCATTTCTATCTCTTTCTAATAAGTGAAAAGCAATCCTTTGTGCCGATTTTG
Organism: Pseudoalteromonas denitrificans DSM 6059; assembly: GCF_900112265.1. GTDB lineage: Bacteria > Pseudomonadota > Gammaproteobacteria > Enterobacterales > Alteromonadaceae > Pseudoalteromonas > Pseudoalteromonas denitrificans. The sequence goes on along the minus strand of NZ_FOLO01000002.1, from coordinate 213,571 downwards.
GACCGATACCAGGCAAACAACGTAAAGCATCGATTAATTGAGAAAGGCTTGCAGATAATTTCATTGTGTTAGCTCTTTAAGAGTGGAATATAAATATGCAGAAAGTTATTTTTATAATCTGGTTGGGTACATATGATTTGTTTTTACAATAAAAACAGCTCGAATACAGATTAACATCGATGCAACCTGTATTCATTCAACTATTTTAGAACGGCATTTTCATACCTGGCGGCATTTGCATTCCACCTGTTACTTTACTCATCCTTTCTTGACTTTGTTCTTCAACTCGACGAACGGCGTCGTTAATTGCAGCTGCAACTAAATCTTCAATCATATCTTTTTCGTCTTCCATTAGGCTTTCATCAATATCAACGCGACGAACATTATGATTACCTAACATAGTTACTTTAACTAAACCTGCGCCAGCTTCGCCAACAACTTCCATTTTTGCAATTTCTTCTTGGGCTTTTTGCATGCGGTCTTGCATTTGCTGCGCTTGCTTCATCATGTTGCCCATTCCGCCTTTAAACATATTCTCTACTCTCTATTACAATTAACTAAATTCAAACTGAGCAAAAGATAAGGATTTCTGCTACTGATTACAAGTTTAAATATACACTATCATTAAAATACTTAAAGATGTTAAAGCCGCATCCTATCAAAATCTATCGAGTACGTACGCTTGTTTCATCCATTTGAGCATTAAAACGTGTTAAAAATTGAGATACAACCGGGTCTTGCTTTAAAACCTCAATAGCGTGTTGTAATCTATTTACATCAATATTTTGTTGAATTAAATAAGGTGAGTTTTCAACTTGCCCTTCAAACTGTACTTGTAAATTAATTTCTTCATTTAATATTTTAGATAAGCTCATTTGAAGTTGGTCGCGCATATTTTGACTATCTAAGTGCTGCTGCGACATATCAACATTCAATGAAACCAAATTATCTTGTTTTTGATATGTGGCATGTAATGCAAACTGACGAATTCGTCCGCCAAGCTGCATATTATTAATAACATCAGCCCAATGATCTTGTTGATATGCAAACTTCACATTACTGAGGGGGCTTTCAAAACCATCAGGTACTTCGACTTCCTGAACAAAAACGTCTTCACTTTTATTTTTATCTCCTGCTATCTGAATTAATAATTCAGGTGCTAAGTTTGAAGGATCGGACTTTATACGCTCGAGAGTTTTTGTTTTGATTGGTGGTTTTTTAGGAGTATCCTCACTTTTGATTACATTCGATACTTGACTACCTTTTTGGGATTCTCTTTTTTTTTGATCGTGCTTTTGTAATGTGTCATCAAGATGCGAAGTTTCGTTCTGGCTATTTTTTGAAGGTGTTGAAAGTTTGCCAGTTCCTGAAACATTACGATTAGCCAAAATCCTAGCTATTGCTGATTGTGCACCAGACATCATACGAGTGACATTTGGTAGCTCTGAATTGACTTCTTTCTTTTCTGTTTTTTCTGTTATTGATGGCACATTTTCTATAGCAAGCACATTATCTTGCATTGGAATATTTGCACTCGTTTTGTGAGACTCTAAGTTTATGCGACTTTTTTCAACTGAAGTATATTCTTCTTCTAAACTAGCATTAAATTGAGCACCATTCATATTTTCTTCAACATTTAAACTTTGAGGCTGCAATAGCGTTTGAGCTTCATTTAATACATCTAACATTTGCGTATTAACTTCAGCTTCTGAACTATTTTGTAGTTCCTCTGCATTTAGGCTGTTGTTACCTACATCATTTTGAATCCTTGTATTAGTAAGTTTTGTAGCTAAATTATCATGATTTTTATTCACCACATCTGGACTAGATTTTAGAGTATTTATATCAGGTTCGACAACTAAATCACTTTTTTTTTCGACCTTAGGAGTGTTCAGTAATTGTCTCAAACTAGCCATTTTATTACCGGGTTTTTGACTCGTTCTTTCTATATTTACATTTTGCCTTGTAATTGATAACGGCTCAAATGCTAATAGACGTAGTAAGACCATTTCAAAACCGAGCTTTGCTTCAGGGGCCCATAATAAATCTTTTTTACCATTAAGGAGCAGTTGATAATAAATCTGTATTTGTTCAGCATTGCTTTGCTCAGCAACTTCACTAATAAAAATTTCGTTATTTTCATCTAGTTTAGCAGCTGATGGTACCAATTGAGTCATTAAAACCAAATGAGTCAAAGCAAGTAAATCATCAAGCACGCTTTTATAGTTCGGATTATGTAAAGCAAGTTGAGATACAACCTCCAACAGAGTTTCACCATCTTGACATAAAATGGCAACAAACAATTTTTGTGACCAACTGATATCGATTAACCCTAACATTTGCATTATGGGTTGGGTTTCAAGTAATCCATTAGTTTGTGCAATTGCTTGATCCGTTAGACTAAGCGCATCTCGCATACTGCCATCGGCAGCTTTTGCTAATAGTTTTAGAGCTTCTAATTCAAAGGTAAGTCGCTCTTTATTTAATATTGTTTCTAACTGTTTTTGAATTTCATTTAACGTTAACGCACTTAAATTAAACTGTAAGCAACGAGATAAAATGGTAACGGGTAGTTTTTGAGGATCGGTTGTTGCTAGTAAAAACTTCACATGCTCCGGCGGTTCTTCTAAAGTTTTAAGTAAGGCATTAAAACTATGCTTAGATAGCATGTGCACTTCATCTATTAAATAAACTTTATAACGCCCTCTTGAAGGCGCATATTGTACGTTATCTAATATTTCACGTGTATCTTCAACTTTTGTACGAGAAGCAGCATCAATTTCAAGTAAATCAATATATCTACCTTCTTCTATATCTAAACAAGTTGAACAAACACCACATGGTTCTGCCGTGATCCCTTGTTCACAGTTTAAGCTTTTAGAGAAAATCCGGGCAATTGTTGTTTTACCAACACCACGAGTACCAGTAAATAAATATGCATGATGTAACCTTTTTTGTTCAAGGCCATTAATTAAAGCTTGTTTGACATGACTTTGACCAACTAACTGATGAAAGTTTTGTGGTCGCCATTTTCGCGCAAGAACCTGATAACTCATGTATTAATTACCCTTAAATCGACTACGTCTATTCGCCTTCAAACTCAACCAGCTTTAATACTTCAATACCTAATTTTTCTATTCTTTTTTCACCACCCAACTCAGGTAAAGAAACAACAAAAGCTGCATCAGTCGCTTGACCACCTAATCGCTCTACTAGTTTAAAGGTAGCTTCAATTGTGCCACCTGTTGCTAATAAGTCATCAACTAATAATACTTTGTCATCGGCAACAATAGCATCAGTGTGTAATTCTAAAATATCTTCACCATATTCTAATTGGTATGCTTGACTGGTTACAGCTCTTGGTAATTTCCCTGGTTTTCTCACCGGTACAAAAGGGATCCCTAATGCGTATGATAAAGGTGCACCAAATATAAAACCTCGTGCTTCGGTGCCTATAATTTTTGTAAAACCTTTATTTTTATATTTATCAACAAATAAGTCAATTACAGCAGTGAAAGCATCAGGATCTGACATTAATGTCGTAACATCACGAAACATGATCCCTTGTTTTGGGTAGTTAGGTACCGTTGCGATACTTGATTTTATTTTGTTAATGATAGATTGTGTCATTTTTTGACTCTAGAATTTATGTAACTGATTAAGCGTATTATACTGTTTTTACCACAAAAGCGAATCTTTGATAAATACAAACACAAAAAAACCAGTTTATTTCTAAACTGGTTTTTATTTGTAATGGTGCGGATGGGGGGACTTGAACCCCCACGCCCTAAAGCACAGCCCCCTCAAGGCTGCGTGTCTACCAATTCCACCACATCCGCATATCTTTCCTAAAGGCTATTTTGGAACATCAGAACCTTTATTTTCAGTTGATTTTGGTACATCTTCAGCACCTGGCGCAACTAAAGTTTCAACCGCTGGTACAGGTGATAAATCAGACCATTCATCCGTTTTCTTAATTTGACCAGCAGTTAAGTTACCTAAAATAATACTTAAAACAAAAAATGCACTTGCTAAAACAGTGGTTGTTTTAGTCATAAAGTTGCCAGCACCACTTGAACCAAATACGGTTGCTGATGCGCCAGCTCCAAATGATGAGCCCATGTCTGCGCCTTTACCTTGTTGGATTAAAACCATACCAATTAAGGCTAATGCGGTAATTAAATAAACTACTAAAAATATTTCGTACATTTTATGCGTTCCTTTGGGCACTATTACAAATACTTAAAAAAGCGTCAGGTTTTAGGCTTGCGCCACCAATCAGACCACCATCTATATCTGCTTGTGCAAATAACAATTCGCTATTCTGGTCATTTACACTTCCACCATATAGAAGTGTAATATTTTCTGCGATAGACATATCTAAAGCAGCAATTTTGTTTCTTATAAATTTGTGCACTTCTTGTGCTTGTTTGGGTGAAGCTGTCTTACCTGTGCCTATGGCCCAAACGGGTTCGTATGCTATCACAGAATTAACCAGTGCCGCTACACCTAATTTATCTATTACTACATTTAGCTGCTCTGCAACAACAGATTCGGTTAATCCTTGTTCTCTTTGTGTTTCGCTTTCGCCTACACATAGAATTGGAATAAGCTTATTCTCTTGCGCTTTTTCAAATTTAAGAGCGACAACATCATTAGATTCGCCATAAATACTACGTCTTTCAGAGTGACCTACTAATGTATATTTACAACCTAGTTCAAAAACTAGCTTTGCATCTACTTCACCTGTAAATGCGCCTGCATCTTCATGAGATACAGTTTGAGAACCTGCAACAATGTCAGCCTCTAATGCTTTAGATAAAAGCGGGAACGGAGGAAAAATAAGTACATCAATTTTATTATTTGACGCGTTTTTCAATGTATCAGCCATGGTAGTAATTAACTCTACAGAGCCATTCATTTTCCAGTTGCCAGCGACCATTGGTTTACGTGATGCCATTTCAGCCTCTTTTTAAGTTCCAATAAATAAAGCGGGCGAATTTTAACGTGACTCGCCCGTTGTTTCAAGTCATTATCAAGCTTAAACGTCTTGATTGCTCACAGATTCAACAACTTCTGCGATTTTCTTTGAATAATCGAAAACCTGTTTTTCATGTTCAGCTTCAACCATTACTCTGATCACAGGTTCTGTACCTGATTTCCTTAATAATACCCGACCTTTTCCTGCCAACATCTCCTCAACTTCTTGAACCGCTTGTATCACTTCAGGGTTAATTGTTGGATCTGTTCCTTTAGGGTAACGTACATTAATCATATTCATTGGGTACTTAACAAACCCTTTACCTAGATCTTCTAAGGTTTTATTTTGCGCTATCATGGCTGCTAAAATTTGTAAACTTGAGATGATACCGTCGCCTGTTGATGTCAAATCTAAATTCAATATATGGCCAGAGCTTTCACCGCCTATCTTCCAACCTTTCTCTTTCAGTAACTCCATCACATAACGATCGCCCACTTTAGAACGCTCAAATTCAATGCCTTTTTCTTTTAAAGCATTCTCAAGTCCCATATTAGACATAACAGTGCCAGCAACACCTCCGCCTAATGTATTGGTTTCAAAAGCCTGACAAGCAGTAATATAAACAATATCATCACCATCAAAAACACGGCCTTTGTGATCAACCATCATTACACGGTCACCATCACCATCATAAGCAATGCCGACATCCGCTTTAGTTTCTAAAACTTTACGAACTAAAGCTTCAACATGCGTTGCACCACATTTTTCATTAATGTTTATGCCATCAGGTTCACAAGCGTATGTGATGACTTCTGCGCCTAACTCTTCTAATACCGATGGGGCTATGTGATATGTTGCACCATTTGCACAATCAACAACCACTTTTAAACCATCTAGCGATAAAGTTTGTGGAAACTGACTTTTACAGAACTCAATATAACGACCGTCAGCATTATCTAACCGCTTAGCTTTACCTAACTGTTCAGATGAGACACATGTCATTTTTTCATCTAACATGGCTTCCATTTCAAGTTCAACTTTATCATCCAGCTTAAGCCCTTTACTTGAAAAGAACTTAATACCATTATCATAATAAGGGTTGTGAGAAGCGCTGATCACTATACCTGCTTCAGCCCTGAAAGTTTCTGTTAGATATGCCACAGCAGGCGTTGGCATTGGCCCCAACAGTACAACATCAATTCCAGCAGCAATTAAACCAGCTTCCAAAGACGTTTCAAGTAAATAACCAGAAATACGCGTATCTTTACCGATAATGACCTTTTGAGTACCAGACTTAGCTAGTACTTTACCAGCAGCCCAGCCTAATTTAAGCGCAAATTTTGGTGTGATCGGAAACTCACCAACTAAACCACGTACTCCATCGGTACCAAAATACTTTCTATCAGACATTAATTTTTCCTATATTGTGCAAGCCTTGTTCACAAGCTTGCCATACTCTCAGTACATCTGATGTTTGTGCAACATCATGTACTCTAATTATTTTTGCACCTTTTTGTGCAGCGATTAATGCACCAGCTAATGAACCAGCTAATCTTTCGTTCGCATTTCTATTTAGCAAATTTCCAATCATAGATTTACGTGAAAGTCCCGCAAGTACATTGCAACCTAAGGTTTTAAATGATTCAAGTTTTTGTAAAATCTCATAATTATGTGATAACGTCTTACCAAAACCAAAACCAGGATCTAATATAATTTGGCTTCGGTTTATACCAAACTCTTCACACTCATTAATTCTTTGCTTGAAAAAGTAATTAATATCATCAATTAAATTTTCATAAGTGGGGGAGTCTTGCATTGTTCTAGGCTGGCCCTGCATATGCATCAGACATACAGGCACACCCAAGCCAGCTGCAGTTTTTAGCGCGTTAGGTTCTTGTAACGCTCTTACATCATTTATAATATCAGCACCTGCTGCTACAGCTTGAGACATTACCTCAGCTTTACTGGTATCGATTGAAATAACGCAGTTTGATTTCTTTCTAAGTGAAGTTATAACGGGGATAACACGTTTTAATTCCTCTTCTTCAGATACATCTGGAGCTCCGGGGCGTGTAGATTCTCCACCGACATCTATAATTGAAGCACCTAATTTCAGCATGTTTAACGCTGATTTGACAGCGTTATCATAACTTGTGTAGCTACCACCATCAGAAAAAGAATCAGGAGTAACATTAAGAACCGCCATTACTTGCGGCTGGCTAAGATTAAGCTCTCGGCCTCTTGGTAGTTTTAAAATAGACATAATTCACATCATTGCGAACAAAGTTCCTTGCGAAACAAACTCACTATACAGAGCTTCATATCAAAATCGGAACATTTTATAAGTTTAGCTACGTCATTTTCTACAAGTGTATATTAAGTTAGATAAAAATTAATATATAACTTAACTCATAAAAACGCCATATGGTTGCATTAATAAATATACGTAGCAAGTTCATTAAAAAACCCCGATAATTCGGGGCTTATTAAGTTTGTTATTCTACAGATTTTTGCTCTGCATCATCAAGCTTAGATTCATCTTTTTTCTCAGGTTCTTCCTTAATTTCAGGCTTATCTGAGTTATCTGATTTTTTATCATCAGAATTAGGTTTCTGATCATGTAAATCTCTTGGCTCTCTAACAGGCTTCCTATCCATTAGATCATCAATTTGACCTGCATCTATGGTTTCATATGTCATTAAACAATCTTTCATGGCATGTAGAATATCAATATTATCTTTTAATATCTGCTCTGCTCTTAGATAGTTTCGATCGGAAAAGTCTCTAATTTCTGCATCAATTAACTGAGCAGTATCTGCCGACATACTATTAGATTGTGCTGATGTACGACCCAAGAAAACTTCACCTTCTTCTTTAGCATAAAGAAGTGGCCCTAGTTTATCGCTTAAGCCCCATTGAGTAACCATTTTACGTGCAATATCAGTGGCACGTTCAATATCATTAGAAGCTCCAGTTGAAACACGATCTGAACCATAAATGATATCTTCTGCAATACGACCACCATAAAGACTTGAGATCATCGACTCTAATAAACGCTTAGAATGACTTACACGATCTTTTTCTGGTAAATACATAGTTACACCAAGTGCACGACCACGCGGAATAATTGATACTTTATAAACAGGATCATGGTCTGGTACTAAGCGACCAACAATTGCATGTCCGGCTTCATGATAAGCCGTCATTTCTTTTTCTTCTTCACTCATAACCATAGATTTGCGCTCTGCGCCCATCATGATTTTATCTTTTGCAGCATCAAACTCAGCCATATTTACAACACGTTTATTATTTCGTGCGGCAAATAATGCGGCTTCATTGACTAAATTTGCTAGATCAGCACCAGAAAAACCAGGTGTACCACGTGCAATGACTTCAGCTTTAACATCATCACCTAATGGCACTTTTCGCATATGAACTTTAACTATTTGCTCACGACCACGAATATCAGGTAAACCAACAACAACCTGACGATCAAAACGACCAGGACGAAGTAATGCGGGATCTAACACATCTGGACGGTTAGTTGCAGCGATAACGATAATTCCTTCATTACCCTCGAAACCATCCATTTCTACTAACATTTGATTAAGTGTTTGCTCACGTTCATCATGACCACCACCCATACCTGCACCACGCTGGCGACCAACGGCATCAATTTCATCAATAAATATAATACAAGGCGCTGCTTTTTTAGCCTGTTCAAACATATCTCGAACACGTGATGCACCTACACCAACAAACATTTCAACAAAATCAGAACCTGAAATTGCAAAGAAAGGTACTTTTGCTTCACCAGCAACAGCTTTAGCTAACAAGGTTTTACCCGTTCCTGGCGGTCCAACCATTAAAACACCTTTTGGAATGCTGCCACCTAACTTTTGATATTTAGCTGGGTCACGTAAGAAGTCGACCATTTCAGTCACGTCTTCTTTTGCTTCATCACAACCAGCAACATCTTTAAAGGTAACTTTAATTTGGTCTTCACTCATTAAGCGAGCTTTACTTTTACCAAATGACATAGCCCCTTTACCACCACCACCTTGCATTTGACGCATGAAGAAAATCCATACACCAATAAGTAGTAACATAGGGAACCAAGAGATAAAGATACTCGCTAAGAAAGACTGTTCCTCAGGAAGCTTTCCTACAACATTCACACCATTTTTCAATAAGTCATTTAATAAATCATCATCATGCATAGGCACAACTGTTTCAAAGCGATCGCCATTACCTTTGATACCAGTAATGATGCCTTGTGTACGATCTACCTGAACTTCACGCACTGCTTTAGTTCGTACATCTGATACGAACTGAGAATAGCTCATCTGGCGATCTGAGCGATCACCTGGATTAAAGCTTTGAAACACCGACATCAAAACAACGGCGATGACTAACCAAAGTATTAGATTTTTTGCCATATCACTCAAGAAGTTAACCTCTTGTTTCCAATTAAATTAAAATTACTATAGTATAATATCTTAATGTACTACAGTTTGTAGCCCGTAGCTACTACATATACTTCTCTTGAACGTGCTCTTGATGAGTCAGGTTTTCTAATTTTGACCGTTTTGAAACATGCTCTTACATCTTTTACAAATTGCTCAAAGCCTTCGCCTTGGAATACTTTTACTGCAAAACCTCCATTTTTCTTTAATACTTGATTACACATATCTAAAGCTAACTCAACTAGATACATACTACCAGACTGATCTACAGACAAGTTACCACTAAAATTTGGTGCCATATCAGATAAGACCAAATCAACATTTTTTCCATCGATTCTTGTTAACAATGCATCAAGCACTTTTTCTTCTCTAAAATCGCCTTGTAAAAAATCAACGCCTGCTATAGGGTCCATTGGCAAGATATCACACGCTATTACAGTGCCATCCATTCCTGCATGTTCAACACAGTATTGCGACCAACCTCCTGGGGCTGCTCCCAAGTCAACCACTGTAAAACCTGTTTTGATTAGTTTATCTTTTTGCTGCAGCTCTTCAAGCTTAAATACAGCACGCGATCTGAACCCTCTTTTTTTAGCTTCATTCACGTAATGGTCATCAAAATGCTCTTTCATCCAGCGTTGCGAACTGGCTGACTGCTTTTTATTTGTCATCTTCTTGCTCAACTATAGTATTTAACAAAATACCCAACATATTAGTATTATTCATTAGATGGCGGTAGAATACCCATAATTCAAGCTTTATCCAGTGAAAAATGTAACATTATGAAATTATCAAATAAACAAAAGCAATTTTTAAAAGGCGAGGCACATAGCCTTAAGCCAGTGGTATTACTAGGTTCTAACGGCCTTACAGAGGGTGTAATTGTAGAAATTCAAAGCGCTCTAGAGATACACGAATTAATTAAAGTTAAAGTTCCAACTGACGACCGTGAAACTAAAAAACTAATTTTTGACGCAATTGTTCGTGAAACAGGCGCTGAAAAATTACATACCATTGGTCATACCGTTGTATTATATCGTCAAAGCCCAGATAAAAAAATACAATTGCCTCGCAAATAAGTTTTAAATTAAAAGGTTAGCACTCGCTAACCTTTTAATTTATGGGCACATCTATTTAAGTCCCATACTTTTGATTTCTGCAATGTATCTTTGATTTAATAAATTTATTTCAAAGTATGAATCAAATTGCATTTCATTAAATTGACTAAATTTTTCTCCAGTTAACATATTCGCCAACATAGGTGTTGTATTACTATGGCCCGCAACAACGACGATCCCCTCTAGTGCTTTTAATTGTTTTGAGAATTCAGCTAACTTTCTAGGATCGTAAATAATAACGTCTACTTTTTCATTTTTAGCTAAAGGTGCTAAGGTTTCTTTTGTTCGATTATAATCTGTACTGAAGAGCAGGTTTGGCTGATATTCACTCAATTTATTAGCCAGCCAAAGCGCACGTTTTTTTCCTGCTAAAGTTAAACTTGGATTTTCCCCAGATTGTTTTTCAGCATGACGAAGCAAAAATATTTTATTCGGTGCTGCAAAAGCAGTAATGCTAAAAAAACATAATACTAATAAATAACGTTTCATGCGGTTTCCTTATTTTTATATTCTAAAAGTACACGATCAATAAAATCGGTTGTCAATTCATTTATCAAGCCAGTTTCTGCATTAAGCATAAGGCTAAAACCTATATTAAGCCTTGGGATCACAACAATATCAGCACGGTACCCTTGAACCCAACCGCTATGATAATATAATTGCTCGCCACCATAATCATAAATTCGCCAGCCTAAACCGTAATGAGCTTGTTTTAACTTCTCTCGCCAAATACGGCGTTTTAATTCTTTTTTTGTTTTTGTATAACCAAAAATTTGTTGTTTTAAGGTTTTATCGTTCAATATTTGTGGATAAGAACCTAACTGTGCCTTTAGCCACTGCACCATATCAGATGCACTGGCGTTAACTCCCGCTGCAGGTTCAACCTTATAATAATTTTTTTTAAGTTTAGCCGTGTGCCATCTTTTTCGACCTTTTACATGAGGGTGTGCATAGTGTTTATCAGCAACCATAGCTTCAAAACCAATACTGGCATTTTTCATATTTAAAGGTTTAAAAATAGCTTTATTTAACCAGTCACTATAGCTCACACCTGTGCTTTTTTTTGTTATCTCGCCAATCAAACTAAACATAACATTCTGATAGCCATAGCACCTTCCAGGTATACATAATGGCATGACACTGGTTAGTTTATTAACAATATCGGGGTAATTCATTCTTGATTCTATTAAATTATCATAAGCATTAGGTACTAAACCACTAGAATGACTTAACAAATGATAAATTTTAAGCGACTCATCAAAATTTGAAAATTTGATATTTGGTAAATATTTCTCAACTGAGTCATTAAGTGAAAATGCACCTTGCTCAGCAAGTTTTGATGTCAATGAACCCGCAAAGGTTTTTGAAATGGAGGCCAGTCTGAATCGTGTATTAACAGTAATAGATTCACCATTTTTTATTTTTGTTTGACCTACCCCTAATGCAATTGAGTCATAATTTGTATTTACAATAGATAGTGCTGCACCAGGGATCGATTTTTTATTAAGTGCTTGTTTTAAGTGTTTTACATAAGAACCTGTTAGTTTATTCCAGTTCTCTGTTGTACTTTGAGCAAAAAAACTTGCTGTTACAATTAACAATGCAAAAATGTACTGCATCTTAGTCTCTAAATAATATGAATTCACTGATAATTTTATCACATCAAATACATGATGTGCATAGGCAAATTACAAACAGGCACACCAAAGAAGCAACTTAAGCCTAACTAAGATATACTAGCGCCTGAAATTTGGTTCAGCTTATTTAAACAGGAAACACAATGCGCTTAATGCTAATGATTTGCTACATTCTTTTATTAACTGGTTGTCAGCTAATAACTCCACCTGCACCATTATTAGCGATGCCAAGTAAACCAGTATTAAAGTCTAAGAATATCACCTTAATTTATAAAAATAAGCACTCAAAAGCGATTCCTGAAACAAAAGTAAAATCTGTTCAGTTACCCGCACACAAGATAACGCCACTGCAAACAGTCGAACTTGATTTATCAAAATCACCAGTTAACTACAATTTAAGAAAAATACTCAAAAATAAATTATCGGCTAAGAATCTATCCCTTGTTCAAAACAATGCTAAAGGAGACTATAAATTAACTTTAAATAAGTTAACTCATCACTCTGGACCTAAAATAACTTATCAACTGTCAAATAAAGATGCATTAAACAATGATGATTTACAGCAAAAGTACAATTTAAAAACATGTGCATCTATGAACTCAAACATTAGTTTTCGACTTACGCATATAAAATCTGGTGATGTAATTTGGTTTGCACAAGCAACTATGAACAGTAGCCAACTTTTAACGCCTTTGAATTACCACTTAAATATACATGAAAAAATCACAAATAAAGATGAAATAAAAGCTTTCGTATCAGCTAACAATACTCAAGAAGCTAGAATTATAAGAGCACATACACCGGCACAATTGCCAAGCTATCAAATTTCGAATATCTCATCTAAATTAAAAAAAATATCAGGCGCTTGCACACAAGAAGAGGTAGATAAATTAACCCATAATTCCAGTGAATTATTAGTTAATATTCTGATGAAGAAATTAAAAGTCTATAATAAAAAATAACAAAATTAAAAAATTACAATTTTTTACAGTTACAACACAGTGTTTAACAATACAATAACACATGTCAAAAATAGAATTCGGTTGCAAGGTTTCCATGTTTAAGCATATATCAAAAAATATAACCATCACATTAATGTGTCTAATCGCTTTGTTTAGCACGATGACAACAAATGCGAGTAACCGACTTTATGCTGATAATGAACTAGAGCCAACGCAAGGTTTTGATTGGGATTGGAGCTTTGGTGCCAGTCATTTCATTCAAGACTCCTACTTAATCAGTACCGACTCATTTGAACAAGGACTTGAGTTAGATTTAAACCTTGCGATATCATATAACAAATTTTATTTAGATTTAGACAATACCCAAATCAGTGGTACATTTTTATTAGGTTACAGCCTTATAGATAAATATGACTGGGGTCTTGATATTATTGGAACCAACTTTCAAAAAGGTTTTAGTGAAAGTGGTTATAATTATGATGATGATATAAAACCTGATCTTGCAGGAATAAGCACAAGAGAATACGACTTTAACATAGGCATGCGTTTATCTCGTCGCTTTAAAGATACTCAAGTATCTTTTGAACTGTTAAAAGATATTTCAGGAGCTCATGACAGCTGGTTATTCAATTCTTTTATAAGCCGTATACAAATCTGGAAGAACTGGGAGTTTCGCACTGCAGCAGGTATTAACATTTATTCTGAAAAGTTTACCCAATACTATTACGGCATTAGTCCAGAGGAAGAAAGAAGCTTTAGAGCGCAATATAGGCCCGATAACGGCTTTAGTGCTTTGATCGAGTTTCATGCTGAGTACCCTTTATCTGAGCATTGGGTATTTATGAGTGGCATATTATCAACTTGGTTTTCAGGGGCAATAGGAAATAGCCCAATTATCACTCAAAGCTATCAACATAAAGCCAAGGTAGGCGTAAGATATGTATTTTAAATCCAAATTATATATTTGTTTATTATTAGTACACTTTCCCTTTGAGGCATTTGCAAAGATAAACGATGGTTCAGCCAATACTTTTACAGTGACACCCAATAAATGCATTGCACTTCGTGAGGGCAGTCCTTGTTATGCACCTATTTCCGTAAATTGGAAACAGAGCACGGTAGGTAATTATTGCATACGTAGCAGCGATAAAAAACAAATTATGCAATGTTGGACAGCCCAAAAATCAGGTGTATTTCAATACGAATTTAATTCTGAAAAAAATCAAAAGTTTGAATTGATAAATACAAAAACAGGTCAAGTTTCAGGACGAGCGGGTATTAAAGTTCACTGGGTTTATACCAATAAACAGAAAAAAAGACGCTGGAGATTATTTTAATGCACTTGTCACACGATCACATTAGTAAAAAAATGAATGGAGAAACGAATGTCTGATTTATTAATAAGTGGGTACGGTAAAATTTTATTAGTTGAAGATGATCTTTCGTTAGCTGATTGGGTAAATAGCTATTTATTAGAGCAAGGTTTTGAAGTGATCATGTGTCATAGAGGTGATCATGTTGTTAAGCTTGTAAAACAGCATAATCCGGCATTAATTTTACTAGATGTCATGTTACCTGGAATGGATGGTATCAGCGTTTGTCGAGAGCTTAGGCACTTTTACAAAAAACCAGTTTTATTGCTTACAGCAAAAGGTGAAGAAGTTGACGAAGTTATAGGCTTAGAAGTTGGTGCTTCCGATTACATAATCAAACCTGTACGCCCCAGAGCTTTGTTAGCTCGCATTAAGTCTGCTCTACGTAATGAAAGCACTCATAATGAAACGCCAGAGAAAGCTGTAGAAATTAACGTAGGAAGTTTATACATTGATTTAAAAGCGCGTAATGTAATGTTACAAGGTGAAAAAATTGCAATTTCAAATGCTGAATTTTCACTTTTGAGTTTTCTCGCTTCACATGCTGGTGAAGTAGTAGATCGTGACGCTGTATTTAAAGCAACTAAAGGCCGTGAGTATGATGGTTTGGATCGCAGCGTTGATGTTTTGATTTCGGCACTTAGAAAAAAAATTGGTGACGACCCACAAAACCCACAAAAAATAAAAACGATTTGGGGTCAAGGTTATTTATTAGTTGATGACGCTTGGTAAATGAAAAAGTTATATATTTCATTATTACTTAGCGCTTTTGTTTCTCTTTTTGCGCTTGGTTGGTTATTAGATACCTTTAGCCAAACAAGCACAAATAACCTTGATGACTTTGCATGGCAAAAAATGATGATGCAAGGGTTTTCTGAACAAATTGCACAGGTAGCACCATTAAAAAGAACAAGAAAAACAATCCAGCTAAATGATCACTTTAGTCAAGACTTAACCTATCAAAAAAATACAACATTAGCTTTACCCGATAGCTTGTTATCTGAGCTATATTTACCTGGAGGTCTAGTTTTAGAAGACGAATTAGGGTTTTATTTACTAAAATCATCTCCTAAGTTTAAAGATTACCATCTAGAGTTAAGGCTAACAAAAACACAAAGTTCCTCCAATAATTTTGATTTATTTTTAACTCTAAGCTTTTATGCCGGAGTTTGTATATTAATGTGGATATGGTTATCCCCGCTCACCAAACGATTAAGTATATTAAATGAGGCATCACAAAAATTTGCGAGCGGCAACTTATCTGCTCGCATAAAAATTAGTAAGTTTACTTATATTTACGATGTTGAAGCTGCATTTAACCGTATGGCAGGCCAAATACAAAAGCTTATTGAAGAAAATAAACTACTCGCATCTAGTATGTCTCATGATATAAGAACCCCTGTAGCGTGTTTACGTTTTGGACTCGATGCCGCGTTAGATGCTCAAGATAATGACAAAAAAGATCGTTATCTTGAAAGAATGGAAACTGACTTAGATCAGATGGAGTGTATGCTAAATAGTTATTTGGAGTTTGCAACCTTAGAAAAAAACTCTTACCAAATATCTATTTCACCAGTTAATCTATCGCCATATTTACATGATTTAGTAAGGCAAATAAAACCCAAACTAGACAATAAAAAATTAATCGCCAAAATTGAATGTGACTCTGTAGAAGTTGAAGCTGATTTACATTGGTTGGCGCGTGCTGTTACTAATTTATTAAGTAATGCCTGTGATTTTGCTGAGCAAAGAATATTAATACGTGCAGTAACAAGTAATACATCTTTTTATTTAACCATTGAAGACGATGGACCTGGAATTTCACCAGATAATTGGAAGTCTGTTTTCACTCCATTTTTTAAAGAGCAAACACATAGAGATCGTAGTAATAAAAGTTATGGCTTAGGACTCGCTATTGCGGCAAAAGTAGCCGATTGGCATTTTGGGATCATAAAAGTTGATAAATCACCTGATCTATCTGGTGCGCGTTTTACATTAAAACTTCCTTTAAGACCCCCAATCCAAACAAATAAAAACTCGTAACTTTTAATTTACAATTAAAATTTAAAAAACAACATTAGACCTATTAAAACAACAAGTTACACTTTTAAAATGTTAATAGTAAAAAATAATGTTCAATACCTCTTTTTATTCTTAGTTGTTTTGAGATAGATCAATGCTATTTAAGCTTTTTATTTTTGAGTATTTACAGTAGATTGTCAGCTTAACGCATTATTTCCAAATAGCTTAATAAAAAAAGCTGAGAGATACCTAATTGGATCTAGCTATAACAATCATAAAATATCAATAAAAGAGAAATATAATAATATGAGTGCTAATAGAGGGGAGTTCAGCTCCCGCTTCGGATTTATCATGGCTGCAGCAGGTTCAGCTGTTGGCTTAGGTAATATATGGGGATTCCCAACACAAACGGCTTCAAATGGCGGGGCTGCATTTGTATTAGCTTATTTAGTATTAGCTTTTTGTTTAGCATATCCTGCATTTATGGCTGAACTTGTGATCGGTCGATATGGTAGAGCAAACGCTGTAGCCTCTTTGAAAAAAATGTCGAATAAAAAGTGGCAACACCAATTTGCATTTATTATTGGTTTTGGTGGTATTCTATGTGCTGCTTTAATTTTAAGTTTCTATGGCATTATTGCTGGTTGGATGATGTCATATACTTTAGAACCGATAACCACTTTGATAGGAATTAATGAAGCAAGTAAGTGGCTAACAAGTCAAAGTACAGTACCAAGTTTGATATTCACGACCTTGTTCATGGGTTTAACAATTTACATCATTCGCAGCGGTGTTGAAAATGGTATTGAGAAATGGTCAAAACGCTTGATGCCTATGCTTATCTTATTGCTGATCTGTTTGATTATATATGTCATGACATTAGAAGGGGCAAGCGAAGGACTGAATGCATATTTAAACCCTGATTTTTCAAAATTAATTGAACCTCAATTATTAATAAGTGCATTAGGACAAGCTTTCTTCTCATTATCTTTAGGCACAAGTGTAATGATCATCTACGGTTCTTATATTAGTAAAAAGGAAAACTTAGTAACCTTAGGCGCACAAGTTACACTGATTGATGTTTCTATTGCTTTTCTTGCTGGTTTATTAGTTATTCCTGCTATGTATGTTGCTCAAGCACAAGGATTACAAATATTCTCAGCTGAGGGTAATTTAATTTCAGGTCCAGATCTTGTATTCACTATTTTACCTAGCTTATTTAATGGCATGGGATTCATAGGATCATTTGTTGCGCTGGCATTTTTTGCTTTAATGAGCATAGCTGCGCTAACCTCTTCAATTTCAATGTTAGAAGCCCCTGTTTCTTATGTTGTTGAACGTTTTAACTTACCAAGAAATAAAGCAACTTTAATCACAAGCTTACTCATATTAAGCATTAGTATTTTAATTATATTAAACATGGATTCATTATTTGGTTTTGTTGTTACTTTGGCAACAGAATACGGTCAGCCTATTATCGGTATGTTTTGTTGTATTTTTATCGGCTGGATCTGGCATAGAAGTAAAATAATAGAAGAACTAAAGCAAGGTTATGAAGAACTTGAGCAAGGTCTATTTTGGAAAATTTGGCCTTGGTATATTAAGTTTATCTGTCCATTATGTATTTCATTCGTATTCTTAAACTCAGTATTATAAGTCAAAAGCTATTTAACTAAAAAAGGCGCTTAATGCGCCTTTTCTGTTTTAACTCTATGCCCGTTTGATCATATCTTGATGCTCAATACCATCTTCTAAATAAGCATCTCCTACAACTTCGAGCCCCAAGCTTTGATAAAAAAATAATAAGTAAGTTTGCGCTGATATCTTTATCATATGTTCCGGCCAAAATAATTCGCATTCCTTAATAGCACAAAGCATTAACTCCTTCGCCAATCCTTTCCCTCGGCCCAGCTTAGAGACTACAACTCGTCCAATTGCAGGTTCATGAGTGAAAACAGTTTTAGGTGCAAGACATCGCGCATATGCAAGTAATTCTTCATCATCATAAATCAATACATGTCGCGTATGTTCATGCATATCTAAATCATCCAACTCAGGATATACACAATTTTGTTCTACGACGAATACGTCGACTCTTAATTTTAAACTTTGATATAGCTCGTTCGTTGTTAATTCATTAAAAGATTTTGTTATTTTGTTAAGCATTATTTTTTTATCTCTGATATTAATTTGTTTCACATTGAACTTGATTACCAGCATCTTTTTTAGCAAACATGTAACCAATGACAGCACCAGCAAGCATACCAAATAAATGGCTTTCAAAACTCATACCTTCTTTTATAGGTAATACCCCCCAAGCCATACCACCATATAAAAATATCACTACAACAGAAATCACAACTGATTTAATACTACGACGAACAAAACCGTATAACACCACATATGCCCACAGAAAATATACAACGCCACTTAAACCCACATGTATAGAGGTACGGGCAAAAATCCAAACAAATAAACCGGGAATTAAAGCACCCAATAATAATAAAAGCCAAATTCTATTGGGTTTGAATTGCCAAACAAGTGCAGAAAACAAGCTAAATGAAAATAAATTATGTATTAAATGAGACCAACTACCATGAAGAAAAGGGTGAAATAAAATGCCATATAAACCAGAAACCTCCCTTGGTATCACGCCAAAATAATTTAGCTTCATAGATAAAAGTAGGTTCACAAGATGTACAGCTATCAATAACATCCAACTTGCAATTAAAAAGTGAGTTAATTTAGGTTGAGAAACTGAGCTTATATTCATTATAAGGACCACGTAACATTGTTTTTATTGCGCTACGCAGAACCTTTCTGAGTAGCAACTTAAGTATTCACTTTAACTCAGCATAATAAAATTTTGATGGAGTTAACTGTCTATTTAACTGAGTAAAATTTAATTCAACAAGTGCTCAAGTTGATCGCATAACTGAGATAAATTTACCTGATCATGTTCAATAGTCATATCAATATAACCATCACCTCTAAAAGCCCTATCTAATTCAATTAGAACATGGGTTTTATGAGCTTCAGGTACAAATGATAACTCAACTTCTTTTAAGTCAAAAAGATTTGATGCATTAGGTTTGTATTCAAGCTCTTGATAGCAGCCTGATGTTGATTGAAAGGTAGAAGCTTGCAAAAAACCTTTTTCCACATCTGATTTTACTAAATTAAAACCGCAGCGCTCTATTGCTTGCATAAAAGTACGTACAGCTTCATTTGGATAAACATAAATAGGGTCTTTATCCGTTGGATCAAGTGCCATATCAATATTTAGACCTGTCGCTAACCATACTTGCGTTTGATTTAATCCCTGATTAAGTTCTGTTATGGGTGTCTCTGAATGTAAACGCGCTTCAAAAGGAATTCTTTTTAACTCACCTGCAGCTACGGTGCAATGATCAACAATATGCCAACTTTCAATCACATGATTAGTAAAATAATCACCATTATCGTCTTCAACTTTTACTTTAGTCATGAGGGCTAAATCTAACCCTGATATTTCCTGCTCAACGTCCCCACCTTGAATTAAAATTTCAGCGCTAAATTTTTGCCCTGGTTGTAAGTGTTCAGTTTGTAATATCGTATCGACTTTAGCAGCGCCAATTCCTACTGTTGCCAAGATTTTTTTGAACATCTTGTACTCCTATTTTTTCTTTACCTGCATCTTAACGTTATTTATTTGTAATTGTCGCGCATATTTTTCACTTATTTTGTAATATATAAAAACAAAATATATATATTTTCCTATAAAGCAAATAGAGTAAAATGGTACAACAAACCATTTTGTTCGGAAATAATACAATATGAAGCAAGCTATAAAACAAAAAACATACTTTATTTCACTATTAACGCTTTTTTTACTTTCAGGTTGTAAAACAACTAAAACTATTGAAGTTAAAAATGGATTTATCCGTGACTATTCACAAATGGAAAATATTGAACGCAATGATGGTTCGATCCAGCAACGTTGGGTTTCAAAAAAATTAACCCGTAAAATTAATCCTCTTCAACCAAAAGCCTTTTTTATAAAACCCGTTATTTATTATCCAAAATTAGAAGTTAATTCACAATTTGATGCACTCTCAGCTAAAAAAATAAAGGTTTATTTTGATTCTGAATTAAAAAAAGTTGTCGCTAAACATTTTTTGATATCAAACACTCTTGGTCCAGAGATTTTTATACTTGAACCTGCAATCACAAGTATGCGTATTTCTTTGGAAAACTTCTCGCCATTAGAAGTATTGCCATTTAAAGCTGTGATCTCTAGTCTTAACTATGCCATAGGAGGCAGGGATAGAGACGTTGAAGTCCGTTTAGAGTCAAAAATAATAAATGCTGAAAGCAATGACTTGTTAGTGACCTCCGTATTACGAGGCAATGCGTTACAACTTGAAAATGATTCTGAAAAGTTAAATCAAAGTCATATTCAAGAACTTGTAGATTCTTGGATAAAGCAATGGGATAAAGACTTAGCTAAATATAAGGCACAACTATAGTATTTAGTTGCCAAGTCACAACATAAAAAAAATTCATGTGTATTTTACAAATATCGCTTAGAAAATACATATACTTCATATTAATAACCATTTAATTTAGATACAATTTATCCATACTTTCTTTAAGTTCAGAGTCTATGGAAATCGTCTTTTTTGCTACAGCATTTATCTGTGGTTTTATTGTGCTTCAAATGAAGTTACCTCCTTTAATAGGTTTTTTAGCCGCAGGTTTTTTGCTCAACTTTGCTGGATTTGAAAGTAGTGAATTACTTTCAAAGATTTCATCTACAGGCATTACTTTGTTGCTTTTCAGCATAGGGTTAAAACTGAGAGTTAAGAACCTGACACAATTACAAGTTTGGGCTCCAGCAAGCATACATATTATTTTGAGCAGCGCTTTATTCTCTGCTTTTATTTTATTAATGAGTTACTTCGACATTTCACTATTTAGCCAACTTTCTCTTGAGTCAGCTTTATTACTTGGCTTTGCATTTAGCTTTTCAAGCACTGTTTTTGCAGTAAAAGTACTTGAACAAAGAGGAGAAATGGCAAGTTTACATGGCAAAATTTCAATTGGAATTTTAGTTATGCAAGACATTTTTGCCGTTATCTTTTTAGCAATCAATACAGGTAAGATACCTAATGTATGGGCCTTGGCATTAATCGCTATTTTACCTTTAATTCGCCCATTGCTTTTTTGGGTATTAAACCGCTCTAAGCATGGTGAAGTTCTACCTTTATTTGGTTTTTTCTTTGCACTTGTTGCAGGCTATCAAGCTTTTGAGTTTGCGGGCTTAAAAGGTGACTTAGGTGCTTTAATTATTGGTATGTTGTTTGCGCCCCATAAAAAAGCAGGTGAATTAGCTAAGTCCCTTTTAAGTTTTAAAGACCTATTATTAGTCGGTTTTTTTCTAACAATCGGATTAAATGCTAACATCACAGTTGAAGCACTATTTGTTGCTTTACTTATGGTATGTATATTACCTGTAAAAGTGATTATTTATTACATCTTAACCAATCTATTTCATTTACGAGCCCGTACTTCATTATTAAGTTGCTTCACACTTTCAAACTATAGTGAATTTGGTTTAATTGTTTGTGCAATGGCTGCATCAAGTCAGTTTATATCAGCTGAATGGTTAGCAGTTGCAGCCATTGCAGTGTCACTTACTTTCATTATCGCATCCCCTCTCAATAATCATGCAAATGAGATATATGTAAAGTTTGAGAACTGGTTAATAAAGTTTGAATCAAGTAAACGCTTAAAAGATGAGTTACCAGTAAACCTAAATCAAGCAAGAGTGCTTATTTTTGGTATGGGTCGTATTGGAACTGGTGCTTATGAAACGATTTATCATAGCTTCCCAAACTCAGTTGCAGGTGTTGATATAAAACCTGAATGTGTTGAAAAACATATAAAACGAAACCGATTTGTCATTTTAGCAGATGCAACCGATCCTGATTTTTGGCAAAGAGTTAATCATTCTCATGTCGAAATGATCATGCTTGCAATGCCAAAACATATGCAGAATATATTTGCACTTGAACAACTAAAAGCATCTGGGTTTAACGGGCAAGTAACTGCAATTGCAAATTATCCAGATCAACAAAAAGAACTTGAAAGCTTGGGTGTTGACTCCACTTATAACTTCTATCTTGAAGCCGGAAGTGGTTTTGCAGAACACGTAAAATCAAAAGTTTTTAATTAATAAAAAAAAATAAATTAGTCATGACTTGGAATTGATAACTATTTTTATTTATATATCATTATGTTATTAATTCCATAACAAATAACAATATATAAGAACTCTTTATTATATGCTACTTCATTTACAAAGCTTTACATGAGAGTTAGCAATCAGCCCCGGAAAGATCGTACACTAGGTTCAAACATAAAATTAATACCTAAGTATTTATTTTAATACAAAGAAATAGTTAATTATATGAATTACTGGTTTAATCTAATTAAAAAGCATTGCCTGTTGGGAGCTTAAATAATGTCAAAAGAATTTAGTAAACAAGAATTTAAACCCGTGGCAGCAGATCGCCAAGGTGAAGCGCTAATAAAGTTACAAGCTGAGCTTGATTATATTCAAAACTCAGGTATCAGCCCTTCTCAATTAAGAGAAGTACTTTTTCAAAAAATGTTAGATATGTACCATGTTCCTCAAAGTCATGAATTAAGAGCTCAAGAAATACCGACACGATTAGATGATCCAAAAATAAAACAAACATTAAATCAACATGGATTTTATCGTAAATCATCAAACATAATTCATTAATAAGAGGCTTCGTCCTCTTTTATAGGTCGGCACAGCCTTTGTCGACCCCTTCGAACTAGCCTAAACTTCTTGTTTAATCATTTTAATTTCTCCCCTGTCTTATATAATCAATTTTTTGAATACCGGAAAAATACTAATGGATAATAAAATACTCTCCGATGCTATAAATACCATAATGCCATTTGGAAAATACGCTGGTCGTCCATTATTAAACTTGCCAGAGCCTTATTTAGTTTGGTTTAAACAGCAAGGTTTTCCTCAAGGAAAATTGGGAGAACAATTAGCATTAATGTATGAAGTTAAATTAAACGGTTTAGAGGGCATGTTAAAGCCGCTATTACAAAAATCAAACAAACCTTATTAAGCACCATTAACACTGTTATAATCCTCAATATATTACTTATACCAATTATCTTAAATGAGTGAACACGTATAGGTGAGTATAACTGTTCAAAGCACTGGTTTATTGTTTCATACTAAATTCAAATACCAACATGGATGTGGACTAAAAATTTGATTGAGAAATTATCGACTATAGGAATTGAAAGTAACACTGCTATTGTACATTTAGACCATTTGTAATAACCATTTTTAATGGCGTTGGTAATAAGTTCTCGTCAATATTAACTAAAATAGGATCTTTCTGTGAGTCAACTAAGCAATTTATCACCCCAACCTCTTTGGTCTATTTTTGAGAAAATCTGCTCAATCCCTCATCCAAGCAAACATGAAGATAAAATATCAGCATGGATCCAACAATGGGTGCTAGAGCTTGGACTTAATATCAAAGAAGATAAAGTCGGGAATTTGATCATCAAAAAACCAGCAACACCCGGCATGGAAAATAAAAAAGGAGTCATATTACAAGCCCATATGGATATGGTTCCGCAGAAAAACTCAGACAAAGAACACAACTTTGTAACAGACCCAATTGAACCTTATATTGATGGTGATTGGGTAACTGCAAACGGAACAACTTTAGGCGCAGACAATGGCATTGGGCTTTCAGCCAGTTTAGCCGTACTTGCCAGCAAAGATATCAAACATGGTCCACTAGAAGTATTAGTAACAATAGATGAAGAAGCGGGCATGACTGGCGCTTTTGGTCTTGAGGCTGGCTGGTTAGAAGGAGACATATTGCTGAATACCGACTCTGAAGATGAGGGTGAAGTTTATATGGGTTGTGCTGGCGGTATTGATGTGAACATTAAACTGCCTCTTGAAACTGAACCTGTTGGTGAAAATGTTCAAAGTTACTCTTTGAGTATAAAAGGCTTAAAAGGTGGGCACTCTGGTGTTGATATTCATTTAGGTAGAGGTAATGCGAATAAAATATTAACACGATTTTTAAAATTGCATCAGCAAGAATTAAATATTTCATTAAGCCAATTCAATGGCGGTAGCTTGCGTAATGCGATCCCTAGAGAAGCTTCAATGGAACTTAATGTTCATCATGAAAATTCAATTTCTTTAGGCCAGGCGGTAGACGCATTTCAAGCATTACTGAATACTGAATTAAGCGCTGTAGAACCAAATTTACAATTAAGTTTAAATAAAATTGGATTAGCCAACGCTCAATTTTCTAAGGCAACACAATTTGCATTTGTTAATTCAGTTAATGCTTGTGTAAACGGCGTGATCAGAATGAGCGATGAAGTTGAAGGTGTTGTTGAAACATCAACTAATCTAGGTGTAATAACAACCCAAGATAAACATTTACATATTCAATGCTTAGTACGTTCACTTATAGACAGCGCTCGCGCTAATACTCAAAATATGATCAGTTCTACTTTTGAGTTAGCAGGTGCAGCAATTGAATGCACAGGAGCCTATCCAGGTTGGGAGCCAAGAACAGACTCTCCAATTAAAGATCTTCTGCGTGAAACTTACCAAAAAATGTTTGGTACTTTACCAAATATCATGGTGATCCATGCAGGTTTAGAATGTGGTTTATTTAAAGATGCTTACCCAAATTGGGACATGGTTTCTTTTGGTCCAACAATACGTTTTCCACATTCCCCAGATGAAAAAGTAAAAATAGATACGGTAGCGCCATTTTATCAATTATTACTTCAAGTATTAGAAAATATCCCAAATAAATAATTTGAAATAAAATATAAAAAATATTGAACCTTTATTATAAGTAGCACTCTGAGTTAGTGCTACTTGTTGAAATTCAGTTATCCCGTTTGAAAAGCGCTCATATTTGAGCGCTTTTTCTTTTCATCATAAAGACTAATTGTTAAGTGGCAGTTCAATAACAAAACAAGCCCCCCCCAGATCTGTTTCTTCTAAATAACAACGCCCTTTATGCCAAATGATAATCTTTTTCACAATAGCCAAGCCTAAACCAAATCCTCCAGTTTTTTTATCTCGACTTTTATCTAAACGAGTAAAAGGTTTAAATACATTAACCCATTCACTTTCATCTATGCCTGGACCATCATCAGCAACTTTGATTAAAACTTTATCATGAGTCAAAATCAAACTAACTTGAACCAGAGTTTTACTATACTTTAGCGCATTACCTATTAAATTTTGTATTGAGCGTGTTAAAAAGTGACCATCACAAGCATAATTCAATTCATCAGGTGATATTAAGCGTATTGTACAATCTGTATTAAAGCTCAATTTATCAATTAGATTATCGGCCAGTTCAACAACATCTACATTTTCAATATTTAATACTGGTGTTTCTCTATCCATCTTTGCAAAGTTAAGCATCTCTGTTACTAATAATTCAAGCTCTGCAATATCATAATTCATACTATTGATATACTTTTGACTTCTCTCATTAAGCTCATTGTCATCAAGCATGGCGATTGCAAATTTTAATCTTGCCAGTGGCGTTCTAAATTCATGTGAAACGGATGAAGTTAATTCCTTTTGGGAATCAAGTAAACGCTTTATTCTCTCCTGCATCGCAGATAAAGTATCTGTGATAGGAAGTAACACAGAGTGAACACCAGGTCCTAAGTCCATACTATCGGGTGAATTCATGTTTTCGCATATATGGCGTAACCTTTCAAAATCTCGCCAAACAAAAAAGCTCCATAGGCCTATCGGCACACCAATAAATGCCAAAATAATCAAATAAGGCCAGCTTGAATCATAAACCGGTGCAACAACTGTGATAGGGCCTACTTTTAGTAGGTTTTTTTTACTTAATTGGATATACCAGACAGCTCGTTCTTCGCTGTCAAATAATAAAACGGGTGACTCTTCACTTAATTTATCTTGCTGATGAGGTAAAAATGCAATATCACTGGATGCGATAATTTCGGCTGAAAAGTGCTTTTTAAGCTGCTCAATACCATTTGAAGTTTTTGATAACAAAAGTAAGCTTTGACTAAATTCAGCACCCAACATTACTGCATTTTCACCTTCTTTATGAGGCCACAACTTTTCCATTGCGCCACTTAGTAAAAATAATGAGATAATAATATAAAGATATAAGCTAATAAAAAGCCTTCTCATTTAATTGAGAGCCTCTTAATCATTCCAAGCATCAGAAACAAATAAATAACCTTGACCCCAAACGGTTTTAATTCTGTAAGGTTTATCACTGTTATCTCCTAACTTTTTGCGTAACCGTGAAATACGCACATCCACAGTTCTATCTAAACCATCGTATTGACGTCCTATCATTTTTTCATGTACATATTCTCGACTCAATACTTCACCTGAACTATTTGATAACAACCATAATAATTCAAACTCGTGTGACGTCAGTGTTATTTCAGCCCCACTCAATTTTACAATTCTGCTAGTTTTATCTATTTTCAGATTACCAAATTTTAATTCTTCCGTTGATTTTTGTGGTTGATGACGTCGTAACAATGCATTGACCCGAGCAAGTAAAACTCGCGGCTCAGCAGGTTTTATAACATAATCATCAGCACCGAGTTCAAGACCAATCACCTGATCAAAATCTTCACCTTTTGCCGTTAACATTAAAATAGGTAAAGCATATTTATCCCTGATCTCTCGACAAACACTAAAGCCATCTTTTCCAGGTAACATCACATCTAAAATCATAAGATCAGGCATTTGAGACTCGATATAGCCCATAACATGTGCGCCATTATCAAGCACATCAACAATTAAGCCATTATGTTCTAAATATTCTCGTGTTAATTGCTGTAAACCTAAATCATCTTCTACTAATAAAACTTTAGCCATATCTATTTCCTTAAAAGAAACTCCAGGGTGAACGTAAGCGACGGCGTTGAGTTTTTAAATGAGAACTCTGAACTTCAACCTTAGTTTTCGCCAATATTTTACCCGTTTGAGTATTTACCAGAGAGTATACGGTCTCAATCTGAACCTGAGCTTTATGAGTCATTTTTGCTTGGTTATTTTGTTGCCAGCATTTCACTTTTTTTCCATTTTCGTATAAACAAATATTTTGGGTTTCAGCTAATTGCCACATAATCCTAAGGTTTAGATCACACATTGATACTTTTTCACTGATTACACACACTTTTGGCGATACATTTAATAAGGCACCCTGCCCTAACGCAAAACAATTTTGTTGCGCCAAAATAAAAAACAGTAAAAAAATGATAACAATACGTATGGATTTTTTCATATTAAAAAATGTATTTTAAACCCATAAAAATGTTAACGGCATAATCATATTTAAACAAAGGGCTATCACTTGTATTCGAATAGTCATCATATTTTAATTTAAATAATACAGCTTTATTTTCAGACATAGGCCAAGTCAGTTGCAAATGAGCATACGGCTGAAAACCGCCATCCATGGGGTAAAAAATATCAAGATTATCTTTTTCAGACAGACCATAATAATAACTATTAAGTTCTGAAGACTTATACCAAACACCCAGCATAGGCTGAACAATTAAATTACCAACAAATAATTGATATTCTAATTCTAATCCTACTCTCCAACCATTATAAACATCACTGATATCCGCTAATAAATTAGCTCTTACAATCAAATCTTTATTAAAATATTGATAATTAATCCCCGAGTCAAAAGCCCACTTTCTTTTTGATATATCATCAGTATTTATATTTTTTAGTTGCTCATCTTGATCAATCACGGGATCATCTTGGCCAATCACGGGAGTAGAATATGCATTCGACATAGTAGACGAATTTAAAAATACATTAGAGGGGTGCCAGAATATAAAAAACCTTTTTTCCGGATTTAGCTCTGAAATAAAACTGACAACATGTTTTTTTTTATCAAAAACTGTATATCCAAATTGACCATTATCAAAGTAAAAGTGTTCATCGTAATATGCAACGTCAGGTAATAGAAGTAACGGAAAATCATCACCACCATTTAATGGATTCTTTGCAACTCCCAAACCCACACCTAAACCCAAATGCCATTGACCAAGCTTAACTTGCAAAGCTTCATTGTCTAGAGGTTCAGCTTTAGTAGCAAAACCATAGCTACAGAATAAAATAATAAAAATGTAACGCACCTGCCCCCCCTTGTAATTTCATTATGCGCAATGTATGCACACTTTAGCAAGATATCACATGCCACACACCCATCAGTTACAATTAATAACAAAAAGCACCACTTAAAAAACACATTATTTTTATACTGATTTTAGTGTTTTCGAAATTTTCCACATAGCCTGAATGATTGGGTTTTGTAATTGTTTACGCTGAACACATAATCCTATTTCAAAAGCCTTCGGCTGATGAGGCACTTGCAATACTTGTACTTTATCTTTCAGTGGGCTGTTATCTAAAACAATTTTAGGAACAAGTGCAATACCAAAACCTAAACTAACCATTGAAACAATTGCCTCATTACCCGCTACTTGTGTATAGATTTGTGGTTTAATGTGATTTTTTTTCCACCAATGCTCAAGTCTTTTTCGATTCAAGCCTTGCTCTGGCACAATATAAGGTAAGGATTGCCATTTAACATCTTGCCCTAATAGATTTATTTCCTGACTAATATCACACTGCATTTTAGGTGCAATAAATTGTAATGCGGAAGTACCCGTTGTACAAAAAGCAATATTAGCAGGTAATTGATCAGGTTTTGCTGCAATTGCCATATCTTCATGACCATCTAAAATACGTGTAATTGCAATGCCGGGATCACCAGTATTAAGTTTTATTTCTATTTTTTGATGCTGTTGACGAAATGTTTCTAATAAACGATATAAAAAACTATATGATGCGGTAACCGAACAATATAAACTCAGCTCTCCCTGAAGTTCAGTATGGTTTTCATCTAATGAAGATTTAAACCTATTCCATTGAGACAAACTAAGCTTCGCATATTCTACAAAATCCTTGCCTTGTTTTGTCAAAGTCACAGTTCTATTATCTCTTGTAAACAAACTAGCGCCAAGATCTTGTTCTAACTGTTTAATATTTCTACTTAATGTAGAAGCACTAATGTGGCAACGCTCACTTGCACGCCCAAAGTGTAAAGTTTCAGCTAAAGCTAAAAATAACTGCAAAGAACGATTATCCATGGAGTACCCTTAAAACCAATCATTTCACATTTTGCAATACTCTAATGCAAATATATCATTTTACGCAAGAAGTGTTTTTGTATAAGTTATTATCAAGGTCTCAGTAAGATCACTTAATTTTTAGCAGGATGGATATTATGACAACAAATTATTTCAACTCTTTAGCATTACGTGAGCAATTAGCACAACTAGGTCAATGCGAATTTATGCACGAATCTGAATTCAGTGACGGTGTTAAAGTATTAGAGGGTAAAAAGCTTGTAATAGTCGGTTGTGGTGCGCAAGGTTTAAATCAAGGTTTAAATTTACGTGACTCAGGCTTAGATGTAAGTTATGCACTTCGTCAGTCAGCTATTTCAGAAAAACGTCAATCATATATAAACGCAACTGAAAATAAATTTCAGGTAGGTACTTATGAAGAGCTAATTCCAAGTGCCGACTTAGTGCTTAATCTGACTCCCGATAAACAACATACCTCTGTTGTGACAGCTGTTATGCCATTAATGAAACAAGGCGCAACGTTATCTTATTCTCATGGTTTTAATATTGTAGAAGAAGGCATGCAAGTACGCGATGACATTACAGTTATCATGGTTGCACCTAAATGCCCAGGCACTGAAGTACGCGAAGAATATAAACGTGGATTTGGTGTACCAACATTAATTGCTGTTCATCCTGAAAATGACCCACAATCTAAAGGGTTAGCACAAGCAAAAGCATATGCCGCAGGTACTGGTGGTCATAAAGCAGGCGTACTTTTATCTTCATTTATTGCTGAAGTTAAATCCGACCTTATGGGTGAACAAACTATTTTATGTGGCATGTTACAGACAGGGTCACTTCTGTGTTTTGACAAAATGGTTGCAAAAGGCATCGATGCTAGTTATGCATCAAAACTTGTACAGTACGGCTGGGAAACAATCACTGAAGCATTAAAATACGGCGGTGTAACGAATATGTTAGATCGTTTATCAAATCCAGCTAAAATAAAGGCTTTTGATTTAAGTGAAGATCTAAAAACAATCATGCGTCCTTTATATAATAAACACATGGACGATATCATGGCTGGTGACTTTTCTGCTGGCATGATGGCTGATTGGGCTGAAGATGATGCTAAATTATTGGGCTGGCGTGAAGAAACATCACAAAGTGCATTTGAAAAGCAACAAAATACCGATGCTGAGATTTCAGAACAAGCATTTTTTGATAATGGTATTTTAATGGTTGCTATGGTTAAAGCGGGTGTTGAACTCGCTTTTGAAACTATGGTTGCAGCAGGTATTAAAGATGAATCCGCTTATTATGAGTCGTTACATGAAACCCCCCTTATCGCTAATACAATAGCTCGAAAAAAATTATTTGAAATGAATAGAACAATTTCTGATACAGCTGAATATGGCTGTTATTTATATAATCACGCATGTTTACCTTTACTTCAAGATTTCATGAAAAATGTAGAAACTGATGTTATTGGCAAAGGTTTAAACACAACAACAAATGGTGTAGATAATGCGCGTTTAATTGAAGTAAATGCAGCTTTACGTAACCACCCAGTTGAAATTATTGGAACTACGCTACGTGGCTATATGTCTGATATGAAGAAAATAGTTTAACGCTAAAATTAATTTTCGCTTGTCAAAGCCCCCTATTATAAAGCGGGGCTTTTTTATTCCCTCCATTTATTATAATTGCCATTAACACAACAATATCCCTATGCTAAGATATTTATCCCATTTATTTTAGTAAAGTAATAATGACAGTTTCTATCACACAAAAAGTTGCATTCGTTGCCACACTTGTCGCTATCGTGGTTGCTAGTATTATTGGATCAATTTCAATTTTTTCTTCAAAGAGCATAATAGAAGAAAGAATGATCCACTCCGAACTCCCCAGCAAAGTAAAAGAAATTAAAAATTATTTAAGTAAAGAAATTAATATTTTATTAATGGCAAGCAAACAATTATCAGGGAACCAGTTTATTCAAAACTGGGCACAACAAAAATCACCTAACGACTCATTGTTAATAACTGAATTAAACCGTCTCGTAGAACAATATGATTTAGCAACCGCTTCTTGGTCTAATAAAAATACGAATGACTACTGGAATCAAAATGGCTTTTTAAGAACCCTAAATAGACAAGAAGATGCGTGGTTTTATGCATTTAAATCATCAGGACAAGCTTTTTCAATTAGCATTTTCCAAGAAAGCCCAGAGGATGTAAAAATGTTTATAAATCATCAAGAGCTTGATGGTCTTGGCTTAGCTGGGCTGGCAAAAAGCATAGATGAAATGCAAAGTTTATTAGAAAAATTTAGCATTGAAAAATCAGGTTTTGTTTTTATTGTTGATAAAAAAGGTTTAGTTAAGCTTCATTCTGACGACACACTCGTTGCTAAATCCACATTAGACAAAATTTACAACTCAAACATTCAATCTCGTTTGTTAAATGATAAAGAGTTTTCTTTAATTGAAACAAACTATCAAGATCAAACCATTTTACTTGGCGCTAGCCCTATCGAAAATACGGACCTATATGTTATTGCTCAAGTGCCAAAACAGGAAGTTTTTTCACAAATAAATTCGCTGACATGGAAAATTGTTAGCTTTTCAATTTTAGTCGCCGTTATCGCCAGCTTATTTGGTTTATTTTTAGCAAGAACGATTAGTGCACCGCTTCAGAAAATCACCGCTTTATTTGAAGAATTAGGGCAAGGCGAAGGAAGAATAACCTATCGACTACCCACAAATAAACAACCAGAATTAAATAAACTTAGTTCAGGATTCAATCAATTTTTAAACAAAATTGAACAAGCATTACGTGATGTATTACAGCAAAGTCATGATATTAGAACGACATCAGATCAAGTGTTTACACAAACTCAACAGCATTCATCACAAATGAATCAACAAAAAGAGCAAACTATTTCAGTTGCTGCAGCCATAAATGAAATGGGAGCAGCAGTACAAGAAGTTGCCACGAGTGCTGCAAATACAGCTGAATATACACAGCAAAGCCACCAGCAAGCATCTGAGGTACAAAATCAGGTTCAACAATCTCAGTCAGACATAAAAAACCTTGCTAATGATATTGATCAAGTCAGTCACAAAATAGACACTTTAGCCAATAAAACCAAAGAAATTGGTTCAATTTTAGACGTGATACGCTCTATTTCAGAACAAACAAACTTACTCGCTTTAAATGCAGCTATTGAGTCTGCTCGAGCAGGTGAGCATGGCCGCGGTTTTGCTGTTGTTGCAGATGAAGTGAGAGGTTTAGCACAACGCACATCACAATCAACAGATCAAATACAAAATATGATTGAAGAACTCAATTCAACATCACACCAAGTTGTTATTGATATTCAAAGATCTCAATCAAATGCGAGTCAAAGTGTAACATCTATGGATGAAACAGTAGGTCAATTAACCGAAATTGTTGAAAAGGTAGAAAAGATAAATGATATGGCAACCATAATTGCCACAGCAACAGAAGAACAAAATGCGGTCGTTACAGATGTTAGCCAAAATGTTGAAACAATCAGTGTGATCAATGAAGAATCTCTTCATAATCAAATCAATATTCAAGATGCGATAGAGTCTTTAACTGTTAATGCACAAACCTTAGATTCATTAGTTGATGCTTTTAAACTAGAACGCTAAAGCGACAAAAGAGTGCTTGATTTAAATTACAATAATAAGCACTCTTTTTTGAAAAAACTTGTAACATTTTACCTAAGCAAATTCATTCATTAAAGCATATAGTAAATAGAGAATAAAACTCATTACAAGAGGTATTTATGAGTATAAAAAATTCATTTCCTTTATTTAATATTATGTTAATTACCAGCAGTTTATTACTGACAGCTTGTACCAGCACAACAAAAACAAATCAGCATTTACCGCCCCCAACCAACTTATTTACAAACCAAGATTTATTCTCAGAGTTTAACGTTGAACCTTTTGATGAAATATTTACATTAAGCGATGATATTAAGCACAAACTTGATATACAAATGCCACAAAAAAAACGCTCTCAGAGAACAACAAAAGATTTATTGCATTTTATTTTTAATTCAGCAAACAACCATATCGATTATCAATCTGGCGCAACTTTAACGGCCAATCAAACTTTTATGCAACAAAATGCCAATTGCTTATCTCTTTCTATAATGGCTTTTAGTATGGCTGAACATTTAGGATTAGAGACAAGTTTCAGGCGTGTTTATATCCCTGAGTATTGGGCGCTTGAAAAAGGCTTTAATTTACTTACTTCCCACATCAATATTAAATTATATTTTAACGAGTCAAAGCATGCTAATGCTCAAAAAGTATATGATATCAACAATGGTATTGTGGTTGATTTTGATGAAAATAGTAGAAAAGAAAGGTTTAGAACCAAAAATATAACAAAACAAACAGTCGCGGCCATGTTTTACAATAACAAAGGTGCGATTGCTATGGTTAATGCAAAGTACAATCAAGCATATCATTATTTTAAAAGTGCCACAGAAGTTGCACCTAGTTACTCACCGGCATGGGGTAACTTAGGCATATTATTTCGCATCAATAATCATTTAGAAAATGCAGAGTTAGCTTATCAATTCGCACTTAATTTAGATCCTCAAAACAATACTGCAAAAGGTAACTTAGGCATTTTATATGAAATGACTGATCGCGTTGAACTAGCACAAGCAATACAAAAAGAACTAGAATTAAAAAGAAAGAGTAATCCATATTATCATATGGCTAAAGGTAATGAGGCTTATGTACAAAAACGCTATCGTAGCGCAATTGCACATTATAAAAAGTCATCTTCATTAGATAAAAAGCTTCATGAACCCTATTTTGGAATAGCAAGGAGCCTTTATCAATTAGGAGATTTCAAACAAGCAAAACGTCATTTAAAATCGGCAAAAAAGAATGCTTTTTACCTTGAAGACAAAAACATTTATCAGGGTAAACTTAATAGCCTAAGTGCGATGGTCTATTAATGTTCAGGTTTTTTGTCTTATTATTTTGTTTATGCATAGGTTTCAGCTCCTATGCACGCATGAATAAAGTTAACAATGAACTTCTAGCCGACTTGAAAGAGCTCAGCTCCGCAAAAATGCAAGGAAGAAAAACGGGTTCCTCGGGTTCACATAAAGCAGCGCAATATATCATTGATAGATATACTGATATTAAACTGAAATCATTAACAACAGAATATCGACAAACTTTTGATTACAAAAGTGGGTTTTGGTCAATCAAAAAGGGAGAGAATATTGTAGGCGTTTTATTATCAGATAACCCAAATGCTAACTATATCGCCATCACCGCACATTATGATCATTTAGGTCACTCAGGTAGCAAAATCTATTATGGTGCTGATGATAATGCATCAGGTGTTGCAGCTATGATAAATATAGCTAAAAACTTAAAAACACAGAATTTGAAACATCATTATATTTTTATTGCGACAGATGCAGAGGAAACGGGTTTATACGGCGCAAAAGCCTTTCTAAATAGTAATTTAATTGATACAACAAAAATTGTTTTGAATATTAATTTAGATATGTTGGCAGTCGCACCTAGGCAAAAACAACTTTATGCTTTTAGTTCAAAAACAATGAAACCATATAAGGCACTCATAGAGCAAAAAAATAATACAACTATGACCCAGTTTATAAGTTCAAACAGGAAAATGAATATAAAATTAAAGACCCAAAAAGTCGACTGGAGAAATGCAAGCGATCATGCCATCTTTCGAAAACATCATATACCTTTTATTTATTTTTGTGTTGGTACACACAAGTATTACCATACAACCAAAGATAAGTTTGAAAATATAAGCCCCAAATATTATGTCGCTTCAGTCAAACACATTTACCAAACGATTCTTTCTTTAGACACAATTCAGCTTTGATGCATTTCAATATTATTTTTCATTTCTAAGACCCAGGCACGTTTTTTAATTTTTGATAATTTTTTAACTTGATATTCTAAAATACTTGCTTGGCTTCGATTACCTACTTTAATATGAAAAATCAGTGATAACGGTCCTTTGCCTCGCAAGTTTTTAGCCCCGAATCCTTTTTCGTGCTCATTAAACCTACGTGTTACATCAGTCGTAATCCCGGTATACCAATGCCCTAAACGTGTTTCTATTATGTATATATGCCAATCATTATTAACTAGACTTTCATTTTTACTAGTCTGGATTGAACTTTTATGCTCAGTTTTAGTCAAAATCCCACTTTCCACTTTTACATGACGACGGCACAAGGTAGTATATCGGATATTATGCTCAAAACCGTTAAAAAATAGGATCAGAAAAATAAAAATGCAGTGGTTTAAAATAATTTTAGCGTCATTACTTATTACACTTGCCAGCGGTTGTTCTAGCTGGGTATACCGAATGAATATCCCACAGGGAAACTTTTTAGAACAAAAAGATATTGATAAATTACGAATTGAAATGACTCGAGAGCAGGTAATTTACGTCCTGGGTCAACCAATTGCAACCGATGCTTTTGATGACTCTTCATGGCATTATGTTTATTTATTTAATTACAACCGAAATACTGAACAAAAAAAATCTGTTGTAATTCATTTTAAAGATGATTTATTAAGCAGTGTTTCTGGAGACTTCGAAACACCAGAAGAGTTTAATACTCCATTAGAAAAATAAGTCACATAAGGCAAATTTTTTACACTTCCCTCAGTAAAAAATTTGCTTTATAACAAACGTCACTAAAGCGAACTTTAAACTCGACCACCGGTAATTTTATTCGCCCTTCCCTCATCTTTTGCTTTTTCAGCTCTTCGGCGACGCGCATCTTTAGGATCCGCGATTAATGGACGGTAAATTTCAATTCTATCACCATGCTTCAATTTAGCATTTAACTTACACGTACGATTCCATATGCCTACTTTTAACTTATCAACTTCAATTTCAGGGCACTTTTCATAAATACCTGATTTAATAATGGCTTGCTCTACAGACATGTCATCATCAATCTCAATCATTAAGCATGTTGCTTTATCTGGTAATGCAAATACCACTTCAACTTGTTTCATTCAATGTAACTCCATATCAAGCGCTAGCTAAAACTTCTTGAACCATAAACCTGTTTTGCACGTTCAGTAAATGCACTTAACATATTATTAGCAACTTCATTAAAAACACGACCAAAAGCCATTTCAACTAGTTTACTCGAAAATTCAAAGTTTAACTTTAATTCAATTTTACAAGCTTTCTCGTCTAAAGCAGTAAACTGCCAACCCCCTTCTAACTTTTTGAAAGGGCCATCAACTAATACCATATTAATTGCTTTATCTGTTATTAATGAATTTTCCGTGGTAAACCACTTTTTAAGGCCACCCTTTGCAATTTCAACTGAAGCCGTCATCTTATCGTTTGACTGAGAAAGGATTTTTGAATTTGAACAGTGAGGCAAGAAATCACGATAATTGACAACATCATTTACTAAATTAAACATTTCATTTGCACTATACATAACCAGTGCATTCTTTTTTATTTCTGGCATTACTTCTCACCCTTTAAACTGAGCATAGATTTTAGCAAGGTTTTAGTACTTTATCTGCAATATATACTCTGCTCTGCTGAAAATAAGCTTTTGATTTAGATTTGTTTACTCATAAATACAAAAAACGGATGTAAATCATATGATTTTGCGTATAATGAGCCAGATTATGGCAAAGAAAAAATCCCCCAAATCAAACAGCAATACCATAGCCTTAAATAAAAAGGCGCGTCATGAGTATAAACTGTTCGACAAAATAGAAGCTGGCCTTGAATTACAAGGCTGGGAAGTTAAGAGTATCCGTTCTGGAAAAGTAAACATTTCTGATACTTACATTCACATTAAAGATGGCGAAGCTTTTCTCTTAGGTAGTTTAATTCAACCTTTAATAAGTGCTTCAAGCCATGTAATTTGTGACCCTCTCAGGTATCGAAAACTACTACTCAAAAGAAAAGAACTCGATAGATTAGCAGGCTCAGTTGATCGTGGTGGTTTTACCTTAGTTGCAACGGCAATGTACTGGAAGAAATGCTGGGTAAAACTTGAGTTTCATTTGGCCAAAGGTAAAAACCTACACGATAAGCGCAGTGACGATAAAGACAAAGACTGGGCACGTGAAAAAGAGCGTACAATGAAGCATGATTCAAGATAAGCTATCTTGATAGCTAACATTTAAGAAACAACAAATAAACGCACCTCTCGGTGCGTTTTTAGTACCTAATGACTAGATTTGATACCGCACTCATCTCAAAAACGCATATCTTATACAATTAACTTATATAATTAAAAAAGCTTAAGTAAAACAATTGTGTCTATGTTACTCATATGCTATAAATATGATGTAAGGTCTCTCACCTTCACTGATTAATACCAAAGAAAACAATAAAATAAAAAACGACAACAAGGATTTCAGGATGAACAAGAGTACACAACGTAAGCTTAATGCTGTTTTATATGCAATAGCAGCAACTGGTATCAGTGTTTCAAGCCAGGCTATAGCAGCAGATAAAGATTCAGAAGAAAAAATTGAGCGTATTGAAATAACAGGTTCCCATATAAAACGAAATGACATGGAAGGACCATCACCTGTTTTAGCGATTGATGAAACAGATATTGCCAATTCTGGTGCTCAAGATATTTCAGAGCTACTTGCTAAATTATCAGTTGCCGGTCAAGGCACATTTTCAACTCAAGGTAATGATGCGGACGATACTTCTAATGGTGGTTCGGCGATCTCTTTAAGAGGGTTAGGCGCAGACTCGACCCTTGTATTATTAAATGGCCGCAGAGTGAGTGTCTCTGCTTTTGCTAAAAATATTGGTACAGCCTTTGTTGATATAAACTCAATTCCTGTAAGTGCTATTAAAAGAATTGATATTTTAAAAGATGGTGCATCAGCTACTTATGGCTCTGATGCTATCGCAGGTGTTGTAAACGTAATTCTTAAAAAGGACTTTACGGGTCTAGAATTATCAGGAGGAATTGCAGATACAACTGAAGATGGCGGTAAAGAAAATTCATTTTCTTTAATGTGGGGTAATGGCGATGATAAAGGCCATACCACTGTGATAATGGATTACTTTAAACGTGATGAAACCATGTTTTCTGATAGAGATTACTCTAAATCAGCGGATCAGTCAGCAAGAGGTGGTGCTGATCAACGTTCTTCATCTGGTAACCCAGGTACTTATATACCTGCAACTATAGGCGCTGATGGTTCAATTACAACAAAATCTGATGAATATACGCGAGTGCCTGATATTAACTGCCCTGCAGGACTTTTAGATACCGCAGGTAACTTATGTCGATACGACTATGCCCCTCATATGAGCTCAGTGCCTTCTACAGAACGTGCTGGTATTGTTGTTTTACATGAAACACAAGTTGGTGATGAGACTACTTTTTTTGCTGAGGCTTCATATCAACGAAATAGCTCAATTGTAAAAGGTGCGGCAAGCCCAAGCTTTAATGAATTTTATATGAAGGCTGATAATCCAAGCTTACAAGGAACTTGGTTACAAGACATGTTTCCAGGTGAAGATATCACCATGCGCCGACGCTTAACTGAAACAGGCGGCCGTCAAAAAGAAGCCGTTTCAAGTAGCTCTCGTATCGTTTTAGGCTTTAATGGTGTTGCAAGTATTGGTGATAATGAATGGGACTGGGAAATGGGATATACCTTCTCCCATAATTCCAATCAAGAATTTGGTCAAAATGGTTTTGTTCAAACATCAAGAATACAACAAGCAATTGAAGATGGTAGCTTTAACCCATTAAGCACAACTCAGCCTCAATCTGTAATTGATGGCATTATGGTTAATACCACACGTAACGGTAAATCAACAACTAAAAGCTATGATGCTAAAATGTCAGGTGATTTATTTGATATAAGTGCAGGTACAGTTGCTATGGCTGTCGGTGCTGAATACCGTGAAGAAAGCATGAGTGATTTACCAGATCAAATGTTTTTAAATGGAGACATTTTTGGAACGGAAGCAACGGCTTCAAAAGGCTCTAGAGATCAAACTTCATTATTTGTTGAATTTGCAGTGCCAATTATTGATACCTT
The DNA here is from genome assembly GCF_900112265.1 of Pseudoalteromonas denitrificans DSM 6059. Lineage (GTDB taxonomy): Bacteria > Pseudomonadota > Gammaproteobacteria > Enterobacterales > Alteromonadaceae > Pseudoalteromonas > Pseudoalteromonas denitrificans. Next base: position 173,650 of record NZ_FOLO01000002.1, on the reverse strand, counting down.
AGAGCTGCAACTCGCTTTAAGATATGAGGATTATTCAGACTTTGGTACAAATACTAGCCCTAAAGTTGCGTTTCGTTGGGCTGCTGATGAAAATATAACTGTAAGAGGTAGCTGGGGTGAAGCATTTAGAGCGCCATCGCTAGTACAATTAGGCTTAGGTGAAGCGCAACAATCTCCAAACTTAGTGGACCCTGTTCGCTGTCCTTTAACTGGAAATGCAAGTGATTGTGATCCAATAGAAAGAACGGTAATTTATACTGGTAATCCAGATTTAAAAGCAGAAGAGTCTGAGTCTTATAATTTAGGTTTAATTTGGTCTTTAACTGACGACTTAAATTTCTCTATTGATTATTGGAGCTATGATCAAACAAACTTAGTAACGCTAGATCCTAAATTTGTATTAGATAACCATGGAACTGATCCTGCTTTTGTTAAACGTCAAAATTCATCTACTGGAATTCCTGGTGAAATTGTTGAAATCTATGATACTTATCGTAACTTAGGCGGTCAAAAAACAGATGGAATTGATTTAGATATAAACTATAAAATGACAACAAATTCTGCAGGTGAATTTAAATTTGGTGCAAACATCACTTGGGTTAATGAATTTGATGAAATTTCAAGTTTAGGTGTAGTTGATAACTTAGCAGGCGAATACCAACACCCTGAGTATCGCTGGACTGGTAGTGCAGACTGGGTTCTTGATGACGTTTCTGCATCTATGCGTGTAAATTACATTAGCGAGTATAAACAGGATAAAGATGCCGATGCAACAGGTACTGTTGATTCGATGATGACAATCGATGCCAATACAAGCTATCACGGTATTTCAAATACTAAAATTACACTGGGTATTAATAACTTGTTAAACGAAGAGCCTTCTTTTGTGAAAACGACATTTATGGGTTATGACCAACAAACCCATTCAGCACAAGGTCGCTTTATTTACTTAAAAGGTACATATACATTTTAATTAAATCATAAAGAGTAGTGGTTTATCACTACTCTTTAAATACATTTAAAAACACAAAAAAACCGCAATAATTAAATTATTACGGTTTTTTTAATATTAAAATTTAGCTCAATATTATTTGTATTTTTGCATTACTAAAGTAGCGTTAGTACCACCAAAACCAAAGCTGTTAGACATAACAGTATTTAGTTCTACATCACGTTTTTCAGTAACAATATCTAAACCTTTCGCTTGCTCATCTAATTCTTCAACATTAATTGAAGGAGCAACAAAGTTATTTTCTAACATTAATAATGAGAAAATCGCTTCATGAACACCAGCAGCACCTAATGCGTGACCAGTCATCGCTTTAGTTGCACTGATAGCTGGAGATTTGCCACCAAATACTTCTTGAATCGCGCCAAGCTCTTTCACATCTCCAACAGGAGTTGATGTACCGTGAGTATTTAAGTAATCAATCTCACCGTCTACAGTTTCCATAGCTTGCTTCATACAACGTACAGCACCTTCGCCTGATGGCGCTACCATATCGTAACCATCAGAAGTTGCACCATAACCTACAACTTCAGCGTAGATATGTGCTCCACGCGCTAAAGCATGCTCTAATTCTTCAACAACAACAATACCGCCGCCGCCAGAGATAACAAAACCATCACGGTTTGCATCATAAGTACGTGATGCTTGTTCAGGTGTTTCATTATATTTAGTCGATAATGCACCCATCGCATCAAATTCCATTGCAAGTGTCCAGTGAAGTTCTTCACCGCCACCAGCAAACACAACATCTTGCTTGCCTAATTGAATTTGCTCTACTGCGTTACCAATACAGTGTGCAGAAGTAGCACATGCAGAACTAATCGAATAGTTAACACCTTTAATTTTAAATGGTGTTGCTAAACATGCTGATGCAGTACTCGCCATAGTACGAGGTACCATGTAAGGACCAACACGTTTTACGCCTTTTTCACGTAAAATGTCAGCAGCTTCTACCTGATATTTAGATGAACCACCACCAGAACCAACAACTAAACCAGTACGAGGATCAGAGATTTGCTCTTCAGATAAACCTGAATCAGATACTGCTTCGGCCATTGCTATATATGAGTAAGCTGCAGCCTCACCCATGAAACGTAATGCTTTACGATCAACATGCGCTTTAATATCAATATCGATATGACCACTAATCTGACTACGTAATTTATATTCAGCAAATTCTTCGTTAAATTTGATACCTGAACGGCCAGTTTTAAGTGACTCTAATACTTCTTTCTTATCGTTACCGATACTAGATACAATACCGATCCCCGTAATTACGGCTCTTTTCATGGGGCTCTCCTACGTTACAAACTTAATTGCTGGTTATTTTACTTATAAATGAAGTTAAACTGGTCAGCTTTGTGCTGTTTATTGCTATAACTGACCCAAAGTTTAAAAGAACGTTCAATTTATATCATTATTCTTGGGCTATTTTATGAATTAAATACGTGTATTTACAATAAAAACCCTTAAAATGATGAAAAAAAGTAAGTAATAAGCCCATATGATAAAAAACGCACACATTTATTTCAACGAATCAGGAACGCCTGTTGCAGATAAATTTGATGATATTTATTTTTCCACTGATGATGGCTTAGCAGAATCTACTTTTGTATTTGTTGAAAAAAATCAAATCATTGAAAGATTGAGTAAGCATGATCAAACTCACTTTGTAATTGCTGAAACCGGTTTTGGCACTGGACTCAACTTTTTAAACACATGGCAACAATTTGCGCTATGTGAAAATAAATTGGTTAAAAAACTCCATTTCATCTCTTTTGAAAAGTACCCAATAAAAAAGAATGATCTAGCACAATCTCTTGCAGCTTGGCCTAGTTTAAAACCTTACGCAGATAAACTCATCTCTCAATATCCGATTGCAATGCAAGGCTGCCATCGAGTAGAGTTTTGTGAGGGTGCCATTGTTTTAGATTTATGGTTTGGCGACATAGAAGAGACGCTTCCTCAGCTATGTTTTCAAAAGAAAGGAATTATTGACGCTTGGTATTTAGATGGTTTCGCTCCCAGTAAAAATCCTGATATGTGGCAGCAATCATTGTTTAATGCAATGGCAAATCTTGGTCGTGACAACTGTACTTTTGCAACATTTACTGCGTCAGGCTTTGTTCGTAGAGGATTAATTGAAGCTGGCTTCACGGTCCAAAAACACAAGGGTTTTGGTAAAAAACGAGAGATGATCAGTGGCCAATTATTAAAAGCGAATGATAAATACTCTACTCCTAAATATTACCCCAGAAATGCTAAAAAGATAGATAAGATTGCAATTATTGGTGGTGGAATAGCCACTGCGAGTTTAGCTTTATCTCTTAGTAAGCGCGCAGCTAGTTTTGATATATTTTGCAAAGATAAAGATGTTGCTATGGGCGCATCTCATAATCAGCAAGGTGCCTTATATCCTCATTTACAAGCTAATTTTAGCCGTGAAAGTCAGTTTTATGCTCATAGTTTTTTTTATGCTAGACGTTGTTACGATGAGGTTTTAACTAAAGGATATGAATTTTCTCATCAATGGTGTGGTGTATTGCTTCATGCCATAAATGAAGAAAAACAAAAAAGACAGGCATCACTCATAGAGCAAAATAAATGGCCTCAAGATTTAATTCGCTTTGTTACAAAAGAACAAGCATCAACTATCGCGAATGTTGTCACACCTTATTCAGGCCTATTCATTGAACAAGGTGGTTGGATCAACCCACCTCAACTTGTAAAAGCGATATTAGATTATAGTTATGCAATCAAATCATTTAAGTTAAATACAAACACCAAAGTTGAAAAGTTTTATCAAAAGGAAGATTGCTGGTATTTGTTTGATGGTAAAACTGAGCACGGGCCATACTCTCAAATAATTATTGCAGCCGGTGAGCATTCAGATACATTCGAACAAACAAAATCATTAGATTTACACCCTGTGAGAGGTCAAGTTAGCCATATCAAAGCAACTGATAAATCGGAAAAACTATCAACTGTTTTATGCCACAAAGGTTACTTAACACCAAATTATTTAGAACATCACTGTATTGGTGCCACTTTTACTAAAAATAGTAAAGAGATTCACATCAGTGAAAATGATAATAGTATTAACCTAAAACAAGTTACTGATTTTTACGGTGAATGTGAATTTACTCAAGATCTAAATGACATTACCAGTGCTAAAGCTGCTATTCGCTGCACTAGCTTTGATCATATGCCTTTGGTTGGCCAAATAACTGATATTAACAGCTATCAAACAAGTTTTGCGACATTACGTCATGGTAGTAAGTACGGGTACTTACCTTATCACTCTTCAACTTCTGGGCTTTATATTTTCACTGGTTTAGGTGCTAGAGGTTTATGTAGTGCCCCCCTATGTGCCGAACTATTATGCAGTGAAATATTTGATGAACCCTTACCCATTGATTTAGCGATGAATGAAGCGTTACATCCAGCTAGGTTTACAGTAAGAGATTTAAAACGAAATAAAATATGAAAAAAAATAAATGATTGTTTATAGTAATAATTACAAGGAGATCTTATGAATAAAGTAATTGCCGATATCATGACAACATCAGTATTTCAGCTTGATGCAGAAAACAGTATGTTTGAAGTGCATCAACTCATGAAAGAGTCACAAATACGCCACGTCCCAATCTCACAGAACAATGAATTTATTGGCGTTGTAACACAAAAGTCCATCATCTCTAAAGTAATGTATTTACTCGACAACTATGGTTCATCAGCACTTGAAAGAAGAGAAAAGTCCATTAGTGTAAATGAATTAATTGATAAAAAAATAGTCTTTGCAAATCCAGATATGCCTTTAGTCGATGCTGCACAGTTTTTCTTATCAAATCGTCACGGCTGTTTACCAATCGTTAGCAACGAAAATAAATTGCAAGGAATAGTCACCTCTTCTGATTTTGTTAAGCTATCCTTATTATTATTAGAAAGGGAGAATTAAATTATGAGTCGCTTCATATCTATTTTATCATTATTTATTTGTTTAATAAGCTTTTACAGTTATGCGAATATAGATAGCATTCCCCTACCTGATGATACAGATATAAAAATGAAATTAGATGGTGAATATCCGATGATCTTAAATGGTTTTGTAAAAATGCCAGATACAGATGTACTCGCTTTTTACCATACTCAATTAGGTGCACCAGATAAAATTATTGAGGATATCGGTCGCTATACTTTTTTTTATAGAATAAATGAAAACAAAGTTAAAATAAGTATATATCAGCAAAATCAATGGACTGAAATAAGTGTAATGATCACTCAATAAAAGTTTAGATTAATTAGGTTTAGCTATTTGGATCACAACTCTTCTGTTTTTATCTCTTCCTAAGATTGTTCTATTTGAAGAGATATGACGTTTCTCACCAAAGCCTTCCACTTTAACTCTTAGAGCTTCAACACCTAAGTCTGTCATATAAGCTTTAATTGCCTTTGCGCGTTTTTTAGACCAGGTTTCATTCAAGTATCGGCCACCATAGCTGTCTGTATATGCTGAAATTAAAACTGATTCTATGCTTGGATCATTTTTTAAATATTCACCTATTTTATCAAGACGCTTTTTTGACGCTTTAGTTAATTCACCTGTATTTGATTCATAGTTCATAACTGTAAAAGCAATGTCTTCAAAGCTATATGCAAGCATTCTATCTCTGCACTTTAAAAATTCTAAATATACTTTTTTAAAGTTAACAGATAATAATCCTACTAATATTTTGTCGTTCTGATTATTCCAATCTTGATAATAAAAAGTAGGAGTGAAACCTTTTTCCAGCTCAGTTAGCATCAACCAAGTTGTTTTACTATCAAGCTCACCATCGAACTGCTTTAATAATTTCAAATTAGCAAGCTCTTTTGAAGGTATACCTGGTTTCCACATAGGGGGGATTGATTTTACCGCAGCGACATCATAATCATTTGGTTTAATTAACATATCAATTGTAAATGACATAGGTTTAGATTTACTGGCATAACTATTAAATTGTGCTTCACCATATGCTGGAATGGTATGATTCAATCGACACGATAAACGAGTTGTCTTTTCTAACTCCCATATAGACTCATCCGCATTGGCCGTATATTGCCGAATACCTGCCAGAGCATACGAGCTGAAAAAAAATACATAAAACAAATAAAAATGTAAAAATAAACAGGTTACACGACTAAACACAAATTTAACTCCAATAAAAACAACTGCATCTGACTATTAAAAATAACTAGATTAATAATAGACAAATAAAATAGCGTATATCTCTATGCAATTTATCGGCCTCATTTCAAAAAAGTTAACTTTAATTGATAGGTTTAGGTATTTAAATATTATTTAAGTATAATACCCTTCATTAAAAACCTGAATAAATAACTCATGTCTTCAAACGAACAAACACTCTTTTCAAAACGCTTTCGAGGTTATTTCCCTGTTGTTATTGATGTAGAAACAGCTGGCTTTAATAACAAAACAGATGCCCTATTAGAAATTGCAGTCAGTATATTAAAAATGAATGACGATGGTATTATTTCACTTGACCATACATTACATTTTCATGTTGAACCATTTGAAGGCGCCAATATTGAACAAGCTGCAATCGACTTTAATGGTATACAACCATTTAGTGCATTACGAGGCGCAGTACCAGAATCTGAGGCTATAAAAGAAATTTGTAAGGCCGTACGAAAAGCGCAAAAAGCAGTGGGTTGTCAACGCTCAGTGATTGTTGCACACAATGCAGCATTTGATCATGGTTTTCTAAATAGCGCAATTGAACGCTGCAATATAAAACGCACTCCTTTTCACCCTTTTGTAAGCTTTGATACTACAACATTATCAGGTTTAGCATTAGGTCAAACAGTGTTAGCAAAAGCCTGTAGAGCTGCTAATATCGAGTTTGATAACAACCAAGCACATAGTGCTTTGTATGATACCGAACGTACGGCTGAGTTATTTTGCTTTATCGTTAATAAATGGCAAGCATTAGGAGGGTGGCCATTAGCTGACGCGCCTTCAGAAGATGACTCTATTGTTCAAAGTACAGCTGAAAGTTAATTTATTTAAAGGTTTGTGTAATTTTACCCTCTGTTACTTTTAGTAAGTTCGGCGGGTAAATTCGAGAAAAGTGTTTATTATCTTTTGCAATGTGAAGCTCCACACCTGGGTGCATTAATTCATTAATAGTTAACCTGCTTGTTTGCAACAACATTTTTAGTTTTTTTCGTAAAATATCTCTATTTTTATAAACTTTTTTAAGTTTAGTCAGTAGCTGATCTTCGCTGGCTTTAATTTTAGCCAGATAGAGCCTTTTTTGTTCTGCTCCAGGAATTTTTTCAGCTTTCTTTTTTGCTTGTTTTAAAACATTTGATTTTGAATTAATCGTTTTTTCCAACGCAGAAAGGTGGTTTAATTTTTCTCTCAGTTCATGCCAATATTGTGCTAAATATATCTTTGTTTTTGTTCCTGATGGTGCGCCTAACTCTCCAGTTTCAACTCTTAGTGCATCAATTATTTGACCACCAATAATTTTACCTCTGGGTTTATCTCCTTTACCAACACGAATTAAACGCCTTGCAGATAATTCACAATGTAAGGCTTGTTTATCAATCATTAAATCTTGACCAGAATTCAATTTACTGTACTGGGAATACCCTATAGATACATTGCTATTAGCTTGAACACTACACGTAAAGTCACTTCCTTCTTCGCGCTTTCTACCAATAACACCGTGTATTACAGTAACAGCTGATTCTGAAATAATTTCAGCTGATTCAACAAACCCTAATACGGTGATATCACCAGTTGCTTTAATCTTCATGCCATCTTTTACATCACCGGAAACAATCACACTGCCATCAAATTCAATATGACCAGTTGTTACATCAACATTGTTATAACACACAACATCATCAACACGCATACCTCTAGAAACAGCCACGGGAACTCCCACGGCATCAGCAACGAGTATATCTGGGTTTTTTGGATCTAGTGCTGTTCCATCCATAATTTGAAGTGGAAAGTCACGTCCAGGTTTTGCTGGTAAAATATCTCCAAAAACAGAATAGCCATCTTCACCTAATGAAGGTGGTATGCGTTGCATTAAAGGTGTTCCAGGATTAACTGTGATCAAAGCACCTAAATCACGCATATCAACCTTACCATCATCTTTTGTTTGAGGGCTTAAAACACGATCTTGAGCCGTAGCACACAAACGCACAAAACGTGTATCATCACCATCTTTGGTTCGCTTACCATGTGCAACAATTCCTGAATAAGAATCCCCACCTTGGCATTCAAATTGGCGCCCTAAAAAACTCTCAATTGCTTTGTTATTGATTCCGTTTTTCACTCCAGCTTCTTCTAAAACCAAAATCATATTATCAGCGTTGGCTATTCCCCCCCCCTTGGCTGTAATTAACGTTGCTTCTGCTGTCATATTAGTGTCATCAATTTTGACTGTAATAGTTGCATCTACGGCTTTGGCAATAAAATAAGGAGGTGCTTTAATTGTATTGGAATTTGTAAAAAGTGAGCGGATAGATGCTAAATCAAGCTCATACTCAGAAAATTCAGATGCTTCTATTAACTCAACAAGCTGATCTGCAGACGCAGGATAACCGGAGTCAACAGGATGCTGAACTAACTGTACTTGCTTCGTTTCTTGATTTAGCGAAAACAACGACATTAATAACCTACTTCCATAATTAAAGTTATACCCCATTGGAGCACAACTTCAATAAAATGTTAAGCTATGTCTCAAAAAGATGCAAAAAGATACAAAAAGATATGATTTAAAATCATTTTAGCCATAAAAATAAAAACAATACAAACAATACAAACAATACAAACAATACAAACAATGTATTACTTTAGAGTAACAAGTATCTGTATATATTAGACTTCAAACTTAGATGTAGCGTCTAATAAATTATCAGATAAATAATGAAGGTTTTTTGCCACTTCTCTAATTGATTTTAATGATTCTTGAGTATCTTCAAATGAACTATGCATATTAGATACATTGTCAACAACCATTGCAGCAACAGAAGTTTGCTCCTCAGTAGCCGCAGCTATTTGGGCATTCATACCATTTATTGATAAGATTTGTTCTGATATTTTTTCTATTGACACACCAGTTTCTTGTGCGGAATTTGCATTATCTTTAGCCATATCTCTAGCCGAATTCATGGCTCCGACTGATTCATTAGCAGCACTGGTTAACACAGTTAATAATTCGCGAATTTCATTTGTTGATTTAGCTGTTCTAGATGCTAACTCCCTCACTTCATCAGCAACAACAGCAAAACCACGACCTTGCTCTCCTGCTCTAGCGGCTTCAATTGCAGCATTTAATGCAAGTAAATTAGTTTGTTCTGCTATTGAAGTAATAACATTCAATATTTGCGTTACATTTTGCGTATCGCTGGCCAGTTGATCTATCGTAGATGAAGCGCTTTGTATTTCTTCACTTAAAGCCTGAGACATTTTCATAGAAATATTAATTTGCTGTAAACTTTGCTCAACTTCTTTCTCTGCAACTTGGGCTGCTCCAGCCGCATTTGCAGCAGATGAAGAAATATCTCCAACACTTTGTTTCATCTCTTCCATAGATTGACGCACAATCTCAGCATCTGTTGACTGTTGAGTTGTAGCTGATTCCGCTTTTTCCATACCTTGTACTAAACGCGTTGAATTTTCCATTAATGGCTCTACAACAGCCATAATATCTAGTACAGACCCTTTTAAAACACCAATAAACGCATTAAAATGAATTGCAACCTGGCCTATTTCATCATTAGAACAAATAGGAAGTTTCGAACTCAAATTACCACCACCACTGGCGAGTAACTCTAAAGAATTAGCAGCATTACTTGCAGCAAAGCCAATTTTTTTAGCGATGAATACAGCTAAAGCAATTAGACCTAATAGCATAATACTGCTAATAGAAAACATTAAAAATAATGCATCATCAGAACGTTTTTGCGTACTTTGTACTAACTCAATAAAGCGCGCGTCAGATTTATTTTGAATTGACTTAAAACTATTTAATAAAAGTTCAAATTTAGAAGATTTACTTTTTGCATCTTCTTGTATTTTAGAAAAGTCAGCAGTGCCATCAATCATACCTGTTGCTATTTTAGATGATATCTGAGCATATTCGTTTAAAAGTTTAATCTCAGTTCCTTTATAACTAGAATCAAGTGAATTTAATTCCTCTAAATATTTTTGTATTTCTTTTTTTGTTGTATCTGCTTTACCAACCAAATCACCGTCACCAAATGTTACAGCCTGCGTATATAAATCATCAAGTTTTTCAAGTAAATACTTATTAGATGTAGCTAATTGAACCACTTTATAAGATACAGTCTGTAATTCATCTAAAGCATGTTTATTATCCACCATAGCGCTATAGTTAATAACTGCTGATACAATAAAAACAATAACTGCAATGCTTGTAATTGCATGTATTTTTTTTGTGATACTTAAGTTATTGAATGAAAAACCATTCGACATATAATACTCCAAACCTTCATTTCAATATAATTGCATAATTAAACCTATCATTTATCTCCTAATTGTTAACTATTTTATGAATTTATCTAGTTTTTTTTTAAATAGACTATAATTTCTTCGATTAGTTTTAATCCATATCGGGGAAAAATAATGAAAATTAAATTATTATTTGCATTGATAGTGGCTTATTCACTACCTCTGCAAGCAGAAATAAACATTTCAGGCTTTGCAAGTGTAAACGGAGGGAAGGTATTAAGTGGTAAAGGTGTTTTTGGTAATGAAGCAACTTTTTTAGCCGACTACCCTATCGTAAGCACATATACTGAAGACTTTTCAATGAAACCAGAATCATTATTTGGTTTACAATTTACAGGAGATTTAACTGAAGGTTTAACAGCTACTGCACAAGTAGTAGCCAGAGGTGCAAACGATTATGATGCTAAATTTGAATGGGCATATATTTCATATGATTTAAATGAAAATTGGACACTCCAAGCCGGCAAAAAACGCCTACCTTTATTCTACTATTCTGATTTTTTTGATGTGGGGTATGCATATGTTTGGATGCGTGCGCCTGCCGATAATTACACTTGGCAAATATTCAACTATAACGGCATCAATGCATTATATAGTGGCTCTATTGGCGACTGGTCTTTGAGTGCAAATCTTTACGGTGGCCGCGAAGATGATACCCATAACAAATTATTATCAGATTTCTTTTTTAAAGTGCCCGTTAGAGAAATATGGAAAGATATACTTGGGGGGGTAATTCAAGTAAATAATGACTGGCTTGAAATAAGAGCCACCCATATGCAATATACAAATGAAAGAGAAATATCAGGCCAACCTTATGATTTTGGCAATGGCAATATGGAAAGAGATGGTAAATTTTATGGTTTAGCCGTTAATGCAGATTTTGGAAATTTATTCATTTTAACCGAGTTAAATAAACTTGATTTAGGAGATGATTTTGATACTTATATGGTTAGTGTTGGTTATCGATTTGATAATATAACACCTTTCATCTCCTATGCCGATTATGAACAAGATGCAACCGATGGTGAAAATCACAATACGACTTCCTTTGGTATTCGTTGGGATTTTCATTCCTCTGCCGCATTTAAAATTCAGTACGATGATGTCGAAGATGATTCAGTTAATTTAGCTGTAGCAGGCGATAGCGAATCAATTACTTTTGGTATAGATGTTGTTTTTTAGGAGAGTTACAATGAAAGCATATACACTAGTGATGACTCTATTAATTTTTGCGACTTCAACTTTTGCAAATGTCGCTGTAATCGTTCATCCTTCAAATAGCAATACCGTTGATGCAGCAGCCATAACTAAAATTTTTACTGGCAAAGCAAAATCATTTGGCGATGGCAGTAAAGCTGTTCCTCTTAGCCAAAAATCAAGTTCAGCTACAACAACAGAGTTTAATAAAAAGGCTTTAAAGAAATCCTCAAGTCAATTAAAAGCATATTGGTCAAAACTTGTATTTACAGGAAAAGGTACACCACCAAAAGAACTCAGTAACGATGCTGATGTTATTAAAATGGTGTCAACCAATCCAAACACAATAGGTTTTGTTAGTGCAGGTTCTGCCGATGGGAGTGTAAAAGTAGTTCATACTTACTAAACAGAATAAAATAAAAAACATTAAAACAAGCTTTTAGTTTTAATGTTTTTTTACTCAACTGCATATAAATCCAGCATCTAAGATACTCAAACAAAATAAAGCCTTGTACGGAACTCGCTCCTTCTTGTATACTTACCTTAATAGCTGCAAACCAGCAGTTATAGTCAATAAACTGAAGTTTATTTCAACGTTAGAAAATAGTTAAACTTTTATTTTAAATAAATTTTATTATAAATAACCTTAACTAAAACAGATTTCAGGGGCTGATTAGGATTCGACGGGATTCAAGAAGCCTTAGGTGCATGTCGAGGTGCGGCTGGCCTCGTAAAAAAGCCGCAATTAAAGTAATCGCAAACGACGATTCTTACTCTCTAGCAGCTTAGGCCGCTAGCGCTCCTCCCAAGTATTCTCGTGGACTGGGATCCGGAGTGTCACCCTACATTGAGATCGCGATGGAAACCCTGGCCGGGGTTGAAGCGCTAAAACTAAGCGGCCTCGCCTTTGCTTATCGTGTACGTCCGAGACTTAAAGGTTAATTAAATGACGATACTAAACATGTAGTACCGAAGGTCGACGCTTTCCGGACGGGGGTTCAAATCCCCCCAGCTCCACCACATTAAGTTGTTATAAAACAGGCGGTTAAGTTAAATCTTAACCGCCTGCTTTGTTTCTACCGCCAATTAACATCCACAAAACATCCACACTAAAAATTTACAATCCATATATAAAGTACAATTCAGTTTTAGATTTAAAATCCTGCAACTAAGAAGTTGCAAAACCATTAGAGAAAACACAGGGGATAAGATAAGGGAAAATACAAAGATATAAACAAGAGAAAAACAAATTCAAAACATAAGAAAAAGATTAAATTCAAAACATTAAAATGATATCGCTTCGCTCTGTTTTATAAGTTCAAAAGACTAAGGTCAAAAGACTGGCTAATTAAGAGGGGGAAAAAATCTGTTTTTTCACACTGTTTTCAATGGCCCTGTCATCATAAGAGAACAACTCCACCCTGCTGGTTTCGCTTCGCTTATATGCCTACGGCATTGAGTGCAAGATACTGATTCCTCTATTAAAAACAAGATACCCGTTCACCTCATTAATATGCCCGTTCATTGAAATTATTTTCATAATCTCAATTATGGGCTATTAAAATATATGTAGATTTAGGGTAATTAAATTACTTTTAACCACTATTTCTGTTTTGATACTGCACTGTATATATGTCCAGCACTACCGAGAACCAGACCTAAACTGTTGATATATAATGTTATTTTGTTTTTAATATCGTTCTAACTACCCATACAAACAAAAACATACTCAATACACTATTTAAAATAATACATAATATAAATTCACTCATAATTCACCTCTATCAACTCGCTGTTCGCTGCGTTCCCGTTGGTACTCGCTCAGTCGCTTGTTGATTATCGGCGATAACGTCAAGAAAAGAATTCTTATAAGAACAATAAACAAAAGATGAACGACCATTAAAAATTAACTTAGCTTTACAGGGTTTTATAGGCTTTACATAATAACCAAGCTCTCTTAAATCCATTGAGTTAAACGAATATTCAACTCCATCAATATCAGAATTAAAAGCATAATTCTTTTCTCTAATTGAAAATGATGAACCTGTTATGTAAGCATTTTTTAAAATTGCATGGTATGGATCTAAATGAGGATTTTTATCAATGAGCTGGTTAGATAAAGTGACACTGTCATTATTAACAACCTGACTATTACCACGCTGAACAGCATCACTATTACTGGATGAAGAAACCTTCTGTATAGGTTCGCTACCTTGCTGAACAGATATAGCGTCATCTTGCCTATGACCCCCAAGCACCTTGGGAGCAGGTTTAGACAAAATGTAAGACCAAAGACAAGCCAGAACAACAAGTAAACCAAGTATTTTAGGGTCTTTGTAGAAAGGTGTTCGAGGCTCTGAATTTGTAAAAGCTCCTGTTTTCGTTGAGCTATAAAGCGCAAATATTTTCTTCGGAACCCAGTTAAAAAACTTAACTGTACCTTGGCTTGATTTACTTGTTCCTCTTGAATCTGTTGCATGCTCCACCGTTTTGTAAAAGCGCCAAATACCTAAGTTGTAATGACGAATAGCAACTTTTGCCATATCTTTCATTTCAGCTCTAACTTTAGTTATTGACGTTGTTGTAAACACAAAATCCCAATTATAATGACGCTGCATATCCCATGCTGTGTCCATATCTTCAGGTCTGTCATCAATGGCCGCTTGTTCAGGACCACCAATATAATTTAATTCTTGAATATCTTTAGCATTCCATTTTGGTTTAAAAATTCTTTGCACTTCATCAATTACAAAGAAAGCGCCCTTGGGTGCCCAATGAAAAAAGCGCGCTAATTTATCGCGCCCTGGTTGTTGCTCAGTATCAACAAAAATAACTTTAAAATCTTTGTGGACAAACTTCTTACCAAGTACTTTAAGGGCCTTTTCTCTAGAGAACCCACGGATATTAGTCACTAAAGTTCGACCTGATTTAATCACTGGTAAAATGTCATCTTTAATAGCGCCAGACGTTTTATAAGTTCCATCAGGGCCATGATGTATTTTCATTCCCATTAGATAAACCTCATGACAAATCGAGTAACAAATGCATTCAACAATAAATTCAAACCATTAATAACATTAAAGAAATTAAGCTTACTTACCACGTCGGGCGGAAGGCGCTCTAAAGCAACTTGCATTTCAGCACTGATATTTAGCTGCGTGATAATTTCCTTAGCAATATCCCATGCAAATTCAATTGAAGCTATAGTCGCCTTGAGCTGAAAAGCTGCAATTTTGATAATCACCCACGCATAAGCTTCAACGACAAAATCATAGATACCAGTTGTAAAAAATTCATAAATCCCTTGAATCATATCAAACATTTTTAGACACCCCACCTAAAACAACAAATCCAGCCAAGATAGTAAAAAACAATAAAATACCATTTGAAATCGGTATCATTTCATCTGAAAACTGGTCAAGACATCGCGTGTGTGTTTTACCATTCATTGAAATTAAATCATGACAAGAATTAAAACCGCCCCCACCTGCATTTAACTCTTTAACTAAATTTGACGCTTCGGTTTTTATACCGCTCATTGTCGTTTGGTATTTTGATTTTAATTCGTCTAATTCTGATTGTGCTGTAGAAACATCAAAAGAACCTTTTTCACTATTAACATCAGATGATTCATTTAATTTGTCATTTATCTTTTCAAGTAAACCATTAGTTTCAGAAACCTTACTATTTAAAGACGACAATAACTGATTGTTAGCAAAGGACTTTTCATTTAACTTCTTTTGCTCTGCAACTTGGTCTGCATTACCTTTTTTAATTTCTGACAATGTAGACTCAGCCAATTGATTACCCGTGTTCAACCCTTCAACAACATCAGTATTATCAACTTTACCATCTTCATTTTTGTCTGTTTCATCTGATTTTTCTGAACAAAAAGTAGGATTGGCAAGCCTAAAAACTTCATCGGTACAATTATCATTTATATCAGGAATGGGGTCAGTTCCCGTATCCTTTGGACAATAAAATTTACCATTAATATCACCACAGCTATTATTACACTCAAGTACAGAATCATAATTAACAGCCGCATTTACAAACTTACAATTATCTTCTTCTTGAGCTTCACAATACTTTTGACCAGTTTTTATTACACAACCATCCTCATCAGGCGTATCAGTGTCATTGGGGTTTTCATAAGGAAGCTCAGGCTCTCCCGTTTCACAATTCACATTCTCAGCAGAAGCCAAAGACGGCGGCAATTGAAATACACCATTATCAGAAGTATAAGAGCAAGCATTACCAGAGCCACTCGGGTTTGGAAAACATATAGTTGTATCATCACCAGCACTAAAAGCAAGGTCTGGAACATCAAAACCATTAAGGTCAGGGCATGAGTCATCATTGTTATTCTCTTCCGAATTTTTAGCGCATTTATCCTGAGAATTAACAACAACAGGAAACGGATGTGAATTGGGGCAAACACTAGATGTTGTCTCCTCTGGATTCGTCAGTTCAATAATTTTATTTAACTTAGTTGATATGTAGCAAGAATTATTTGGACCACCGAAATTCCCTTTTTTGTAATCAAATAAAGTGCTAGTCTCGCCACCGCTAAAAAATCGAATCACCTCACCACATTCATCACCGATGGCGGAAAGAAAAGCTGAGTCCTGTTTTGTACATGCTGATAAACTAAGAACTCGCCCAATGTTTCGACCGTCCCAAACACAATCATAAGTCTTGACAACATCATGAAACGGCTCTCTTAAATCATTCATATCAAGATACGAATAACTAAAAAAAGGCATAAAAAAAGCACATGTAAGTGCTATTTTAATTCGCATTGTATGCGCTCCTATTGTTATTATTTTCATCATCGGGTCACAAAAAAACCTAAAAATATTCCGATAATGAATGATGCACCACACAGCGCACCAAACATTAATGATGCCATTAGATTTTACGAACTATCCCGATAATTAAGCCAATTACCACAAGTGATGCAACTGAACCAATAACAAACTCACCTGTTGTTAACGCATCTGTTTCAGCAGCGGTGATAGACGCACCAACTTTTGTCGTATCAATAGCATGAGCAAGACCCGCCCCCACAGTTAAAGCTACACCAGATAAGAACTTACTTGTTTTTGCTAATTTTGCTTTTAATACATTTTTCATTTTCATTCTCTTTTAATTAACGACGAAGTTTGTTTAATAAAGCCAAGATAACGCCGATACCTATCCCAGCAACGAACATTTCTATAACACCACTAAAACCAGTGTCATAGGCCAAAGGGTCAAATTGCCCCGCCGCATTTGCATTAAAATCATTAGGAGACATCAATATAAAGTCCTGACATTGTGAAATCGTTTCAGGTTTATTTATGACATTTCCGTTATTATCAATACTTATGCAAAGGGACATTTATTTATTTTTCCTAAATGAAGGAATTAAAAAAACTTAACACCCACACGATTGCTATTAGAACAGCTAATAAAATTAGCCAATTCATAATTATTTTTGCTTTTGCGTTGCGATTGAATGCAATACAAAGCTAAAAAACTTCTGACCATTAAAAACAGACTCTTTTTTACCAACATTGATTAAAACAGGTCGAGCGCTCCATGGGTTATTTGGATCTGTTTCAAATTTCTTTAACTCATTTAAAACACCCGACTGCACTTGTTCAGGGCTAATTTTTATTTCCCAATAATCAGACGGGTTATGTGTTTGCAATTTAAAAAGCCCACTGGTTGTAGTCTTACCATCAAATTCTTTATTAATAAGTTGTACGTCTGATACTGCACCTTCAATTGAAGCCATAATATTTTCCTTTTTTAATTTAAATTTTATTGTTAAAACTTTACTAAATACCTTCGGTTACACTTAATGACACAAGTCCAAGTTCGCGACTTCGTCACTCATAAAACCTTCCTCCAAAGCTTCGTAGTCTATGTACCAGCAACGATTACCTTGGTCAGGAATTGATATAGATTCGAGCCATGCTTGCTCTACTGGATCAGGTCGTAAATATAAATCTCTATCTTCCCAATCTTCAAAGAAATGACGTACACCAGACATGATTTTCTGCTGCCCTTTAATTTCTTTTTCAGACATTATTTTTGTGCCAGCTTTACGGGTAATCACTAAAACATTGTCCCAAGCAACACCCAAAATTCTGTTAGATGGTGAGTCACCATATTTGGTAGCATAAAAAGGGCTCATCCCCTCAGCACGACTAACTTCACCTGTAATTGTGTCTACTAAATCTGGTATCTGATAATGAATACGAACGGCTTGGTCTTTACGCTTAACCTGAACACCACCCATAGCAATAACAAACGCGGCCCAATCTGAACTATCAGCCGCTTGACGTACTTTTTCTAAAGCAAAATTTCCAATCGAATCAACTGATTTATTCATAGCGTTTGCAACCTCACACTGTCCTTTTGCACCTATCCCTAAACGTCTCATTTCACGCCACACTGTTACCGACGGCAAACCAAAAGGGTCGAATTGTCTAAACTTATTATTACCAGCCCATTCACGCGCACTTTCAGCAGCATCAGCAGGTTTAATATTAATTTCACCCGCTAAGGTATCTGTTACAGTGTCAATATTTGCACCTGTAATTGCCTTAGTGATGTACTTAGCAATGTAACCAACAGCACTACCTTGCTTAGAATCTATTTGAATTGATTTAAAACGAATATCTGAATTGCGCTTAACTTCTTCAGGTGAATCACGAAGGGCTAAATCTTTTAAAATTTTTCTTATTTTTGGCATATCTTCTTTAGGGGCAAACATCAGCATATGCCAATGCGGGCAACCATCATGATGGGGTTCTACCACTCTAAAGCCATACGGTTTTAATTTTGCTTTTGAAAACTGAGCACGCGCTAAACGCCACACATTATTTAAATATGCTTGTGCATCTTGAGCCGATAAATATTGATATTTTTTATTAGGTATACCTTTAGCATTAACAGCATGAAAACGACTTGGACATGTAATTGTATTGAAATCGGCAACATGACCTACCATTTGAGAAAGCTCTTCTGTACCGCGCATTCTCACCATTAATTCACAAGCTTGCTGATAACCAGATGTATGAGATTTTTCACATATTGACTGTAAAGTTTCTAATTCATCAAAAGGGCTTTGATGTTCGCCAAGTAAAAACAAATTAGATAAAACTTTCTCATTCTTAGCTTTACGTAATCGTCTGGTGTAAATAGTTTGGTTAGAAACATAAGGCGATGCTTTTTTATGAACCAGTCTTAAATCTCTGGCAATTTGTTCAACAACAACACCCTGCTTTGAACGTAATTGTCTGCGCCACCAAATTGGATCAGAAACACGATTCAAACATCCTTCTAAACACCGCATTGAATAATCTTTAACTTGAACTGGTAACATTGCACGTTTAAAAGGTTCAGCCTCAAAATAACGTCTATCAAAATCAGGCATTTGAAAAGTGTAACGATTTACATAGTCTTCAATGACTAATAACGTTTTATATGAGCAACCTAGGTTCTCAACCTTTAAACGACACGCTCTAGCTTTATCGTCTGAAATATCACATAACTGACTATCATCAGAACTTAACTTAATGTCGAATAACGATAATGAATCATCAGCAACCTTTAATCTATCAACTGCTTCTTGATATCCAATAAACTTATGAAGTTGTTTATAGCCATTGGCCAGCATGACCGATAGTGATGTATGACGTGAAAATATGTTTAAACGTAAAGTTTCACAATCTTCAAAGGTATCATCAAAATCAAATTGACGTGTTTTATATAAATACTTAGCTTTAAAAGGTGCGGGTAAATTACTCGTAATCTCACTTGCAGCAACAACAGGGAATATATGTTCGTTAATAGCCCTTTGCTCAGAGCTTAAATTTTCAACATTAGTTACACTGTAATTATTAACTTCTTTTTTTGACGATATATTCAAAGAACGCTTTTCTTTTAAACGGTCATTTTTAACTATTTTCTTATTTTTTGATTTTAAGAAACGATTTAAAAAAGCCTGATTCTTATCACTATCATTAAGTACAGGTTCCAAAGCTAAAGAAGACATTAATAAACCCTCTTTTGCATTGCTTCAGAAACTAGATTCCAACTCCACAACCTAAAACGTTCAACTTCTAAATCAACAAACGGTAACGTACAAACTTTATGGCCTTTTTGAAGTAAGTATAAAAAAGGTGAACATGGAGAAATGCGATTAAAAGGGATCTGATTAACTTCTTCACCATCAAAAGAAATAACAACCAAATAAGAGATCTCATTATTTTGCTCAATCAACGAAAACGTAAAATCAAACCTACCTTTTTGAATTGTTAAATCACGTGATGTCATATAAAAACCCTCTAAACAGATATTTAATATTGCTTAAGCTATATTTAATTCGATATTTGCAGATTCAGCAGCAGCAATATAAATTGCTAAAACGTTTATGTACTTTTTGACTCTTGCAGTGTTTTGAGTTGGAGGGTGAGGTGGTATATAAACTGGCAGTTTGCCTACAGCAACAGCGTTTATAATATCTCTGGTCTTTTCACCTGTTAATTGGGCATACGCCTCAAAGGTCAAAATAGGTGCAGGAATGGATAAATTTAGTGTTGTCATGTTAATATCTCACTGTCTAATTGAAGCTAACGAAACGAAGACTAAGTAATATAAAATATTACGTCAAGTGATTTTTTAAATACCTAGTTGTAATACAGGTAATTACATTGAACATAAACTGCGCGCAAGTATTTGAAAAACTTATGCTTTTATACGGTTGTGACAACCCAGCTCAAATTTCAATAAAATTTGATAAAAATAGAGCGTGGAGTGGACAAATGATTAAAAAGAACTCAATTCCATATCCACAATGTGTTCAGGCATGTGAAGAAAAAAATGTAAGTATGGACTGGTTGTTATTCGATATTGGTGAGAAAGGCACACCAACAACTGTCAACCGCTCTGAACTAATAAATAATTTAAAAGAGTCATTCTATGAATGCTGGGAACTAGATTTATTACCTGACTATCAAACTGAAATAATGCCTGCAATAGCATCATTATTTGCAAAGAACTTAGAAGATCTTGTAGAAATATCAAAAGATAAAAAAATTATCAAAGATAAAAAAGTAATTTAATAGTCCCACCATAAAACATCACATGGATAGGGAATCTATATTTAAGGATAAACATTATGGCTAAATTTCTAAATACGAGTGCAACTAACTATTACCTCGAAGAACTAATAAAAAACACATCAGACCGTTTAATTTTAATTAGTCCATTTTTAAGGCTAAACGATCGTATTAAAGAGTTACTAGAAGATAAAAACCGATTAAAAATTGATATTCGTATTATCTACGGTAAAAGTGATTTACACCCAAACGAAATTAATTGGCTTAATGAACTCTCTTTTGTTAGAACGAGTTTTTGTAAAAACCTACATGCAAAATGCTACTTAAATGAAAACTCTTGCATTATAACTAGCTTAAATTTATATGAATTTAGCCAGGTTAATAATAATGAAATGGGTATTCATATCACGAGAGATGAAGACCCTGATACATACAAAGATGCTTACGAAGAAGCACAACGTATTATTAGAATTAGTGATGAAGTAAAAGTGTCTCTTGAGAAAGTAGAGCAGCCGATTGAGGCTAAAAAATCAATCGAAACTAAGAAAACCCAAAGTAATGAGGTTGAAAATAGTGAAGTTCAAAATAAAGGTGAAGGTAAAACAGCAAAATTAACATCTTCTAAATTAGCACAAAAACTAAAACTAAAAACGGCTGATTTAATGTTAGCACTCGTTTCTACAGGCTATTTAACACACAAAGATGATAAATATTCTTTAACCGATGAAGGCAAAAGTATTGGTGGTGAATTTAAATACAGTAAACGTTTTGGCCCTTATTTTATTTGGCCTGAAGATACAGATATTGGCAGTTAATCATTATAATAAACTTGAATTAAACTAACAACTTAAAGGTTCAGTAACTCTTGGAAATAATGAAAAATTTAGCCAGTTTTATAGAACCTAACCTCCCCCTATTTTCAAGGTTTATATACCAGTAACTGTTTTAGATTGCCAATAAGACAAGTAACAAGATATCGCAATAGAGGATATTGATAAGAAATAACAAGCACCCAAAAATATAAAGTTGTTAAATGTTGGTTCAACTATAACCATTGAAGGTGGTGCTATTAATAAAGCACCTGCAATTACCCGATAAACTCCAATCAAACTAAATCCAATTTGATCTGAAATTTGATGTAACCTAGTTTTAAGTTGAGAAATTGAATTAATAGGCGAATAAAAATAACAATTCAAAAACCAAAATATAAAATGACTCAAAACTAAAAAACAAAGATAATAACTTAATACATTTGGTGGAACCATTGATTTAAGAAAAATAACTAATCCCACTACACCAGAATCCTGAAGCATTAAAATACAGGGAATACCACCTAGTAATAATGAACAGATGATCTCTCTAAATATAAAGCTCTTGGGTGTAACTTGATTTCGCTCCATAAAAACCTCTGTTATGTAGTATTACTCGATTCAATATATCTACACTTTGGAAATGCGCTACATGCCCAAAACTCATTACCTATAGCCTTTCCTTTTTTAGCAATCTTAACAGTCATTTCAGATGAACATTTAGGGCAAGCTTTATTACCTGACTCTTTTGGAGTTTCAGGACTAATATCAACATTACTAACCTCATTTTCGATCATATACGAAGTTATCTTTTCTCGAATATCTACAACACTATATGAGACTTTTGCTGGAACTCGAATTAGTGGAAAGCTCGCAGATTTACAGGCCCCCTCTAAAAAGGCATCTCGTGACTTTTGCTTCTTACTATTGTGAGACCGATCATCAAGCTCAATAGCACAAAGGACAGATAAGTCATCTTTATTACACAGAATAAAATCAAAGTGCTTTGCTGATATTTTATTAAAAGCTATTTGCCATTTTCTCCTTGTAGCTCCTCTTTCAGGAGTAATTACATCGGCTACGCGTACCTTACCAAAGACAACCGTTTTTTCATCTATAGCATGATTTAAAACTCCAAGAAATGATCTTTCTGCGGGCGTAAATAAAGCATCTAATTTTCGATATAAAGGCTCTTCTTTTTCAATAGGTTGATAGTTTTTGACTTTAAACTTCAAAAATATGAACAGAGCAAAAACAACTAATATTAAAACAATAAAATCCACAACTTCTCCTTAAGTCTACTTAACAACCTTTAAAACTTTATCTTCATCAGATATACGTGTTTTCAGCTTTCTTTCAATATACAAATTATAACGAGCAGTCCAATCATCTTTCTTCTCTTTACGTATATCAACAGGCATTTCATTTATTTCGTAAAGCTCTTTTAATAATAATTCTGCAAGCTCTGGTAACGATATTTCTTTAACTTCTGTATCGTCAACACGCTCAATCACCCTTACCTTTAACGCTATAACGATTGCAACAAGGCAAACAACTAAGACAAACGGGACTTCAAAAACCACTCACTAAAACTCCATTTAAAATTGAACGCAAACATTGCAACTATCATTAATGCTGTAGCATTAACTGTTACCGAATAAACAGAGTAAAACCAATTATTAGGCTCTCTTAAAACCATAACCAAATAGTGCATATATAAACACGACACTATATTGATACTTGATAAACGATATATCCAAACCAGTGCATTATGACTTCTTAACCTTTTGGTTAAATGAAACATAAAACAAAAAATTATCGTTAAAGCCTCATACATAGCCCACTGTAAATAATAGAATTCAGGCCCTACAAGCTTCCCCGAAGGTAAAGTTTCTAATAAGTTAAAAGCAAAATTACTTAATACATAAGAAATAGAATAAACAGAAATACCAACTTTTAAGGATGCTTCATTTTTATATCGATAAAAAACTAAAAACAAAGTAATCACAAATAAAATGGTAATGAAGTTCTCTATAAAAAGTCCAAAGTCGTAATTATTAAATATACTAAAATCAATCATTACTTTTGCTGTGGAATCACAACAACACCACCGCCACGCATAGGTGTAATATCACCACCGCTAATCAACTCTAGCGCTTCTTTACTTATTGTGACGCTACCGGAAGTTTGCACTTCGGCCTTAACAACTTCAGCTTTTTGTTTCTGTATTGAACTAGAATTAGTTAGGTTTAATGAAGTAGGTTGATTAGAATTAATTTGCATAACATTCCCTTATTAACAATATTGCAATAATATACCATGCACCTTATGTGGAAACAATGACCCCAATCAAGAGACGGAACTGAAATTATGTCTATTACAAAGCTATCTGACGGAAAATATTTCTTAGATATAAGACCTTGGGGCCGTGATAAAAAACGGATACAGAAAAAATTCAGTACAAAGTCAGAAGCAACCCGCTACCAAAACTTGATTTTGGCCGAGGCACAAAATAAACCTTGGAACGGAGAAAAAGACGACAAAAGAAAACTATCCCAATTAATACCTATCTGGTTTGAGTGTCATGGTAGAACTCTAGCAAACCCTGATAAAATGAAAGCTAAATTAGAGTTAATTTGTAAAGGCTTGGGGGATCCTGTTGCATCAAAATTAACAGCAATTGAATACACAAAATATAGAGGTGAACGACTCAAAACTACTAAACCTAAAACAGCTAATAATGACTTAACTTTCATTCGTGGTCTATACAATAAATTAATTGAAATGGGCGATTTAAAATACCCAAATCCCCTAGCATCAATCAAACTTATAAAATTACAAGAAACTGAATTAGCATTTTTAAGCCACACCGACATTGAAGAACTAGAGATAGAATTAAAAAACTCAACTAATAAACACGTTCATATTGTTTCATTAATTTGTTTATCAACTGGCTGCCGCATTAGTGAAGCGTGTAATTTAAAAGGCAGTAATGTTATTAAAACTGGTAATGAATATAAAATTACTTTCGTAAACACTAAAGGTAAAAAACGCAGAACAATACCTATATCAGAAGAAATGTATAATCAAATACCTAAAAAATCAGGTCCATTATTTAGTGATTGTAGAAAGGCATTTGAACGTGTCATTAAGAAGACAAGTATTGAATTACCTGAAGGTCAATGCAGCCATGTTTTAAGACATACATTTGCTAGTCATTTTATGATGAATGGGGGAAATATAATTGTATTACAGCGCATTTTAGGCCATGCTAAAATAGACGAAACAATGCGATATGCCCACTTTGCACCATCACATTTAGAAGATGCTATAAGACTTAACCCTCTTTCAGAACATTCTAAAGATATGCACCTTGATTAAGATAATGTTTAGATAAACAGAAATTAGATTTTAGAAATATTCAATATTGGCTGACAGCAGCAAAGAATATTCGCGAGTTCGGTCATCGGCATTTAGCAGTTGAAAATCCTCCACTATAATCAATTAACCTGATTTAGTGGAAGATAGTTGTTACCCGCTTATTCAACAGTTAACTTAAAAGCCTGAAAAGAACTGTATTTTCATACGAACCTTTTATGTTGGTTTTGTATTTTCCCATTTTATAAATGCGACGAAAAGGCTACTTACTAGTGAGACGAGTATAGCCATAGAAAACAACGTTGCTGCAATTATTAAAATCCCTTGCAGCTTACTATTGCCAGGGTCTATTGCAATAAAGTCCATGTATATCCAAGCAGGAAACATTGCCAAGGCTGCTACTATTAGGATATAACTACCAGCTCCTAAAAGTCTTGATATAAACAATAGGGGTTTTAAGTTTTCAGTTTGTATTTTTGAATATGGATATAATTTCATTTTTTAACCTCTACTCTATTTACAATTATAATAAAATATAAAACCTAACCCTGTTGTAGATACTCGGGTCGGTGTGCATTGAATGGCCGGTCCGCCCTCCTTTTTAGTAAACTTTTGAACATAATTGTTAAATCGGTTCGCAGAATCATTACTTGAAAACCTGTAATCATTTGATGCTAGTTCTGCTATGGTAGTCGGTATTGTATTATTATCTTTGTCTCTCGATGATAATATTTTAAATTGCCTGCTAGCAGGATTAAATGTAACTTGTGCTGTTCCGTTTGGAACTTCCATTAAGGAATCTGCGTAGAATTCGATATCAAGATATGCATCCAACTCATATGCACCTGGGATTTTAATGGCATTGAATATATTCTGTGTCACTCTATCAATAAGCGAGGTAGTTTTAGCAAAGTAATAGTCATATAGGTCATTTTGAATGGCTGCTGTTGTTATAAAATCCAATGGATTTCCTTTAGCGCGTAAGGTTCCTGTATAAATATATCCTGTACGAGACTTTGATGGTGGAGTGGTGCCTGGCATACCTAAACCAGGCATACTTGTCATTTCCACCATTAAATCAACTAAATCTCGTCTATATTGGTATATTACACCTATATCATGTATTTCATCAGAAGTGGGTGAAATCTGCCGTGCAGTGATTGAAGGCTCACCATATTCATCAGTAGTTTTAAATACTTTAAACTTAATGACATTTTCATTTTTAATATCGGCAACGATAATGTCTGATGATCTCTTAGAAACAACACTGTACTTTGCAGCATTCATTGATTGACTCAATGAACAGTCATTACAAATAACAAGATCTGATGTATACGCTGAAACCGGTTGAATTAGCATAAAGCTTGAAAGTAATAAGAGTCTTTTTAACATTTTAAATTCCTTTTTAGTGTATATACTTTAAAAAAGGACACTCTATTCTGTCTCCAAATTAGAGTCAAGATATTTATACTGAAGAAAACAGTGCAACCCGAAAGCATCCACAAAACATCCACAACGACTAGATTTTATAGGGTTGTACTATACACCACTAAAACGCAAGGCATTGATTTATATGCAAGTCATTGTTTTTACAATGGTATAGATATAATCGACGCTTTCCGGACGGGGGTTCAAATCCCCCCAGCTCCACCACATTAAGATAAGCTGTTGTTTTAAGAGCAACAGCTTACCTTTTTACTTTTTTTATCATTTTGCACACATTGATTAAACCGTCTTCTGACAAAGTAACTTAGTAAAAGCAGCTCAAACCAATTAAAACCAACAGCTTAACCAGCAACATTTAACAGGAAAGCTGTTTCCAACACCCACCAACATTCACAAAACATCCAAAGTGAAAATTTACAACCCACGTAAAGGTATAATTCAGTTGTAGATTTAAAATCCTGCAACTAAAAAACTGCAAACCATTAGAGAAAAATACAGGGTTATGTGAAGAGCATAGTGATGCAAATATGAGCTACTAGTTCAACACAGTATACGTATTTCTAATCTACGTAGCGACGGCATTTATCGGTAAACGCAGTCAAGCTTGACAATATTTTTTTGACTTATAGCTTTATGGGAAGTACCTTTATTGGGTTTGCAGATTGTAAACGCCATGAATTATGAAATTAAAATTAATAAACATCCAATAATAATAAGGATATAAAAATGACACTTAACTTAAATAAAAAGAAACTTAAAAACCTTTCAAAAGACAATAAAACATTACCACAGGATATGACTGCACAGATCGGTGGTGCACAAAGGCCTAACTTCAGTCTTAATGGTGAGGTTTTTTGTTCTCCGACTAAATATTGTATTTCAAATAATGGCTGCTAAATAATAAATTTTTATTAGACTGCTTCAGCTTAGATACCATTTCACAACATAAAACCGTAGTAATACAAAATGTAACAAGTAATAAAAAAACGAAAACTATAAAAAAGGCTGCCAAGATTTTATCTTTACTGCCTTTTTATTACATTCGTTTTTCTAGGTTTCACTATAAAAATTGTAATTTAAAAAAGGCTTACTCAAAACTGACTAATGAAAAAGTACTTCGACCTGAGTCATTCATTGTCAATATTTATATAAATACTTAGCTATTTCAGAGGCTAGAACAACAAGTGAAAACTTTATCTGCTGTATTTTCTACTGACTTAAATATGATTGAATTTTGTGTATCTTGAGGTGTTACTTTCATTCTATCAAAGTGAGTAATTCAAAAAATCTAATACTCAAATAAAAGGTAAATTACAGTTGAATACATTTAAATTAAAAGTTCAAAAAAGCCAACCGCAATTTACCCATGTTAATCTTTTTTAATACAGCTTAGCTGATTAAAGAGGCTTAACATTCGTTGCACATGGGCCTTTTTGTCCTTCACCCACTACATACTCAACCTTTTGGCCTTCATCAAGTGTTTTATAGCCGTCAACTTGAATTTCAGAGTGGTGAACAAACAAATCTTTACTACCGTCTTCAGGAGTAATAAAACCAAAACCTTTGTCTGCATTAAACCATTTTACTGTACCAGTACTCATATTCTTACTCTTTATTATTAGGTGAACTAAAAATGACTACTCTCGCTATCACCATTACAAGACTAGCTTTAATTTTTTATGCCGGCTATTTAATGTTTAAACTTTAAGCATTGCCAGTGTAGGCGTTCGGTTAACAATGCTTTTTATCTGCTAGATTTCATACTTGACCTTCAAGCCTTTAAAATATGAATAAGTTACGACTTAACTATTTCCCTAATTAGAGCAGATTGCGACTTCAGTTCTTTTCACACAATAACTTAGTATATATTCAACTTCGTATTTATCAACATTCGGTTGCTATGTATATATATGAAAATTTCAAACTTTTTTACAGCTAAAAATAACAGAAATATAATTTTATGTTTTTTGAAAAGTTCATGAATTGTAATTTTCTGATGGCATAACTTACTATACCGTTTTGTACTCATTTTTAAAACATTACATTGTCATTCTTTTGCTTCTCTGGCACGGTTTATTCTACATTCCAATGCCCAACAAATTTTCCATTTTTCATTCTAAAATATCAATGACTGCGTAGCTAAGAAGATCCGTCGTTCTTTTAGTATGTTAGTAAACCACTCAATTTGGGCATTTATTTCATCTCTAGTTTCATACAAGGTTTTTAGTGATTACTCATCATTCATAGCCAATTCTAAATAATATACCTGTATATAAATATTTAACATATTATATATTCATGAGGTTATAGGTTTATCAAGTTGAAGCTCCATCTTGAAATACGGTATACCTGATTTATAGAATTCAGTACCTTGTTGTTCCATGCCAAATTTTTTATAAAATCCAACAGCAGTTTTACGTGCATCACACCAAAAACATTTTATTCCGGTTATTTTCATTTCATCCAAGATATATGCAATAAGCTTAGTTCCAAGACCTTTGCCTTGGAATTCCATCAAAGTTGCAAACTTTCTTAGCCTAGCAATGCAGCCATTTATATAAACTGAAGCGACACTAACTAACTTATTATTTAAGTAAACACCATAGTGATTTGCTTTTTCATCACCTTCAACTTTACAAAATGAAGCGGGTTTATTAGGCCATAAAACAGTATGTCTTACTGGTAAGGTTTCATCCCATTGAATAGTTCTAATTTTCATTTTCTCTCTCGTAAAAAATAAATTTCTTGTAGCTATTTTTATTGATATATGCCGCTATCATTAAGGCCTACACTCGTATCTAACTGACTATACTCACTTTATTTTAAAGGATTCAATTAGTGACATACACACAAAAATAAATTTATTTATGCCAGACAACATACAAGTCATTTTATAATTAAAATATGACTTTTCATTATTTAATCGATCTTTTTTAAATCTCTCCTATATTTAAATTGACTACTCTGAAAAATTACATCAACGGAGAACTTGATGCTTCCTAAAAAACCTCAAAAATATCAAACTAATTTATCCCAAGCTCAAACGTCTAAACAAACTCACCAAGCTCTTCAAACTGAGGCAAGTGATGACTTCGATATCATAGTAAAAAAACCAAAAAAAAATACAGATATAGACGCTAAAATCGAAAAAAATGATGACCCTTACATGTATTTCACTGAAAAAGATTTATCAAGAATTTTGAATAATTTAGATACTTTAAGAAATGATGTTTATCCAGCTCCATTAGATCTCGAAGAAAGTGAAAAAAAAGTCCCTAACTTCCCTTCTGTTTGTTTAATTGGTTTAGGTCGTTGTGGTTCTAATATTGCGTTAGATGTTGCAGCATTAGTGCACAGCGCAAGAAACTACTACCTAAATGAATTTCATAATGCGATGAATAATAAAAAAGAGCATGAAGTTAAGTCTGTAAAGTGGTTAAAACGTAGCTTGAAACTTGAACATCAAAAAACGAATAAACCCGTTTTCTTAATTGAACCCCTCGTTATGTTGGGCGATTTAGATAAAGATATAGAGGGTAGGATCAGGTTTTCTTCACAAAAATTTGACCAGAATTTTTTAGCCGATTATAACAAGCTCAAAGTAATGGATTTATCAGAAATCCATGCTGGTGGTGCAGGTAACGCTCCGATTTTAGGACAATATTTAGCTAAATTAATACTCAATAAAGATACCGCTCAATTCAATAATTCAGATTGGAAATTTATACATTCCTATTTAATTGATTCGTGTGGTATTAAAGCAAATCAATCAAGGTTATATTTTTATATTTTTAGTGCTGGAGGGGGAACTGGTTCAGGTATGGCTTCGGAGTTTGGCCTTGCGCAGCAATATTCCTATATGAGTAAAACATTTGATATACGCTCAGAAAAAGAACTTTCAATGCAAAGCCAATCCTTTGTTTTTGAACCTATATTCACCAGTGGTATTTGTGTACTACCTAATATCAATGATCCAAGTATTGAGATGTCTGAAGCATTGCATATCAATGCAGGGCGCTTACTTTGTAAATATTTAGCCGAAGAGTGGGACTTTTCATACAATATAGAAAATGAAGAAGACAATATAAATAAGTCTCACCACCGTATTCGGCCTTGGAATGCCATGATGTTAATATCAAATGACATCATGCGGTATGCTGATCAAAGTGATACTGATGGTAATATAAAACACATAGACGTTAACACTATGGAGAAATATGCAAATCAGTACATCAGCCAGCAAATCTTTAATATTTTAACAGCACAAGCAGTTACGACCGATTACGATGATAATTATTTTCATCGTGCAGGTATAGATATTGGTGAAACAATTCGATTAGATGCTAATGATTTATTTATGAGCTTAGCAGGCCCTGTTGGCATTGCATACGCCGAATCAGTTGTTATTGGTAGCCCTGCAATAAGTGATACTGCTAAGGGGGATATACAACTAGATATAGATGATTTATTTTACAGATCTATCGACTTACCGCACTTTAATAAAAGTACACAAGCAATTGAAGGCATTAGCTTGCTGCCAATTGAGTCCGAAAGTTATAGAGAAATAATGAAAAGCTACAAAGATTCTAATTATGACTACAAAAGCATAAGAGATTTACACTTTTTCAAAAACTGTTCATCAATTGTTTCCATTATTTCTTTACCAAAAGACTACAAATTATCTTATTTAGATTTAAATAAACTCAAAAAACATCTCAGTAACTTATTCCCGAATACGACTTTAAAACGTTATGCCCTTGTTATTGGAGCATCTGCAAATTTATCGTTAACTACTTTAATCGCAAAAAGCCCTTGTTTAAGTGATGACTTTTTAACCCTTATTGTTGCTTATATTAAACGTTGTTTTGCCAAAGAAGAATATAAATTTGATGACTCAATAGATAGTGCCATTATTGACTTCATTCAATCTCCAAAACTGGATGAAGCCAAACTTGATGCTATGCTTAATGAATTTGAAAACCCAGCAAAAATTCTCGATACAAATTGGTATGCTATAAAACCTATGTACGAAAAAAAATACAGAGAACTTGTTCGTGAAGAAGAAAAGTTCACATCTATAAATGACATTCGCTTAACTTCTGATAGCGTTAAAAAATCGATACATTATTTACGAGAGATATATCGTTATCGTATTAGTAAAACAAAAGTAATTTCATTAAATCAATCTATTAGTTTAAGTAAAAAAATGACAAAAAAAACAAAACCTAACCCAAAAGATAATTCCGAATAACAGTATCTATGGGTATGCTATTTTCAAAAGCAGCTTACTCATAGTTAATTAAAAACATATTAATTTGAGCCATGGTATAATTCTACTAATAATTTTTTTGAGGTTAACATGGCACATACAGCATCAGCTTTACATATTTTAGTCAAACATAAAGAGCAAGCAGAAGATATTATCAAACAGTTAAATAAAGGCGCTAAATTTCATGTCTTAGCAAAAAAATATTCATCTTGTCCGTCAGGTAAAAAAGGAGGGAGTTTAGGTGAGTTTAGAAAAGGTACTATGGTACCGCAATTTGATAAAGTGGTATTCACCAAAGAGGTTTTAACCCCTCATTTAGTTAAAACAAAATTTGGTTGGCATGTAATTAAAACTTTATATCGCACTTAACCTAACTTGCGGACTAAGGTTAAAATTTATATTCAGCTCCAAACTTAAACCAACGTCCGGTTTGTTGATACGGATGTACCACTGTACCGCCTTGACGCCATGTTTTATCAAATATATTTTTTACATTAAATGTAACAACCATAGGTAAACTTGGTATTTGCCACCTGATGTTCATATTAGACAAAAAAGTTGGCGGTAGCATATTTTCTGGTACTTGGTATTCAACTCCTTCATTAGGAAAAGGGTCTTCAACGGGAACATTATTAAAAGCTATATTAATAGGTGACTTACGGCTTCCAATATATTTGAGTGATAATTGATAAGATACAATATCATTTAATTTTTGGTCAAATATTAAATTAAATTGATATCGTGGAATATTATATATTTCATTATTATCAGCACTATAACCTTCAGACTTTTTAATCTTATAATAACTCCCAATAAACCTGAACGTACGCTTTTCAAATTGATAAGTGAATTCAGGTTCTATGCCTATTGTTTTTAATTTACCTGCATTTATAAATAAAGGCTCATTTGGCAACGCTGTTTTTTTTCGAAAAACAATATCAGTATATTCGTTATGATATAAGTTGAATTTAAGTTGTGATCTCTTATTTAAAAAATGAAACTCAGGTGTAAATTGAATAGACTTTAATATTTCAGGCTTTAAATCTGATGATCCTCTAAATGATGCGAAGCTCGAGTATCGATTCCAATAAGGGGGATCTACAAATGATTTTGCATAAGATAGTTTATAGATACTATTCCCTTTGTTATATAACAAAGCTATGCGGGGACTTACCTCTTTAATATCTGTACCAGTTAACCTTTTTTTGGCATCAAACCTAACACCTGCATTAAGTTTTAATTTTTTAAAAATGGGCTGCTTATACTGTAAGTAAGTCGATAATATCGACTCTTTTCCTAACTTTAAAACTGGTTCACCATTAAATAAAATAGGCCCTGTAATAACACCATTTGACCCAGCGGTTGCCTGACTATTTGTTAATTTTGTATCATCAAAATCAATACCTAAAAGTAACTGTGCCCAATTAAAATCATGTAACCATTGAACACTCAAACCATAGTCATACTCTTGCCATGCAACATCAACAAATGCATTTGTTTGCGCATTTATTACAACAGGCCCTTTTATGTCATTACTGTCGTAATAAACTTTTATGTGTAAATTATTTCTATTATTCACATTCCAATCATTTTTTAAATAATAATGCCACCAAGTAGACATAGCACCAGGAGATACCCCATTAACTAAAGGTATATTTTTAATAGAGTATGCTTCACCTGAAATACCTCCAGTGGTGAGTGGTTCAATATAATGTCCTTGACGATGATTAACTAAAAATGACCAGCTATCATCTACTTTAATAGTTAAACCTAGATCATACGAAGCTTCATTAAAAAAACCATCTAAAACTGAATAAACAGGCATAACATTTGGTTTTGGAGAGTAATCATCTTCAGGTTTAATTAAAACCTTTTCACCATCACTTTCAACAAACTTAAACCATGAAAAATAATCTATTTTATTTTTTTTATTTCCAAACTCAAAATATAATTCTTTATATCCATAATTGCCAAACTCAGTACTTCCTACAAAACCTGCAACACTTTCACCAGATTTTGAAATAATATTAACAACACTCGTTAAAGCAATATTACCATGTACTGATGATCCTGGTCCTCGCAATACCTCTATACGCTTTATTTTTTCTAAACTAATTGCATGATCTGGATTAGCCATTGAATATGCCCGACTATTCAACCTGTGACCATTAAGTAAAATTAAAAATTTTTGCTGTGAAGATGTATAAATCCCCCGAAATGAAACATTATATTCATTTTGATCTTGCACTTGAACAAAGCTTGGAACATATAATGTCAGTAAATCTCTTAAAGTATAAACACCACTATTAACAATCATTTGTTCTGAAATAATAGTCACTGCTGTAGGTGCTTCAATAACCTTTTCTTCAAACCCTGAAGCTGATTTAATGATTACTTCACCAAGGGCTTCAATAGATAAAGAAAATAAATCCACCTAATCAGAAAAAGCAGGAGTAGATACAAAAAGCAAAAAACACTTAAATAACTGAAAACGATTCATACATAACTTGACTTCAATTTCATGCTTTAATTATAGAAGAATAATCAAAATAGATAAGCAAAGGCACTTTTATTTAAGAACAAAAAATTTATCAACTTAAAAATTTAGCTTTATAATCATGGTATATACTTACTACTTAATCTTTTTATTTGTAATAATTTAAATCTAAGGGGTTTTTTGCCTATGATAAAAAAATTCATTCAAGGCTTACCTAAAGTAGAATTACATCTTCATATTGAAGGCTCATTAGAACCAGAGCTCATGTTTAAGTTAGCACAGCGTAATAATATTAATATTCCTTTTAATGACCCTAATGAGGTAGCTAAAGCTTACGAATTTGAAAATTTACAATCCTTTCTAGATATTTACTACCAAGGTGCAAACGTACTAATACACGAACAGGATTTTTTTGATCTCACTTGGGCATATTTATTACGTTGCAAACAAGATAATGTTATTCATACTGAAATATTTTTTGACCCACAAACTCATACAGCCAGAGGGATCCAATTTAGTACTATAATTAATGGTATTGATAGAGCTTTAAAACAAGCAGAACAAGAACTCAATATCACAAGCAATCTTATTATGAGCTTTTTAAGGCATTTAGACGAAGATGCCGCTTTTGAAACTTTAGCTCAGGCTTTACAGCATAAAGATAAAATCATTGCCGTGGGTTTAGATTCATCGGAGCAAGGCAATCCACCAAATAAATTTCAATACGTATTCCAACAAGCATTAAAAGAAGGTTTTTTAACAGTTGCTCATGCTGGTGAAGAGGGACCTGCTAGTTATATAACTGAAGCATTAAACTTATTAAAAGTTTCACGTATTGATCACGGCGTACGCTGTGTTGATGATCTTGAATTATTAGAGCACCTCATCACCCACAAAATAGCATTAACCGTATGTCCATTATCTAATATCAAGCTACGCGTATTTGAACACATGGAGCAACACAACATAGTTTCACTTTTAAGAAAAAATGTCTGCGTTACAATAAACTCAGACGATCCTGCGTATTTTGGCGGCTACATCACAAACAATTTTTTAGCCGTAGCACAAGCTCAGGAAATGAATTTAGACGAAATAGCACAATTTACATACAACGCCATTAATGCCAGTTTTATTAACCATGATGAAAAAATAAGACTCACTAACATTATTAATGCTTATGTAAAAGCATTTAAATAAAAAGAGCACTAAGATGCTCTTTCAATTTATAAAAAATTAAACGGCAATCCAGCACTTTTTAACCAGTTCTACTTCCTTATTTAAAATTCGACCTTCAAAACACGATCCTGAATGAATCACCCCCACCCCTTTAGGTGTACCAGTCATAACAATGTCACCATCTTGTAAGTCCATAAAAGTCAGAATCTCTTTTAAAATTTCATCGGGTTTATACATCATTAACGCAACGCCACCAGACTGAATAATTTCACCATCAATTTTAAGCTCTAAAGACAAGCTGCTATCTATATTATTAATAGATACAAAATCACTAAAAATAGCTGAACCATTAAATGCTTTTGCACGCTCCCATGGCAAGCCTTTAACTTTTAGTTTACTTTGTAAACCTCGCTTTGTTAAATCTAACCCAAAACCCACAGCACTAAAACGCCCTTGTTGATAAATAAAACACAACTCAGCTTCATAGTGTAAAGTTTCTTGATGACAAGCAGATAACTTATGAGATATCGCAGAGTTTGGTTTTAAAAATATGACCATTTCATCGGGAACTTCATTATCAAGTTCGGCAATATGAGCGACATAATTTCTGCCAATGCAAATTATTTTATTTGGTGTAATTTGACTATCATTAAGTTGAACAATTTTCAAATTTAACTCCTGTTTTTAGCAATATAATACCAACTTCATAAGATAAGTATTCTGAATGTACAATCGCTGTGTCGTCTGAATCAATGTAGATACTTAGCTTTAATCAGAAAAACTAAACCAATACTCCTTAAAATTGACCCTCAGCTATATTTTTTTACTTTCTAAAAAGAGTTGCTATAAGAAGAAATCGACGTCATTTTATATGAAATAAATGAATATGTTTTAACAAGTTTATGATGATGGATATTCACTAAATAAATGCGAGTAAAAACACTTTTAAATCAATATATCTTCCCTTTAGTGAGATAACGCTACTCACCCCTTTAAACAGTTATTTTTAATTAAAAATTAAATTATATAGACAAAAGTTTAGTTATCCATGTTTCAAAACGTTTCACCTTATCCCAACTAAAGTGATGAGCGGGTGCCACTAAATACAGTGATCTCGGGTTATCAAAATAATAATTGAGCACATTAATCAAATTACCATTTCTTAAATGCTCGTCAACTAAAACTTTACTAACAAAAGCAATCCCCTGCCCCGCCAAAGCACTTTGAATGATTGGTAAAGCATCTGTTGTTTTAAGTCTTGATTTAAGCCTGCTTCGTTTTATGTCAAATTGCTTACAACAGTCATTAATTGCTTCTTGAATATCAGAACTTGTATCTTCAAGCAAAGGCAAATCAAAAATAATATCTATATCATTTTTATTTTCTTTAATAATTAAAGGACTCGAAATTAGAATAATTGAATCTTCAACTAATTTTCGACTTTTAAGCCCTGAATAATCACCTAAACCACGCCTTATTGCGATATCAATATCTAATGCTTCAAATGTATCTAGTTTATTGTTGGGTGAAAATTGCACGCTTAAATTTGAGTTTTTTTCTTGAAACTCACTTATTTTTGGAATTAATAAAATAGAAGTAACCGAGTGTAATGCACTTATTCGAAGTTCATTGGCATTAGGTTCAAACTTAACTGCATTAACACCATGATTAATTTGCTCAAATGCATGCTCTATATATGGCATTAAGAGTTTCCCTTTTTCATTCAACTTTGTTTGCTTACTATTACGCTCAAATAGCTTGCATCCTAAGTGACTTTCTAGCAAACGGATTTGTTGACTCACGGCAGCCTGCGTTACATACAAGTTTTCAGCTGCAGCTTTAAAACTATTATTTTGAGCCGCGCTCAAAAATACTTGAAGTGATTTTAATGGGGGTAAATTTTTCATAACTTAAGAAAATCTTAACTACCGTTAAATTTATATCGTTTGATAGATAATAGAACAAAGACTAATTTAATAATCAAGTTTATTTATAAAGAGATTATTATGAAATTCATATCTATATTATCAGCTGTATTACTTATATTTATATCTACTACATCAGTAAATGCACAAAGTCATAAGTTATATTCAAATCAAGGTTATCCATATAACTTACTCATTAAACGAACAGATAAAATTAAGATTATCTACAGTGAAAGCGAAAGTTCGACAAAATGTAGAGTTGAGATCAAATGGAAAAATAGCCATATTTCAACTCAAAGCATTAATATTAATCATTCAAAATTCAATCAAAAACCTCTTGCGAGCTGCTTACCCAGAGCGCAAGCAAAACTCATTCTAAAAAAAACATTTAGTTAACTTTTAAGGTCTCTTGGTCTTATGCGTATTGATATTTTTAATATTGATACACATAATTTAAGTCAATGTAATTTGATTGAGAATTTGTTTTGCATGTTCTAATATTGATGAATAAACATCCATAAAAAGCCCATTTCATATGATAAAAAAAATTATATTTTTTTTTATGTTTATCAATTTTAGCAATACCTATGCATCAGACCACCAAGGAAGTATCAATGCTGATAAATCACTTCTAATCTCTGAAATAGCAGAAATATATCAAGCATCTATGACTTATATTTTTAAAAATCAAACACTCATAAATCAAAAAGGAAGTGATAAATCGGGTTTATTTGGCAAATCTTTCTTATTAAATATAAAAAAAGCTTATCGCACAAAATTTAACAAACCTTTTCCTAGTGATGAACATATATTAGTAAAAGCACTTCTTAGAGTAATGATTGAAGTAATGGAAAGTAATCGTACCCTTTTTTATGATGATGATATTCAATTTAAAGGCTTTATACCTGCCATCTTTGCCTTTCAATTATCGGAAAAACTATCAAAAAAAGGATTAGGGCTAAAAATTAAGTTTACAAGCACACCTGATATGATCCGAAATCAATTAAATCACCCCGATTTATGGGAGGTTGAAACAATGAAAAAAATACAAGAGTCAGCACTTCCGCGCTACTATGATGACAAGGCCAAATATTTGAATAAAACGGCTCAAAGGTATTTTTTACCCGTGAAAATGCAAACTTTTTGTTTATATTGTCATGGTAAACCTGAAAACAATCCATTAAACAAAAATCGAAACAAACTTCAATGGACCAATATAGATAAAACAGGCTTTCCAATGGAAAATTGGACCTTAAAAGATTTTGGTGGTGGTATCAGTATTATTATTTATGATAAATAGCAATAGAGTGATTATGAAAAACAGTTTGTATCTTTTAATATTTCTAATTAATTTCATTTCGTTGAAAGCCAACTCTGTTACTTTAAAAGTAGGAATAATAGACTACCCACCCCATGTTGATTTTAAAAATAACATTAGAAATGATAAAGCTTACAAATATGTTCATGCTATTTTAGAAAGTAAATTTTCAAATGTTGAATACATTCAATATCCAAGCAAGCGTGCTATTTCAGAGCTTAAAAAGGGTAATATAGATTTACTTTACCCTGTTGATGATCCATTTAATAAGTTAAAACATTTATCCAAAGCATTTTTTCATTCAACACCTGGGCTTTGCTTTAAAAAGAAAAATTTCATACCGATTCTCAGTGCAACGCATCTTTTTAAAGGGTTAGCAATTGGCATACCTTCAGGCACAAAAATAGTGCCTACGCTTAAAAGCTCTTCAGCCAATTTAATAGATATAAAAGGAACAAATTCATTGAATAGAGGAATAGAGTTGCTGAAGTTAGGCCGTATAGACGCATTATTTCATCCAAATCCAATCAAGCTATATCATTTAACAAACCCACTCTCAAAAGAGATTGCCTGCTCCTATTTTCATGGCTACTCTTCAGGTGTATATATTGCTACAAAGCCCGGAATGGATAAAGAAACATACAAAAAAATTGACGATGCATTTACTTTAGCCTTAAATGAAACATCTTATGAATTTTACTTTACACAAAATTAGGTAAATTCACTCACGATACAGTTCCTTCCTTTATTTTTAGCTTTATATAAATACTCATCAGCATGTTGAAATAAACTAACAAAATCATTTTGCTTTTCGCTAAATTGAGCAATTCCAAAACTGGCTGTCACTTTAATTACCCGATTATCATATTCTAAAGATAAATCCTCTATTGCAAGCTTGATTCTCTGTGCAATAACATATGCTTGAGCAGATGAAGCACCAGACAATACCGCTAAAAACTCTTCACCACCCACTCGCCCCAAAACATCTTTCTCACGAATATATCCACTAGCCACCTTAGCAACCGCAATCAGGACATTATCTCCAGCTAGGTGACCAAAAGTATCATTAACATATTTAAAATGATCAATATCAAAAATAATAATTGAAAAATTTTGTGCCGTTAATTGCGACTGTTTAAGCGCTCGCTCAGCATAATAAAAACTATATCTACGATTCGCTAATTGCGTTAATTCATCAGTATTTGCCAATCGATTTAATTTTTTACTTGTTTTGATTTGTTTATGAAATAAATAAACAAGAATTATAATAAATAAAACCGCTATGATAATAACTAAATTTTGTATCTGATTTTTATGCGATGAGTTTTCAAGCTCTGTCGCTGCTAATTTTTTATCTTTTTCAAGTAATTGATTTTTTAATTCAGCTTGCTCCGTATCAAACATTATTTTGTATTTTGAACGTGTATTTTCACGAATGACATCATGGTAATTATCATATAATTCACTTGATTTTTTTAATAATAAATAGGCTGATTTAAAATCATTACGACTCATTGCAATATCAATTTTAATATCAAAATATGTTACAAAAAGATTCACGTTCTTGTCTTTATCTAATTTACTTAAATAAACTTCAGCCTCCTTTATTGCTGTTGTTGCCTTTTTAATCTTATTTTTTATTATTGCGAGTTTCGCTTTAATCAATAAATGACTTGAATAGCTATAAGGGCTATTAACTTTATAAATTAATTCATCAGCTTTAGACCAGTATAAAAAAGACTTTTCATACTCTTCCTTTTTCAAAAAAACTTTACTCAACCCTGAAAAAGCAAAAAGTTGACTATTTTGATCGTTAAATGATTTTGATAACTCGAGTACTTTTTGGTAACTCAACAGTGCTTTATCATAGTTTTTGGCAAATAAATAAGTAGTGGCCTGACTTTCAATTGTCAACATTTCATCATAAAAGTATTCATTGGATTTAAAATAATCTATTGCTTCATTTTGTAATAAAATCGCTTTTTTAAAGTCTTTTATATAGGTATAAGAATTAGCCATATTTAATTTTAAGTAAGCCATCTTGAGCTCATTTTTTGATGCTGCAATCAAAATATAAGCTTTGTTAAAGTATTTTAACGCTTCAATATCATTATGATTTACAGCATATATTGCAGCCAGTACATTATATGATTCAGATATAAGTTCATTATTTTGTGCACTTTTAGCCAAATCAATTGCCTGATGAAATACTGTTATTGCAGCATCAGCACTGCCTTGTGCATCTAAAACACTTCCATAGGTCAATAAAATTTCAACTCCCGTTTTACCTTTTAAAACAGGCATGTACTTCTTGCTTTTACTAATAAGGGTTAAGCTTTCATCAAAATTACCAAAATAATATTGATAAGTTGCCAACCGACTATATATTGCAGCAAAATCAAAATCAGAAAACTTGTTAGAGTGGTTTTTTTTTAGATTTTTCACAAATTCATGTGCTAAGTGAGGGTTTTTATCATTAAGTTTATCGGCCTTATCTAAAGATTCTTGCAACCAGACAGGGTGTGACTCAATAGCCGAAGTTTTTAGGCAATAAAACATAATAAAAAACAATAGAATCAATTGTACTATTATGACAAGTAGTTTTTTTATATGTATTAATAACACTTTGTTACCCTTCAATTTTAATGTCTGATAAATATAAATTGAAACTTATAACCATTTAGCAAGTGTTTTGTAGATTTCATCTACATCAAAAGGTTTTGATAAATAATCATCCATTCCAGCTTCTTTACATTGATCTTTCGTTTCTTGTAGGGCACTTGCAGTCAAAGCAATAATTGGGGTTGTAATTCCTAACTCTCTAATTTTTGTTGTAGCTTCAAAACCATCCATTTTAGGCATTAAACAATCCATTAAAATTACTTCATAAGATTTTTGTTGTACTTTATCTATTGCTTCTATGCCGTCATTAGCAATATCTAAACTATTATTTTTTAAAATTTCATTCACTATTTTTTGGTTAATTAACACATCTTCAACTAACAATATTTTCTTACCAGTAATTTCAATTTCTAAATCCTTCTCTTCAGCTTCATAAGTAATAAGATCCAATACTTCAAAAGATAAGTCAAAAATAAAACTAGCGCCTTTTCCTAACTCACTTTCAATCCAAATTTTCCCTCCCATTAATTCAACGAGACTTTTACATATAGCTAAACCTAAACCTGTACCACCATATTTACGGGTTGTTGAGGTATCAGCTTGTACAAATTTAGAAAAAAGTTTATCAATTTGACTCTGACTTAGCCCTATTCCAGTGTCGGTCACACTGAACCTAACTGTGCAATGCTTTAGATTAGACTGTAAAACATCAGCAAGAATAGTTACCTGACCCGCTTTAGTGAACTTAAAAGCATTACTTATTAAATTTACTAAAACTTGCCTGATTCTTGTTTCATCAAGTCTTAAATTATGTTTAATTGATGGCTCAATTTTAGAGATTAATTTAATGTTACGGTTTTTAGCTGTCACTTCAAACATACTTACAGTTGTTTTCAATATTTTGTTTAAATCCCTTTTTTGTAGATCTAAAATAAGCTTTCCAGCATCTATTTTAGAAAAATCTAAAATATCATTGATTACAGACAATAATTGCTTACCTGATGCTATGATAGTTTCACAATATTCTTTTTGCTCTCCTCTTAAATGTGTCTTATTTAATAATGATGATATTCCAACTACACCATTTAGAGGTGTTCTTATTTCATGACTCATAACAGCCAAAAAATCAGACTTGGATTTAGCAGCCTGTTCACTGAGCTCCTTTTGTAATTTTAAATTTTCTCGATTTTCAAAAAAATCAGACATTAGCTTATTATAAGCGCTAATTAAATATCCAAATTCATCATGTGATTTATATTGCAGTGCTATAGGTTTATCATTTAAGTGAGCATGTTTGATTTCTTGGATCAAAAGATTCATTGGACGATATATTTGAAACTTAAATAAGAACAAGGTAAACGAAACTGCAAATGCTAAACCTATAATTGCCGAAAAAATTAATATTTGAGTTTTTTCATGTAAAAAACCAGTCACTTTATGATCACTTAATCTAATAATAAATATAAGTTTTTCAATTGATTTTTTGTCTTTACTAACAGCGTTAAACAATGAAGTATAAATAATTCCTTCACCTCCAATTAATTGATTATTTCTTTTTGTTAAATCAATTTTCTCCAAAGAAGCTTTTAGGTCATTTTGTATATAGTACAAGGATTGATTTTTTAACTTATTAAGATTACTGACTAATATTTTTTTTGTTTTAGCATTTACTATAAATAAATGGCTAACATCATCAATAGCGCTTAGTGAGCTTATTATATGTGCAATATTAGCTGAATGCATATTAGTTTGAGCTGTTCCAATAACAGTTTCAGCCATTAATTTAGCTTCATTTAAAAGCAAAACCTCTTTCAAGTTTTTGGACACGTTATTATTTATAAGCAGTAAAGCACTAATTACCACTGTATAGGACAGAATAAGACCAATGCTGATTTTAGTC
This sequence comes from Pseudoalteromonas denitrificans DSM 6059, assembly GCF_900112265.1. GTDB lineage: Bacteria > Pseudomonadota > Gammaproteobacteria > Enterobacterales > Alteromonadaceae > Pseudoalteromonas > Pseudoalteromonas denitrificans. Next base: position 130,432 of record NZ_FOLO01000002.1, on the reverse strand, counting down.
CTTAAATTAACCCCCCTATTTTTAAGCATTATTGTGCCATAGTTAAATAGCGAGGCAGTATTTGGCAATCAAATGAAATACTTTTTGTTATCATTAATGTTTGACACACTTCATTTATATTTTTTTTAAGCTGAATTGAACTTAACACTTTTAATTGTTCAGATGCCGGTAAGATATAAAGCCCTGTTAGTGCTTCAGTAAACTCTTTAACACTAATCCCCTCTCTTTGAGCCATAATTTCATATGCATCTTGCTGATTTGTTTTAGCGTAATTAAGGGACCTTTCCCATACTTTGTGAAACTTTTTTAGCCACGAAGGATCTTGCTTTAATATACTTGAATCAACTGAAATGGTATCAACAACATCGTTAGGAATTTCAGCTGAAGTAAAAATTTTTAAACTATTCGTTTTATTTAAAAGTTCAATTGAATAAGGAGGGTATGTAACGATTGCTTCAATTTCATTTATATTTATCGCATTTAAAGCATTTAGTTGCTCAACATTTATTACCTCAACATCAGCTAAAGATAAGCCATTTTTTTTAAGTGCTTTAACTAAAACAAACATGCCTAAAGAGCCAATTTCAGCACCGACTCTTTTCCCTTTAAGCTCTCTTACTGATGTAATATTTTCATTTGATAAAATCACATCACCACCGTTAGAATAATCAGGAATTAGTACTAAACTAGTTGGTTTTTTTAACTCTCCAGCACTTGTAACAGCTTCAATCATTGTTGTAGCCATTGCATTTGCATGGCCTTGAGCATACATACGCTGTACATCCGCTAAAGATGGTGCCTCTATTAGTTCAACATTAAGCCCTTCTTGCAAAAAAAAACCTTTCTCAGATGCTAAATATAAAAATTCATATCCAGGCCAAGGATTAATCGCCAACTTCACTTTTGGACTCTTAGTTATTTTTGAACAAGATAACAAAAAAACAGCTAATGCTATTAAAAATATTGATTTCATAACAGTTCCTTAAGTTATTCTACTCAATTATAGATTAATAATTTCATTCTTTTTTATTTTTAATTAATAAGAAACAAAAGTTTGAGCTTATATATTTTTTAAGTTTACTTCTCAAGCTAGATTTACACTCACATAAGCCCCATTCACCAAAAATAAACTAAACAGTTTATTTCCATAACATTTATCTCTCTTAATTTGAGAAACTGAAATAAAAAGAAGTTTTACTAATTATCTATTTAAAACTACTAAATTTTTAGGCCACTTCTATACTTATTACTGTTTCAGCCTAATAGTATAAATTGAAATAAGGGTTCAAATGAATAGCATTGAACATTTTGTTGAGATTGGTATCGCATTATCATCAGAAAAAAACCATCATGTCTTATTAGAAAAAATTCTAAAAAGTGCCATGCAATTAGCCAGTGCGGATGCTGGCACTATCTACTCTGTTTCTTCAGAAAATAAGCTCGTATTTGAAACTTTATTAAATAACAGTTTGAATTCACACTTAGGCGGTACAACAGGGAAAGCAATAGAGTATCCTAATATTCCCGTTTTTCAATTTGGTGAAATAAATAAAAATGCGATGGTAGCCGTTGCCGCCGCTTCTGGTGAAATAATCAACATTAAAGATGCCTACACTAATACTGACTATAACTTTTGCGCTGCTAAAGAAATGGATAAGTTGACAGGATATAAAACGCAATCTGTTTTAACTTTACCAATGAAAAACCACCAAGAAGAATTAAATGGTGTCATACAACTTATTAATGCAAGTGATGGAAATGGCAATGTCATACCTTTTAGCGATGATATTCAGCGTACAACACACGCACTGACTTCATTAGCAGCCATTATAATTACCAATAAACAACTCATAAATGAAATGGAACATTTATTTAGTTCATTTTCAAAATTAATCGCATCTGCCATTGATAAAAAATCCCCCTATACAGGAGAGCATTGCCGTAGGGTGCCAGTTATTACAATGATGTTAGCTAAAGCTTGTCATAAAACAACATCAGGACCATTAAATGAATTTCATATGGACAAAGAAGATTTTCACGAACTCAATGTCGCAGCCTGGTTACACGACTGTGGTAAAATTGCAACACCAGAATATGTAATGGATAAACCAACAAAATTGTCCACTGTTTTTGATCGAATTGAAATAATAGAAGCAAGATTTGAAATCGCATCCAGGGATATTTACAATTCAAAAAAACTAGATGATCAAAACAAAGCTGTATTATTAAAACAATTAGACATTGACAGAGATTTTATTCGCAAAGCAAATACGGGCGGCGAATTTTTTGATAATAATAAAATAAACCATATTTACTCAATTGCGAAACAATATCAAATATCAATAGCTGGTGTTAAACAATCCGTAATAAGTGACGATGAAGTTTATAATCTCATAATTAAACGTGGCACAATAAACCCTAAAGAACGAAAAATTATAAACGGTCATATGGATGTTACCGTTGAAATGCTCGAATCTATGCCCTTTCCTAAACACTTACAACGTGTTCCTGAATTCGCCTGCGGTCACCATGAAAAAATGGATGGCACTGGTTATCCAAAAGGTTTAACCCGAGAACAAATGTCAATCCCCGCAAGAATGATGGCTATTGCCGATGTTTTTGAAGCTTTAACAGCAAATGACCGACCTTATAAACCACCAAAAACACTCTCTGAAACTCTAACCATCATGGGCGTTATGAAATTAGATAATCATCTTGATCCTGACTTATTTGATGTATTTATTAATAAAAAAGTTTACATTGAATTTGCAAAAAAATATTTATTACCAACGCAAATTGACCAATTTGATATAAATGATATTCCAGGGTGCGGTGAATTTTAAATTACTTTCTATCTAACAGAACCGCACCAGAGCCTTCATTTGCTAATTCATCTTCAGGGTTATATATAGGGCAATTTTCCATTGATAAACAACCACAACCTATACAACCTGTGACAGAGTCTCTCAGCTTTTGCATATAAGCAATTCTTGTATCAAGTTGTTTTTGCCAATTTTTAGCAAGATTAGCCCAGTCACCTTTGCAAGGAGTGCGTTCATTAGGTAAATCTGCAAATGTTTGTTTAATGCTATCAAGGGTAATACCTATCTTTTGCGCTGCTTTAATCACTGATATACGCCTTAAAACATCACGTTTATAACGTCTTTGATTTCCTTGATTACGCCAACTTCGGATCAAACCCTTTGTTTCATAAAAATGTAAAGTTGAGACTTTGATCCCACAGCGCTTAGCGACATAACCTACACTCAAGTTTGCTTCTTCTAAATTCATTATAAGCTCAAATATATTTTTCTATTTTATTTCCCTAAATCTGAGTTTAGTAAAATAATTCATTGACCTCAAGTTAACTTGAGATTTTACACTTCTCCTATCAAATAATGAGAGGGTTCAAAAATGAAAGAAATCAATTTTTCAAATAAAGAAAAAAGAACAAAGAACAAACGGTTTTTTTATAATTTTTATCAATTATTTAATGAGGCAATGAAAAATAAATAAGTTAATAAGAAACTACCAACAAAGAAAAGCCATTAAGTATTTTGTAACTTTATGGCTTTATTTTAAAATATTGACATAATCAAGTCATTATATTTACTTTTTCTGCTTCCAAGTCAATTTCATTTCCCTCACCTTCTTTAGGTAAACGTAATCTAAACTCTCTACGCAATAAATAAAAACTGACTGCTGCTTGAATACATACAGTTATTACAGATAAATGCCATAAATTTTCAATGGTAAAATCGCTTTGTTGAGATAACCATAAAGCTGGAACAGCAAAGCTAATTAACCGAGTTCCAGTGCTTATTAATGCAGGCCAAGTATTACCTAAAGACTGAAACATACCAGAACAAGTGAAAACAAGCCCTGATGGAATAAAATTCCAGCAAATCATTTGTAAAAAAACGGCACTAATTAATACAACTTCAGGCTCGTCTACAAAGCCTTTTACTAAAAACTCAGCTTGATATAAACATACTAAAGTAAGTATTAACATTAATGAGCAAGTTAAAATAGCCGACCATTTAAATGTTTCTCTTACGCGAATAAACTTTTCAGCACCAAAGTTTTGCCCTGCAACCGCAGGTGCTGCAAATGCTAAAGCCATTGCAGGTAAAAACAATGACTGCATAATACGCGAACCAAGACCAAAACCCGCTTGCGCATCAGCGCCAAAACGCTGAATTAGCCAATAAATCATGCCCATATAAATAAACATCAAAAAGAATTCGCCACCAGCAGGTAAACCGATAGATGAAATCTTCTTTAAACTTGCTGTATTAGGTCGCCATAAGCTAAAGTCGACACTGATATATTTTTCTGATTTTTTAAAATAAAAACATAGAATAATCACAGCACACACAACTGAAATTGAACTGGCAAAACCTGCACCGGCTATGCCCATTGCATATCCCGTGCCCCAACCTTCAATTAATATCGGTGATAAAATAATATTGATTATAATAGAGATCATTTGCACTAACATGGTTGGTTTAACAACTCCTGTTCCACGTAATGCGGCACTGATAGATACCATTACAAACTGTAAAGCCATACAAGGTATAAACCAGTTTAAATAACTTAAACCTGCCCCAACCGTATCTAGGTCTTGAGACACCATATTTAAGTATGAACTGGCACCAAAGTACCCCGCTATACAAACTATAATACCCACTATGCTTGAAGCCATCATAGATTGATTGAATATTAAATTAGCATCTATTTTATCTTTTCGCCCTACCGCATGAGAAATTGCCGCAGCGGTGCCCACATTCAAAATTTGTGTTAAAGCAAAAATCAAAAACATCGCATTACCAGCAAGACTCAAACCAGCCAGTGCAGCACCACCTAGCTTGCCAACAAAATATAAATCAACTAAGAAATATAGCGTTTGCACAAACATGCCTACCATCATAGGTATGGCCATAGCGATCAAATGTTTAGGTATTGAACCTTGAGTGAGATCTTTCATTGTTTTGGAACTCGAATTTCAATTTTGGAGGAGTTTGTATTCGCGTGTATTCCACACACAATGCAAACTAAACAAGCACTTTATAATGAAGTTGATTTAACTACAATCACTTGAGTATTTTTAAATTGTTACAAAATAAAAAGGCCGCTTCATAAGCGGCCTAATTGAAAAGCATTTTAAAACTAACTAGCAGATTGCTCAGCTTTTCGATCTGCTTTTTCTTGACGACGCTCGCTGATTAACTCTTTAACTTCACCGCCAATATGAGATTCACCGCGTTGCTCAGCTAAAATAATTTGGCGCTCACGTTCAGCAAAACGCTCACGTTGTTTATCAGTCACTTTTTCATGACATCTATGGCAGCTTACGCCTTTAACGTAATGCTCACTTTCTTTTTCAGCTTCAGTTAGAGGGAAACGACATGCAAAACATTGGTCATATTGACCTTGCTCTAAATCATGATTAACCGCTACGCGACCATCAAATACAAAACACTCGCCTTGCCATAATGTTTCATCACTTGGTACTTCTTCAAGATATTTTAAGATACCGCCTTCTAAGTGATAAACTTCTTTAAAACCTTGATCTTTTAAGTAAGCAGTTGATTTTTCACAACGGATGCCGCCAGTACAATACATAGCGACTTTTTTATGTTTATTTTTATCTAAGTTGTTTTTCACATACTCAGGAAATTCACGGAAAGTTTCTGTATTTGGATTTACTGCGTGTTTAAATGTACCAATTTCAATTTCGTAATCGTTACGTGTATCTATTGTGATCACTTCAGGATCAGAAATGAGTGCATTCCAATCTTTCGGCTTTACATATGTGCCAACGACTTGGTTAGGATCAACACCTTCAACACCCATAGTTACGATTTCTTTTTTCAATTTAACTTTTGTACGATGAAATGGATTTTCATCATTAAAAGCCACTTTGTAAGAAATTTTACTTAAGTTAGGATCTTCTGCTAAAAACTGTAAAACTTGTTCAATGCCAGTATGAGAACCAGCGATTGTGCCGTTAATGCCTTCATTTGCAAGCAATAAAGTACCTTTAACATCTAGGCTTTCCATTTTTGCTAATAGTGGCGCGCGTAAAGCTTCAAAATTTTCTAAACGAACAAATTTATATAATGCACAAACTGTTATTTGTGATGCAGACATTGTGTGTTCTCCATTGAACGAACTGGAACGTAAAACCAGTGCTGTAGAAACCCTAACTAGGGCGATTAACATACTCAACTTGATCTAGATCAAGTTTTATTGGGCGCGCATTCTATCAAATATTATTTAACTTGAATAGCGCAACGCAATTTATGTTCAACTTACAGATCAGATTAAAAGTGATATCATTTTATAAATTAATATCAGTTTGCATTATAAAGAAAGCTTAAATTATGAAATTTTCTAACACTTACAGCCAACTAGATAGTGCCTTCTATCAACGTATCGCTCCGACAAAGGTTGCAGCACCGCAATTACTACTTTGGAATAAAAATCTTGCTCAAAGTCTATTGATAGATGAACAGATCACAAATAATCATAATCTATTAGCGCAATACTTTTCTGGTAATCAAATTCCTGATGGCGCAGAACCTATGGCACTGGCTTATAGCGGGCATCAGTTTGGCCACTTTAACCCTAACTTAGGTGACGGTCGCGCCCATTTATTAGGAGAGATCATAGATAATGATAACAAACGATTTGATATTCAATTAAAAGGTTCTGGCCCGACCCAATTTTCAAGACAAGGTGATGGTCGTTGTGCTATAGGCCCAGCTGTGCGTGAATATATTATGAGTGAAGCTATGTTTGCACTTGGTGTGCCAACTTCTCGATGTTTATCAGTAGTTATAACTGGAGAGCCAGTATATAGGGAGCAAGTAATGCCTGGCGCTGTTGTTACCCGTGTCGCATCAAGCCATATTAGAGTGGGAACCTTTCAATATTTTGCTGCAAAAGGTGATTTAGAATCGTTAAACACATTAACTGATTATACAATTAATCGTCACTTTTCGCATATTGATATCAATGCAGAAGATAAAATAGAACAGTTTTTAGTCTGTGCTATCGACAAACAAATTGAATTGATTATTGCCTGGATGCGTGTTGGTTTTATTCATGGTGTAATGAACACAGACAATACAGCAATTTCTGGCGAGACGATAGATTTTGGACCTTGTGCCATGATGAGCCATTACCATTCAGGTACTGTCTTTAGCTCTATTGATAAACAAGGAAGGTACGCATTTGGTAATCAACCTCATATTGCACAGTGGAATATGGCAAGGTTGGCTGAATGTTTATTGCTCTTAGTTGATAGCAACCAAGAAAAAGCATTAGAAAAAATAGAACCTTTAATTATTGCCTTTAATGCTAAATTTGAAACGGCTTATTTTACAATGCTTGCAAATAAATTAGGTTTAAATGAGGTAGCTAAAAAAGACCATCAATTTATAAATGAATTATTAGAGCTGATGCAAAAACAACAACTAGATTATACAAGTACCTTTGCTAAATTAACGGACTCTTTAACGGATACAGATATACAAGACACACTAAAACAACAATTAGGTGATTGGTATGCTAATTGGCTAACAATGCTTGCAAGTAAAAACCAAAGTGCTCAAACAGCTAAAACATTAATGGCAAAAAACAATCCTTTGGTGATCCCAAGAAACCATCATGTTGAAGCGATTTTAGCCGAATATGAAACATCAGGTCAAAGCACTGTAATAGATGACTTTCTTGAAGTCTTACGCTCCCCTTATGAACAACTCAAACGAACAAGCCAATTTCAAGATGAACCTAAAGATGGCGATCACCAATATCGTACTTTTTGTGGTACTTAACACTTAAAACCAGATATAATGCACTTCAAATAAAGAACCAGTCTCATTATTTGAAGTCAGCTCAGCCAATCACATTTAAATTTAATTAAGAGCACTTTTGAAGATAAGTAAACGCCTAAACACAATCAATAATATGATAACAAATCAATATGATCATATTTGGGATTGTTGTTGCGATCACGGGCAATTAGGCATCAAACTATTAGCCAGGCAAGCCGCATCTAAAGTTCATTTTGTTGATGTTGTTGCGCCTCTTATGACTGAACTTGAAGCAAAGTTGCAACAATTTTTTAGTATTAATCCTGACCATAAAAACTGGCAGGTATATTGTTTAGATGTTGCAAAACTCCCCTTACAAAATACATGTAAAAAAAGTAAACAATTGATCATTATTGCAGGTGTGGGTGGAGACTTATTAGTTGAACTAGTTAATAGCATCATTAAAAATCACCCTGAACATAATTTAGAATTTTTATTATGCCCAGTGCATCATCATTTTAAAGTTCGAAAATCGCTTAATGAATTAGAGTTTTGCTTAATTGATGAAGCACTTATTCGTGAAAATAACCGTTTTTATGAAGTTTTACATATCAGTCAAACAGCAAAGCAAGTAATTTCTCCTGTAGGCTCAATCATGTGGGACTTTACAAGAAAAGATGATAAAGATTATCTCACTAAAACAATTAAGCATTACAAGCGAATGGCGCAAAAAACTGATAAAGAAATATTAAATATCATTAAACAATATCAAGCGCTCACTGCTTAACTTGTTGTAGCAATTAAGCTACATCATAAACATACTCAAGATGACAGCTTATAACAATAAATCACCTTCTATTGGTATATAGTCCCTAGCACTATTTATTAAAGCTGAAGCAGTTAATTTGGCAACACCATATACATCGCAAGGTACATTAAATTTGCCTTGTACACGGTCTAACAACATTGCAAAATCACCATCGCCCGAAACTAAAATCACTTTATCAACTTCGCTGGCATAATCCATAATATCAAGTGTGATACCCACATCCCAATCACCTTTGGCACTGCCATCAGCTCTTTGAATAAAAGGCTTTAGTTTCACTTCAAAACCAATTGCCCTTAAAATATTTTGAAATTGCTTTTGTTTTTCATCAGAACGCGCAATAGCATAAGCAAAAGCATATTTAACTTCGCAATTCTCTGTAGCCTGTGCCCAAAATTGATTGTAATCAAAATTACGTTTATACGTTTCTCTACAAGTGTAATAGACATTTTGCACATCAACAAAAATGGCAATTTTATTCAAAATTATATTTCCTTTAATTTATTTGTAATTTTTCATATAAGTTTCAATCATCAAAATTTGTAATACTCACAAACATTTAGCCCCTAAAATATACAAGACATTATGAAATATAACTATAAATTTTAATTTTATTGCCAGTATTTAAAAATTATTGCGAATAAGCACCTACACTTTATTCAAAGGAATTAAAAAATAAAGTCATATGAAGATAAAAAACACCGCTTATTTTTACTTAACCTTCTTTATCTTAGCGCTTCTCTTAAGCATTAAGTTAAATGCTCAAGAAGTTCAATTTTCAGGATTTACAAGACTTGTCACTGGCGCAAGTATTAATGATAAAACACCTTACGAAGAACATCATGGTGATTTTAGCTTTAAACCTGACAGTTTAATCGGTTTACAACTTGACGTTCCTATAAATAAAACTTTTTCTGCAACCGCGCAAATATTAGGAACGCGAGATAAGCATAAAAATTCAGGGCTAGAATGGCTTTATTTAAGTTATACTCCAAATGCATCAACAAATATCAAGCTTGGCCAATTACGAACGTCATTTTTCACTTATAGTGATGTGCTTGATGTCGGTTTTGCCTATCACTGGATCAAGCCTCCAGAAGAAGTATATGCATCATTTTTCTTTTCACATTTTGACGGTATAAACCTTCAACATCATATTGTTAACAAAACCTTTACTACTAAAATAGAAGCTTTTTATGGCAAGTTTAATGATGAAGTCAGTTTTTCAGATCAAACCTTTACACCCGATGTTGAAAATTTTACAGGGCTTGTTTTGACAACAGAATTTAACGCTTTAAGTATTAGAGCGGCTTATTCACAAGCAAATGTTTCAATAAAAGATGATAACTTAATGCCACTCATCACCACTTTACATCAATTAAACCAAAGTACAGCAGCACAAGCACTTCTCATTGATGATAAAATGAAATACTACCAGTTGAGTATTAATTACGATGCTTTTGATTATTTTATTAAAACTGAATGGCTTAGTTTAAAACATGATTTACACCTAATAGGCGAAGGTACCAGCTATTACATCAGCACAGGTTATCAATTAAATGATTACACTTTTCACTTAACTTATGCAGATAGAGATGATAATTTTAGCCGAAAACTTCCAAGCTTAAGTTTACCATCAACCCCAAGTTTAAAACCTTTAATTTCAACTTATAATGGAATACAAGCTGAACTGATAGAAGCAGATCAAAACTCTTGGTCCCTTGGCGTAAGGTGGGATTTAAAATCGGACTTAGCCTTAAAAGCAGAACTCAAACGCACTCATTATTCATTCACTCATAATAATGTTAATGTTTTAATGCTTGCGCTTGACTGGGTATTCTAATGAAGAATTTTACTAAAGCGATTTTTTTATTCTCATTTATTATACCTACAAGCTTTGCCCAAGAAAACATATGGGTAATTACACAAAAACTAAGTAGTGAAATTAAACTAAGCAAACAAGAAGTACGCCAAATATATTTAGGTATTAATATAAACCTCACTGATACTATTACATCTTCAGCAACAACATTAAGCAGTTCACATCAAATACGCTCAATATTTAATGCTCAAGTGATAGGACTAACTGAATCAAGACTTCAATCCTATTGGGCACATATGCGCTTTTCAGGTAGAACAAAACCACCAAAAGAGTATCCAACAATCAATTCCTTACTAAAGCATCTTGAAGCCACTAAGGGTAGTATAGGGTACGTGCCAGCAGATACTGAATTACCAGATAACCTAATCGTCATTTACCCTGAAAACTAAGTATTATATCTATTTAAAATCGTGAATTTTAAAGTTAAATATAATACCAATCCATATATATAACTAACTTTCTAATGAAACTTCAAAAGAGTGAGTTACCACACCTTCTCCATGCATGTAAGAAACTGATTTTATAATAATTCACTTCACTATAAAGCTATAGTCATTAAAGCTGAACACTATATTTAATATGAATGATGACAACACAAAGATGGGCTTAAGCAAGCATCAGGTATCTTCATTTTATGTCTTGGAGTGATATAAAGATACGATAATATGGCTCATTGTTTATGCATGCTTTTATAATTCATTACCTTAATAGATTAAAGGTGAATTACGTTCGAACTTTTTCCAGAAAACACATGAGAATTATGAATTGAGTCTACTTTACTTTTTAAATCCTCTAAAGGTACAGGCTTAGAAAAATAATATCCTTGAATTAACTCACAATCAAAATTTGATAAAAATTCATACTGTTCTTTTGTTTCGACACCTTCAGCACATACTTTTAAGTTTAGTTTTTTGGCCAAACCGATAATACTTTCAACAATTAACCTATCGCTATCTGAGCTAAATATTTTTTTTACAAATTGCTGATCAATTTTTAAAGTATTAGCCTTTACTTGAGTCAAATAACTTAAAGACGAATAACCCGTGCCAAAATCATCAAGTGCAATTGAGCACCCCATTTCATTTAATGCTTTAAAAAATAAACTCGCAGACTCAAAGTTTTCGATATAAGATGACTCAGTAACTTCAAATTCAATAGAGTCTGTTTTACTTTTATTTAGTTTAATTAATGCTTCTAAATACTGTATAAACCCTTTTTTAGTAATATCAATCGCTGATACATTAAATGAAGTGATAACTCCAGGACCAAACCAATCATTAATAAATGATAAGTCTTTTAGCCCTTGCTTTAAAACCCAACGCGTAATGTCGTGAACGCGACCGCAATGTTCAGCAACAGGAATAAACTCTGCTGGAGATACTAAACCATCAAATTGACTGTGCCAGCGAATTAAAGCTTCAAAGCCTATAACGCCTAATAAAGGACTGACTTTAGGTTGGTAATATAATTTAAACTCATCATTGCTAATCGCTTTTGCCAGTTCATTTGCTATCAGCATATGCCTATGTTGCACACTTTGCATTTTATCTTCAAAAACAGCAAACTGCCCCCTCCCCCCTTCTTTTGCTTTATACATGGCAACATCAGCATTACTTATTAATGCGGCTGCATCAAAACGATTTTTTTCATTAAATGCAATTCCAATACTCAATCCTGATTGTATTTCCCACTCCTGTACATAAAAATAATTAATGAAGCTTTCTAAAATACGCTGGGCAATACTCACTGCAGTGAGATGGCTAGGCAACTCAGTTAAAATAACAATAAATTCATCACCACCTAAACGCGCTAAGGTGTCTCCTTCCCTTAATTGAGCCTTAACTCTGTCACTAACCAATTGTAATAAAACATCACCAGCATGATGCCCTATCGTATCGTTAACTGTTTTAAAGTCATCTAAATCTAAAAACATCACCGCTAATTCTTGATTTGTTCTTTTGGCTTTAATGAGTTCTTGCTTTAGTAATTCAGAAAATAACTTCCTATTTGGTAACCCTGTTAATTGGTCATAGTCAGCTAAATGCTTCAAAGATTTTTGTTGTTTCAATAATTTTATAGTATGTCTTTTATTTTCAATATCTTGTTCATTAATAATGGATAGCATTTCATTTATATTTGAGCCAAGAACTGAAACTTCATCTTGCCCATGCCCTTTATATCTCAGTTGATAGTTTTTTGTTTTTCCAACACTCGAAACTAAATGAGATAAATTAATAAGTGGTGTAATAATGCCACTTTGAACCCAATGAGATAAAACAAAAATAATTAAAATAATCAGTAAAATTAGGGGGATTAATTGCGTAATAAAGACTTGCATATTTCGAGATAATTGATTGGATAAGTCTGCCACAATAATTAAGTTACCAGTAGAGAATTGCTCATCCCCAATTAAATGAATTTCCATCAAGCTCTCAATAAAATCTGAACCTTGATTTTTTAGTATTCTTTCCCAATCTTGTGTAGAAAAACCTTCAGTATCAAGATTAAACTCAGGGTTTAAATATTGTGCAACCACTTTATTTGATTTATTTAACACAACCCCAAATTTAATTTGCTGATAACGCTCAAGTTTCAATAAAGTTGTGGTTAATCCGATAAATTCAGGTTGTGGTGCAGCCATATATGGAAATAACTCATCAGATAAGTTACTACTTAAGGCATACAGGTTTGTAGCCAAGTTTTCTTTATATAGTTTTTGGTGTTGATACAAAGTTAAAAAAGTAATAGCTAAAGCACACAAAAAGACCACAATAAATGTGATGGAAATTAACTTTGTTTTAATGCTTATTGAGTTCAAATCCATTTTAATCCAGTGCTGCATTCATCTTTTATAAGACTAGCAGTTATCTCTTACTTTGCTTTAAAAGCCTTACATTTTGCACACGCAAAAAGAATAATTTTTTTGTTTCTAACTTAGAACTTTTAGATTTTAAATTTCTAATCCTTTATTTTTACTATAATAAATTTTATTATATTATTTTAATGGAATAAATCTTATGCGCCATTCACTTTTTTTTCAGAAAAAAATAATTACAATTTTATTTTTGATTTTAATCAACTTTAAAACTCAAGCATTAGAAACGTATAATTTATACTTAGATGCAGATTTTTCTGGAGCCAAAGCATCTAGCATTTCAATTCAACAAGGTATTGAAACAGCATTATTTGAAGTTAACCATAAATTATTCAAATATCAGCTTAATCTGGTTATAAAAAACCATAGAGGTAACTCATTACGTAGTAAACGTAATTTAGAAGCTTTTCTGCAAGACCCTAACGCACTGCTCGTTTTTTCAGGGTTGCATTCACCACCTATTTTAGCGAACAAAAAATTCATAAATCAAAATGAAATTTTATTACTTGATCCATGGGCTGCAGCGGGTCCAATTACACGAACAACGCATAAAAAAAATTGGATATTTCGCCTCTCAATAGACGATCAAAAAGCAGGATTTATAATCAGTGATAATGCGATAAAAGAAGGTTTTACAAAACCCTTTTTATTACTTGAAGACACAGGCTGGGGTCGCTCTAATGAAAAAACGATAACAAAAGCACTCAAACAAAAAAATTTAAAACCTATGGGTGTAAAATGGTTTAATTGGGGCATAGGAAAAAATCATGCGCGTTTAACCTTAAGAGAAATAAAACCACTTGCTGACGTCATTTTTTTTGTGGGGAACGCAACCGAAGGAAAAACGTTTGCAAAAGCAATGAGTGAACTTAGTTCAGATGAGAGGCTGCCAATTAGGAGCCACTGGGGAATAACTGGCGGAGATTTTGCTGATATAATTAATAAGGATATTCGCCAGTCATTAGATTTACAGTTTATACAAACCAGCTTCTCTTTTAATTCCGATAAACTAACTGCGTTACCAACTTCAGTATTTAATACTGCAAAAAAAAATTTCAAACAACTTTTAACACCACAAGATATAAAGGCTCAAACAGGCTTTATTCACGGCTATGATTTAACCAAAATTTTAATTTCCGCCATTAATCAATCAGGGTTAACCGGCGATAAAAAGCAAGATCAACACAATATCCATAAAGCATTGGAGTCATTACAAAAACCAGTCGAAGGATTAATTAAAACTTATATAAAACCGTTTTCACCTTATATGATAAATCAACCTGATGCCCACGAAGCATTATCTTTTAATGATTATGTCATGGCTTATTATGGTGATGATAATGAGATAATTCTCATTAAAAATAACGAAAAAATTGGCCTATGAAAAAAATATCTGTTTCTTTTGCTCTGGCAGGCTTTGTATTTTTAAGTTGTGCATCATTAGCCTTACTGATCTCTGCGTTAGTTAGCAATCAAGTGATCAGTACAATAAATGCTGAACAAAATAAAATTATTTCTCGTGAAATAAATCAAATCAACAACAATTACTTAATATATCTAAACCAAAGACTTACTATTTTAAAAGAAAAAGCTAAATTACCTATCATGCTGCAAACATTAATGCAGCCGGAATCTAATTTAGGAAAAATAAATGATTTTATGGCTGATTTAACGATATTAGGGAAGTCATATAAGCTTAGTTTATTTGACTTTGAAGGACGGCTTTTACATACGACCTTAAATAGTTCTCAGTTAATTCAACAACAAATCCCTTGGTTTAAATCCGTATTAAAAAGTAATATATCCAATAATCAGACTTTAACAAATATATCAATTACTGGAGAAACAGAGCCGTATTTTTTTGCTATTTCAGTCGCCATAAAATATCAAAATTCAATCGAAGGCATTTTGACGATGCAAATTCCTATTGCTGATATTAATGAACAAATAAGCGCAGATAAACGACTCGAAGGCATAAGCATAGGGCTGATGAAAAATAATCAAACACTTATCACATTTGGAGAGGTCATAATTGGAGAAACAAAGCGTATTGATTGGCCTAAATTAGACTTATCGCTACTTTTCACGATTGATAAAAGCATTATAAACTCAATGTTATATAAGTTAATGGTGCAAATAAGCGCCATTATCATCGTCGCTATTTTGATTACTTCTTTTTTAGCTTACTTTTTTGGTTATCGATATTTTGTTAAGCCACTTTTATCACTTAGCGAAGCGACAGAGAAATTAGATAAAGGCGAACATATCCAAGCAATGCCTGAAGAGTCTAGCATAGTTGAATTTTCATCTTTACTTCATAAATTCAATCAAATGGCCAAACAAGTAGAGAAAAGAGAACAAGCATTAAAAACCAGTTATTCAAAATTAACACAAGCCAATGATGAGCTAAAACTGAGTGAATCCCAACTCGTACAGTCTGAAAAAATGGCCAGTATCGGTTTGCTTGCTGCTGGTGTTGCCCATGAAATAAATAACCCCATAGGTTATGTTAAAAGCAATTTAACAGTCTTAAACGACTATTTGAATGACCTGCAAGAATATAATAAGGCGCTATCTGATGATACATCATTTAAAGACAACATCATGGCAGAATACAAGCAAAAACAACAAACACTAATTGATAAATATGATATTGATTACCTCTTTAAAGATATATTTCCATTAATAGAAAGCACTATAGGTGGTATTGACCGTGTTGATGAGATAGTGCAAAGTTTAAAAATATTTGCCCGTATTGAACAGCCACTAAAAAGCTTAATAGATATTAACGAAGGCCTAAATGCGACACTTAAAATTGTATGGAATGAACTTAAATATAATTGTGAAATTCATGTTGATTTACAACCTTTACCTATGACATTGGCATTTCCAGGGAAACTAAATCAAGTATTTATGAATTTATTGATCAATGCAGGTCAAGCAATTGATGATAAAGGTAATATATACGTACGTTCTAAGGTAAAAGATAATGATATCCTAATTGAAATAGAAGATACGGGCTGCGGAATCGAAAATGAGTCGCTATCTAAAATATTCACCCCTTTTTATACCTCTAAGCCAATAGGCACAGGTACTGGTTTAGGATTATCGATTAGCCATAATATTATTAATCAACATGGAGGTCAGATATCAGTCACTTCAAAAGTAAATCAAGGTAGCTGTTTTACTATTTCAATCCCGATCATCGAAATAGAGTAAAAACACCAATCATTCACCATAATACTCAACTTTGCTTGCAAGCAAACGGCTATCTACAGGTTTAGTGATAACATCATTCATACCAGCCGCTAAACATTGATTTTTGTCCTCTAAACTCGCATTTGCCGTAAGTGCTATTATTGGCAATTTTTGATATACACTTTGTGCTCTGATAATTTTAGTTGCCTCAATACCATCCATTTTTGGCATCATCATATCCATTAAGATTAAATCAAATGTATGTTGTTTTAAGACTTCAATTGCTTCAGTGCCTGTTTCAACCAATGTAACTTTATGATTACGCTTTTCTAATAAGGCTTTGACCACCATTTGATTAGCAATGTTATCCTCAGCAACTAATATTGATAACACAGCGCACTTTTTATTTTGCTTATGATGTACTTTAAGGTCATTAATTTCATGACTAATAGGGATATAAGGAATCGAAAAAGTAAAATGAGTAAATTCCCCTAACTTACTTGTACACTTAATTTTACCTTCCATTAAAGTTAATAATTCTTTAGCAATGCTTAACCCTAATCCAACACCTTGCTGACGGCGCTTAATAGAAGAGTCAACTTGTGTAAAAGCTGAAAATAATTTAGTAATATTATGCTCTGAAATACCAACGCCAGTATCTTTAACAATAAACTTTATACCTTCAGTAGTTAAACTGACGTCTAAATTAACCGCACCATTTTCAGTAAATTTAAATGCATTACCTAAAATATTAAATAAAATTTGCGCCAAACGAGTGGCATCACCCAAGATGAGCTTAGGTACATTTTGAGCTAAAGTAACATTAAAGGTTAAAGTATTTTTTATAGCCTGAACTTCAAACTGCTTAGAAATATTTTTGATCAATGAATGTAAATTAACCGTGCTGTATTCCAGCTCTAATTTACCTGACTCTATCTTAGAAAAATCTAAAGTATCAGATATCACACCTTGTAATAACTGGGCACTTGAATGCATATAATCATGTAGTTCTTGTTGTTGCTCATTCAACCCAGTGTCTTCCAACAGCTCTAACATGCCCAAAACAGCATTCATTGGGGTTCTGATTTCATGAGACATTACAGCCAAAAAGTTTGATTTTGCAGCACTGGCTTGCTCTGCGTTCTTTGTTGCTTGCTGCAAATCTATTTCTCTTTGTTTATTATAACTAATATCTTTACCTGTCCCCATATATCCAATAAATTGATTATTCTCATTAAAATTAGGACAACCAGATAATGAGATCCAAAAACTTCCCCCTTGCGTACCTTTTGCTTCATATTCAAAGTCATGTATTTTTGATTTTTGATTAATTAAATGTAAGAAAAAACTCCACTTTTTAAGTTGCCCAACTTCATTTTCAGAACGTAATTCAAGAGGTGTTTTCCCTAAAAAATGTTGATAGCTTTTTTGTTTTAATTCATTTTCAGAATTCGATAAATAAATATACTTTAACTCTTTATCTGTTTCCCAAAACCAATCTGATGCCGTTTGTGCAAAATATCTAAACCTTTGTTCACTCATTTTTAATGCTAGTGTTCTTTCATTGATCCTTTGCTTAATCCAATATTCCTGCTCAAGTTGCACAAATGTTTGTTTGAAAACAGGAGACAATTGCTCTAATTGCGCTAATACGGTTTGGTTTATTTTATGTTCTTCTGGCAAGGTAAAAATGAACATGCCTTTTCGTTCTGAAAAATTAAAAGCATATAATAAAACTTTTGATAATTTTTGTTTTACAGGTAAAGGCTGGATTTCAAATTCAAGATCTTCAAATATATTGTCAACTAACAGGATTTGTTGCGCAAAAGCCTTACTAAATAGCTGACAAATAGGCCAATAAGTACTCTCAAACTCGGTCTCGGTGGCACAAATGCAAGTTAAAAAATTAGCTTGGTCTAAATCACTTTGATCAGCCACAGTGACAATCAAGTTTTCAAATTCAAAAATAGATTTTAATGAAAGTTTCAACCTAAACATGGTTTCTTCACTACTTCTTGAAAATGCTAAGCTTTCAATAAAGCTAAGAATAAATGCCTTATTTATAATTTCATCAGTCAAATTCGCGATTCCAAAATGTGTTATAAACTAAGCATAGTCTAATCAAAATGATTCATTTAGCTTTGCAAAATGCAATTAATTTTATTTTTTACCAAAATAAAACGTTTTAAAATACAAATTCCCAGAAGCTTAAACTTTCCAACCTATCACCAGCACAATATAAACACTTAATTTCAATGAGTTAACGGTAAATCAAAAAAACAAAATTTAACTTTTACAAAACTGGCTTAAAACTTGGTTATTTAAAATATAACTTATGAGTTTGGAGTAATATGTATGAAAATCGTATGCATTGGTGGTGGCCATGGTTTATCACAAGTATTAACTGCTTTGCGTCCTCTGAATAATGATATTAGCGCCATTATTGCAACAACCGACAATGGCGGTAGCACAGGAAAACTCAGGCAAGCTAAAAACTGTATTGCCTATGGTGATATACGTCGTTGTATTTTAGCGCTTGCAAATTCAAATAACTTACTAACATTAATTGCACAGCAGCGATTTGAAAATGCAGGGGAGTTATCAAGTCATTCACTGGGAAATTTAATTTTACTTGCCTTATCTCAAGTCACTCAAAAACCAAGCGAAGCCATTTATTGGTTATGCCAATTACTTGATGTGCAGCAAACAATTTTGCCTATGAGTGATCAGGTAACTGACTTATCGGCTACTTTAATTGATGGCTCCAAAATCGTTGGTGAATGTGAAATTGATGCTCTGACAGAACTACCACAAGCTTTAGGTTTAACTAACCCGGTACAAGCACCACAACAAGCCATTAATGACATTTTATCAGCCGATTACGTCTTTATTGGCCCTGGCAGCTTACTAACGAGTGTACTCCCTGTTTTATTGGTTGAAAATATTCAAACCGCATTAAAGAATACCATGGCGACCCGCATATTTATCACTAATAAAACAACCGAGAACAGCGTGGCTTCTTTAATTAGGAACCAAGCCAATGAGTTATGGGCAACAAAAATTTTAGGTTTTAAGTTTTACGATTTAATTTTAGGTCAAGACGCCATATTTGCATTAGATGATAGAAACTTACCTCTATGTGAGATAAATCAAAATGATACATTACACGATGTTACACAGCTTAAACATGTATTAAGCCAATTTATATGTACAAAAAACCAGTGTAAATCAACATACAAAACGAATACAAATATAATCCATTAGGTAAATATTATGGCTGATTTTAAAGTTTGCTCACACGTATCACCCAACTGGGAAAATAATAACGTTAAATCATTATTATTTTTCCCTTCCAATTCAATTTTTTCACACAAATCAGCTAAAATCTCAGCGCCATATGTACGGGCGCTACTTTTTAAGCTATGGCTAATTAAAATCACATCGTCAATATTATTTTGTTGTTGCGCTTTAATTAACTGCGTCACTAGCTTGTTGGTTTCAACAATAAAGACTTGCATTAATTCCTTCGCAAGTGTTTCACCAACATCCTGCTGTAACTTTAAAACAACGGCCTTAATAAACATATGCATTCCTTGTGGGAGGTCTTAATATGAAAAGCCATATTATCATATTTGTAGACTCTGGATTATACGGGGGTATTGAGTCACATATAATACAACTTGCAAAATTATTATTACATCATCAAATTGATTTAGAAGTACTTTTTTATAAAGACCATAAAAACATTTTTTTCTATGAACAGCTAAAACACAATAAAATCAACTACCATATATTAAATGGTCAACCCTTCAGTTTATATCATTATTTAAATAAACAAACGCAACCTTATGTTTTACATACTCACGGTTACAAAGCCGGGATTATAGGCCGTATTATTTGTAAATTCATTTCCAAGCCATGTATATCAACTTACCATGCTGGTGAAACTGGTTCTGGAAAGTTAAGGTTTTATAATTTATTTGATAGGTTAACAAGTGTTTTATCTCGTAACTTTGCTGTATCTGAGCAAATCGCAGCAAATATATCTCGTGCCACAATACTCAATAATTTTGTTTCAATTAAACAATTTAATTACACTCCACCATCAAATACGATAAGAGTTGCTTTTGTTGGTCGACTTTCATTTGAAAAAGGGCCTGACATTTTTATACAAGTTGCCAAAAAATTTATAAATAACAAAGCTTTTAGTTTTCATATTTATGGTGATGGTCCTATGAAGAACACATTACAAGATAACTTTCCTGAAAACTTAACCTTCCATGGTCATCAAAAAGCTGATGTTATTTGGCCAAATATCGATTTACTTATGATAACTTCTCGCCAAGAAGGTTTACCCTTAGCTTTATTAGAAGCAATCAATCACTGTACTTGTGTAATAAGCACGCAGGTAGGGGCTGTTAATAAAGTCATTAAAAATAACTATTCAGGAATGATTTGTGAAAATATAACAAGTGATTCTTTGGGGTCAACTCTCAATACGTGGCAGCAATTGAATACACAACAAAAATTATTATTAATTAAAAATGCTCACAATACTTTAATAAAAAGCTTTAGCGGTACACAACAATTAAAGCTATTAACCTGTGCTTATAAGCTGCGATATGGTCGAGGATAGGATTATCTGCATGGCATTGTGACGCCACACTATGCGATATAGATGATCACACTTCACCTAGCTACAAAACATTCAAGTAGAAATTTATATGTCTATAAAAAGGAGAGAAAGTCTAGAGCTGTATGTCGTATTATCATCTGCATAGGCCTTCTGCAGTGTGCTCTTTATAAAAAATAAGTATTATTTTGGCTCGAGAAATGACATTTACATCATTTAAAAATTCTCACCCATGGTGATAAATTCCTAAACAAAATGAGATAATAGCACTTATACAACTGAACAAAGCAACTCACAATAATGGGAATTTTAAACGCGATTCAAATCCAACAATAAATATACTCATAATTAATGAATTATCCAATTGATATAAATAACCTATTTTCACAATAACGTCTGTATAGATTTTTCTGTAATAAAGGGCATCAAAGTAGACTATTTTGACAAATTGAGCTTACCTTAATAATGAACTATAAAAATACTAACCAATTAGCACAATACGGAGTCTATGTTTCTTTTAGGATTGTATTTATTTATTGCTTTATTCTTTTCGTTTTTGTGCTCTATTGCCGAAGCGGTACTCTTGAGTGTTTCTTGGGTCTATATTGCTCTGATAGAAAAAAAAGGCCAAAAATCTGGTGAAATTTTACGTAAGTTAAAGGGAGATATAAATAAACCTTTAGCCGCTATTTTGACTCTAAATACCATAGCCCATACCGTTGGGGCCGCAGGTGTTGGCGCTCAAGCAACATTTGTATTAGGGGATGCTTCACTTGGGATAGTATCCGTAATATTAACTTTATTGATTTTAATTTTTTCAGAAATTATCCCTAAAACAATTGGGGCTTCTTATTGGAAAATATTAGCGCCAGCTACCGCTTACTGTCTAAAATATTTAATATGGATACTTAATCCATTTATCAAAATGTTAGAATTTATTACGCGTAATATGGTTAAAAAAGAGCCATCAGGATTTAGGCGCAATGAATTTTCCATTATGGCGCAATTAAGTGCAGATGAAGGTCATATAGAGCCCCAAGAAGCTAGAATCTTACAGAACCTTTTGTTATTACAAGAAATAAAGATCAGAAAAGTAATGACACCTAGAACGGTGATTTTCCATGAATCTCAAGATCTTTCAGTCGGAGAGTTTTTTCATAAGCACAAAAAAAATCGTTTTACGAGAATCCCCGTTTATGATAAAAATCAAGATGATATTATTGGGTTTGTTATCAGAACCGATCTTTTGTTAGCTCAGGCTCGTGGTAATAGTGATACTTGCTTAAGCAACTATCTCAGGACCATGCCTACTTTGCTGGATAATATGTTCTTGCTACACGCCATGAAAGAAATGCTGATAGGTAAAGATCACATCTCATTGATTGTAAATGAATATGGTACGGTGCGGGGAATATTAACACTAGAAGATATTTTGGAAACTCTCATCGGGCAAGAAATAATAGATGAAGGCGATAAAGATATTGATATGCAAAAAGTAGCAAAACGTTTATGGAAAGCAAAAGCTAAAAAATACGGGATTAATTTGGAGGAACAGCAAAAATAATTAAATGAGCCTGTTACAAAGCAGCACTTAATGACCACTTATTTTTGCTTCATAAACAAAATAAGCATACCTTTTAAAGCCTAATCAGCCCACTTCTATTTAACATACCGTATTTTGCTCTTGCCATGTTTTCATTTTACGGTAAATCGTTGATGGACTGACATCTAACGAAGCAGCTGCTTTAGGAATATTATTATCACATAATGCAATAGCTTGTTCGATATATGACTTTTCAATGAGCCATAAAGGTTTAATATTTTGTGAATTACTTACATGATAATACTCATCTGACGTTACTAAAGAATCTGCTGGTTGAGAAAAACTTTGATTCGTTGATGCGCTATTTTCTGGGCTTTTAATTTCCGAAGTTCGATTTATAAAATCATTAGACATTTGATTATTATCATAACTTTGTGATGAATTTGACAAATTACTTTTATCTGCTCGTGGTAATGGGGGTAACATTTGAGGCTCTATTATGTCCGCATCATTAAGCACCACAGTATTTCTAATAATATTTTCTAACTGCCTAACATTACCGGGCCAAGGGTATTGGAGTAACTTTTGTTTCGTATGATACGACATTGTTTTGTAACACTTACCTTCCTCTTTACTTAGTTTTTTAAATAAAAAATCTGCAATTTCAATTACATCACCATCTCTTGCACTAAGAGAAGGTAATTCGATAGGGATTACATGTAAGCGATAAAATAAATCTTCTCTAAAGCGCCCTTCATTAACTTCAACTAATGGATCTCGGTTAGTAGCACAAACAAAGCGTACATCTACTTTTTCTAACTTTTCACTGCCAACTTTTTGAAATGTGCCCGTTTGAATAAACCTTAATAACTTACTTTGTAGATTGAGCTGCATTTCACAAATTTCATCTAAAAAAAGGGTACCGCCATTAGCCTGACCAGCAAGCCCTTCTCTATTATTAGTTGCTCCTGTAAACGCTCCTTTAACATGACCAAAAATTTCACTCTCAATGAGATCTTTAGGAATGGCTGCACAATTTAACGCAATAAAAGGGGATTTATTTCTAGGACTTGCCTGATGTACTGCCGATGCACATAACTCTTTACCAGTTCCACTTTCACCTGTGATAAAAACTGTTGCTTTGCTTTGGGCTGCATTATTAATAATTTGATACACAGATTGCATCAAGCTTGAACTACCAATTAAGTCATAAAATCGTCCATTTTCATATTTTTGCTGATAGTTTGATACTTTTTCAGTAAGGTTTTTTAGCTTTAGAGCGTTATTTATAGTAATGCGAAACCTATCTGCATCAATCGGTTTTTCAAGAAAGTCAGTTGCACCTAAACGTATGGCTTGCACTGCCAGCTCTTTACTTGCATGACCAGTTAATACAATGACTTGTGGACGATCATTTTGATCCAATGATGCTAAAATATCCATGCCATTCATATCTGGCAACATAATATCTAATAAAATGAGTTGTGGTTTGTTATCAGCTAAAAACGCTAATGCTTGCTCACCAGTGCTTGCTACGTCAGTATTAATACCTGTCGGTATTAAATAGCTTTCATACAATTGAGAAAGGGATAAATTATCTTCTACAATTAAAACACTAGGCGCCATAAACAACTTCCTTATAATTTAAACTGATAGTTTAATTAAGGACCAATAAAGGTGAATCGTCAATTCAAAAAAATAAAAAGTTCTTTACCTGCAAATACTTAATCTCTTAAACCAACTGTCTAGGTACTTCAAAGCTAAAGTAGTTTTTTCCTTGAGTGATAGTATACTGATAATCATCAAAATAATGTTTTATCAACGCAAGCCCCATCCCCCCTTCAACTAACTCTCCTTGTTCTAATTCCCAATCACTGTCTCCCGACTTTAATAATTTACAATAAAGTGTTGGATCAATTAAAGTGATACGAATATTCTCACCTAAATCACTTAAGACTAACGTAACAGCTTCATTTTCACCATTGCTATGACGTAATAAATTACTTAAATATTCGGTCATGACTAAACCAGATTTATCAATATCATCCTCACTCACGGGAATATCTTTTAAAATAAACAACAATGTTTGTCTGATAAAAGTCAATGCAGCCCAAATTAAATTAAACCGACGATAATATAAAGTAGACATGAGTGCTCCTATGGGCAATTAAACAACCATTGCTGTTTTTTAACGAGTTTCAATAACCATAGCCTTATTTTAGGTAATTTTACTAAATAATGTTTAATGCTTTCTAATAATTGAGGTCCCAAAGGTGGTAAATATTGCTGGGTAACAACATAGGATAAACTTTTAAACCCTGCTAACTTTACTTTTGTTTGTGCTTCCAATAAATCACTTTCACTGTTTTTTCCAAGTGCCACACAAACTAAGGTTAAGTCGGTAAATTTACTCACGATATGAAGTGGAATATTCATTTTATTTACTCGCATCGCAGGTGACATATCGATTAAAATATATTCAAACTCTTGCTGTAACCTTAAGATTGCTTCACTTAATACATTTGATTCACGTGCAATTTCGATATCAATTAAGCCACTAAGACTTAAAAAAGGAATTTTTTTTAATTCAATAATATTAAGTTGACAGCTTATATCACTAAAACACCAATCTCCCACAGGCTCATCAAAACCTAAAGTTTTTGGTTTAATAGGTTGAAACTGATTTAACTCAATAACTAATACTGATTTCTTGGCTGATCTTATTTTTGAAGCTAAAGAGAACGTTACTGAAGAAGTACCTTCTGCACCATATGAAGATATTAAAGTAACCACTTTTGCTTGCTGATCTTTTACTTGTTGAAATAAACTTTCTATCTCTTGATATTGCGGTGGAATAATTTTCATTTTAACTCCTGACAAATCATTTAGAACTTTGGTTATAAACCTATCACTAAAGCTGCAATTGTTAAGATATCTAAGAATGACTCTTTGGCATTTTTAGTAACACTATCTTTATCATTTGCAATATAAACAGTATCTCCAGCACGTAAGACAGGTATTTTTGCTGAATTAGGATTTTTAATAAATTTTTCCAAGTCAAAACGTCTCGCCTGCTCTTTACAACATGAGTGGTTTATTACAACGATATTTTCAATTAATGCATCATGACTTGGGCCACCAGCCTCAGCTAGAATATCAAGTAAAGTCATTGAATCGTCAAAGTTATAACGTCCAGGTTTTTCAATTGCGCCCATGATACGAACAACACTTTCTTTAGGTTTACTTAACCAATCTTTATTTTTTTCAGGAACATAAATGGTATCTCCCGCCACGACTTTAGGAAATAAAGTTTCATCTCCTGTTTCAAAATAAAGCGCTAGATTGAGCTTACTCACTTTTGCATGTTTTCCATTTCTGTGGGTAATACGTATATTGCGAAGGTCTGCTTTATCTGTTGTGCCATCTGCAGCTGCTAAGATATCTAAAAAATGAA
The DNA here is from genome assembly GCF_900112265.1 of Pseudoalteromonas denitrificans DSM 6059. Lineage (GTDB taxonomy): Bacteria > Pseudomonadota > Gammaproteobacteria > Enterobacterales > Alteromonadaceae > Pseudoalteromonas > Pseudoalteromonas denitrificans. The sequence goes on along the minus strand of NZ_FOLO01000002.1, from coordinate 104,201 downwards.
GTGCGTTATTAAAACCATACCGACCAGGTGCGCCAACCTGTCCCATAATATAAATAGAACTTTCAGCACTTTGTCTTACCCATTGGGATTTATTGTCTCTTGGATCATGGGGTAACTCTTCAATGATGACAGTATCTCCCGCCTGTATTTCAGGTAGCTGATACTTATTGGTTTTATCATTAGCATATTTATCAAAACTGAATGTTCTGGTAATTTGGCCATCACGTATAATTTTAATATCATTTACATTACCGCCTTTTGTTGGCCCTCCTGCATGAGAAAATAAATCTGTAAAATCCATTTCATCACTCCACTCATAACGACCAGGCTTATGCACTGCACCAATAATTTTCACTGCACGTTTAGGGGGCACTTTTAACCAACTTTTTTCATTTATATCAGTTTTTTCAGGAATAAAGATTACATCTCCGGGGCCTACATCTGGAATAGAGATATCTTTGAAACCTTCGGTGTAAGCGAGTAAATCAAATAAAACCCGCTCCCCTGATGGACGTAATACTGTGATATGCCTGGTTTCTGCCCAACGAGTTGGTCCTCCCGCATTTGCTAAAATATCTAAAAAGGTCACTTTATTATTTGTTTCATAACCTCCGGGCTGTTTCACTTCTCCCATAATATAAACAGTGCTTTCAGTCGTATTAACATCATCAACCATAATGGGAACGTAAATCGTAGTACCTGGGCTAATCGCTGGTAACAATTTGTTATTGCCACTATCTAGGTAAGCCTTTAAATTAAAAATAACTGGGGTATCATTTTGAATCACTCTTATTTTTGTCACGTCAGCATAACGTGTCACACCTGCAGCGCGCATTAAAGCTTCTATAATAGTCATATCTTTTTTATAAGAAAAACTGCCTGGATGATGTAATTCGCCAAATAAAGTAACCGCTTCGTTATTTTCACCCGCATCACCAGACTCAGCTAAAGTGCGTGCGTCAAAGTCTATTTGAACATTGCCTATGAGAGGCGAGACAGGTACAAATACAGTATCACCTGTTTGGATCTGTGGTAACAACTCAGTATTACCTGTATCTAAATATTCTTTATAATTAAACTCAATCATTTCACCTGAACGACGGATCTGCATACGATCCATTTGTGCACCTTGCTTTAAGCCACCAGCTAGATTAATGACCATTTGAATATTGCCATTTTCTGGAACGCTCACTTGAGAAGGTTCATTCACATAACCTAAAACTGTGACTAATAATTCTCTTGAACGCACCTCTAGATAAAAACGAGATAATTCACGATATATACCAGCAAGGCGTAACTTTAATTCCGCTTCAACTCTTGAAGGAATTTTTCCTGAAATTTTAATTTTACCTATTTCTGGTAAATTTATTTCTCCTTTTTCATCTACTTTAAAAGGTTTATCAAACCCCTCTTCGCCAGGAATATGTAAAAATACTTTATTACCAACACTGATCACTTGTTCATTTTCACTTGCTTTTTCGAGTGCTTTCACTTCACTACTTGCAACATCAGGATTAACAACTTGTGCATTAGCCACTGACATAAAAAAACAAAGTAATAGAATAAACTGACGCATAATTATCTCCCTAGTTATTTTTAGATTCATCCGAACTTAGCTCATGTGTCCATTTAGATAATGGTAATGACACTTCATTATTTTCCACTTCATTTGTTTTATTTGAAGGTAAAATATACGCATTAACACGACGGTCCGAATGATTTTTAGCTTTAATATCTGTGACATTGCCCTCATTTACAAATGAAGTAAGCGGTTGCTTTTCACCTTGTGTTAAGGTCACTAAATTACTTTTATCAGCGCCATATACAACTAACCAATGTTTAACTTGTTCAGCACGTTTAAAGGCTAATTCATAATTAGCATTATCACTGCCCTCTGCGTCAGCATGACCAACTAATAAAATCTTAATATCTCCTGCAAGTTTTATTAGCTCTGAAACTTGCGCTATGCGCATCATGTACTTTTGTGTTATTTGAAAATTATTAAATGCAAATTGGTTATCACTATTGAGCAATATTTCTATTCTACTCATTAAGTCTTTATTTGTTTCTTTTGAAGGTGCAGCTATGTCTACAACACACTGAGTTTTTTCAATAATGATATTAAAGTGACGCTCTAACTGATTGAGTTGATGATATAAAACAAGTAAGTCAGCTTGAGCGTCTTCTAACATTTGTGCACTTAACTCTCTGTTTACACGATTTAGCATTAAGTTTGCTTGATGTAATTGACCAGGCATACATTTTTGAATGCCTCGACTTTGCAATAACTGCAACTTTATTGATAAATGATCAAACTCAGTTTCTAAATGCTTTTGATTTTGCCAATACCAAGCATCTTCTTGCTCAACTCCGTCAGGCGAAAACTTTTCAGCCCAACCTCCTCGGCCTTCTTCTGGCCAGCTAGCACATCCGCAAAACATATGCCCTAATAAAACCAAACTGATAGTATTTATATGTTTCATTTGTGTATTCCTTTTTTATTAGCTTAAGCTGCACCTAAATCATCAATAAATGTTATCGTTCGATCGACTCTTAATAACTTCATTAATTTATTCGGTTGTCCTGCAACTTTTAATAAAAGCAGTTGTACACCGCGTTTTTCAATGCGTTTGTATAAATACACCATGGCACCAATGCCTGATGAATCAATAAACTCTGTTGCTGCAAAATCGAGAATGATGGTGGGTTTATCTGTTGTCACTAAATCATCAAATTGATCTCTGTATTGATCTACAGCTAATCCTGAAAAATCACTTGGAAGGGTGACTATCAGCGTATTTTTATGTTCACTTGTACAGTTAAAGGTTGTCATGGTTGTTACCTCTTTTGAAAATACATAATTACAATTATGTATAACTATCCAAAATAGATGCCAAAACAATAAGGTATATATAACAACAACTTAAAAATTTAAGATAAAATGAACTTTGCACTTTGCAATGACAATTGCAAAGTGCAATATAAAAATAAGTGTATTAGAATTACTGGCCTTTACCTGTGATAACAATATAAACCGTTCTCACTAAAATATTACATTCCATTTGTAGCCATTGAGTGAATGAACACAGAGATAAAACATAAGCATAGTCCCATGCAATTTTTGATTTTACATCTTCAAGAGTTTCATCATAACCATTCATCACTTGTGCTAAACCCGATATCCCAGGTTTCACACCAAAAGTTCTTTGACTATAAAAAGGAATACCTGATTCTAGTTTTCCATAGAACACAGGGCGCTCTGGTCTTGGTCCTATTAAAGACATTTCCCCTTTGAGCACATTAAAAAACTGTGGCAATTCATCTATACGCGTCTTTCTTAAAAACAAGCCTACTTTAGTGATCCTAGGATCTTCCTTTGACGCCCAAACAGCACCATTTTTCTTTTCAGCGTTATCAACCATAGTTCTTAATTTATATACATTAAATAATGCGACAAAGTCCTCCTCAAACTTACCGACCCTTTGCTGATGATAAAAAATAGGACCTTTTGAACTCAATTTAATCGCAGCGCCTGCAATCATCATAATAGGGATAGATAAGGTCAAACCAATAATAGATCCAAAGATATCTATAGTACGTTTGGCGATTGTTACTAACACCTTTTGATTAAATGCAGCTTTATTTTTCTCTCTTTTCCAGGGTGAGCGGTAAAACCCAGACATCAAACGAAAGATGCCATAAAATGCTGCACTATAGCCTGTTAGTACATAATTCATATCATCTACAATTGGCAATGCTCTTTTGATTTTAAAAATTGATTTAGTTACTCCAATTAAGCTAGTAGAGCCTAACCCAGCTAATAAAAATTGCGCAAATAAATTATTTTCAAAACATGCGGCTAAAATTAAAAACACCACCGAAACGAATAAAAAGCATGGCATTAACCCTCTCAATACCTTATGAGATAAAAAAGAAAATTTAAGAGGCAAGTTTTTGGTGGTAAACAAATGCTTTAATAAATAAATTTGCTGAAAATTACCCGCACCAATTCTAATGCGTCTCAACTTATCGACTTCTAAAGTATCTTGATCCATTTCAATAATATTTAAGCAAGGGTTTATTATTGACTTATGCCCCTCACCTAAAGCCATCATAGATAAAACAAAATCATCATTAATAGTATCTTTAGGCAAAGTCTGGCAGAGCTCACTTCTCATCGCAAATAAAGCACCTGGAACTCCCACAACTGCACCTAAATATGATTCATCTTGTTTAATACTATTTTGATAATGCCAATACTTTTTCTGCTGTTCAGAGCACGTATCATAAAATTGATAAACACCTGAGACTACACCAACAGAGTCATCTTCAAAATCATCAACAATCAACTTGAGTGCATCTATGCTAGTAAGCGCGCTAATATCACTGAACAATAAAATATCATAATTGTCTTTTTGCTGTGAAATAAGGTAATTAATGCCAGAAAGTTTACCTTTATTTTTTTCAAAAACATGTAATTGACAAGCAATATATTGTTTGTGTAATTGCGCAATCGCGCTTTGGGCTAATGCCAAAGTATTATCTGTACAGCCATCAAGTAATAGGTGTATTTCAAATTTATACCCAGGATATTGCAATGCAGCTAAATTAAATAATTTTTGCTGAATAAACTCAGCTTCATTATATGCACATAATAAAATACCTATTGATGGTAAATTATTCTCTTGTGTTACTGAGTACTTTTCATGTCTATGTGCTCTTGATTTATTTATCATTTTACGTTTTAAAGTATGTGTTAAAACACGTAATAGTTTAGGGTATAAATAATGATGATAAATGAACAAAAAAGTACAGACTGCAATAATAACCCATATCAAATCAACAATTAACGAATTCATAATGCCGCCCCTTTAGACTAATACAGAATCATATAACGCATCATATTGTGCGGCCATAATACGCGAACACCCTTGTTTGATTGCAGCTTCCCTTATTGCATTCTCTTTTTTTAGGTTTAATGCATCTAATATTGCTTGTGGCAATAATTGCGATTGATTAAATTCTAATAAAATACCTAGACCTTTAGTAACAACTTCACTCACTCCCCCTACATTGCTTGCTACTACAGGTTTATTACATGACATCGCCTCTAAGATGCTCAGTGGTAACCCTTCTCTTTGAGAGAACAAACAAAAAAGATCTAAGCATGAATAAAAAGTTGTCATTTGCTGCACATTACCCAACCAGTGCACACGTTTTTCAATCCCGAGTTGTTTTGCTAAGCTCTGATACTCTTTTAATTTAGAGCCACTGCCTGCAAATACTAAATGAAAATCATCAGGTAGATTAATAAGCTGTTCAAGCAATTTACAGTGTCCTTTTCCTTCCTCAATCCTTGCAGCGCAACCAATCAGTTTTGCAGTCCTAGGTAAATTAAGCTGATAGCGCGCAAATTGCATGTTAATAGGGCTAAATTCAACACTATCTATACCATTTATAACAATTTCCTGTGCTTTGAAATCTACTTTTTTATACACTTCATCAGCCACAGCCACAGCATCAGCAACAACAGTGATAGGCGTCAATTTATAAAGTAATCGTGTTAATAAGCGGTAACGCCATCCATTTAAATACCAAGCGTCATGTACTGTCGTGATATGTTTTACATGCCTTCTTTTTTTTATTGCGCATGCACCATACAACATAGGACCAATATGATGGCTATGAATAATATCAATTTGATGCTCATCTATAAGCGCAACTAACTGATCTACAATTTTAAAACTAATTCCAGGTTGTTTATCTAAACAATCGACATGAGAGAGTAATTTCAGTTGTGGCCATTGCTTAAGTACATCATCACAATCCCCCTCCAGTGAAACAACATGGGTTGTTTGACTATGATTACTTTTGCTACTGAGCTCAAATACCATTTTTTCTAAACCACCAATTTTAAAGTGCTGCACTAATTGCATTACATTCACCATAATTACCTCGCTTTTAAATTATTTAGTCATTTAAAATCAATCCATTTAACATATGTCCAACTTAAACTTTAAAAATCTCTTCTCACTTAAGTAAGTGGTTCGCCTTCAATTGCAATCTGTTTTGACTCAGCTATTGATTTATCATCAATAATAGGGATAACTGAAACCACCTTAAGCCCTGTTGTTTTTTCAATGCTATCGATATCTTGAATACTACTGTCACATAAAAAGCTTAAAAAGACTGCTGCACCACCAGCTAAAACACCTAAGCTTATACCAATAAATAAAATTACAATCAAAGGTGTATTTATCGCACTGGTAGGACTAAAAGCTCTTTCTATCGTTTTAACCTTATCTGGGCCTTCATAACGAACTAACTTGCCTGTAATTTTTGCCATTTCGTAACGGCTTAACATTTCTCTATAAAGTAACTGCTTGACCTCATGGTCTCTTTCTAATTTTTTAAGTTCTTTCTCAACACCTGAAGTACTTGATAATCGCTCAGACAAATCCTTAATTTGTGCCAATAACATTTTAAATTCTTGCTCAATTTGCATCACATTATTTTTAGCTTCCTGTAAGGCTACTAGTTGCGTAACTAGTAAATTATTTTCTGTATTACCATCCTTAGCAGGCAAGGTATTAGCCATTTGCCATAACTTGTCCATATCACTAGTATCTAATTGCATATTTTGAGCCATTAACTCTGATTGACGCATTTTTAAGTTAACTAACGTGCGTAATTTTGCCTGTACTTGACTATGCTTATCTGTATATCGCGTGCGTAATAAAGACACTTCAGACTCTGTAATAATTATTTTATTTTCTAAAATACCGAGTATTGGATTTGCCTTGCCTAATTTATTAGATAAGGCATCAAGCCTGGCTTTTGCACCACTAAGCTCTACTGACTTTTGTTGTTTTTGTATCTCTAAACTCTCTAAAGCACCACGATTAGAAGTGAACAACTCAGGCAAAGAATCACTATTATTTGATTTAAAGTGAGCCAGTAAATCTTCTGACTTTTCTAGTTCAGTTCTTAATACATCTAGTTGCTGTGAAAAGAATTGCTCTGAGGTATCTAACGATGTCTTCGTGGGTGCAAGTAGTCTTTCTATAAATTTCTCAATCACAGCTTCTAACACAGGTTTCATTTGCTCTCTATTAGTCCATCTAAAATGTATACGAACCAACTCATCACCTACCAAAGATAATGACAGTGCATTCGCTAATTTTTTTTGCATTTTATCTATTTCTAAATCCGTTGCATTTTTTGGCACAAGATTAACCTCTATGGCCACTGCAGCTAAAACCTTACGGCTGATAACCAAAGTACGTAATGCATCCATACGATCTTTAAGCTCAAATGAAAAAGATAAATCATCTAAAAAAGGGTTTAATAAGGCTGATTCTTCAATCAAAATTGTTGCATGATTTATATATTGTTTTTTAGCCGTAGAAGAGATGACCAGGACTAGGATTGGCACTAATATAAGAGGTATTAGCATCATTTTAGCTCTCATATAGGCTGCATATAACGAGAGATAAGCGATTCTCTTGATCTGGTCTCGAATTAACATCAATTTCTCCTATTTTGCAATTTGCAACGCAAACCGCCCCCTACTGTAAATCCTATTAGCAAAAAGCAACTTACAACGTCTTTTTGCTTTAATATCTATATACAACGCAATTATTTTGCCAGAAGTGACATTTCACAAAAAACGGGGGCTAATTTAATAAAACGAAGGTGTAGATATGAGAAAGAAACAACTCAATTTACAGATAAACTAAGATAATTTGAGCGATAAATGAAACTATGGGATGAAACTGGTAGTAGTAAAATGATTGAAGATAAATAATTATTCTTGAGTAATAACTTGCGTATTGTGTGCAATATACTGATGCTCAATATAATTGCATAATGAAATAGTCAGTGCCATTAAAATGTAAAAAGGCCAAGTAAACCCTTGAGTTAAAAAAGTACCAGATACCATAAAACTTAAAAAACCAGCAAATAATGCAAAGGAATAATATTGAATGGTTATCAACTTATTACGTGATAATAAACAGCTATTATTTTCTACCATCAAAATGAGTAAAGATATTTGCCGTTGTGCTGTTTTTAACTTTCTCAATAAACTCGCTAATAAACACAAAAATACCGTTAACCCTAAAAAGCCAGTCTCAGCTAGAATACCAAACCAAGTACTATGAACCGCATGATTTAAACCATCCCAATGGGCACTATAATAATAATAATTAACTAAAAAATTATTTATCCCAACTCCAGTTAATGGATTAGACAAAGCCATTTTATAAGCCGCTCCCCAAGCATATATTCTGCCCATAGCAGACTCATCAATTCCCTCTTCAGCTGCTCCACCTGAGGAACGATCAGAAATACCCGCTAAAACAAGTAGTATCGGAAGTAAAACTGCCGCGCCGCTTATTAATAACATTTTTGATTTCACTTTAATCCAAGCAAAATATCCCGAAATAACCATAATACCTAATAAACCACCTCGACTTTGCGTTGCAATAATCGCACTAACGAGCAAAAAGTAACTCAACCCAGCTAAATAACGCTCACACTTAGATAGACCAGTAGAAAAAAATAAACTTAACCCAAAACCACAAGGGAATAGTAAAACTAACGATAAATCATTTGGATCCCCTAAAATTGAACCTATATCTCGGCCTATAGTGACGCGAGTACCTTCAACAAGCCCGATACCATTCATTTTATTTGACAGCGCAACACAAGCGATCACAACGCCTGATAATAAAAATAACCGGCTAGCTAACAAAAAATCACTCGGAGACTTACTCAGCCAAACAATGGCAAATACCAAGATAGCAATTTTAATATAGGTAGAATTAAAGTAACCAATCGCTTTTCCTGAGTTACTCGCAAATATTACCCCCACAACAACTAAAGCAAAAAATGCAACAAACCAACTTAATTGAGGGGTCCAATAACAATTAATTTCCTTTGAAACAAACAAGTGCCAGACAAGTACACCTAAAGTTGCCAAAGCTAATAACTGAGGGATATGCAATGGACTTAAAAATGGAAAAGCCTCATGAATTCTAAAAAAAGAAAAAATGATAAACCCTAAACAGATGATATAGGGAATTTTTGTCAGTTTAACCACAATTGCAGGCGCTAGAAATGCCGCTATCACTAAGATAGGGGAAGGCATAACATACCAAATCACACCCACTAATATTGAGTACCCGCAAAATATAAGTAATTGCATAATATTAAGCTCTTAAAGATAGTTTCATTAATAACTTATTTTTACTGATGCTTTCTTTTGCAGTAAATAAGCCACTTAAATATAAGAAAGCACTCATAACTAACAAGGCTACAATTATTAAAAGTAATTGCAGATAAAGATTAATCACGTTAGGTATTATGATTAAAAATAAAACACAAATTATCGATAACAGCAGTAGCTTATTCCAGTCATACTTCAATTCTAATGTACGCTGGCTAATAATAAAAAAAGTCACCACCCGGAAGGTTTGCGCCAAGATGAGTGAAAGTATCACACCAAACACTTGAAAATATTCACTTAATAAATAACATAACATAACGGCTATGATCGCAGTGGCAAAATCAATATACATCACATTTTTAGTCGATTTTTTAATATAACAGCCCATATTTATCAGTTCGGCTGCTTGTTTTATAACAAAGAAAGTCAGTAACCAAGGAATATAAATGATGGCATTTTGATAATTAGAGTCGATAAAATAATTAATGGCGATAGGTGAACTTAAACAAATAAGCGTTGCAAAACACAAGACTAATGCCAGCCCTAAAGAGGTTTTATTTGCGACAACTTCTAATCCGTTTGCTTTTTTTAATTCTTCAAACCGCCGAGCAAACCACCACATGCAAAAAGGCTGTATTAAAATAATGCTAATCGTAGCGAGTTTTTTTGCTAATGAATATAAACCTAATTCATGCTCAGAAGATACAGCAGCGACCATCCACCAATCAGCACCATTCAAGGCAAAAGCAGCTAAACTACTCAAAACAAGCGGGTAACCATAAGATAAAATCTGAGGCACTAATTTAAAATTTAAGTTAAGACCGGTTTCTCTTATCTGCATAAACAATAAAGTCACTGCCAATAATAAAATTGAAATTAATCCACCCCAAAGGATTGCCGAAATCCCAAGGCCTTGGCGTAATAAAAACCAAGATATGCACGCCTGAATTATCACTTTACTTGTTGTAAGCAAAAAAAAGCTTGATGCTTGCTCTCTCATTCTTAACCAGGCTAACGGAATCGCAATACAACCTTCAAATGAAAACATAATAACTAATAGCTGCATATCAAATAAAGTAATACCAGCGGTTAAAAACATGACAATAAAGGGCGCTAAACTCATGCCAATCGCGAGGCTAACTAAACCAATAATCAAAGCTAATGTGATAAAATTGGCAATGATCATATTTTCATCTAGGGGATCCTCATTCATACCCACAAACCGATACAGACCATCAACTAAACCAAAACCTACTATTAGCGTTGCAAAATTAGAAAAACTCAACATTAGCTCTAAGGCACCATATTGAGCAGGAGATAGATAAAAAGTAACGATAGGTAGCATTATTAAAGACACCGATTTCATTAATAAAATACCAAGTCCATAGTAAATCGCTTGATGAATTTTTATGCCTTTGATCATACGTTTCCCCTTAATCACTCGCTTTGTATGCTTTTCAATAAACATGCCAAGCGCTTACCTCTTACACTCCTTATAAACGACATAGTATGCTTTGCAAATTGCTAATCAAATTACCATCTTTTTTCAAATTGCAAACTCTCAAGTGACTTTAAAAATGATTGGCTGTATTTTCAATTAAACTTGATAGCTTTCTAGCTTGCTTTTGTGCTGTGTATAAATCACAAACACGTTTATAGGCATTATTTTTCATACACAAAACATCAAATACAGGCATACGATAAAATTGCTTGATCATACTTGCTAATTTAATGGGATCTTTAGGCGGAACACGTAACCCAGTCGAGCGTGTTAGAAATTCATTACACCCCATAAAATAAGTTGTGATCACAGGTAACTTTAAAGCCATAGCCTCTTTGACAACAACGGGTCCTGTATCTCTATCACCATTACTCGCAAGTTCAAAAGGGGCAACCATAGCATCATAATTTTTACTCGACTCTATAAACCATGATGATTGTTTAGCGCCTAAGAAATTGACAAATTGCGATAACTTATTCTTTTTTACATATTCAATGAGCTGCTCTCGTAACACCCCATCTCCCACTAAATCTAATTGCGGACGATGCTCTTTAGGTATAAGTCTTAACGCAGCTAATAAAGTAAACAAACCTTTGGTTTCACATAAACGGCCTATAAAAAGTAACTTCCCTTTTTTATCTTTTTTCCCAAATTTTTTCTGAAACGCCTTAAATTCCTTAAACTCGATTAAATTTAAAACAAACTCATGCCTATTATTATGAATATGGGTGGGCTTAAAACGATTCGGTTCAATACCACAATAAACAAGAGAAACATTTACTTTAGGGGATAACTCTTTGAAATCTGAAACCATGTCTTTACAAACCGCAATTGCAAAATCTACAGATGCTAGTTTTAAGGGTAAATCTTGGGGTGTTGCATAAACATCATAACCATGGCCTACAAATGATACTGTTGCACCACACAATCTAGCAGCAACAATAGCAGTAGCCGCAGCACCTTGACAAAAATGCGCATGAAAGTGAGTACAATGTGTTCTTTTCGCCAAATAAGCTAGTTTAAGGGCGTTGCCCACTAATGAGTAAAAAGAAATACCTTTTTGTAATAATGCAAATTTAATGGCTTTACCAATACCAATCCCTATTGCAGGTAAAGCCTTTAATGCAATTGATTTACTATAATCACTTAAAAAGAGCGTTCTGTCCTTTAAGTCAGTGTCTTGCTCCTGAAACTCCCCTTCATAATGGTTAAATGCAATAGGCTGAACTTCATGCCCACACGCCTCCATTGCTCTCATTTCTGTACTAACAAATGTTTCTGATAGGACAGGGTAACTAGATAATACATATGCAATTTTATTCATAATAATCGACCTATTCATTCATTTTAAATTTCAAATTCAGTCATCTGTAATTTGTTTCAATGTGGCATGTGAAATGCCTATTAAACCTTTATGTTAAACCCATGATTGAAAGTAATTAGCAATTTAGATGCCACTGAAATTTAAATTAAGTAGGAGAAACTTAATGACAAAAATACAATTTTTGATTCAAAAAGCATTTTCAAATCAAATGGTCATTGCATACCATGAAAAAGTAGAAAAAGTTGATACATCGATAATAATTCCAACTTTTAATTGTTTAGAATATTTACCTAAAGCAATACGAAGTATCCAGAAACAAAATGTCTCATCTGTGGAAATTATTATTCTAGATGATGGTTCTAGCGATAAAACTTGGCAATATTTATTATTAATATCTCAATGTGATTTAAGAATAAAACCCATAAGACTCAATGGGGTGGGAGTTTCTAAAGCACGCAACTTAGGATTGAAACATGCCAAAGGCAAGTATATTGCCTTTTTAGATGCCGATGATTACTGGTTAACAGGTAAATTAAAAAGACAACTCGCATTTCATAGTAAAGAGCCCAACGCTGTTATGAGTTTTTGTAATTATTTACACTTTAATAATGACAACGATTATTTAGGAGATTGCTTCTCTTACTGGCCTAAATTTAAAAAACATATAAATCATAATTTTTGCAATGAATACAAATTATTAGACAGTTGTACTGCCGATATATTTTCAGAAAATATTATAGGCACATCTGGTGTAATGATAAATACAGCAGCACTCAATCATGAAGTTTATTTTGATGAAACCTTATCTTCAGCTGAGGATTGGGATTACTGGTTAAAAGTTTCATTACAAGGCCCTATAGGCTTTACCCATAGTATTGATTTAGCTTACTTAATGCGTACAGGTTCTGAAACATCAAATATAAAATTACGCTTAAATCAGATGCAAAAAATTATGCTACGACATGCCAGAGAAATCATAAAAACCAAGCCAATTGCGTTATTACAATGCATATCACGCATATTTACAGGTTATGCCGAATATTATAGAAATTTTGTTGTAGCACAACCAAGTTCATTTAATGAATCAATTAATAACCTAAGGCCATTTTTATGTCATATGGTCGCCTTTTTGCTATCCCCCTCTTGGAGAAGTTTTAATTCTACGGTAGCGGATATTCATTTAACTGAAGTTAACTTATATCCAATAAGAGTTGCAAAATGCAAAAAAAATAGCGAATTGCAAAATTAAAGTACACAAAGTAAAACTCAAACATTGTATTTTTTGAGTTTTACTTTAAATACATTAATAAAAAATCAAAACCACTCTGAAGTATAATTATTCATAAAGAAGTTAAAAGGCGTACTAAAACGCAAAATATCGACCTATAACACATATAAAAAGTCACACTATATATATTTATATTCAATCGCTTGAAAATAACACTCATTGAATTAAAACACGCCACCAACACATTAGTTTTTTTAATCCGAAAACACTAAAAAAACTCGTTGGTAAGTTATGCTAATTGATTGCAAAATAGCCTTACTGCATACCAACGAACGGAGTAAAACCATGACTAATTTAAATGTATCAAATTCAAACCAATTAAATATCGAAACAGCTAAGACTGTGACAAAAAAGCAAAGAATGCTAGCTAAGTTAAATAGTTATGGCAAGAAACTCGCTTTATCTGGTGCTGTTCGCTCTAAATAATAAAGATTTTCCTTTGTAAAGAAAGAAGTGCCCTATCGTTTCTTTCTTTGATTTCATACTTTAAAACGATGACCTCCTCCCGCTCCTTTTATTTAACACTTCAGCTTTAAAAACCGCTCTATATATAAATATAAATAACATTAGGCACATAGAATGCATATTCCTTTTATACAGTTTCACAACTTAAAATATCAACTAATTTGTAAGTTAAATACATTTTATTAAGTAAGTGATCAAATATAAATGAGGATAAATTTTCAATAGCACAGGTTTATAGTTCCAGGTTAAACCTAAGTACCTGCATCCATGCAGGCCACCAGCGATTGCATATTTAGTCCATTTTGAATCATCACATATTTAATCAAAGTGATATTACTTATTGAGTTGATCTTAAATAAGGTATTGCTATGGAATCTATCGACCCACTACTCATTGCATTTTTACCAAAAGACATTCGTGCTATGTTTTTCCCTTATGCCAGTGTTCAATTAGGTGCTTTGTTACTTAATTTAATTTTAGGTTTTTTTTTAGCATCAGCGATTGGGCATCACTTTAGAAAGTACTCTTCTGCATTTTGTAATCGACAAGATTTTTCTCGATTATTTCCACTATTAATGATGTCTGTTATTTTAATTATTACAGTTGTTAAAGCATCTTTAGCATTAGCACTCGGGTTGGTGGGTGCACTGTCTATTGTTCGCTTTAGAACACCAATAAAAGAACCTGAAGAACTACTTTATCTATTTTTAAATATAGGCATTGCGGTTGCCCTTGGTGCAGGGCAAACACTTGCGGCACTCGTAGCATGCTTTACCACTTTACTGTTAGTCACGGTATCTAAAAGAAAAGTCGCAAAATCTTATAATGAGAGTGGTTTATTTCTATCCCTAAATTATATATCCCCTAATAACCAAGACATATGCATTAATGTATCAGATTTAAAAGATATGATTATCAATCATACACTCAGAATGGAGTTACGAAGGTTAGATATTAATAATCAGCAGTTTGATGCAACATTTTTTGTCTCTTTAACAAATTCAAAACAAATTGATGATCTCGTTGTTGAGCTCAAAAATGTATATCCACAGATCAGTGTCTCTTTACTCGAACAACATAATATTGCAGGAGTCTAATATGGAGTTGCATAAAGCAGAGTCATCCCATACTAAGACTGAGCGACGCATGTATTTCATTTTAGTTTTTATAATTGGATTGTTGATACTGCCATCCCCGCTTTATATTAAAACACTGCTAATACAAGCCGGTTACACTGCACGCTTTGAAACCGGTAGTGATAAAGCAGTTCAATTACTCTCTGATATAGCACAGGCACCTATTCGCTATATGACTTCTCAGTCTGATATGCCTTTATTAAAAGTAAATATCAAATATCAAAACTGGCTAAAAATAATGAATGATAGAGAGCAAGCACTTTCTACTGGTCGTATTCCTGAAATTCGAAATAGAGTTAAAGGAGAAGTTTATTATTTGGGTCAAAAATATAAAACTGAAATCAGATTGCAGGGCGATATGCTAGATCATGTTAATGCACCTAATAAATGGTTTTTAAGATTTGAGGTGAAAAAAAAACAAGCCATTTTATCTAGTAGACGTTTTGCACTCGTCAGTGCAAATGTAAGAGGTCATCATGGTTCAATGTTATTTTCTCAAACCATGAAAGGTGCAAACTTTGACATTATCACACCTATTATGAAACCCGTTAAAGTCATAATGAATGGAGAAGATTGGGGGGTTATGCTGTTTGAACAAGCGTTTAGTCAAGATATGCTTGCTGTTAATAATCGTACAGAAGGGTTAATTACCCGCTTTGATTTAGTAAATGAAACTCAAAATTCACACAAACAAATCATACGAAAATTACGTCCTAGAGTATTACAACGTAGTACGATTTTAGGTAAACCAGCTTTAAATAAACAACGTGCTATCGCACTAAGTTTACTGAGTGATTTCATTAACAAAAAACGTACAGCGAGTGATGTTTTTGATCATGAAAAATTAGGTCAATATTTAGCGACGGTTGATGTGTGGTCTGCCTGGCATGCTTTAACCTGGAATAACTGGCGCTTTTATTACAATCCACATACAGCAAAATTAGAACCGATTCAAAGCGATGTGGCAGTTTCACCCGCGGAACACTTTTGGTTTACACAAGCGGTAACCCAAGAATTTAAAGTAACAAGAATGATGTTGAACGATAAGTTAGTTAAAAATAGTTATATGAAAGCATTAAAACAGATAGATAAACGTTTAGATAATGGATCATTACAAGCTCATTTAAACCATCAGCAAACTCAATTATTGACCTTATTAAATTCAGACATGCCACTCATTAGTACTTATGATTTTGATTTATTACAAAAGCAAACAAAGTGCATCATAGCCAGTTGCACCATTTCAAATAAATTAAATCCACAGCTACATAAGCAATTATCATTTGTGAATATTAAAAAGAATTGGGACTTAACATCTCATTTTAAATCAAACCCTAACGATATAAATTCAGCCATTCTTACAATAGAAAACAATACTGAAGAATCACTTAATCTTGAAACGCTATTTGGAGCAACCCATTATTCAAAAATGGTTTATCTTGATGAAATTAACAGTGATCTACCGTTAACTATCCCCCCTAATAATAAAGTTACCTTTAAAATTCCAAATAATATAACATCGCTGGATTTACATGCAGGATTAGAATCTAAAAAAATAAAACCGTTTCATTTTATCAAAGATACACAACCTTTAGATTTTATCCCTAGACCTATCAGTTATAACCCATTATTAAAAAATTATCCTTTTATTACGCATAACAGTAGCAATAAGACATGGTATATCGCAAAAGGAGATTGGCAAATTAATGATTATTTGGTCACTCCCAATAATTGGCAAGTCATTATTGCTGCAGGTGCTAATTTGCGCTTTTCCAAAGGTGCTGGGATGATGGTTTTTGGCAAGCTAATGTTAAATGGTAGCGCCCAAAATTCTATAAATTTAAGCGCACAAAAAAATCAGTATTGGGCCGGTATATCTGTGTTTTCAGACAATCAGAAGATTGAAATAAACCATAGTAACTTCAGTCATTCAAAAGGGCCCAGTAAAGGTTTTTGGCAAGCAAGGGGCGCGCTTTATTTTGTTAAAGCTGATGCACATTTGAATCATGTCAATATCAGTGATAATTACTCTGAAGATGCGCTTAATATGATTAATAGCCAGTTCAAAATTAAAGACTTAAAAATCACTAACGCCTTTTCCGATGGTTTTGATTGTGACTTTTGCTCTGGTGTCATTAAACAAAGCGACTTTCATAATATAGGCATTCGCTCAGGCGGTGATGCGATAGACGTAAGCGGATCTAAACTATTAATCTCAAATGTCTATTTTCAACAAATACGAGATAAAGCAATCTCCGCAGGTGAAAACAGCTTTATTGATGTTAAAAGTATTTCAATTAATACAAGTAACTTTGGTCTAGTCAGTAAAGATGCCTCAGAAGTTTATGCTGATGATATTGAAATTGAAAATATAAATCATTATGCACTAATGACTTACAGTAAAAAAAGTATATTTGGCGGTGCCAAATTAATTGCCCGTAATCTTAACTGCAAAAAATCACACTGTATTGCCAATATTATAAGCGAGCTTGGTAGTCAACTATCGCTGGATGGCACAACCAGCAAGCCTGAAAAAATAAACATACAAACTTTATATAATACAGTTATGAAATCGGATAAATCACAATGAAAAATACTAGACGCTTTGAAGTTAAAATACCGATCCCCTTAAGTAGACTAAACCACGTATTAAATTGGTTGAAGTTACACCCACTTCTATTTCGTAAAAAGCACCCTGATCGCAGTGTAAATAGCTTATACCTCGATAGTGCTAATTTAGATGTATATGAAGAAAATCTCAGTGGGATCTGTAATAGAAAAAAGATCCGTATCCGCTGGTATGATGAATTGTTTGATTCTAAAGATTCAAAGTTAGAGTTTAAATACCGTGAAGCAGGTAAAGGCTATAAAGTAACTTACCCTGTGAATTTGGATATAAGAAACAGCGATAAAGCCTGGTATCATCATTTACTTTCATGTCAAAAAGTACTCAGTATTCAAGCTAATAATTTGTGGGGAAACAATCAATATCCTGTATTGATTTGTCGATACCAAAGAGAATATTTTGAGAGCCTATGTGGTAGTATGCGGGCTACTTTTGATAGAAATATAGAAGTATATGATCAACGTTATCAAGGTATACCAAACCTTGTTACTGGACGATCTTTAGGCGAATACGTATTGCTTGAACTTAAAACGGATGAGTCTTTCGAAAAAGAACTCGCTGCATTGGTTGCGGCTTGCCCTCTAAGACCTTCTCGTCACTCAAAATACGTAAATGGGATCAGAGCTTTAACTTGGTTTTAAAGCATTCATTTAACAAGCAGTAATTAATGAATGAAAAGGACTTAATACTAACTCATTGGCAGTAATCTTTATCAAAGCCAAAAATTTAAATAAATACATATGAAAAATAAAAAACCTTCAATTTAAAAGAAGGTTTTTTATTTAAACTTAAACTTTTAATTAACTGACGATTAGCGAATCAAAAAATGCTGTTCATCATCGTTAACTTGGTATTGCCATTCATATTCCATGGGCACTGTAGTGCCATCGTAAAACCAAATTTGCGCAATTAACTTTATACCTGAATGACTGATCATAAGAGACTCTTGAATGCCATTTTGATTTAATGGTGATCTAAATAGACATTCATTATAATCAAGCTGCTTACCTGGGTCAGGTGATAAGCAAACATTAATATATGCTCTTTGATCTAATCCAACTAATTTTGCATCAAGCTTAAGGCTAAACTTAGTTGAAAAATTAAAATTTTGGTCAGCGATAATATCAGCCGTAGTTTCAACAATATTATCCGGTGGAGGTGGTAACATTACTATCGGTACTGAATCTGGTGATTTAGTTTCACCTTTATTCTCCCCCTCACTACCTCCCCCGCAGCCAACTAACATTATTGATAAAATAATTAAAAAATTGTTTTGTAAAAAAATCATGACTTACTCCTAATTATTTATAACCTTTGAACTATCAGGTGAATTGAACCAT
Source organism: Pseudoalteromonas denitrificans DSM 6059 (assembly GCF_900112265.1). GTDB lineage: Bacteria > Pseudomonadota > Gammaproteobacteria > Enterobacterales > Alteromonadaceae > Pseudoalteromonas > Pseudoalteromonas denitrificans. The sequence goes on along the minus strand of NZ_FOLO01000002.1, from coordinate 85,292 downwards.
AACGAATTATCAACTCCCGACGAGCGGGCAAAGCTATTAAATAGCGGGTAGGCAATAATTAAGTCTACATTTTCTTTTGGATGTGACCAATTAACCCCAACTTCCATAGCCCAAGGTAATCCATTCTCAGTTTGATAATAAAACCCACTTTCAACATTACTTGCGTCATCTTCGAGTGTTAATAGATTTAAATCGAATGCCTCTGTTGGTTCTTTATTTTTCAAGTGAACTTCCCAAGACCTAGCATTATTAATATTGACATAATCCCCATGAGCAAAACCATTTACAGCAAAAATAAAGGGGTCGAGTAAACCTAAAGGAGCAATACTTGAGTCTATAAAAGTACTTAGCGGTAAGGTGATCTTAAAACTAATTTTGGGATCGCTTTCACACCCGTTTGTTCTAAAATAAGTACATGCGCTGCTATAGACTGTTTTAGTATCAGGGATCACAATTAAAATAGCCTCACTACGCCCTGACTCTAGTGCAATACCTGACTGTATTACCCCGCCTATTTCATGGCGAATTAAGCTTGTATTTACGTATCCACTTGGTAAATTTTTAAAACGCACTGCAAACCCATTATGATAACCAGCCCCAACAGCATTGAGCTCACCTTCGATTACATATCGAATAACATTTGAACCTACCTTATTGACTGTGGTTCTGTAATTAAGTACAACATCATTAAAGTCATAGTCACCTGTTTCAGGCCATAGGTCCTCGTATGCCAAAGATACCCATGAACTCGCTCCAGGATAATAAGTTGTAGACATACCAGGATCTGTAATGTTTTGCTGATAATCTTCTACTTCACCATTGGAAACACCGCCATTGGCTGTAACAGTTGGATTTTCAGTGACTCTAAAACGCATCCAAGTACTACCAACTAAAGCATTATTAGGCACTTCAAGTAAAATGTGATTTTCACCCGCTACAAGGCTTTTTGATATCACCGCTTGCTCACTGTTATCAAATTCACCATTTTGGTTCCAATCAAACCAAGCATTCAAATAGCCTACACTGGAAGATGTAACGAGCATTAAAGTATCCAAACCAACTTCTAATCCAGTTATAAATTGCACACCATCATCACTATCATCTACCGCTTTAGGGGTAGATTCACCATTAACAATACTGCCCAAATATAACCCAGTAGCATCAAACTCATGTCTAGCACCGTTATCAGCTAACGTTAAACCATAACTGGTAGGCGCATCACCAAAATCAATTGCTGTATCATCTTCATCAATTAGTGGTGCCGTTGCACAGCGCGCTCCGTCGTTATTTCCCGAGTTTGGTCCTAATGCAAAAAGTTCTGCAGTAGGGTTTGAATTTGCAACATTAATCCTAAATATATGGCCATCTTTATTACGACTTATATAAAACGTACCTTCAACATCAAAATATACCGCACCAAAAGTGCCACTTTGTCCAACATTACCTAAAGATATTGACGTACCTGAATTCACATCAATGCGATGTAAATCACCATTTTTATCTACGCTATAAGCTAAATGGGTATCAGGATGAAATGCAAAATCAAAAATGGTTAAGTTTAATGCGCTTCCGTCTGTTATTTTGCTGACCTCTAAATACTCACTGCTGGTTTCATCAAGTGGAACTCGATATAAACCTGAGCTTGCACCTTTTTTATAGAAGTAATAAGCGTTTTCTTGTACTGATACATCACCTACATAATAATTTCCTCCTGGATTATTAATAAGGCTTAACGGCTCAACTTGATAATCAACGCCAATACGTACCAAAGATCCAGCTTCATAGCCCCAACCATATAAATACCTATCGTGCACACTAAAACCAAAACCATTTACTTTGCTATTTGTGCCCATATCTGACGTGAGTTCAGGCGCATTACCTGAAACTAAATTCACACCATATAACCTTGCAGTTGTATCTTGTACTAAAAAAGCTTTAGAGGGACAGGAATTAAAGGGTTCCCCTGCTTGCGCACTTAAACTCGCTATCCCTAAAAAGAGTGATCTTAAGATCTGACATCGTTTCATATTATACGCTCCAATGAATAAACTATATTCAAGAGTGCATTCTACGCGCCACCTTTAAAGTACTTTACTATCAACAAATTAAAGTAAAACCTCTAATAAGATGTTTAATAACTTTGCAATTTGCAAAACAAATTGCAAAACCATAAAGACTATAAAACAGACTTAAGTTGATTAAGAACATAATGGGACTTTTGCTGCCAACTCTCTTGTTTTACTTGATTTGATGAATTTTGACGCCACATTAAACCACTTGAGATACTTAAGTTAACAGCCCAATCAACACGTTCAATAAAACCCTGGACATCATTTGCAATTAATACTGTTTCTTTATACTTATCTACAGCAGGAAAAGAAGTTGAAACGATAGGGGCTCCTGATGCTAAATATTCTTTAAGCTTTAAGGGATCACAGGCCCTTATTTGTGCGTTATCAACAAATGGGAGTAAAGCAACTTGCCAGTGCTGTGAAAAATGGGGTAATTGATTGTGGTTTATTGCTTCTATATGCTTTACATTTTTTAAAGCTAACAATTCATTTAAATCTACCTTACTTTTACCAATTAAAAGTAAATCGTATTCAGGTCTTGCTTTAACTAATTGTTTTAATAAATCAAGATCTACCCAATTTGATATTGATCCATAAAAGCCTAATGTTGGTCTTTGCTTTTGTAAACCTTCATTAATATTGGCAGGCATATTGAATAATTTGAAATCAACACCATGCCTAAGTAGAAAAGTTTTATTGTGTGGCATCTTTTGCTTTAAAGCGTCACTCACAACATAAATAATATCAGCTCTATTTATCAGTTCTTTTTCAAAAGGTGCAACCAGATTATAATCCACACCATCAAGTCCTGAAAAATCATCACCACAATAATAAATGACTTTATCTTGTTCCCTTATATCAATCATACTGATAGCGGTAGGTACACTTATCCAATAAATGATAGGGTCATCATCTATTGATGTATTTAATAAAGGTATTGTTTTTTTTATTTGCTGCTTGTTTAATATATTCACCCAAGAAAATTGATGCCAAGGTAAAATTTTTGCATTGTAAACTGTAAATTCATTCAAAAATTCAGATTTTTTACGCATACTAAAAAGCGAAATAAATTTATTAAAAACACGCTTAATATCTTTAAAAGAAAATTTAGGTGTACGCATTCCCACGGAGTTGACCCAACTCACTTCATGCTCTTGAGATATTTCTTTTATTAAGTGTTGCGTGCTGCTCGGGTGTGCAGCCCAATCTTCGCCAAATACAATAAATCGCATAAATACTCCCAGCTAAATATTTTTTACAACACGAGCAGGGTTACCAGCTGCAATGCAATTAGCAGGTATATCTTTGGTTACAATAGAACCAGCCCCTATAATAGCCCCTTGACCAATCGTGATACCCGCTAATACCGTCACCCCAGTGCCAAGCCAAGCGCCTTGCTGAATAATGATGTCACCAACTTGGCATTCCAAATCAGGTTTACCTTGAGCTCTTGCATCATTATCAATTGGATGCCCTGGAAAACCAGCTAAAAATACCTTACCAGCAAGTCTCACATCATCTTCGAGAATGACTTTAGTACCAATAGAAATCGAGTTTTGCCAACCTATATCAACGTTATTCCCTATAATTAATTGGGGCTTATCAACAGAGAATACGCGCCCACAAAAAGTCGTGACTCCTGACATTCTGACATTTTCACCTAATGTAATATCCAAATGACCTAATATCTGTGGCATGCCAGAATAGAGATATAAATTTTGCTTTTTACCTTTCACTTGGCTTTTAAATAAAGGTGTGAAGTATAATACTCGGTATATATCATCAAATAAATTTGTGATAAACACATGAAAATTAAATAATAAACTATGCATTAATGGAATAACGGGAATTTGAGGGTTACGTATTTTTTTCGCCCATTTACGACAAAAACACCCAAAAACACTTTCATCTGTTTTAAGCCAGTAAACCATTTTAATAAACATAAAACCTCCAGAGTTTTTGTTTTAACTATGAATTTGCTCAATCAAATTTGATAATTTTTTTGCCTGTGTAATAGAGTCAAACATTACCTCAACCCGCTTTCGAGCAAGTATGCCCATCTTTTGCCGAATGCTCGGTTTTAAATAATTCAGTGACTCTATTGCTTCTTTCAACTCATTTGTATCTTTTGGTTTTACAATAAAGCCAACCTCATAACTCACAACCTCTCTACAGCCTGTAGTCTCACATGTAATAACAGGAAGCCCCATTGCCATCGCTTCTTTCACTGCTAAATGACTTGTATTAGTTTCTCCATTTTCAGGTGTATAAAATGGCGCAATAAAAGCATCATATTGACCTGATACTTGCGCAATCCAATTTGGGGTATGATGACCAAGTAAGCAAACAAACTCTTCTAAATGCAATTGCTTTATTTGTTCAGATATTCTTGCATATTCAGGACCTTTGCCAACAATATCTAAGCAAGGCCGATGTTCAGCGTCTATTTTAGCTAATGCCTCTAAGGCATATTTCAACCCTTTTTTAGCCACTAAGCGGCCGACAAATAATAACCTTAATCGCCGATTCCTTACATTATTATGATCCGGAGGGGGATTTAATGCGAAGTGAGACACATCAACGCCGCTATGAAGCAAATAATGATGTTTTGCGCCTAACAAGCTAAAGGTATTGTTCATATCTTGGCAAACAGCAATACAAAAATTACACATTTGTAATTTGTACTTTAAATCATGGCTATTCACATCAACATCATGACCATGACCCACTCCTGACACAGTGACATCTGCCAATTTTGCCGCAACTAAAACATAAGCCATAACATTATGTAAAAAGTGGCAATGAAAATGTTCACAGCCATACTTTTTAGCTAATGTCGCCAATTTGACCCCATAAAAAAGCAAAGATTTAATTGAAATTTCTTGTAAGTGATATGCACATATAAATGACTTAACCAAGTTCATTGGGTTAAACCTAAATAAGCCACCGATCTCATTTGATATAGTAGAATCAAGTTCAATAACATTGACTTTATCCGGTAACTCAATCCAATGTAGCTCGCGGTTAAAACAAAATACAGTGATCTTATGACCCATTTTAAGCAAAGATTTAATTTCAGTTACCACAAAGGTTTCTGATGGAATTGGAAAATCGGGGAGCACTACAGCAATATGTTTCATTACTCTATCCTCAGTTATCATAGTCAGTAATTACTAGCGTCATTTAATAACAGCAAGGTATATGCCTGCCCTGAATCAGGTATTTAGCGCTGTATTTATACTGTTTATGCAAAATGATTGCATTTTGCAAAGCAAAATGGAGAACTTGCTGCTGTTTTTAGCGTAATATCGCTGGCATTTTAATTGCAGTTTTCAAAGTAAATAAAATTATTATGAAATGGAGAATGTGATATGTGCAAAGATGTCTGTGTCATTATTCCAAGCTATAACAATAAAGAACATTTATCTAAATCATTAGGTAGTATTCTTAGGCAGAAGAATATACGCCAAGAAGTTATTATTACTGATGATGGCAGCAGTGGTGATACTTCCGAGTGGCTAAACCACATAGCCCAAAGATATGATTACATCCGCATTATTGAATATAATAAATCAAATATTGCAAATGCGAGAAACTTAGCCATTGAAAAATCGAACTGTAAATTCATTGCTTTTTTAGATGCCGGAGATACATGGTATGACAACAAATTAGCCAATCAACTGCAGTTTATGAAAACCCACCCTAATTGCATTTTAACTTTCACGAACTATCAGAATGTCGATACACATTATCAGCCTATTATTGATTGCTTTTCATATTTTTCTGAATTTTCAAAAGTATGTAACTTTGTAAATAATGAATATATAACATTAAATTCACCATTAAATATTTTATTAAAGAATAATATCATAGGCACTTCAAGTGTCATGGTAAAACGTGAAAAACTGATGAAATCAGGTTTTGATCCAAGTTTAAAGTCAGCCAGTGATTGGGATTGTTGGTTACGGCTTGCGATGCAAGGAAACTTTTGTTTCAGCCATGAAATCACCACAGATCATCTCACGCCTAAAAATTCAAACTTAAAATTTCAGGATAAGCATTTAGCCGCATTAGATGAAATAATTACACGTATCAGAGCACACCCAGATGTTCAACCTTTAACAGTAAAACATGCAAAAGCAAGTTTGAATGAAAGCAGAGCTGATCACCATCGTCAACTAGGTCACAAGTTTCATGCTTTAAAACATGCACTACAAGCCGTATTGCTTTACCCACATAAAAGAAATATTAAACACTTTTTTCATGACATTAAGCAATTGATGTATATTTAACTAGTATATTAAAATAAAGATAAGATACAGGAGGTTATTAATGACCCACATTTTATTAGTAGATGATGAACCTGAAGTATTAAATGCATTAACTCGAATTTTACGAAAAGATTATCAAATTACGAGTTACAATTGTGCAAGTGAAGCATTAGAGGCTATTAAAAATAATTTAAATACAGATGAACAATTTGATTTAATTATTTCTGATATTCGCATGCCGCATATGGATGGAATTGAGCTTTTAAGTCACATTAACAAAATAGCCCCTCAAATGAGTAGAGTTTTATTATCCGGTTATGCAGATATGGAGCTTTGCCAATCTGCGATACCAAATAAAATTGCACAAATCATATTATCTAAACCTTGGGATAATTTTGAAATAAAAACTGTAATTAACTTATTATTAGAGTTAGCCCATTTGAAACAAGAAAATTTATTACTCAAAAACACTCAATCATCAACTTTATAGAATAATACAATCGAATTAATCTATTTTACCAATTTATAAATTCGACTATGCTGTACGTATTCAAACAAATGAGGTTTAAGGTATGTTTACAGTGATTTTTGGTCGTGAAGGGTGTCCATATTGTGTCAGAGCAAAAGAAGTTTCAACTCAGCTCAGTAAAGATGTAGTAGGCTTTAAATTTAAATATATTGATATTAATAAAGAAGGCATTTCAAAAGCGGATCTTGAAAAAACAGTCGGAAAACCGGTTGAAACTGTACCTCAAATATTTGTTGAACAGGTCCATATAGGTGGCTTTACCGAGTTTGAAGCGTATGCAAAAGAAAATTTTGGTCTGTACCAAGAAAATACACCTGTATAAAATTCAACCAAGTTCAATCACATAGAAAATAGTTGAAATTTACCCGAGCTATTGCTGCTGTTTTACTATACAATGCGCGCCTCTTTAAATATGCCGAGGCGCTTTAATGTCTGAATCTGTCACTTTTTCATCCTTAGAACTATCACCTGCTATATTACAAGCTGTCGAAAAATTAGGTTATGAAACACCTTCTGAAATTCAAGCTAAATGTATTCCTTCTTTATTAGCAGGAAAGGATGTATTAGGACTTGCACAAACAGGTACAGGTAAAACAGCAGCATTTGCTTTACCCCTGTTAAATAATATAGATGTTAAAGCTAAATACCCTCAAATATTAGTATTAGCACCAACACGTGAATTAGCAATACAAGTAGCTGAAGCATTTGAACAATACTCTAAATTTACTCACGGCGTAAAAGTATTACCTATCTATGGTGGTCAAAGCTACGGTATCCAATTAAAAGCACTACGTGAAGGCGCACAAATTATTGTGGGCACACCAGGTCGTGTTATGGATCACTTAAATAAAGGCACATTAAAACTAGATAGACTAAGTGCAATGGTTTTAGATGAAGCTGATGAAATGTTACGCATGGGCTTTATTGATGATGTTGAAACTATCATGGCTAAAACCCCACAAGATAAACAAACATGTTTATTCTCTGCAACTATGCCTAAGCAAATTCAATCAATTTGTAGCAAATACTTAGAAAATGCAGAACATGTAAGTGTTGCAGCACGCAACTCAACTGTTGAAAGCGTTGAGCAAGTATTCTGGATGGCTGGTCACGTTCATAAAAATAAAGCGATTGTACGTTTTTTACAAGCTGAAAATTATGACGCCTCTATCGTATTCGTGAGAACACGTAACGATACAGTACAGCTAGCAGAGTACTTAGAGCGTGCAGGTTTCTCTGTTGCACCATTAAACGGTGACATGAACCAGCAAGCCCGTGAACGTACAATCGAACGTTTAAAAAATGGCATGCTAGATATCGTTATAGCAACAGATGTTGCAGCACGTGGCCTTGATGTACCACGTATCGATTTAGTTATTAACTACGATATACCACAAGATGCTGAAGCTTATGTTCACCGTATTGGCCGAACTGGTCGTGCAGGTCGTACTGGTAAAGCACTTTTATTTGTTAAGCGTAACGAACGTTACATGCTTAAAAATATCGTTCGTGGTACTAAGTCAGACATTGCAGAAGTTCAATTACCAAGTACAGATATAGTACAACAAAAGCGCCTTGAAACTTTAGCAACTACATTAACAAAAACAGCTGAACAAGGTGATATTGCATTTTATAATGAATTAGCTGCAAAACTTACCGCTGAATTAGGCTTATCAAGTGAAGCACTCGCAGGCGCATTACTTTACTTGGCGCAAAAACAGTCGCCAATCAAAGTTGAAGATGCACCTAAAATGCCAGAACGCGCACCTAGAGGCGACCGCAATGATCGTGGCCGTGGTGATCGTAATGACAGAAGTGGTCGTAGTCGTGATAGAAATGATCGCAATAGCCGTGGTGAAAGATCTGAAGGTCGTCAAGACAGAGAGCGTAAACCTCGAGAGCGTCGCCCTAAAGATAATGGTCCTGTAGATACATACCGTATCGAAATTGGTCGTGATGATGGCGTACAAGTTAAAAATATTGTAGGCGCAATTGCAAACGAAGCAGATATTCCAAGTAAATTTATCGGCGACATTCGTTTACATGACGATCACAGCACTGTTGAGCTTCCACAAAATATGCCTGAAGCAACATTGAAGCATTTCAAAACAGTTGTTATTTGTCAAAAGCCAATGAAAATGTCTTTAAACAAGTAAGCTGTTTAAAATAAAAAAAGCTTGCCTAGGCAAGCTTTTTTTATGTCTGTTAATAAATATCAAATTATTCATTATAAATATATTGGAAAACATATTCTGATATTTCAACAAAATTAAGCCCGCAACTATGCTCATATTTAACACATTGTTCAGCGGTCACATTTATACACAAAACTTCAGGACAGATATCCTGTAAATACTCAGCCATTCTATCATTATAATCAATACGACCATCTAACTCGAAAGCCATATTTTCAACTCTAGCCCACTTGTCAGAAACAATGAGCTTTTCAAAATAAATTTGAGATTTTGAGTTCATACAAAGTCATAAGTTATTTTAACAAGAGAAACAGAATAACTAAGTGATGTATCAAAGCATTGATCGAAATCAAACTAATTAATTTTATATTCAAGCAGAAACAAATGATTACATTTTTAGCTATAAGACTTTACAAAGCGATTAACACAGTCTTTTAAATATTCGTCAGAAGGTGCTACGTCATCACTGATATGGCCTAAAGTACGCTTTAAATGCCAATCACCTTGTACCATGCCTAATAATTGTAAAGTAGCAAAACGTGTATCATTAATGTTCAACTGACCTACACCAGATAACTTAGCTAAACACTGAGAAACCTGATCTTGGATCATTTTAGGACCCGCGCAGTAAAAACATGAGCCTAACTGAGGGTGTTCAGTTCGATGTGATACACAGGTGGTATAAACTTGAATCGCATCATCCGATAAAACAAGATCACTAAAAGTTTTAACAATTTTAAATAAATTATCTTGTAAGCTAGATTCTGGATGATAAAGCTGACCACTAAATTCAGATGCTGAACAACGTGAACCAACTGTTTCAACAAATAAAGTATCTTTATCTGTAAAGTGGCTATAAACAGTTTGCTTTGATACCCCAGCTTCCTTAGCTATTTTATCCATACTCGTATTTGGGTAGCCCTGCTCAATAAATAATTTTGTTGCAGCCTCAATAATTTGCTCACGCTTTAATTGCGATTTAGTTCTTTTTGACGCTACTTCTGTTGTTACCATTTAATACAAACCTCAAATTACAAGAATAGACTAGACAGTCTAGTTTGATTCATTTATATTGAACCTAGACTGAGTAGTCTAGTATTTTATCATCGTTTTATAAATCAATTTTTAGTTCATCAGGGATCAGGAGCATAAAATGAAGTATCAATCATTTGCATACTTTGGTTTATTTATTGCCAGTTTTCATATTTCAAGCGCCGAGAACACAGTCAATATTGAAGCTATGGCACTACAACAAATGGCATCATATCAAGTAGAGCGTCAATTTAGCGGTCGAGTCATTAAACAACAAGATGCTAAACTCGCATTTGAATTCTCAGGTAAAATAAAAAAAATTCATTTTGATCAAGGGGATAAAGTTACAAAAAACACAACCCTTATCACCTTAGATACCCGGCTTCTTGACATTGAAAAGTTAAAACTTTTAGCTAAGAAAAAACGCATTGAAGCTGAGCTCACATTAGCAAAGTTAGATGAAAAAAGATTAGATAAATTAAAAAAACAAAATTACTCCGCCGAACAAAATTTAGATAAAATCAATACTCAAATCAATGTCTATCTAGCAAATATCAGTGAAATTCAAGCTGCAATTACAGGCATAGATCTTCAAATAGAAAAATCTCATTTAAACGCCCCTTTTGATGGTATTTTGGGTCAAAGATATGTTGCTTTAGGTGAAGTCATAGCAGCAGGAGCACCTACTATACGTATATTAGAAAAAGGTCATAATCAAATTCAAGTCGGTGTACCTGAACATCTGAAGTCAACCATTAAACCCATAATGCCCGTTATTATTTCAGGCCAAGAGTATCAAGCAAAAGTATTGAGTAAAGGCGCTGAAATAGACCCTATATCTCATACATTATCAATGCGTTTTTCCTTACCCGATAATGCACCGATATATGCAGGTCAAGTTGGCAGGCTTAAAATAAAAGAAGACAAAAAAGCACTGGGTTATTGGGTACCTTTATCAGCTCTTACAGATGGTATTCGTGGAACTTGGAATATTTATCACATAAAAAAAGAAGAAAAAAGCGCTCGTTTAAAACCCGTTATTGTAAAGGTCATATATACCGATGGAAAAAATGCATTTATCAGTGCCCCGCTACCAGATAAAAGTAAAATTGTAGCTAACGGTTTACACAAAGTAAGTACTGATATAGCAGTTAAAATTGTTAAAACAAGATTTGCAAATTCAGCTAATGGTGAAGTTCAATGATCAAATACTTATTTGAACATGGCCGCCTTCAAGCGTTAATTATAGCGTTATTGTGTGTCAGCGGATTAGCTGCAATTTCGAGCTTACCCATAACTGAAGACCCTAGAATCACTAACAGGTTTGCTTCTGTCACCACTTTTTTACCGGGCGCCAGTGCTGAACGAATTGAGGCGCAATTGAGTGAAAAGCTTGAACAAAAGTTAAAATCTCAACAAGAAGTTAAACTTATCATTTCAACTTCCCGTCCAGGCATATCCGTTTTAAGCATCGAATTAAATGATAACGTACAAAACCCATTACCTATTTGGTCTAGGTTAAGAGATTTATTGGCTGATGTGCAATCAGAATTACCCGCTCAAGCTAGCACACCATTATTAGATGATGAAAAAGGCTATGCCTATACACGCATTTTTGCACTTACGGGGAAAACATCTGAACTACCGCTTACCACCTTAAGCCGTTATGCAAAAGAATTGCAAAGCACATTACGTAATGTCAGTGGTGTTGAAATTGTCCATTTTTTTGGTAAACCAGAAGAAGAGATTTTAGTTGAAGTTAATGCTCAAAAAGCTGCCCTATCGCAAATTTCAATTCAACAAATAGCCCTTGCTTTACAAGGCGCCGATGCAAAAGTTGCCGCTGGTACATTAACAAATCAACACACACAAATACAATTAGAAATAACAGGCGCATTTGATTCTATTTCTAGAATACAAAAAATTCCTTTGATCAGTAATGAGACAGGTGCGCAATATCAGTTATCCGACTTAGCTAAAGTACAAAGAGCAATCAAAAAACCTGAGTTTGACATTGCTTTAATTGATGGCAAAAAAGGCATCTATGTTGCAGCTCGTATGTTACCAGGATTACGAATAGACAATTTTTCAAAAAAAATAAATACCAGTATTGCACTATTTTCACAAAAATTACCCGAGCAAGTTCAATTAAAAAATATCTTTGATCAAAAACAATATACAGAAAATAGATTAGGTGAGTTAGTTAACAATATTTTAGTTGGCTTCGTGATTATTTTATCTGTTTTATTACTTACCTTAGGGTTTAAAGCCGCACTGATTGTTGGCACAGCCTTACCTTTAACAGTATTATTTACTTTAGTAACCATGCAATATTATGGTTTACCAATACATCAAATGTCAGTCACAGGTTTGGTTGTTGCACTGGGTATTATGGTTGATAATGCCATTGTAATGACAGACTCAATTCAAAGATATCGTCAACAAGGTTATAGCCCATTAAAGGCTGTGCAGACTGCGGTCTCTCATTTTTGGATGCCTTTATTAGGCTCAACTTTAACCACTATTCTTGCTTTTGCACCAATCGTATTAATGCCAGGACCTGCGGGGGAATTTGTCGGGGGCATAGCGCTAAGCGTTATTTTTGCTTTAATTGGCTCTTATTTAATTTCTCATACTTTAATTGCTGTATTTGCAGGGCAATTTATAAATGGAAAAGAAAGAAATACAATCTGGGGTCGCGGCATACGTTTGCCCAAATTAACAAGTAAATTTCAGGCATCTCTAAAATGGACTCTAATGAACCCTAAACAAACCTTATTATTGGTTTTTATTTTACCTGTATTAGGTTTCTTAAGTGCGGGTCAGCTTACGGAGCAGTTTTTTCCACCATCAGATCGTGACATGTTTCACATTGAAGTACGCCTAACACCAAGTAGCAGCATAACAAATACCAAACAAACAACGCTTGAAATTGATAAATATATCCGAAAATTTGATGGCATTGAAAAATTAGACTGGATGGTAGGTAATAATTTCCCCAGCTTTTATTACAATATGAAACCCAGAAGCAGAGGTGCCACCAATTATGCGCAAGCTATGGTTAAAACACCTGATTTTGAAACCGCCAATAAGCTCATACCTAAATTACAAACTGAACTTGATAAAGCTTTTCCCCAAGCGCAAATTATTATTCGAAAATTAGAACAGGGCCCACCTTTCAATGCACCAATAGAGATGCGCATTTACGGCCCTAATTTAGACACATTAAATCAATTAGGTTTAGAATTACGCACTTTATTGACTGCGCACTCAAATGTTATTCAAACGAGATCGACTTTAATGTCGGGCAACCCTAAACTTTGGTTGAAAGCCGATGAAATTGCATTAAAACAAAGTGGCTTAACTTTGACTGCTTTAGCAAACCAATTACAGTCTCAATATCATGGCATTATTGCAGGTAGTATAATTGAACATACAGAGACCATTCCTGTACGTGTCAGAGTAGCCGATATCGATAGATCTTCAACCAGTGCTCTTAATTCAACTAGTTTTGTAAGCAGCCAAGCTCTGAACATTGAAACCTTTACGGAACTCACTTTAAAGCCGTCTCGTGGCAGTATAGAAAGAAGAAATGGTGAACGTGTAAATGTGATAGAAGGTTATCTGAAGACAGGTATTATTCCCCAAACTGTATTAAATGATTTTCAGCAAACTTTAGCAAATTCTGACTTTAAAGTTCCCCCAGGATATAGACTTGAAATTGGCGGAGAGTCACAAAAACGTAATGAAGCAGTAGGTCAACTGATAACTTCCGTCGGTATAATAATCGTACTATTGCTAACGGTTTTAGTTGTTTCCTTTAATTCATTTACCACGACATTATTAATCATGGTCAATGCTGCGCAAGCTGCCATGCTAGGTTTACTCAGTGTTTATTTAGGAGGTTTCCCTTTTGGGTTTACCGTTATAATCGCTTTATTGGGGCTTATGGGTTTAGCGATTAATGCTTCCATTGTTATTTTATCAGAACTAAGGGCTACCCGCGCAGGTACAGATCAAGATAAAATAATCGCTGCTGTTATGAAAAGTTCACGCCACATTACCTCAACAACAATCACCACCGTGGGTGGATTTATGCCACTCATACTTGCTGGGGGTGGGTTTTGGCCTCCATTTGCCGTTGCTATTGCAGGTGGGACAGCGCTAACAACTATTTTATCTTTTTATTTTGTGCCTGTTGCATTTAAATTAATGATGACCAGAAAGTTGTTATTAACCAAATCGATAGCCGCAGACTCAATCAAAGTGTAAATTCACATACTTTAGGATTACCATTTTCAGACGATTTTTGCTTTAAAGTCTTGACTCGCATTATCACTAAACAAAAAACTTGGTTTAAATCGTCTGTTATGCAAAACTAAAGCAACTCAATAATATCTATACATTAATGCTGATAAAAGGTGACAATGAATGTCGAATTTTAATGCCTGGAAGCTGTTTAGTATTTTTTGCTTTTCGCTGCTGTTACTAGGTTGTGAATCCAAAGAAGAACAAGTCCAGAAATCAGTTCAGTTAGAAGTAACATCTACTGAATTAGAAATTTCAAGCTTAAAAAAAGCATTGGATAACGGTTATATCCGAAATGCAAAATTACTAAAAGAATACGATAGCTACTTACAAACCAAAAAACCTGAACTATCTCAAATAAGCGCTCTGGTTGCACAAGATGCAACAACACAAGGACCATTATTTAAAGGCTTAACGACACGCCTTAATGAGATTAAAAATGAACCTGTCACATTAGACAATGCATTTATTCAATTAGACCGACTAGCTAAAATAAAAGAAGCTGCAAAACTCAGCTTATTTGGTGATGCACTGACAGATCCAATTAACGTATTGGCCGATATGTCTGATGGCAACTTGGGACGGGTAGGTGCAATCAGCCAACAAGCTGAAAATGCATCGAGTAAAGGTGATAACTTTGGTGCTGGCAGTCAAATGGTAGGAAACCCAAATTACGGAAACTGGCAAACTAATTCAAGTGGCATCAGTTTTTGGCAATGGTATGGTATGTATCGTATGTTTGGCGATGTTGTAGGTGGCATTAGCTATGATAGATGGAGCAGCAAACGCCGTTATAGTTATTATAATGATTATGGCCGCTCTCGTTATACCAGCCAAAAACAATACAAAACACAGCAAAAAATTGAGACAAGAACAAAACAATCATTTAAACGACAAGGTAAACAGTTTACGAGTCCATATGCGAAAAAGCGTTCCGGTGCATCAAGTTTAAGTCGCAGCAGTTATACACCAGTAAAAAGTAGTTACTCAAGAAGCAGCTATTCCAAAAGTTCGGGCTCAGTTCGAAATAGCTCAAGTCGCACCTCTCGAGGCGTGAGTCGCGGAAAGTAAAAAATAAAAATACTGGTTACAACGAGTTTAAATAAAGAATTTTTTGGAGAATACAAAATGAACGGATTAACATTATGGACGGCACAAGCACTCGCCATTGACTTTATTGTCATTATCGCCTTATTTGTAAGTTTAAAATTAATTAAGGGCTGGGTATCAAACCTTCATGCAAATGATGAAATCACCAAACGTGATAATTTTGCCTTTGGATTAAGTTTTGCGGCTGGATTAGCAGGTTTAGCAATTGTTTTAACAGGTATTACGAGCGGTACTTTTGCAGATTCTTTGTTAGAAGAAGCATTGCAAATGGCCGGTTATGGTTTAGTTGGAATTGCTTTAATTAAAATAGGCCACTTTTTTCAAGATAAAGTTGCACTGCGCAAAGTAGATTTACATTCAGAAATAGTACAAGGAAATGTCACTGCCGCATTGATTGAGTTTGGGCATATCGTAACTGTTGCAATTGTAATCCGTTCAGCTCTAATTTGGGTTTTAACCGAAGGCTGGCATGGTTTACCTATTGTGATTGCCGCATTTATAATTGGTAATATAATCATGTTATTAGTGAGTCAATACCGTGTTCAACTATTTAAACGCACGAATAAAAGTGGTGACTGTTTACAGCAAGCGATTAAAGATAATAATTTAGCAGTAGGTGTACGTTACGCTGGCTTTTTAATTGGCAGTGGATTAGCAATTACAGCCGCAACGGGTATCGCTCCCTATAGCGCTGATAATTTAAATATGAGCTTAGTATATTGGGCTGCATCGGCTTTATTTAGTTTAATCATGTTTATAGTGCTCCACCTGATCACAATTAAAGTAATCTTATCAGGCACAGATATTTCAGACGAAGTAAACCGTCAAAAAAATGTAGGGGTTGCTGCTATTTCAGCAACAACATCATTTGCTATCGGCTTAACTATGGCAACTTTATTAGGGAGTTAGAGGTATAAATACAAGTTGTTAGATGCGAAGTAAACTTAAATTACATCTAACAACTTGTAGCTAGCTTCTTTTAAAATTGAATACACAATCACTTAACAATCAAAAACAAACTTTATGGTTTCACGATACCCTACTCATTGCCGTAATGGCGATATTAGCGGGGTGTGGGCTTATCTACGAATATTTATTATCACATTATGCAGGACGTATTTTAGGCTCTGTAGAAAGTGCCATATATGCCATGATAGGAACTATGATAGTTGCCATGGGCATAGGCGCCTTTTTAGCTAGATGGTTTAAAGATGCATTTACTGCTTTTGCTTGGTTAGAAGTTCTAATCGCTCTTTTAGGCATGAGCTGCATTTTGTTTATTGCAGGTCTTATCGCTATTAGTTATACCTTACCTCATACATTATCTGAAACCTTTAATTTACCACCTAATGTTTTGCTTGATGGTTATATGTTTGAGCAACTTCAAGATATAGCGCAATTTATGCCTTATATCTTTGGTTTGATATTAGGTATATTAATTGGCATGGAAATCCCTCTTATTGCCAGAGTACGTCAACAAGTTTACGGGCGATTTTTAGAAAATAATGCGGGTACTATTTATGGTGCTGATTACATAGGCGCAGGCATTGGTGCTGCAATTTGGGTGACAATCATGTTATCAATGCCCATAATGCAGGCTGCAGCATGGACTGCTTTATTCAATATTATTGCAGGGCTTGTTTTTTTATCGAAATACCATAAACATATACGTTATGCTAAATCTCTTTTTAGCTGCCACATTTTATTATTAGGCTTATTTACTGTACTGCTAATAATGGGCACTACATGGATGAAAGATTTAAGCAGTGTACTTTATAAAGATAAAGTGATTTATTCACAATCAACAAAATATCAACATTTAGTGCTCACAGAGCGCTTTTTAAAAAATCAAAGTGAACCTGTAACAGATCTATATTTAAATGGACGATTGCAGTTTTCCAGTGCCGACGAACAACTTTACCATTCAATGTTAGTCTACCCCGCAATGGCAGCATCAAACCGCCATGACAATGTATTAATCATAGGCGGTGGCGATGGTTTAGCACTCAGAGATACTCTAAAGTGGCCGGTTAAATCAGTAACTTTAGTTGACTTGGATGCTCAACTATTAACCTTGTTTGGCTTAAAAAGCACACAGCATTCAAGTGAAAAGTTTAATATCCCTGATTATATAAAACAAAGGGTTACAAAGCTTAATCACAATGCAATGCAAGACTCTAGAGCAAATATCACGCCTACAGATGCATTTTTAGAAGTTGAAAAGCTGCTAGACCAAGGCAAGCAATTTGATACTATTATCATAGATTTACCCGATCCAAACCATCCTGATTTAAATAAACTCTACAGTGATTATTTCTATAATCAGATACGTCAAATATTAGCACCAGATGGTGCATTAGCCATTCAATCAACATCCCCTTACCATGCACAAAGCGCCTTTTTAAGCATAGCTAAAACGGTTAAATACGCTGGGTTTATGCATGTTGAGCAATATCAGCAAAATATCCCTTCATTTGGTCAATGGGGTTGGACCATAGCGACACGTTCAGGTCAAAGTGCCAGCCAACGCATTGCAAAATTACCGCAATTACCTGTTGAATCACAATGGCTAAGCAAAGAATATATTTTGGCTTCATTTGTATTTCCAAGAAACTTTTTTAAAGAAGTAAAATCTATTGAAATCAATAGACTTGGTTCAGGTGTTCTTTATGATTACCACAGTAAAGCCTGGCAAAGTGAATCAGAGTTGTATAAAAATTAAAATATTTTGCACTTGGTTGTTGACATAATATGTCGCAAGTGTAATTCTTAACTCAGACATAATATGTCAAAACAAGCAAAGGAACAGAAGATGGAATTAAATGAACTTTCAATCAAGTTAGCAAGTTTTGAAGCGGAAGGCGTCAGCTTTGAGTCTTTTCTAATTGCAGGTGATAAAGACCAGGAAGTCCTTCAGGTAATAGTTGATGGTAATGATGAGTTACCGATATTTGTTACACAAACTGACGAGCAATTACTGTGTATTAGCTACTTGTTTTGTGAAGCTGAAATAAAAGCAGAGTTAAAAGATGAACTTAACGAAGCATTACTGAGATTAAATGTACCAATTCCATTAAGTGCATTTGCAAAAGTTGATGATAGATATGCCATTTTTGGCGCTTTATCGGTTAACTCATCTTTTGATGATATTAGCCACGAATTAGTAACATTAGCTGACAACGCAATTGATTCATTAGATGCTGTCACAGCTTACTTAAATGAATAATGGTTTAGGCCAGGAGAAATATTATGAGCATACTTAAAAAGTTATTTACAGCAGTACGTGGTGGCGCTAGAGAAGTTGGTGAATCAATTGTAGATGCAAATGGCATACGTATTTTTGAACAAGAAATTGCCGACGCACAAAGCGCATTACAAAAAGCGAAAAAAAGCTTAACTGAAGTAATGGCAAAAGAAATGCAATGTAAACGTAAAGTAAGTGCTTTAAATTCAAGCATTAGCGAGCATGAAGATTATGCAGGCCAAGCACTTAGTCAAGATAATGAAACATTAGCAATTGAAATTGCAGAGAAAATTGGTGACTTTGAAACTGAAAAAGCAGAGCAAGAACAAGTTTTATCAGGTTTCACGAATCATATTGTGGCATTGAAACAACAAGTTAAAGAAGCTGAAAAAACCATTAAGGAAAATCAGCGTCAATTAACTATGGTTAAAACCACAGAAAGTGTGCAAAAAGCGACTATGGCAGTAAACAGCACACTAAATACGAATGAATCCTCGATGACTTCAGCTCGCGCATCACTTGATCGCATCAAGCAAAGACAACAGGATAGACAAGATGAGCTATCTGCTGCAAAACAATTAGAATCAGCTACAAATGGCGATGACCTTAAAGCCAAAATGGCCGATGCAGGCATTGGTGGTAGCAATACAAAAAATAGCGATATCTTAGCGCGAATCAAAGCGAAGCAAGGTAAATAAGCTAATAAAAACAAAGTTTGTGAGTTTGAATACTCATAAACTTTTTGTTTTTAACCTCTTTATTGTATTTAATGACTCTAAAACTATTTTTAGAGATAAACCTTTAGGGGATCAATCCCCTCCTTCATTACGGGACGCCCCTATGTTTAGTTTTTTCAAATCAAAAAAAAAACCAGAACGCCAACTTAATACAGCATGTGAATTAAAATCAGGAGATATGCTACAAATAATAGATTCGTTTGCTTACCCAGCATGGCTTAAAGGCCAAATGCTTAAAGTAGCTAATGTGCAAACGTATCAATATGAACGAAATTCAGATACCGAGTTTGTATTAGAAACTGATTCTGGCCAAGTCGTTTTTTTACAAATAGAAAAAGAAGACGGCGAACAGTGGGCTAACTTCTCTATAAAAATTCAACGTGATGATGTCGACTCCATTTTTACCCTTGATGAATTTGCCCGTATTTTTGATGAAGCAGGTTTAACTCACCTCAATACTAAAAATATACCTAAAGAATTTAGCCACTTTTTAGCACAAGAATATAAACAAGCTGAAGCGCCTTATGTTGCCTATTTTCATGAAAAAGACTATCGCAATTTAACTTTACCTCGTTATCAAGATGAAAGCGGAGAGCCTTGTGAAATTATTTATTTAGAGTCACCTCAAGGCAGTCACAGCCTAAACATTGAGGTTTGGGACGGTGGTGAAACTGAAATATCACTCACACTTACCCGCCCTATCACTGATATCGTTGATCTTTTTCCTGGTAGTGCTACATGATCAAAAAAGAAGATACTTGGCTAAAACAAGAAAAAGCCATTCGTGCCACACAGATGGCTTTTGACTTAAGCAGTGAAGTACAAAAAAACATTAAAAAACAGGCGATTGATGAAGAGTTAACACCTTCTGATATGATCCGTAAAATTTTAGAATTAGATGTTAAATCTAAAAAAACTCGCCAAAGACTATCGTTCAATCTCAATGATGACGAAATAAAACAATTAGCGCAGCGTTTTGAAGTTAATATTGATGATAAACGTGCCGTAAAGCAAAAAGTAGCAGATATTCTAATTGAATATGCAACACAAAAAAACAAGGACTAATATGAAAGGTGCAGGTGGAACATCAGGTGGTATTGGCAACTTTTTTATCGGTTTAATCATGATGAGTGGTGGTTTTTATATGCTACTGAATGCCATAAAAGTAAGTTCATCTTTTGGTATGGGCACGCGACTTTATGGCTTTTCAGGAATGAGCATTACAAGTGGCATGGTGATGATCCCTTTTATTTTTGGTATAGGTTTAATTTTCTATAACAGCAAAAATATTTTAGGGTGGATTTTATCATTTGGTTCACTTACCGCACTTATATTTGGCGTTATCAGCTCAATCAGGTTTACTTTTGCAAGTATGAGCTCATTTGATTTAATTGTTATTTTAATACTCAGCATGGGTGGATTAGGATTATTTTTACGTTCATTAAAAACCATAGATACACGTTATCCAGATAAAAAACCTTAATATAAATTAACTTATGTTTTAATATACAAGGAAAGCATTACCCGCTAAAAACAGCGAATAATAATTAAATGCCACTGTGTGGCCCAAGTAGAAATGCGCTGCAAATCTACCAATGGAGTGAATATGGACTTTTTAAATACAGCACTTACCTTCCCGACAGTTATATTTTCAGTATTACTAATCATTGTGATTATTTTCTGGCTAGTTACTATTGCAGGATTAGCTGATATCGATATGTTTGAAGCCGATGTTGAAATAGAATCACAAACAAACGCGGCGACATCTGGGCTATTTAATAGCTTAGGGTTAACCGATATTCCACTGACAGTATCTGCCAGCTTAATGATCATGAGCTCTTGGCTTATTAGCACTTATGCTCAAACCTGGTTTTTACCAAATGAAAACAATAATTTATATTACCTTTTTGGTATCACCATCATGCTAGTATCAAGCATTTTAGCTTTACCTATTACAAGCATTTTAGCCAAACCACTAAAACGCTTTTTTACCAGTAAAGAAACGGCTACTAAAAATGATTTTGTAGGCTTGGAGTGCGTCATTGCAACATCAAAAGTAACAGATACATTTGGACAGGCACGAGTGACCTTTCAAGGTACAGAACAATTAGTTGAAATTCGAATTCAAGACGATACACATCAATTTAACCTCGGCGATAATGCAATTTTAATAGAGCATATGAGTGAAAACCACAGCTATATAATTGCTCCAAAACCTTGGGCTTAAAACCTTTAATCTCACAAAGAATAAAAACTAGCAGGCTGATCTAGCCCTAATTTATTTTAAAACAGTTAGGAAACAACATGGAATTTTTAGATAATATAGTCCCAATATTAACTTTTGTTGGCATAGGCATTGCCATTATTTTTGCCATTTTACTGATCGTTGGCAAATTCTACCGTAAAGTTGATCAAGGTCAGGCTTTGATAATCAATAAAATGAAAAAAGAACCTGATGTCACAACTACGGGCGGTATTGTTTATCCCGTGATCCATAAAATGGAAGTAATGGATATTTCAACAAAACGCATGGTATTAGAGCGCAAAGATAAAGGCGGCTTGATCTGTAAAGATAATATTCGTGCCGATATCACTATCACCTTTTACATTCGTGTAAATGAAAATAAAGAAGATATTTTACGAGTAGCTAAACAAGTTGGTTGTGAACGTGCATCTTACCCTGAAACTCTGCAAGAATTATTTGAAGCTAAATTCTCAGAAGCACTTAAAACGGTAGGTAAACAGCTTGATTTTGTTGAGCTATTTACACAGCGAAACCAGTTTAGAGACAAAATCAAAGAAGTCATTGGTCAAGACTTATCTGGCTATACCTTAGAAGATGTTGCAATCGATTATTTAGAACAAACTTCGATCACTAAGCTTGATCCTCAAAATATTTTAGATGCAGAAGGTATCCGCCGTATCACGGAAATGACGGCCGCACAAAATGTGGCAACCAATCAATTAAAGAACGATGAAGAAATTCAAATAAAAAGACAAGACGCCGACGCAAAAGAGAAATCTCTTGAGTTAGAACGTCAAGAAGAAGATGCAAAAGCCAAACAAGCAAGAGAAGTTGCATCGGTTCAGGCTCGCGAAACAGCAGAAACAGACAAAGTACAAGAAGAAGAACGTTTAAAATCAGAACAGGCTCGTCTGCAAACAGATGAAACAATTGGTATTGCAGAACAAAACAAGCAACGAGAACTTGATATTGCTGAACAAAACAGACTGCGTGTACTTGCGATAGAAGAAGAAAAAGTATTACGAGCTCGCCAAATTGAACAAATTGAGAGAGAAAAAGAAACTGAAATATTACGCATTAATAAAGAGAAATCTTTAGAAGTTGAACGTAAAGAAATAGCTGAAGTTGTACGTGACCGTGTCGCCGTTGAAAAAACAGTTGCCGAAGAAGAAGAGCGTATTAAAGATGTGCAGGTACTTGCAGCTGCTGAGCGTGAAAAAGAATCTATTATTATTCGTGCCAAAGCAGAGGCTGAACAAGCTTTAGTAAAAGATATTGAAGCCGCCAAAGCATCTGAGCAATCAGCTGAATACAAAGCCAGAGAACAAGAAACTTTAGCCGCAGCAGAATTAAGAGTAGCCAATCAAACAGCGGAATCTAAGAAAGTGCTTGCTGAGGCGACAAAAGTAGAAACAGCTGCGATTGGCTTAGCCGAAGCTGATGTTATAAAAGCCAAAGCACAAGCAAATGCAGCACAGGGAGAAGCTGAAGCTAAAATATTAAAACAAAAACTTGAAGCTAAAGCACAAGGTGAACGAGAAATCGGTTTAGCGGATGCACAAGTGAAACAAGCAATGGCTGAAGCTTTGGAAAAACAAGGTGAAGCAGAAGCGCTGAATCTTGAACGTCGTATGACAGCAGAAGCCAAGGGTTTAGAAGAAAAACTTGAAGCACTAAATGCTATGAGTAAAGAAGCCCGTGATTACGAAACCTATACACTACAGCTAGGCCAGAAAAAAGACTTAGCTTTAGCATCAATAGATGCCAATAAAGATATCGCATCCAATCAAGCTGAAGTGATGGCAAAAGCCTTAGGCAGTGCAGATATCAATATTATGGGTGGTGATGGCCAATTCTTTAATCAATTCATGAAAGCAATTACTTTAGGTAAATCAATTGATGGTTTGGTTGACGAAAGTGACGTCGTTAAATCTGTATTTAAAGATCACTTAAATGGAGAGCGTAATTTACTTGAAGATTTAAAAGGTGTTTTATCAGGTGCAGAAGGTTCAAGTGCCACTTTAAAAAACTTAAATATGAGTAAATTACTAAGTCAGTTAAATTCTCACCCTGATAAGAATCAATTATTAAGCTTGTTAAGTTCAGGGCTTAATTCAACAAATAAACAAAATGATTAATCATTTCTAGCCCGCTTGGCGGGCTAACAATCTCTTTTACAAATGAAACTTCAGGAAACTAGGATTTAATAAATGACGGATGCAAATAAGACTGAACAATCTGAAAATACAGTGACTTTAGAAGGTGGCTCTTATGAGTTAATCAAAAGGCGTTTATTAAATTTTGGCTCCGAACTCAAAACTCAAATTGACAGTGTGAATACAGACCGCATAAAAACATTTGGTAGTACGGAGCTAAAAGTAAAAGGTCGCGTGAGAGTTCGCACCGAAAACAACTGTATTCCCAGAGATATTATTTGCATTGGTGATACCTTAATTTTTGCCTTTAATGTCTTTATTGGCTTAAAAACGACAACCAGTATCAAAGATGTGTTTAGTTTACATAAACTAATTGCGCAAGATGATCACTTTGAAGTTGAAGACATAAGCCTTGAAGGTAGCTTTTTTGCTGATAGTCGTTTTGAACGCGACTTTAACGAACTTTATACTTATTACAAAAAAGCACAATTACAACATTTTTATCAGCAAGGCAGTAAACTTTTTGCCACATTTCAAATTGGCGAACGCATAAGCGACATTCGTGTATTTAGCTGGTCAATTTCACCAGACAATGAAATAACCTATATTGATAATCGCGGTGACCGCACGCTCAAACCAGTGCAAAACCATGATTTTGAATGGATAAAAACCAGTCGAAAAGAACATGAAGAAGGTCGCCACCCCCATATCAATGTATTAGATAAGTTATTTGTTGAAACTTTGAATGGCTCACTGACCATAAAAGTAGAAAATAATACTGGTAGTGGAAAAGGCATATATAACGAACCCGTTGAAGATGAAAACCAATCTTTAGCCGATTGTGAACTCGAATATGCGCAACTAGGCTCTTTAATTTTATTAAAAATATTACCTTATCGAGAAAAACAATGGCGTTATTTAATATTTAACCATGAATCTAATGCAGTATTACGCCAAGATGCGATAGGAAATGCCTGTGTGCAGTTACCAGAAAATCACGGTATTATTTATCCTGGTGGTTATTATTTACAATCTGGCCAAACTCGCTACTTTGAAGACAAAGCCGATGATCTAGAATTTCATAGACAAATAAAATCTCCCAACGGCGAAGACGTTTTATTTGTTTTTTACGAACCAAAAGAAGGCCGTTATGCTTTATTTCCATATAATTTAATTGATAAAAACCTACAAAACCCTATTTTTGGTCATGGGTATACTTTATTTGAAGATGGCACCGCCCTCACCTTTAAAGCAGATAAAGACGAAGCTGAACGTGTACACCCAGTACAAATTTGGCAAAGCCCATTTGTTTCAGCGCAATTTGCAGCAAATACTCCTCAAGATGGTAGCTTGTTTGGAAAAATAGGTAACCCAGATCTAGTACGCGGCATTTCCGATTTATATAGTTTGCATAAATTGATTAATGAACAGAGTCCACAAATTCATCATTATGAAGCCATGATAGCGTTATCTCGTAATTTATTTGATCGCTACCATTGGCTAAATGAAGATTTTTTTAACAAAATAGAAACCTGCCTACATCAAATATTTGAAACTTCTGAGCAAGTTTTAGATGAATTTGAAAAAGTGACTGAAATACAAAATAAAGCAGTTACAGCACTCACTCAAGCCGAAGAATCTTTTAAAAGTTTAAACAATAAAATTCGCCCTGATAGTTTTAAACAGGCGAGTGAATTTGTCAGTGCTTTAAATGAATTAAAACTGCAACAAGGCCAGCTAATAAGTCTTGAAGAACTAAAGTACGTGGATCTTCAAGCACTTAAATTAATTAACCAACAACTTGATGAAAGCACTGAAAATTTAAGCCAAGCAACGGCTAAGTTTTTACAACAAGATCAAGCATTAACACCTTATCATGCCAGCCTTAAAGAAATTGAAAAACAAACTGAAAACTGTGATAGCGTTACCGAATTAAAGCAATATATCACTACTTTAGATGAACTAAGCACAGGTTTAGATTTACTAAACCACACTATGCTTGATCTGAAAATTGATGATAGCCGTATTCGCACTCAAATTTTAGAAGATATTAGTAACATTTATGGCTTAGTAAACCGCGCTAAAGCCAGCATAGAAATTAAACGTAAAAGTTTAGGGTCAGTAGAAGCTAAAGCCGAATTTTCAGCCCGTTTTAAATTATTATCCCAAAGTGTTACCGGTGCACTCAATAGTGCAAAAACACCACAAGAATGTGATGAACAGTTATCTCGCTTATTGATTCAACTAGAAGAACTTGAATCTCAATTTAGTGAATATGATGAATTTTTAGCAGATATTTTGAGTAAACGAGATGATATTTACGATAGCTTTGAAAAACATAAACAAACTTTAATTGATGCAAGACAACGACGAGCCCTTAATTTATCATCAGCCGCAGAGCGTATTTTACAAGGTATTAATAGGCGAGTTCAAAGCTTTAATGAACTTGATGTATTAAATACTTATTTTGCATCAGATCCCATGATCAGTAAATTAAGGGCTTTAATTACTGAACTAAAAAACCTTGATGACCAAATTAAAGCCGATGACTTGCAAGCCAAACTTAAAGCAACTAAAGACCAAGGCATTCGCAGCTTACGAGATAAACTCGATATTTACACTGATAGCGGCAATACAGTTTCCATTGGAAAGCATCAATTTAGTGTCAATAAACAAGTGCTCGATTTAACTTTATTACCTAAAGATGGGGAGCTAACGCTTCACTTAACTGGTTCTGATTATTTTGAAACCATAAATAATAAAATACACAAAACGGCATTAGATAAAAATAAACACTTATGGCAACAAACACTCATCTCAGAGTCAGATGAAATTTATCGAGGTGAATATTTAGCGTCCCAAATATTATTAGCGGCCGACTCTGATGAACATGAATTAAGTTTTACCACTTTACTTGAAGCGCAAAAACACAATACCTTACCTAAATTAGTGCAAGCCTTTGCAGAACCTAGATACCAAGAAGGTTATGAAAAAGGGATCCATGACCAAGACGCAACTTTAATTTTAGCTGCGTTACTAAACCAAAAATCAAATAATGCTTTATTAATTTACCCGGTAACAGAGCGCATTTTTGCAGCTTTATTTTGGATAAAACAAGACTGCGAATATCAAAAAACATTATTAGAACAAGCTAAAAATGCAGCATTAATGCAAGCACACTTTAATGACTCAGGCTTTTTTAATTCGCTCAACTTTGAAACTGAAAACGCATTACAAAATTTTCTTAAAGCTGAACCTAAATTACAAAATGCAAAGTTAAACGCCAATGCAGGTATTAGCGCACAGTATTTACTAAATGAACTTGCATGTATTCAAAATACTAAAGACCACCCTGAGTTTTCAGTGTCATTAAGCGCAAAAAATCTATCGGAGCAGTTTATACAAGATATAAAAAGCAAAGGAATTTATGAAAATTTACAGCAAGCAAATGATCAAATGTGTGAACTCAGCGCACATTGGAAACTTTTTTTAAACTGGCTTAATGCTTATAACTTATCAACAAATAAACCTTATGCTCAAACGATTGCCATGGAAGCTGCTCATTATTTAATGCAAATACAACAAGGTAGCTTAAAGTTTAAAGTCTTAGATAATAAAAACACCTCTATAGTAACGGGGTTAATGGGGCAACATAGCCGAATAAAAGAACAAAACATTGAAGTAGACTATGCTGACTTTTTTGCCCGAAGCCATACTTATCAACAAATTCAAGTACCAGCATTTAATGACTACCATCAACTCAGAACTGAAATTTTAATTGAAGAAAAAGAGCGCTTACAGTTAGATGAGTTTAAAGCCCGACCTTTAAGCTCATTTGTGCGAAACCAGTTAATCGACAAAGTTTATTTCCCTATCATAGGCGATAACCTAGCAAAACAAATTGGTGCTGCTGGTAATAATAAACGTACCGATTTAATGGGTATGTTATTACTTATTTCCCCTCCAGGTTATGGTAAAACAACTCTTATTGAATATATAACCAATCGTTTAGGTCTTACTTTTGTAAAAGTAAATTGTCCGTCAATCGGACATGATCAAGTTTCACTCGATCCTGCTCAAGCTATAAATGCAACTGCAGAAAAAGAAATTGAAAAAATAAATCAAAGCTTTGAAATGGGCAATAATGTAATGTTGTACTTGGATGATATTCAACATACTAACCCTGAATTCTTACAAAAGTTTATTTCTTTATGTGATGGCTCTCGTCGCATCGATGGTGTATGGAAAGGAAAAAGTAAAACCTACGATTTACGTGGTAAAAAATTTGCTGTAGTGATGGCTGGAAATCCTTATACAGAGTCTGGTGAAAGCTTTAAAATTCCTGACATGTTATCAAATCGTGCTGACATCTATAACTTAGGTGATACATTATCAGGTTGTGAAAGTGAGTTTGCCATGAGCTTTATTGAAAATGCCATGACTTCAAATTCAGTATTAGCACCGCTTGCTAATCGTAATATGCAAGATCTATATAAGTTGATACGAATTTGTGGAGGCGAAGATATTTCATTAAATGAACTAGAACATGGTTATAGCCAGGCGGAAGCAAATGAGATACAAGCCGTATTAAGTAAATTAATCGTGATTCGCCAAACTGTTCTAAAAGTAAATGCCCAGTATATTGCCTCTGCGGCGCAGGATGACAAATACCGTACAGAGCCGCCATTTAAGCTACAAGGCAGTTATAGAAACATGAATAAAATGGCTGAAAAAGTAGTTGCAGTGATGAATGATGAAGAACTCGAAAGCCTTATTCAAGATCATTATCAAGGTGAAGCACAAACACTCAGTAAAGGCAGTGAAGAGAACTTGCTTAAATTAGGAGAACTCAGAGGCACTTTAACCAAAGATGAAACCGAACGTTTCCAAAATATTAAAGATAGTTTCAGTCGATTAAATAGCTTAGATACTGCAGGGAGCCCTGCAATGTTAGCTGTAAATCAAATGAGTTTATTACACGAAGCACTTGAAAACATATCGAGTAAACTCGATAAAAAAACCTTAAGCTGGGATCATTCAGATCAATTTTATGCATTAGCCGAATCTATCAAGGAAACAAGTACGCAAGAACAACTCAGTACCATAGCAAACAAAATATCAAACAGCATTAACAATACTGATAACCAAGCTCAGCTAACTGAGTTAATTAATGCTGTTAGCTCATTAGA
>NZ_FOLO01000002.1:0-55854 GCF_900112265.1 Pseudoalteromonas denitrificans DSM 6059 | reverse complement strand
CTTTAGCCGACTCAATCAAAAATACAAATACACAAGAGCAACTTACTAACATAGCAAACAATATAGAAAATACCGATAACCAAACTCAGCTAACTGAGTTAATTAATGCAGTAAATAATTTAGACCAAAAAGCCGAACTTGCAGAATTAATTAAAATTAATAGTGATTTAAATAACACCTTATCACAGCAAAAAACACCGGAGGTCAATATAGACAATCATACGGATCCACAGGTTGCAGATGCTGTACAAGCGATAGCACAAACCATAGAGGTTTCTTTATTGCCCGTTTTAAAAATAATGCATCATAAAATTCGTTTAGATCACGACGTTTGGAATAAAGTAGATGCAATCTCTAAAAAATTAAGACAACTAGACCCTGCTTTTAACGTACCAGAGACAACACTAACAGACAATGATCAAGAAATAATAATAAAAACAAATGATTAATGCTCTTAAATCGAATAAACAAGGAAAAATATGCGCTGTCCAAAATGTAAAGAACCATACTTAATGGCTACAAAAATAGAATCAGGTTTATCTGCTATGGGTTGCCAGCGCTGTGAAGGTGCACTTATTTCGTTACTTTATTATCGTGATTGGGCACAAACAGCAACTTTACCTACAGAAAAATTAAAGGCTGAACCAGTTTCTCAGCCTACTGAGACAAGCGATACTTCAGTTGCACTATCTTGCCCTAAATGTGCACGCTTAATGCGAAAGTTTCAAATTTCAGGTTGTCATCATAATCGTTTAGATCTTTGCCTCAGTTGTGATGATGTTTGGCTAGATGGGGGGGAATGGGAGATGCTAAAAGCATTAGAGTTAAGTAATCATATGCCAAAAATATTTACTGATCCCTGGCAAACAAAAGTAAGGGCACAAGCACGTGATGAAGAAAGAAAACTCCGCTATCTTAACATTCTTGGTGAAGAAGATTTACAAAAATCAGAGGACTTAAGAAGTTGGTTAAAAAATCATCCTAAAAGACAAGAGATTTTATTTTATATAAACCATAACTAACATATTATTAAAAACCTGATATTTGTTGCTTAATACACTAAGGTAAATTAATTTTTAACTTAGTGTATTAAAATTATTGTGAATTTTTCAGATATTCTTTCGAAACATCTAAACCTGCAACTAATACCCCAATAATATTATTTTTTTTGTCTTTAATTAAAATACAATAAAAAAACGAGTACGTTTTTGTACTTTGATCCCACTTTGTTGTGCCTGAATAATCCCCATTTAAAATAATTGGCTGTTGGAATTTATCTTCATCTCCTTGCCAATAATCAGAAGTTCTTGGATAAGCTGCAACAATACTCCCTAAATTGTTTAACAACATTATTTCTGTAAAATTATAATTAGGATCCTGAACTAATTTCATTAATACTTGAGCTATTGAGTTATGAATAAGAGTTTTTTGTAACGCTCTGTTAATTTGCCATGTAGAGTCTAATTGTATAACTTTAACTAACCCATCAAATTTATTATTTTCATCAATAATTGCTTGTTTAATATCTGGTAATTCAGAAAAATCCTTAAGTACTGCTCGATGTTCACTAATGAGAATTTGTTTATATTCATTTTCAGTTTTTTTCTTATCAGCCGACACCACAAAAAAACTACATAATGTGAAAATCAAACTGAAAAGAATTAATTTCATTTTGCTGCCTATTTACCAAGCTATCTCTAAAGCCTTGCACAAATAGTGTAAAAATCAAACTATTTATAGGGTCGGACTAATTTTATAGGCGCATCTACGAGCACCTTCAATTATATGCTCTTCCCTTGATACAATAGCGAAGCCTTTCAATAAAGTTTGAAATAAATTTAATTCGGAACGGCAAAAGTTAAGGCATTTACTTGCTGCTGCACAGATTGGACAATGGTTCTCTAATAACCAATATACATTTTCATCACATTCGTCGTCTTCAAGCGTGCCAATAACAATGCTTGCCATATAACCTTCTTTACTACGCAACTCGGCTAATACTTCAAGTTTTTCTAATAAACCATTTTTATCTACTAATGCTGCTTGATATAAAGCGAGTGTTGACTCCTCTCTATGAGAAATCAATTGTTCTAAACCCGAGTCACCAAATACGCTTTTTACTGAATCAATCAACTGAACAGAAAGCTCCTCATGCCTATCTGAAAATCGATTATTACTCTTAGTGGTTAATGACCAATAACGCGTTGGACGACCTCTAAGCGCTTTTTTATCTTCAAAAGTGATGTCAGCGGCATCTTCTAATATTTGTAAGTGCTGACGCACTCCCATAGTTGTTAATTTTAGTTCGTTTGCCAAATATTTAGCCGTTAAAGGCCCCTGTATTTTTAGCAAACTTATAATTTTATCACTTGTTTTCACATTTACTCCAAGATCTAAACGTTTTCTCTTCACCTGCCTATTATTACTTAACAAAACATTAAGTAAACTTTTTTATTTACTTTATTTTCTATTCAAGCTTTACAAAGTTAAGTAAAGGGTTTACTTTACTTAATATTAAATAAATAAAAAGGTTTACTAAATATGAATTTACTTATTGTCAGTGGTAGTCAAAGGAAGGAATCTCAAAGTGCAAAAGTTGCTAAATATTTAACGAATACTGCAACACTATTTAATGAAGTAACACATATAGAACTGTGTAAATACAATTTGCCATTTTGGGATGGAGAACAAGCAAGTAAATCTGCAATTGGCAGTGAATGGCCTATGCTAAATAAAAAAATACAAAAAGCTGATGCGATGGTCCTTATAACACCTGAATGGGGTGGTATGGCAACTCCCATTTTAAAAAACTTTTTATTAATGTGTGATGCACAAGATACAGCACATAAACCAGTGCTATTAACATCAGTTGTTAGCGGTATCAGTGGTGCTTACCCAATTGCAGAGCTAAAAATGAACGCCTTAAAAAACAACAAGCTTGTGGCAACCCCAGAGCACTTAATCATTCGACATGTAGAAGAAGTATTAAATAATAAGCAGCTTGAAAATTTAACGCAAAGAGATACTAATTTAAGAGACAGAATTAACTACAGCATGCACATGTTACATCAATATAGCCAAGCATTAGTGCAAATTAGAATTAAACATAAAGAACGCCCTTTTCCTAAACAGCAAGAATACTTATATGGCATGTAAAAGGACATCACAATGAATTTAAATCAAATAACACTACCCGTTAATGATATGGGAAAAGCCACTGAGTTTTATATTCAATTAGGTTTTTTAATTATTGTTGATACCCCTCACTACGCAAGATTCGAATGTCAAAATGGTGCAAGTTTTTCGCTTTCACTGACTCAAAAAGCTTTTAACAATGGCGCTGTTATTTATTTTGAACATGAAGATCTTGATACTTGGGTACATAAATTAATAGATCAAGGACTAAAATTCGAGCAACTTCCTACAGAGCAATCTTATCTTTGGCGAGAGGCCATTATTTATGACCCTTCTGGAAATAAAATAAAACTCTATCGTGCTGGCGACAACAGACTCAACCCACCATGGCGCATAAATTAAGGAACCTAACATGATACAATTAGAACATTTAAATTTAGTCGTAAAAAATATTCCTAAATCATTAGAATTTTATCAAGCGGCATTTCCTCACTGGTCAGTAAGAGGTGGAGACAAGGGAGAGTGGTTTGGCAAACCCCGCAATTGGATTCACTTTGGTGATGATTATCAATACCTATCACTCAATGATAATGGTGAGTCAAATAATAGAAACCTTAATGGCCATCAAGTTGGTTTAGCACACTTTGCTTTTGTAACAAACGATATTGATAGCATGATAAGCCGATTAGCCGACGCAGGATTTATATCTGATAAAGAAGGTGCGCCTGATGATTATCGTCAGAATGTTTATTATATTGACCCTGATGGCTATGAAGTTGAGTTTGTACAATATAATAGCGATATACCATCCCGAAGAAATAGATACTAACCCCTACTCACCAATAAAATTGGGGTGAACATTTTAAGTTTTTTATTTAACCCCTCATTTTTATTAGCCAATTAATAACAATTGAAACTAGAAATGAAAATCACTCTAGTTTGCATTGTAAGTACTTTATTTTAAAAGAATATATTAATTTCCCACTTATAAAAATATAGTCTTATGATAGTTGAAAACTCACCTATACTGAGCTTACCTAAGTGTTTATGAATTTATTATGCAGGGTGCTAAAAATGAAAGGAAAAATGAACATAATAAGCTCTTTGAATCAAATTTTAACCTTTGAGCTTACCTCTATTAATCAATATTTTTTACATGCACGTATCTTTAAAAACTGGGGGTTAGAAGAACTAAATGAGAAAGACTATAAAAAATCAATAAAGGATATGAAGCAAGCCGATGAGTTAATCGAACGCATTTTATTTTTAGAAGGATTGCCTAACCTACAACACCTTGAAAAACTTCGCATTGGTGAACATACAGGTGAAATGCTGCAATGTGATTTAGATTTTGAAATGGAACAAATAGATAAGCTTCGTATTGCAATTGCACTATGTGAAACCGAAGAAGATTATGTTAGCAGAGATTTACTTGAAGATATCTTAGAGTACGAAGAAGAACATGTCGATTGGATCGAGTCTCAACAATTCTTAATTGATAATACAGGCATCGAAAACTATCAACAATCCATGATGGAGGCATAAAATGCAAGGTTCTAACAAAGTAATAGATCTACTAAATCAGCAATTAACTTTAGAATTAACCTCTATGGATCAATATTTAGCTCATGGAAAAATGTTTGAAGACTGGGGGGTTGATAAACTTCATGAACATGAAATGCATGAATATGAAGAAGAGTTAGGGCATGCAAAACGCTTAGCAGAAAGGATTTTATTTTTAGAAGGTAAAGCCGATACGGCATCAAGAAAACCACTCTTGATAGGCGCAAATACCAAAGAAATGCTTGAAAATGACTTAAAAGCTGAGCGTATTGTCGCAGATAGTTTAAGAATGATTATCGGAGTATGTGAGCAAGAAAAGGATTACGTAAGTCGTGAGATATTAGAAGATTTATTAAATGATACTGAGATGGACCATATTTATTGGTTAGAGCAGCAGCTTGGGCTCATAGATAAAGTTGGCATCCAAAATTATATTCAATCTCAAATGAGTTAATCTTTTTTTATTTTAAAAGCCGTTTATATTTTAAGATATAAACGGCTTTGTTATGTCTAAATTAAGTTATCTATTTCGACTAGGCTCAAATGCATCATATCTAGGTAACCCTGCATCTAAGTCTTCCCAGTTAGCTCCTGAAGAAACAAAATTATGTGAAATCGGCCTTTCCACAATATCTGACTCTAAAATACCTAAACGTAAGCGAATTCGACTTGGGTCATCCGTATTTAAACTATAAATAGGTGAACCACACGATGAACAAAAATGCCTTACTCTTCCAGGCTTAAAAGTGAATGAAGTTAAATTCTCTTTACCTTTAGTTACCTCAAGATCTTTTGTTTGTACAAAGCCATTCGTTGCAAAAGCAGTACCACTTGATTTACGGCATAAAGAACAATGACAATGAATAATATCGCTAATAGCTCCTTTAATTGTGATCTCAACTTCACCACACAAACACTTACCTGTATACATAATGAATTCCTTTATAGTGTTAACATTTTTTGTGTTGCAGCAATCAAATGATGCTTAGTTGCAGGCTCAACTGATGCGTGTCCTGCATTTTCACTCGCTTTGAGTTCAGATAAAGGCAATTTTTTGTGCAACTGCCAAGCATTGTCAAATGGGCATACAACATCATACCGACCATGCACAATAACTGTCGGTATATGTGCTATTTTGTCACAATTATCTAATATTTGATTCTCAATTAAAAAGCAATCATTCACCATATAATGCGCTTCATGGCGTGCTAAGCTCCAACAAGATTCATCATCTGTTTTATCAGCGACAAAAGCTTCATCAGGAATTAAAGTACAGCAGTGAATTTCCCATTGTGCCCAAGCTTTAGCCACTTTCATTGCAGCCTCTTTATCTTCACCTATCATCACAGCATAAGAGGCCTTTATTGAAGGATCTGTTTGGCTTTGGGGTAAAGCATCTAAATAAGCTTGCCAGTAATCAGGGAACAGTCGAGTTGCACCACCACCAGAAAAAGTCCAGTTAGTATCTTCAGGGCGCGCTAAATAAATTCCTCTTAAGACTAAACTACTCACTTTATCTGGATGGGTTTGAGCGTATACTAAAGATAAAGTAGAGCCCCATGAACCACCAAAAACATGCCAGTTTTCTATTTCTAATTTTGTTCTTATTTTTTCAATGTCGGATACCAAATATTGAGTTTCATTTTTATTTAAACTACCGTGAGGTTTTGAGCGACCGCATCCTCTTTGATCAAATAAAATAATATGATACTTTTGAGGATCAAAAAAACGTCTATCGTTTTGTGAACAGCCACCACCTGGTCCGCCGTGAATAAATAACACAGCTTGTCCTTGCGGGTTGCCACATTGTTCAACATATATTTGGTGATCATCACCTACATCTAATAAAAACTCTTGAAACGGGGTTATTTCAGGATAGAAATCATTCATTTTATATTCTCTATTTTTCTTTACAGCAAAAGTATCAGAAAAAAGCAGTCTATAAAATATTTTATTTATGTGTTTTGAATAAGCGTTATAATTACTTGAAAGTACATATAATAGATATGAATTAAGAAGAAAATTAAATTGATTACTTCGATTTAATGAGACATACAATCATACAGAATGCGCCTATTCATCACTCTTTACAAGTAAAATAATCAATAAAAAATGAATTAAAAAAAATATTTTTTTATTTTCATTTTGCCCTTGTTTTTTCGATAAACAAGTCCGATTATAATATTGAAGACAATGAAAAAGGATACAAATATGAAGATAGAAATTTCCGGCCATCACGTTGAAATCACTGAAGCTATTAAACAATCAGTAGAAAACAAGTTCTCTAAAATTGGCCAGCATTATCCAGATATTATGTCGCTACACGCAATCGTTACAGTTGAACGAAATGCACAAAAAATTGAAGTATCGACAGTTTATGAAGGAGTAAGTATTTCTGTAAATGCAACGGATAAAGAATTATACGTAGCAATTGCAAGCGCAGTTAAAAAGTTAGAATCATCACTATCTCACCGAAAGGGTGTATTAAAAGCAAATCTACATAATAAACCCCATTCTGCAGAACTTGTGCTAGACGAAGTTTAGTTTAAAAGTCAGCTTGCTCAATATTTTGAGCAAGCTCCCAATTAATATAAAAGTACAAATTACTGACTCATAATTAACCACACCGACAAATGTTTATTCATTAAGCCCCCCTCCAATCAATATCATAATTTATTTAAAAATATAAAGTTTAAAAAGATAAGTACTCACCTTGAAAGATGGAGATCATTTAAAAACTGTAAAATTCAAATGCATTAAACTTTAAATGCAGGCTTTAAAAATAAAGCGATTTTTATTTATCACTGGTTTATTTTAGGGCAAGCATCATATTTTTCAGGCGCTATTTTGGTTAAACCTTTTTCCTTTCTAATCTCACCCAGTACCTTATTAAATTTATCAATAAAGGACTGGGCATTTTTTTGTTTACGTGAAACAAGTAAACGTATGGCAACCCTATTTTTTCGAAATGCTTTATCATGAATTTTTATATTCCCTAACAAAGACGCTTTTGCTTGTTTGATTAACCCAAGTCCAACTTCTTTATCTAACAAAAATAAATCAATTTCCCGATGAAATAATAAATCTAGGTTCTTACGATCTGAGCCCGAAACTTCAACAATTGCCTTATCCATTTCAAATAGCGCTTTTAAGCCTTTACCATAAGCGTAACGCGCAGTGATCCCGATAGTGAGATCTCTATTCAAATCCTCAATATTTTGCCAGTCAAAATTAAAATCTTTGTGATAAAAAATAACAGTTTGTTCATAACCGATAGGATCACTGAAGATAAAATCATTTGCACGCTCTTCATTACATTCCCAACCTGCCGCACCATCTAATAAATTGGCGCGCACTTTAACCAAAGCACCAGCACCAGTTCTAAACCAAACAGGTTCAACTTTTTCACCCAATTTTTGAAAAACATTTGTTAATAATTCAAGTTGTTGCCCACCATTTTCAGCGGTTTTAGAATAATATGGAGGCCAATCGGTCACAGCAATTTTTATTGCAGCCTGAGCTTGAGTTATTGAAGTGAAATAAACCAGTGTGATACAGATGATACGTGCTAAATAGCTAAACATGCTAGCCTCTAAAGTTAGCTAATATTCAATGAGTATAGCGTTAAATAGTATTTTTTCCTTTGCTACTTATTGGTAGTTCAAACCCGCACAAGAATAAAAGAGTACTGCAAGAGATTGATATATAAATCCTTATTAATAAGTTATATTATTACACAAACACGTTAACCATAATTTAAATCTAATGACTTAATACTCTCTATAAAACAGTCATCAATATTTATAATGCCCGCTCTGACTCTGCTTTCACTAAAACTTGCTCTGCTATTTTTTTCAATAAAAAAGTTTCCCGCTCAATCGACATACCTTTTTTATCACTATGAGCCATCGTATTTTCATTATGAGCAATAGCATCAAAAATGCTGATCCAAACCGGTTTCATACCATTTTTTATTTCATAATCTTCTAGTTGAGTTTCTCCCAATTCATCATCAATTGTGCAAGTAAAACAATAAGACAGCATATGAACGATATCATAATCACTTTTGTACCAAGGTCGAAACTCTTCATATAAACCAAAATCTTTAATTTTTTTGATATTTTTCGCACCCGTTTCTTCATTTAGTTCGCGAATTAAACCCATCTTAATATCTTCACCATCATCTATTCCGCCACCAGGTAACGTATAATCATGGTACCTTGCGGTATATACCATCAGTATATTTTCACCTTTTAATATTATGCCTCTGGCTGCTTTACGTTGAAATATTTTCCCAGATAAAGTTTTTATATCGCAATGTGTGGTTGATTTTAGTAAATGCATCTTCAAAGTTACCAAGATTAATATAAACAGAAATAAAGCCGCGCATTATAGCCCTACCTACTTCATTGGTAAAATAGAACTCATTAAATTGCTATCCGTACGCCTGTCCGCGGACTGTCCGCTGTCCGTCCGAGAGATAAACAAAAAAAACAAATTCAATTAAATCAATAAAATAACAATTGGCATACAAGTTGATAAGGAGGATGTAATTACAAAATAACTTTAAAAGGAAATTACTCATGATTAAAGATACTTCTGTACAAGATCGTGCTGTAACACCTAAAAAACGCAATATACTATTTGGGCTTAATCGTACTAATCTGATTACCCTAGCATTAATTGCATCTATAGGAGCGGTAAGCTGGATAAGTTATCCTGCAGTCGCTTCATTACTAAGTGCAGACGCTACGATTTCAAATCAACAAGTTCGCTTGGCAAAAGTAGCACGAGGATTATTTATAGAAGATATTAGAATTGAAGGCAGAACCATCGCAGCTGTAAATCCAACATTATATTCAATCGAAGAAGGCACGGTTTTATTACATGTAAAAGCGGGAGATACGGTAAAAAAATCTCAACTACTTATGGTAATCGATAGCCCTGAGCTCAGAAGCGAATATGCACAAGAAAAAGCAAGACTTGATGAGCTGAGTATTCAAGTTCAAAGACAAAAAATTCAAACCCGTCGAGCGCTTTTAAACAATCAACAAACAATGGAAATTGCAGGGGTCGATTTAGCGGCAGCCAAAAGTGAAATGGCACGCTCAAAAGCCAGTATAGATAAATCTCTTATTTCACAATTAGAATATGATGAAGTTGTCGTAAGATTGAAGCGCGCAAAATTAACCAATAATCATGCGATTGAAAGTTTAAAACTACAAAAAGAACAATTAGAATTTGAACTTAAAGCGCTTGAGTTACAGTTACAACGTCAACGCCATGTCAGTGAAGAACTACAACGAAAAGTGGCTGCTTTAGAGATCCGCTCACCATTAAATGGCATAGTAGGTAATATTAATATTCAACAAAAACAAGCTGTTTTACGTAACACTGCGCTTTTATCTTTAGTCGACTTATCTGCCTTTGAAGTTATTGCACAAATTCCAGAAAGCTATGCTGATGAACTAGGTTTAGGTTTTGAAGCCAATATCACATTAAATGGTAAATCTTACCCAGGAAAGCTCACTGCCATTTCACCAGAAGTCAATAATGGTCAAGTTGCGGGACGTATTCGATTGATAGAGCAAGTCTCAGGAATGCGTCAAAATCAAAGAGTATCAGCACAAATCATCATAGAAAAAAAAGAAAACGTACTCACTTTACAAAGAGGTGCTTTTGTAGAATCTGGTGCAGGACTAAAAGCATATATAGTTAATAAAAATTTAGCTAAAAAAGTAAAAATTAAACTCGGTGCACGCAGCACAGGTAAAGTCGAAATTATATCTGGATTAAAAGAAGGTGATAATGTTGTGATTTCAAGCTTAACCCCCTTTCAAGATCAACCTCAAGTACTGATCACACAATAATTAAAAATAAAGGAATTTAAAATGCTATCAATGAAACACGTAAGTAAAATTTATCGTACTGACTTAATCGAAACACATGCATTAAGTGATGTAAATTTAGAAGTGGCTGAAGGAGACTTCGTATCTGTAACGGGCCCGTCTGGATCAGGTAAAACCACATTTTTAAACTTAGCAGGTATGTTAGAAACCTTTGAGGAAGGTGATTACTTATTAGATGGCGAGAATATTAAAGGCTTGAGCGACAACCGACTATCTCGACTCAGAAATGAAAAAATTGGTTTTATATTTCAAGGCTTTAACTTAATTTCAGATTTAAGTTTATATGATAATGTAGAAGTACCTTTAATATTTAGAGGCTTAAACCGCGCAGAGCGAAAAAAGCGCATTGAAGCGTCTTTAGAAGTCGTCGGTTTAGCTTCGAGAATGCGCCATTTACCAAATCAACTCAGCGGTGGTCAACAACAAAGAGTTGCAATTGCCAGAGCGTTAGCAGGTAAACCTAGGTTTTTATTAGCCGATGAGCCAACTGGAAATTTAGACTCACTGATGGCTCGACAAGTAATGGATTTATTGCAAGATATTAATAAAAAAGGCACAACGATTATCATGGTTACTCATGACCCTGAACTTGCCAGACGCGCCAATCGAAACATTCAAATTTTAGATGGTCAGGTCAGTGATATTCAACAATCTCAGTTAACAGATATGGCAGTTTAAAGGAGTTGTAATGAGTGAGTTAATTAAGCAAGTATTGCATAGTTTAAAACACAAAAAAAATCTTAATATCTTAATGGTTTTTACCATAGCCATTGGCATAGCACTAATGACCACTATGATGACTATCGCGCATCAAGAGCTTAAAATATCTTTACCTGATAAAAGCGACAATGTGCATTTAATTATGTTAGATAACCGTGAATTAGATGCGCCTGTACAAGAGGTTTATGCTATGCCTCGTACAACCTACAAAGATGTTGAAAATATTTTTTCATCGAATCCAGGTACGCTAAATTTAGTCAGGTTATGGGAAACACGATTTATCGCTGAACCAGAAGAGCTAACAGTAAGGCCTATGCGATTAAATGCCAGTGCAGTAAATAATCAGTTATTTGATCTCATGGAAATGCCTTTTATTTATGGTAATGCTTGGAGCCTAGATGATCAAAAAAATTCAAAAGCCGTTATTGTAATAGATAAAACAGTTAATGATGCTTTTTTTGGTGGCGCTAACTCTGTTGGAAAACGTATATTAATAGAAAAAAAACCTATGACAATTGTAGGCGTCATGGATATCTCAGTTCATCCTAAGCGTTTTCAAAATCGAAATTTCAGTACAAGACGCAATGATCAAGCTTTTATTCCTTATACTTTTGCACTTGAAAATAACTTGAACCGTGTTGCCAGAATAGCCTGTCCAAAAAATCAAACCGCAAATAATCGCCTATATCGCAACAATGATGTTGCAGGCTTAAAAGCCTCAGAATGTGGTTTTGAAGTATTATGGGCTGAATTTAAAGATAAAAAACAGTCAGATGCTTTTTTCACTTGGTTAAATGCCTATGCGCAAAAAAATAAAGAAATGGGCCGTTTTTTTCAAGACAAAATAGTATACGCACTCAGCCTAAGTCAAATGATGGCTTTTTATGGTGACAATGATTGGACGCAAACCTTAGCGATGTTGTCATATCTGTTATTTGCCGTTTGTATCGTTAATACATCCGGTATTATGTTAGCAAAATTTCAATCTAAAGCTAAGTTAGTGAGCTTATACAGAGCACTAGGCGCAACAAAAAACTATATCGTAAAAATACATTTTTTTGAAGTAATCATCATTTCGTTTATCGGTATATTGTTAGGTTTAGTTCTATCTAAATTAGGTTTGCACATCATGTATGAAATTGCCAGATACCAAAGCGATTATTTATCAGATCCAAAACAGTTACAGGCTTTGTATAGCATAGATTGGAACATGATAATAAGAGCAGCATCCATTACCACTTTTAGTGTTATTGCAGCAGGTATCTACCCAATATGGCGCATTAGTAATTTAGCACCGGCTAGCCAATTGCGAGGAGCATAACATGGAAATTTTACATATTTTAAAAGTCTTAAAGCGCTCAAAAGCGGTCGCTATTTTGATTATATTACAAGTCGCAATTACCTTAGCAATCGTCAGTAACTCTGTATTTATCACTGCTAATGTATTAGATAATTGGATGATTAAATCTAATTTAGATGAAAAAGAAATTATCAATATTTGGACTACAACATATGATAATAATTTAGATAAACGTCAATTAATAGAAGATGATATAAAACGTTTGACTGCAATTGAAGGTGTAAAACTGGCAACGCCAACCAAAGAAAACGTACTTGAGCTGAATATTTATCGTAATCAAGTTTTCAGTTCAATTGAAGACACGGCAAAACCAATTAATCTTGGCTTATTTGATACAAATTTAGATGGTCCTGAAATTTTAGGTGTTGAGATTATAGCAGGTAGAACACTTGAGCCGCTTGATTTAATTCAAGGCCACTATCTAGACCTCAAACAAAGTGCACCAAATGTCATTGTGAGTGAAGATATGGCTAAGACACTATTTCCTAATGGCAATGCATTAGGTAGTACATTTTATATCAATAATGCTAGAGAGCCAGCCAAAATTATAGGCATATATAAAAATATCATGCTCGGAGAAATGGCTGTATACACCCAAGTTGAATATCACAGCGTAATACGTCCACAAGTTAAATATGGTCAAAATAATCTATTTAATTATATGGTTCGTATATTACCGAATATGGACGATGAGATATTGCAGACTATTAAGGATGTTTTATATGAACAACCAGGAAGACATGTACGCTCAGTTGAATTTGCTGCCCGTGCTAAAAAACGTTTGTGGGATGGTCGTAGTAGTTTTGCCTTTACTATGTTGGGGATCAGTTTCATTGGTTTATGTATTACAGCCATGGGCATTGTTGGCTTGGTAACTTTTTCAGTATCATTACGTAAAAAAGAAATAGGCACCAAACGCGCATTGGGTGCAACAAAATGGCAAATCATACGTTATTTCTTAATCGAAAATAGTATATTGACCTTTATAGGCATGGCCTTTGGTATTTTGTTGTCCTTATATTTAAATTTCATTTTAGTTGACCGCTTCAATAATGGTGGCCTGATACAATTTGATTATTGTTTTTACATTGCATGCTTTATTTGGTCAATTTGTTTATTTGCCGTTTATTTTCCAGCTAAAAAAGCAGCCAATATTGCACCCGCTATCGTCACCCGAGGATTAGCCTAATTATTTTAGGGAGCTTTAGGCTCCTTAAATATTTTCGATGTGTGATACAACTTGGCTTTTTAGTTATCAACTTTTAAATTTCTGGTTTATTTTCCTGCAAGAAACAGCCACTATAGCCCAAACGTTGTGATACGTAATTTAGCTTAATAAATTTATTTGGGAGCACTTTTAGTTCTCCCTTGTTAAAGGATAAAAATGAACCCAACAGTCTTAGTCATAGACGACAACCCAGATGTGATTAAAGCACTACGTGTATTATTTATCTTAAATGATATTGAATGCATAGGTGCAGAGTCACCAAGTCAAGGGTTAACCCTTTTATCACAACAAAAAGTAGACTTAGTCATTCAAGATATGAACTTTAGTCAAGACACGACTTCTGGCGATGAAGGTAAAGTTTTATTTCATCAAATACGCCAATCATTTTTAGACTTACCCGTTATATTATTGACTGGCTGGGCAAATTTAGAAACCGCTGTTGAACTTGTAAAAGAAGGTGCAGCAGATTATTTATCTAAACCTTGGAATGACGATAAAATATTAGCCTCAGTCAGAAATTTAATAGAACTATCTGAATTACAGCA
Organism: Pseudoalteromonas denitrificans DSM 6059; assembly: GCF_900112265.1. GTDB lineage: Bacteria > Pseudomonadota > Gammaproteobacteria > Enterobacterales > Alteromonadaceae > Pseudoalteromonas > Pseudoalteromonas denitrificans. Next base: position 41,394 of record NZ_FOLO01000002.1, on the reverse strand, counting down.
ACAAGATAATAAACGCAGATTAAGAGTGAATACTCGATTAAACAAACTTCAGCAAAAATATACACTTTGCAATATGGCCTTTGCAGCTGAGTCTATGCTGAGTTTACTTGAAATGGCAACTCAGATCGCAGCAGCACCTATTCCGGTATTAATCACAGGGCCCAACGGTGCTGGAAAAGAAAAAATAGCAGAAGTCATACAAGCTAATAGTAATGTAAAAAACAAACCCTTTATTAAAGTTAATGTTGGCGCCCTACCCGCAGACTTACTTGAAGCTGAATTATTTGGTGCTGAGCAAGGTGCGTTTACGGGAGCAGGAAAACAACGCATAGGCCGCTTTGAAGCAGCTGACGGTGGCACCTTATTTTTAGATGAAATAGGTAATTTATCAATAGAGGGGCAAAAAAAATTATTACGTGTATTACAAACCGGTGAGTTTGAACGTTTAGGCAGTTCAGTTACCAAAAAAGTTACAGTAAGGGTGATCAGCGCCACCAATGAAAACTTAGCAAGTGCCATAACAAAAGGAGACTTCAGAGAAGATTTATATTATCGTCTCAATGTTATTGAACTTGATTTACCGCCACTTAACCAAAGAAAAGAAGATATCAATGAACTTATTTCACTTTTTATTGATAATGATAAATACCTGTCTAAAAGTGCTGAAACATTAATCCAAAACTATGATTGGCCAGGTAATGTCAGAGAGCTTCAAAATGCGATTCAAAGAGCGTGTTTATTAAGCGCAGATAATGAAATTCAGGCAGACCATTTAGGTATTAAATTCACTAAAAAAAATACCAATAGTCAACAAGAACATACCAAACAAGACATAGAAAATGCTTTAGAGCAAGCTAATGGTGTTGTATCTCAAGCAGCTAAGGCCTTAGGTTTAAGTCGCCAAGCCTGTTACCGTAGAATGGAAAAATTTACGATAGCGTTAAACAAAAGATGATAAAAAGGATATCGCTCTCAGCGAAACTTTTAACACTATTTTTTATCGTTTTGCTGCTACAAACAAGTATTTTTGTTTTTGCCCAGTTTTTTTCATTTCCTCTTTTTTTAACTTTACCTCTGAGTCTTTTACTCTGTCTTAGTTTAGTTTTTTTTGGCATCAATGCATTATTAAAACCCAGTCACAATTTATTAAAAGCACTTACTTCAGGTGTATTAAGTTTCCAAGATAATGACTTTAGTGTGCAAATACACAATGAGTTTCAAGGAGAATTAGGCCAATTAGTCAATGCCTATAACGCCCTTGCTAAAACGATGAAAAAAGAGCGCATGAGTTTATTTCAAAGGGAGTTATTATTAGATACCATAATGCAAAGCACTCCTGTTTCTATCGTGCTGATCAATGAAAATGACCAAATTGTTTATTCTAACTTAGTTGCCCAAAAGTTATTTAATATTAAAGGTAAATTAGAAGGGTTAACATTTTCAAATATCATCAACACTTTAAATGATGAACTCAGCGAAAGTTGCCGAAAAAAACAATCAGGGTTAGTGACCATTAATAAAGATGATAAGAAACAAACTTATTATTTATCTTGTCAACATTTTCAAATGAATATGCGCCAACATACCTTATATTTATTTAAAGATTTGACCACTGAAATATCACGACAGGAAATTAATTTATGGAAAAATGCCATACGTTTAATTTCTCACGAGCTTAATAATTCATTAGCTCCCATAGCCTCTTTAACTTCATCAGCACTAAAAATACTTAATAAGCCTGAACACTTTGATATGCTGCCGGATATTTTAATCACGATTAATCGCAGAGCCGATAATCTGAAAGTATTTTTAGAACAATACGCTCAATTTGCACGCCTTCCTGAACCGACAAAAAGCCAACAAAACTTGGCATTATTAATAAGCTCAGTACAGCGTATCTACGCATTTAGTTTAAAAGATACATTGCCCAATATTGACGGCTATTTTGATGCAACTCAAATAGAGCAGGTTTTAATAAACTTGCTCAAAAATGCCCATGAATCACAATGTGATATAGAAGATATTGTTCTTAAAGTTGTACATGAAAATGAACGTTTAGTGTTTGCTTTAGTAGACCGAGGTACGGGCATGAAAGCGAATCAATTGCAGCAAGCTTTATTGCCTTTTTTCAGTACCAAAGAAAAAGGCACTGGGTTAGGTTTAAGTTTATGTAATGAAGTAATATCAGCTCACGATGGTCAATTAAAATTAGCCAATAGAGAGCAAGGAGGCTTATTAGTTCAGTTCGATTTACCAGCTTGGCAAGCTGGTACAACTTAGGTTTAAGATACAAAATTATAATTTCGCTATATTTATAAATAATTAAAGGAGTAAAAATGAAATTATTTATAAGGCAAAGCTTTACTCAAGCGGATAATAACCAACAACAATTAGTGCAAAGCCTCATGTATTTAATTGAGTCTGAATACAAAGACGTTTCTTTTTTAACGGGTACTCTAGCATTAAATAAAAACACCTTTGTAGAACACTTTGAACAGAGAAACAAAATAAAATTTACACCAAGATCTTTTAGAAATCATAGGTTAGAACTCATAAAACAATGTGATGCGATGATCTTTATTCGCACCTCTATGAGTGAAAGCGGTGCATTTGAACTTGCACATAATTTAAGTTTAGAAACACCTAAACCTGTTTTTTATGCGCATTGGATAAATGCACCTATCAAAACAACTTTATTAAAAGATTTGGCTGATGACTATCCTGTGGTATATAACGAATTTGACTCTGCGTATGATATTTCAAAAGGTTTAAATACATTTTTTAAAAAGTTTGAATTAATTAACTTTGAAGACACCTTAACAAGCTAGTCACTTATAAAAGGTTTATGAGCACAGGTTAGGATAAAGGAAAATTTTAACTATGCTTGCAAAATATTCAAAATGTAAAACTAGAATACCTTTAAGTTGGTTTTTAGGTGCAGCAAGTTGCACAAGATATCGATGCCCTAAATCTAGTATTTAAACCAATTTACCCGCAAACGTAAATCACTCTTTATATTAGCCAGTATATTGAGTATTTATTTAGTCGACAAATACCTATACGCTAACAACCTTATCATTATGCTCGTTATTATCATAGTTATAGCGCTGGTTTTAATTATTCTAGGGCAACACCAATTAGATAACTAAATATAAAAAAACAAAAAAAGCCGTTTTTAAACGGCCTTATAATATACAAAACTCACTTCACATCGAATGGTAAATATCAAAATAATGATTACCATTTAAATCTGCTATAGAGTAACTATCTATATTTAACAAATCCAAGAAGTCATACATCTACATGTTTCAGTAGCTGGACATGTTTTATAATCAGCTTCACTAAAACCACCAATTCGACCACCAGCAACTTGTGGTGTCATTTCTGCAGGAATGACTTGATTATCTTTAGATAGGTTTTTAAGTTTTTTTTGTTTAATTTTAATTTCACTTTACTGTTCCTTCAATAATTTCTGACTTAACTCGATCAGGTAATAGTTAATTTTTATTTAATTTATACAATGAGTTACCAAAAACACGGAACCAATTATATAATTTTAATATTAATTCAATTTGTTCCTTTTTAAAAGACATTTCATTGCGTTTATAGTCAATTTTAAGACAAAATAAATGGCTTGAAAATATTAAAGTCAACAGCACTATTTTATGCAGAATTTATGATTTAAAAATTTGATCTGGATCATGAAATGTTTTTCTCCTAACAATTTCACTTGAACTTTAAAGTATCTATCGTGTAGTATGCCCGCACTCTTTAAGGACTAAAGTGTTATTGCGGCCAATGGGATGGCTAGTTGCAATAGAAAAAGGTGTATCCGATTTTTACCGGACACTTATTTTTGCTTAAGATAAATAAAAACATAAAAGTGGTGTACATATTTTTTACGCCCGCTTCTCACTATGTTTATAAGCCCTATCTATGGACTTATTATCTGAGCATTATTAGTAATTCTTTCATTATTCCTTCACCTTACTAAATACCCAAAATCATTATTACACCTTTTTCTTATCAACTAAATTAACGCTTTTATCGCAGTTAGCTAATTGCTTACTTTAAGACTATCGATAGGAATAAATTAATTGAAAAAGAAAATACCAGTAAAAGATCTAAAGATAGGCATGTTTGTGTGTGCAGTTGAGACCCATTGGTTAAAGACTCCTTTTTTATTTCATGCATTTCTTATTGAGTCACAACAACACATAAAAAAATTAATTCAGTGCTGTCGTCAAGTCACGATAGATACCACAAAAGGAACGAATGTACATGAAGAAAATAACACATTAACTAAACAGTTAATTGAAGAAGTAAAAGGTAAAACAGAGCCGGTTAACAAATCTGTTTCGCCTCTTCATAAAAAAACATTACAAGCATCAGAATCTATATATAGCAAAAGTGTATCTATTTTAAGTGGTATTTTTCAAGATATTAGGTTTGGTCAAAGCCTTAACACGGCATCAGTAAGGCGTGTAGTTGAAGACCTTACATCAAATATTATTAGTAATGAAAATGCGATGCTATATCTAACGCAAATGAAAAAAAAGAATAACTCTCTGGCACAAAAATCAGTCAATGTATGCATTTTAACTTTGGCATTTGCAAAACAAATAGGCATCGCAAAATCAAAAATGAAAATACTGGGTCTAGGCGCTATTTTACATGATGTTGGCATGGTCTATGTTTCCCAAGATATTTTAAAGAATGGACAACAATTAACACAGCTGCAACGCAAAATGGTGAAAAAACACCCTGAGTTTGGGATCGATATTTTGAATAAAGTTTCAGGTATTCCTGAAGAAGTGAAAGAAATCGTATTATGCCATCATGAACGCTGTAATGGCCAAGGATATCCCAGAGGGTTAAAAGCAAAAGAGGTGAGCCTATTTACTAGAATGGTCGCAATCACCTCTGTTTATGAGGCCATGACACGTGAACGTTTATATCAACAAGAATATTCACCGATCGAAACGCTTAAAAGCTTGTATACCAAGCGAAACAAAGATTTTGATGCACGTTTAATTGAAAAATTTATCCATACTCTAGGGATATATCCGATAGGTTGTTTAGTCGAAACCTGCCAAAAAGAAATTGCAATTGTTATCGAAAATAATAGTACAGATCGTCTACGCCCTGTTCTGGAATTAGTTGCTGATAAAGATTGTAATATTCTTGATTCTCGCAAAGTTATAAATCTTTGCGATAAGCCATTTTCAAAGATTAAAATCAGATCAGTAATGGCAGCCAAAGATCCAAGAGTCGCACCGATATTAGAGCAACTTGGCAAAACTATTAACTTAGATACAGCATAGGGAGAAAATCATGAATGCAGTGGTAGATTGTAAGACAACAGACTTTGAATATACTTTGGCAAGGCAGCCAATTTGTGACCGAGAACTAAAATTAAAAGGTTATGAATTACTCTACCGTGCACATAATAAAGCAAACAGTGCTATTTTTCCTGACCAAGAACATGCAACAGCACAAGTCATGATGACAGCGATGACAGAAGTGGGTATGGAATTATTGACCGCAGATGTACCGAGTTATATCAACATGACCAAAGAGGCATTAATACAAGCCAAAAAATTAAATTTATCAAATCGTTCTGTTGTATTTTAGATCCTTGAAGATGTTGTAATTGATCAGCAATTAATTGATTCTGTCAGTGATTTAGTTTCACAAGGTTATATCATTGCATTAGATGATTTTGTTTATAGTGATGAAGCTAAGCCTTTACTCGATTTAGTACATATTGTTAAATTGGATATTAGAGCGCTTACTGACGAACAACTGCAACAGCATATTACATTACTGCGAAAATACACAATCAAACTACTCGCTGAAAAAGTTGAAACATGGGCTGAATTTAGATACTGCAAAGCATTAGGGTTTGATTTTTTTCAAGGTTATTTTTTTGCATCTCCTGAACTACTCAATGGTAAAAAAGCCCCTCATAACAGATTATCAACATTAAGATTAATGGTTAAAGTTAATGAGCCCTTAGTTAACTTTTCTGAACTTGAGACCTTATTCACTCAAGACCCTTTTATTTACTATAAATTATTAAGATACATTAACTCAGCCTACACAGGCATTAGAAAATCATTTGATGATATCAGGTCTATTCTTGTTTTTCTTGGTTTAGATCAGTTACGTACGCTAGTCAGTATTATGGCCTTAAGCACAATGACAGAAAAACCCCCTTTACTATTTGTCACTATGTTACAAAGGGCTAAATTGTGTGAATTAATCGCAGCCAAACTAAAGCTATCAAAAAAACTACAAAATGAGTTTTTTACTGTGGGGCTCTTCTCTTTATTAGAAGCTTTTCTAGATATTCCAGCTGAAAAGTTACTTAGCCAGGTACCACTGAGTGATGCAATAAAAAATGCCATTTTGAAAAAAGAAGGACTCGGAGGAAAAATTTTACAGTGTGCAATAAATATCGAACGTCAACAATGTTTTAAATGCACTTCTTGTATTGCCAGTGAACCTGTCATTAAAAATTGTTATTACACAGCAATCAATTGGTCTGATGACATAACTAAAACCACAATTTGAGTTTTAGCGCACAAATAGCAGAACACAAAAAAGTATATTTATTCTTATTAAGGAGATTTTGATGTATTTGTACCGTTTAATTTGCATATTAGCACTTGTTATCATTTTCACTGGATGTAAAAAAAAATCATTCCATGATCACCCAAGTCTAACAACAGGTACTCAATTATTTAAGCATCATTGTGCAACTTGTCACGGTCAAAAGGGCAAAGGGAATTTTCTAAAAGGCATTCCTGCAAGCACGGATACACAAAAAATAAACATCAATTAGTGACTTGGCTTAAAAATGCAGATAATAAACAAAGAGCAGCCCCTTCTTTTCCAAGTATGGGAAACAAAGAAGCCAAATTAATCGTAGATCATTTAATTTCTCTCAAATCAAAACATCAAATAGTAGCTCAAAGAACAAGGCCTTAAAATGTCACAAACTAGCGATAACTTATTGCAAGAACTTGGTTTAGATATGTATTCAAAAGAACAGTATGAAAAATTTCATCTTGCCTTTAGAAATACCGAAAGAGATGTTTTTGTTATAACAAGACTGTGCAGCATTAATGACGGGCCTAAAGTAATGTATAGAGTTCAATTACCTGAAGATAACAAAGTCACATTTAAGTCAGGCTTACTTGCTAGGAGCAAGTCGTTTTATTCGGTAAAAGTCGACTTTCAAGGTTGTTATCATAATTGTGATGGTGAAATAGTAATAAATATGAATCTACAAAGGTTACTTAATTTATCATCAAATGACAGTAAACAAATATTAGAACATCCAAAATTTAGTCAAAAAAGTATTCAGGTACCCGTTCATATTAGATTAGAAGATGATTGTATTTACCTATTACTTGATAGTGAATATGATTTTGAAATACTCGATGCCGACAAAGATTACACTTGTTTTTCACGTATAAAAAAGCCTGAATGGGATGTGTTTTGATTATGTATTAACGGTATTAATATGATAACCAAGAAAAACTGTCGGTCTAATTAGCAAGTGAATTTATTGTAAGTCGCATATCAACTATATTGACCTAAAGTAGCTGCTATTTTATTTTACAAAATCAAAGATAAAACATATCAAAACAGTCATCTTGATTAATATTCTGCCGTTAACATTTTTCTTATTAACAACAAGCATTCAATATTGCGGACATTAATAAAAGGATTATTAATAACCCTTTTATTAATAATCCTTTTATTCTGATTAGGTTTTATCACAACTAGAATAACTCAATACAATAAATGAATAGAGGTGTATTCACCTCTATTCATTTTTATTTAAGGCTCTAAAGCAATATTATTTGATTTATTTATCGCCTTTTTCACAAACAAAGTAATGCATATAATAAGAATGAGTATGAATGCCAACATGCCTATTAATAAAAAGAGTACTTCGTAACCATAGGCTTGCACAACAGGCTCTGTCACAATTGAACTAATAAACTGCCCAATAAAGAAACATGTTGTAATCCCCCCGATTACCTTGCCACGCATGGGCAAAGGTGTAAAAGAAAATAACCAAATAAATAAATTAGGCCTTATTAAGCCAAGCCCAATACCCGTTACTAACAAAGCAGATAAAATGGTTTCCATAACATTACTTTGACTCAAACCTAATAAACCAAAACTAATAAGTAACCAACCAAATGCATGTAATGTAAATATAGAAAAGTACCGACTAATCACACCATAACCAAGTGAAACTAATGACATTGTTAACATTAAAAATGCTAATGCAAAACCCGTTTCCATTGAATTACCTAAGTTTAAACTGGTTAGCATAAAAGGTAAGTGTAATACGATTGAGTATAATACTAATATCTCTAAGACAGCCAAACCATAACAAGAAAACAATTTGTTTTTATCAAATATTAAAGCTTGCTCGTTTTTTTGTGTTTTTCCTGCTTGGCTCTGTTTTTTCGGGTCATATAAAAAAGCCATTACACCAGGTAAAATAACTAACGAAAATAAATAAATAAAGAAGACATAGGTCCAATTTTGCTGTGCTAACATGCCTGACATAGATAAAAAAGCAACACCACCAAAACCACCAAAAGCAGCTTGAAGTCCCATATATTGACCAAGCTTAGGTCCTTTAAAATATTCACCAGCTAAAATAGTACAAGAGACCATAATACCTGCCACAGCAACGCCTAATCCTATTCGACTCATCAGTATTACAACAAGTGAGTCTTGAAATAGGTATCCTGAAAAACCGGTCAGTGCATAAAAAATTAATGCACCAACTAATACAGATTTATTATTTATTTTATCTAATAAAACACCCATAAATGGTGCACATATCGCGATAACTAAACCCGGTATAGTAAGCGACATTTTAACCCAAAACTCAGCCTGTGCAGTCTGTGCAAATGCCGCTTCCATACCAGGTAAAGCCGGCGCTAAAGTCGCACCAGCCATTACAGTCATCGTACTTGCGAGTAATAAAAATAAAGTACATAAACGCTGATACTTTAACTTTTCAGCAGTCATGATGGTCCTCCGATCCTTGCTCTGGCAGATACAACTGCTTTTTCATAATCAGCAAATAACTCAGCTTCATCAAAACGTGTACTACGGCCATTTTTAACTAACCACTCACCTGCAACCATAACGCTATTAACATCATGACTTGAACCTGTGACTAAATAAGTTCTTAATGGATGATTACCAAGTTTATATCGATAATCATCTGCATTAACTAAAACAAGATCAGCTTGCTTGCCAATTTCGATAGAACCTATTTTATCGTGCCAACCTAAAGCTTTGGCACCAAATAAAGAGCCCGTTTTTAAAGCAAGTGTTGGTGGACACGCTGTATTACAGTTCTGCGCTTCATTATGACCTAGATGAGCACCTCGCATCGCTTCACACATACCACCAATAAAAGAGATATCACCATCTGTACTGGTTGAAACCCATACACCATCTTTTAAAAAACGCCCTAATTGCCCGGTTTCACTCACGGTTCTTTCTCCCAACATGCCGTAGTGAGCGGGTGAATGACAAATGTTTACCCCGGTTGCAATCAACCTTTGATATTCAGCTTCAGATGCATACGCTGTATGCACAGCCAATAACCTATCAGTCAGTAGCCCCATATCATCGAACCTTTGTATGGGTGACTTACCAAATACCGCTTCCACTGCTGCACGTTCATTTTTTAAAGGTGCTAAATGTGTTGCATAAGGCACATTGAATTTATGTGCTATTTCAGCAAGTGACAATAACTGCGCATCTGAACTACCAAAAGCCCCCATAACTGAAGGCATAGCCCCTACTAATCCAGAACTATGTTCATGCCAGTTTTCAATTAAAGCGACCCAATCGTTCGTTTGTTCTTGCGTATCAGCGATTGTTTTATAGTTACCAGTACCATCAGGTAACATAATATCAGATCCCCAACGACTCACCCGTAAACGCATTCCTAACTCAATAGCAGCAGTTGCCATAGCATCTGCTTTATTAGCAGAACCAACATCACCTAAAGCCGTAGTGCCAGACCTTAATTGAGTCCACATACTCCAACGTGCAATTGCGATACCTTCATCAAGTGTTAACTTTTGACCTACACCTGAAATAAAACCAAACATGGCGCCCAAGGCTGCAATATCTCCACCATTAGAATAAGCAGTGGGCTTAATACCAGAGTCATCAGCAGATTCATGACAAGGAGCCACAAAACTTTCATGCCAATGAGGATTGATTAAGCCTGGTAATAATAACTTTCCTTTAGCATCAACTAATTTGTCATGTTCAGGAATAGGGTCATCCGAAGACCCTATCGCAATTATTTCACTCCCTTTTATTAATACCCAGCTATCAGCAATAACGGTATTATTTGCATCAGCCGTGTATAAAAAGCCCCCTTGAACTAAAGTTGTTTGATTTGACAACGGGTTTAATTCTGAGTCATTTTCAAATTTGATGTCAGTTGTATTTTTATGTTGTTCCAAAGTATTTGATTGGCTCAGAGTTGAATTACTCAACTCTGAATCTTTTGCACCAATACTTAACATCACCTTTTCAAGCCAGCTAGGCGTTAAACAAGCGCAGCTCATGCTGGTACTGCTTCAGGGTTATTTTCAAATAAACCTTGTGCTTTCATTGCACTCAAAGATGCCTGAATCGCAGTGATCGTTGTATTGATATCATCTAACGTATGTGCACCTGAAATAAAGTTAACTTCTCGTCTAAGTAATACACCACGTTTAGCCATTTCAGCTAAGAAAGGTTCTGCCAGCTTTACATGTTCTAATGGATTTTTTGCAAATAAAAACATTGGAATTGCATCGTAACCAACAACTTCTAAAGGGGTTTCTAACCTTGAAGATATCGCATTAACTTCAGCTTTAAGTATTGCGCCTAAACGTGCAATACGGTCAATATAGTCTGTATTTTGATATTCTTTTAATACAGCATCGCACACCTCAAGTGATAACATTTCGCCACCAAAAGTTGTAGATACTTGCAATGCTTCCATTTGCGACATTAACTTATCAGAACCAACAACAGCAGAAAGCGGCATACCTGCAGCAATACCTTTTGACAGCGTAACCAGATCAGCCTTCACACCAAAATATTCTTGTGCGCCTCCCAAAGCTAAACGAAACCCAGTAACAACTTCATCTAAAATCAGTAAAACCCCCGTTTCATCACATGCTTGTCGCACTAGCTTTAAAAATTCAGATGTGAGTGTTCTATTATATGGTACAGACAGTAATACGGCCGCAAGTTGATCTTTTTTTGAATCAATAAGCTCTAATATTTTAGGCTCATCCATAGGTGTAAAAAGTGGCATTCTATGGGTATAATTTTCAATGTTTTTTGGTACACCTGGAGTATCAAACATATATTGATCATGCCAACCGTTATACCCTATCGTGACAATTTCTTCCTTTTTAGTTAAATACCTTGCTAACCTAATTGCTGCAGAGTTTGCATCAGCCCCCGTTTTAAAAAATCGGGCTTTTTCAGCACCTGGGATCATATCAACTAACGTTTTTGCCGTTTTAATTTCCACTGGTGTTGGTAAAGAATGTATCAATCCTTTTTTAAGGTTATTTTGAATTGCATTTACAACTACGGGATGGTTATGGCCTAAGGTATTTGCAGCCAAACCACAAATAAAGTCTATATACTCATTGCCATCAACATCTGTGACATGACTGCCTTGGCCTTCTTCGATATATACAGGAAATTGACCTTGTGCAAACTGCTCTGGTTTTTTCATCATAGTTTGGGTAAATCCCGCAATATATTTTGAACCTTCTTTTTCTAATAATTGTGACTGAGTTATATTTAATTCGTTAGGGTTATTCATCTTTTGAGTTCTCCAAATAATTTCATTTAATTTTTTATGACTTAATGGCCTAAAGTGGCTCCACCGTCTACGAGTAAATTTTCCATTGTGATATGGCGTGCTTGATGTGATAACAAAAATAAAACAACATCTGCGATGTCGTCAGATGACGCAATACGTTTTAGTGGGATCCCAAGTTTATAGTCACTTAAATTGCCAGATATTGTTTTTTCAAGGCCTGTATCATCTTGCCAAAGTTGCCTTTGCATAGGTGTGTCTGTTGAACCTGGCGCAACTAAATTGCAACGAATACCATCTTGCGCCAGCTCTAATGCCAATCCTTTAATCATTGCCGTTAAAGCAGCTTTTGATGCACAATAGCTGCCCATATTTAATCTACTTGTACTTGCGGCATTTGAACCTATAGCCACAATGGCACCATTTCTTCTTTGTTTCATATAATGAGCAACAGCTTGACATAAGAAAAAAGGGCCATGGCAATTCACATCAAAAGTATCTAACCAATCCCTTTCATTATGCTCAAGTAAAGAACCCATGCGTAGAATGCCAGCGACACTGACAAGATAATCAATCGGTCCTAAATTTAGCTCTATTTGATTTACTAAACCTTTAATATTTTCTGATTTAGTAATATCCAAATGAATACGAGAAATACCATCATTATCGGCTTCAAAAGTAATTTCTTTCTCAACAGAAAAAGCGATATCAAAAGCAAGGACGTGAGCACCTTTCATTGCAAGTTGTTTTGCAACAGCTAAACCTATGCCCTGATGCGCCCCAGTCACTATGACTCTTTTATTTTTAAATTCAGAATATGCCATTAATACACCTGATCCATGATTGTATGGCGTTCTTCGTGATAGGTTTCTTCATCTTGGCCTCTGCGCCAATAAGGCACAGCATATAAATTCTTTTTAGTCAGTTGATAATCAACTCTAAGCTTATCTCGACAAGCAATAACAGAGGCATTTTCACCCGCAATAAAAGCAGAGATGCTTTTAACACCGATATCAGGAGCAACATTGTTAATCGCTTCAATTAATGCATTTTTTTTACGAGAAACATCTCTTAGAATCCAATGGATATTGATGCCACTAGGATGTGCAATAAAATGTTTATCAACTAAGTTATCGACTTCAATAAATACATGGCCAGAGGCTTTACTATCTAAGGTTTCTAAAATAGCGCTTATTGCAGGCACAGCGGTTAAGTCTCCAGCTAAAATATGCCAATCAGCTGGGGCTAATAAAGGATCTGGTCCACCAGGACCTGCAACACCAATAAAGTCACCTTCATTTGCATTGACAGCCCAGCCCGATGCAGGGCTTGATTTACCATGAGCAACAAAATCGATATCAAGTTCATTCGTATCAGGATGATATTTTCGAACACTATAGGCACGAGTAATAGGCCTGTTTTTTGGCCATTCTATGCCAGCAGCAGTTAATCTAGGTAAAGACGGTTTAGTCTCCCCTTCTCTGGGAATAAACAACTTAATGTGAGATCCATTTTTATTAATGGGAAAACCTTTTAATGCCTCTCCTGTTAATGTGACCCTCAGTAAATTTGGACTAATATAGTGTTTTCGAACCAAGCATAATAATCTTGGAGGTACACGTTTTGGTGCTTCACTCATTAGCAAGCCTCCAGTTGTAATTGTGCTGTTTGGCTTTGCTTATCTTGTTTTAAAAAGTCAGCAGAAACTTTTTTAAAGTCATATTCAGGGGGGGAAATAAGTTTATGTTTTAAGGCATACTCTAAATAAAGACAAAACGTAGACCTATCAATTTTAGGTAAGCTTATTGCTAATTTTTCCGCTTTCTCTAAGAATTTGTCGTTAATACACTGAGTGATATGAATGTTATTTTCACCTTGAGTATCTGCTTGCATTTGTTCAAAAAAGCTTAAAATCGTATGGTCTTGATCTGAACCATTCTCTTTGATTTCTTTACACCAAGTATTTAAATCTATGAGACTAAAATCAAATGAAAGCAACTTCAGCCAAGCAAATATTTCAGCCACTTTAACTTTATGTTTTGGAGTAAGGTTAAATACCCCTTCACCAGGAAATTGCATGCCGTGGGTGACCATAAATTGAGCAACAAAATCAACTGGAGTCCAAGGCTCTTGCACTTGAATATCAGGCAAGACTTTATTATTTAGACCCGCTCTAATAATGCTCCAAACCAAATCTTTACTATTGATATAACCACTATTTAAGTCACCCGTTACCCGTGCCAATCGATAAATATTAACGGGGTAACCTTGTTTATGTGCCGCTTCAACTAAAGATTCAGAAACCCACTTAGACTGTTGATAACCGTCTTTTAAAGCATCATGTATAGGAACATAAGTTTCAGCTAAACGCTCATCACTTGCCTGTGCAACTGCGATTGTTGAAACATGATTAAATGGAATACCTTTTACACTCGCTAAATGAAGTAAATGTGCTGTAGGCAATACATTGGCTTCTCTTAAACTTTGATAGTCTCGCATGACACTTGTTTGAGCTGCATTATGAAAGACACAATCAACTAAATTGGCTAATTGTAAAAAGGCTTTTTCATCGAACCCTAAGAATGGATCGGCTAAATCTAGACATAATGCCGTTATACGCTTTGTATCAAACCCTTTTAAACCTTGGGCCAAAAATGCTTTTTCTAAACGTTTTAAACCTTGAATTTCATTATCTGCGCGTACAATGCATTTTATTTGAGCATTGGAAGTATCAAGAAGTTGCTTTAACAACTGAGCACCAACAAACCCTGTCGCCCCAGTTAATAAAACGACCTCAATATCGGATGAACTAGGATTGATATTTTTACTTATATTTTGAGAAAAGTGCGAAATATCTTGCTGCATCAAGTTAAAAGTATTTTCTTTATCGCTACTGTGCTGAGTTTCATTTGATTCTAAAACCTGAGATAAATCTCTTAGCCTAGGATAAGAAAAAATCAGTGATACCGGAATTTCACGTTTAAATAGGTTACTCAGTCGATTAGCAACTTGAATGCTTTGTAGTGATTGCCCACCGATAATAAAAAAATCATCATCAGCAGAGATATTGTCAATACCGAGTACAGCCTGCCAAATTCCTGCAACAGACTTTTCGAATTCAGTTAAAACATTTTTAAAATCTTTTAACTGTATGCGCTCTTTTTCATATAGGCTGAGGGCTTTACGATCAATTTTACCCGCTGCATTTTTTGGCAAGTGCTCATGTAAAATAACGCGACTTGGTAACATAGGTAAAGGCAATATACCTGTAAGTGATTGACGTAATTTGGCCTCATTCCAAACATCATTTTTTGTAACTAAATGCGCAATTAAATAAACTTGCTCCACTGACTGCTCAGAAGAAACAGTCACAACCACATCTTCTATGCCTTCTAAGTTTAAAATGGCATTTTCAACTTCTCCAAGCTCAATGCGATACCCACTAATTTTAATTTGTGAGTCGATTCGCCCTAAAAACTCAAGATTGTCGCAAGTATGTAGCTTTACTCTATCTCCCGTACGATATGCTCGTACTTTCGTTTTTGTATCCCTTGGCAAGCTAATTTGAACAAAACATTCAGCCGTTTTATCAGGTAACCCTAAGTAACCTTTACTTAAACCTGCCCCCAATAATATAAGCTCGCCAGACTCTCCTTTTGGCAATACATTCAAATCACTATCAACAACAGCAACTTGTCTCCCTCGTAGGGGCTTACCAATAAAAAGAGATGAAACCTCTTGTGATAAATCAGTAAAAGTTGCAACAACCGTCGCTTCACTTGGTCCATAAGTATTTAATAATTTAACTTGTGTGCCAAAATTTTTACGCCACTGCTCAACCCTTTGAACTTGAACAGCTTCGCCACCTATGATGATCGTTTTAATGGCTTTATAAAGGCTTAAAGATTGCTCTTGAGTCGCTAAAGCAATTTCATGCCAATATGCGGTAGGTAAGTCTAATATACTAATATTCCAGCGTTCACATTGCTTTAAAAAAGCGGCAGGGGAATTTAACATTTCATCATTTCTAAGAACAAGCTGCGCACCCACAGATAGACTAATAAAGATTTCTTCTATACAGGCATCAAAATGCAAAGGCGCAAATTGTAAGACCGTATCTGAGCTATCTATTTCATAATCTAATGCCCCAGCTAAGGTAAATTCATTTAAAGCTGAGTAACCAATAACAACGCCTTTAGGTATACCCGTTGAGCCCGATGTATAAATAAGGTAAGCATCTTGCTGCTCTTTATTTTCATCAACAAGCCAAAGATGTGCGACATCTACATTCATGTGGGATAATTCTAATGCTGGCGTATCTATGCAAAAGTATTCAGCTGTGGCTTGCCTTAATTCACCATCAATGGATGGATACAAAACGACCAAACTAGGTTTAGCATCTTTTAAAATAAGCAAATTACGCTTTAATGGTGCATCAGGGTCTATTACAACAAACCTATGCCCTAATAATAGTGTTGCAAGCATCATAGTTATTGCCTGCTCACTTCTAGGAATAACCAAAGCAATAGTTTGATTTTTAGGTAAACCTAAGTCCCAAATATTTGCAGCGATTGTACTGACGATATCAATGAGCTCACAGTAGCTCAACTTATGTGCGTCTTGCCTTATTGCTATCGATGCAGGGGCCAATTTAGCACTTCGATAAATGCGCGCGATCACACAATTATATGCAAAACTGTTTGTGGGGAGTGCTTCAGAACTAAAATAAGACAGATGATTAATATCAACTGTTAAGTTATGATTTAATTCAATATTAACTTCATTGATAAGATCAATTAAATGAGATGATAAAGTATCTATCTGTTTTTGATTGTAGTTATTAGGATTGGCATACAAATCAAATTTTAAACTGCCGTCTATTTGTTTGATAAAGGTAAATGCAAGGTCGTCAACAGGTCCTGCACTTAATGTATGCACATCTACTTCACAGGAGTGAAGATATAATTGACGCTCAAAGGGAATAATATTGACGACTGGACCAAATAACTTTTTATTTTGTGTATTTCTTGCTAATACCTGTTTTAAATCTTCATATCGCGCCCTAAAGTGTCGGCGACCTATTTTAATTTGGCTACTCACTTGGTCAAGTAATTGCGACAATGTTTTAGCCTGTGAAAACGTTAAAGAAACAGGCACTATATTCATCTGCATACAAGGTACATTAGCCGATTTAGACCCCATTCTGGATGCGACTGGCATGCCAATTACGGTGTCTTGAATTCCTGTATATTGATGGATTAAACTTGCTGATAACGTGAGTAAAACATCAGTCCAACTCGTTTTATGTGCTTTTCCTATATCATTAAGTTTTTGAAAAGTACTTAATGAAATGTGAGCAGTAGATTTTATATGTGTTTCGTTTATATCTGATGGGGTGCTACAAATTGATCGCACATTTTTTATATTTTGATAAAAATTAATCCAGTAATTTTGATCTAATTCAAAGTATTTTGATTGACGATATTGGATATCTTCAGTCAATACTTGGTTATAATCTCCAAATGATAAATCAGATAGAAACCCCGTATTCATAACCGCTTTATACTGAGTTAAAACGGTATCTGCTAATAGTGAAAAACTATAACCATCACTTGCGATATGATGGATGCATAAATTCCACATATAATGGTCTTCAGCAAGTTTAATTAAAATATGGCGATAATTTTTACCTGACTGAATATCTAATGCGTTTTTTAAATCACCTTTTAAAAACTGAACAGCTGTTTCATATGGTGCCAATTCTTTTGAGAGGTCGACAAAAATCAGATTATTATTTTTAACAACGTGTTCAGATGCCCTCTTTTGTATTGGCTCACCACTTTCTAATACAAATGCCATATTCAATGCAGATGTATTTTGCAAAACAAAAGTTGCAGCTTGAATAAATGCAGTTTGGTTAAATTCACCTTTAAACTCTAAATATTCAGCAGCATTATACATTGCACTTTGAGGTTTTATGGCTTGTCCTAACCAAATACCGAGTTGTGCAGATGTTAAAGCCTGATGTATTAAAGCTTTATGTTTCATGCCAAAGCATCCTCTACAACAGGCGCACGATTGAGGTCCGCAGCAATTGTTTTCCACCATTCATTTAAAGTTACTGTCTGAACAAGTTCATTAAATGTGATGTTACAGCCTTCTCTTCGCCATTTTTCTAGTAACGACATTGCACGAATTGAATCTAACCCCAAATAAGTTAAATTTTCATCTTCTTCAACTTCATCAATAGAAATAAGTAAAATATCGGCAATATCTTGCTTTATAGAATCAAAAGTCAACTTATGAGCGCGCTTAGCGTTTTTCTTTATTTTCAATTCATCTAAAGCAAGTTCAAGGGGTTTTATATTGCCACAGCGACCAGAAACATATTTCAAAGTAAACTTGTGATCTTCTAAGGTAAAATCAGCAAAAGCATCTGCTATCACAAAAGGTTTAACATCTAACATAAATGCGTCAAGCGAAGTGGCTAAAATACCAATATGTCCATAAATACCGCAAATAATGAGCTGGTCTTTATCATTTTCACGCATATAATCTAATAAGGGCGTACGTTTAAAGGCACTGTAACGCCACTTAGTATATTGGATGTCATCCTCTTGTGGCGCTAAGTCTTCAATAATTTGAGTATAAGTATCATCTAACCCTGTACCCCAAAAATCGGTTAAAAGTGCTCTATCTTTTGGATTCTGATCGGCTGGTTGTGCAGTATAAACAACAGGAACACCATTGTTTTTTGCTTCCTTTTTTAACGCTTGAATATTTTTAATGACATCTGAAATAGGTGATGTATCTGTTTGATAAAAATTTACAAAATACTGCTGCATGTCGTGAACCAATAAAACGGCACGATTTGGGTCTATCTGCCAATCTGTTTTATTTTCAGGAAAATCTGCATTTTTTGGCAATGCATAGTTTGGTATTTTTGGAATAGACATTTTATTACCCTTTTTCAGCAATTGAAGATTGGCTCAGTTGAGCTGATAATTTATTTAATTTTTCACTAATTTGTATACGTAAGGCTTTTTTATCTACTTTGCCAAATTTAGTTTTTGGAAAAGATTTTACGATTTCAAAACGATCAGGATATTTAAATTGTGCAAGTTGTTTAGAGCGTAAAAATTTATTTAAATCAATTGATTTAAGTGGTGAGCATAACTGTGTTTTTGCAATCACAAAGGCACAAATTCGCTCTCCTAAATATTCATCTGGCATTGCAACAACCGCTGCATCAAAAACGCTTGAATGAGAAAGTAGATAGTTTTCCAATTCTTCGGCTGCTACTTTTTCTCCCCCTTTATTGATTTGATCTTTCGCACGGCCTTCAACAATTAAATATCCATTTTCATTTTCACGCACAAGATCCCCTGTGCGATAAAAACCATCAGAAGTAAACGCTTTTAAATTGTGTTCAGCAGCTTTGTAATAACCCCTAATGGTATAAGGACCCCGTGTTAATAAATGTCCTATTTCCCCCTGTAAAACTAAATTATCATCGTCATCCAAAATTTTAATTTCATCAAATTCAGAAATAGGCCGACCTTGCGTTGATAAGATTGTTTCAACGTCATCATTAAGTCGCGTATAGTTTACTAAGCCCTCAGCCATGCCAAACACTTGCTGTAAAGTACAGCCTAAAATAGGTTCTACACGTTTAGCAGCCTCAAAACTAAACTTAGCGCCACCAACCTGAAGTACTTGTAAACTTGATATATCAGGACAATTTTTTTCATTTTTACGCGTCTCAAAAGCACTTAACCAAGTAATTGCAAGAGGAGGAACTAACGCTGAAATAGTCACTTTATATTGCTCAATTAAACTAAAAGCATTATCGGGTGCACCTGAATTACTGAGCACTAAAGTCCCACCAGCAGCAAAGACGCCTAATGCACCAGGTGAACTCATAGGGAAATTATGACAAACAGGTAAAACAGCCAGGTAAACTGAATTTTGATTAATATTACAAATTTTGTTACTTCCAATAACACTATATAAATAATCATAGTGAGTACGAGGTATCAATTTAGGAACACCAGTCGTCCCCCCTGATAATTGAAAAAGTGCAATATTTGAAGGAACTACTTTAACTTTATTGAGTAATTCTAAATCATCAGTCTGGCTTTTTAATTCATGGTTTAAACTTATGAAGTTTTCATTGAAATCAAATGTATAACCAAATTTAATTAACTTATTATCTATTAGCTGATTCAGAACAGAATCATTAACCTGCTCATTAAGTTGTGCTGAACCTATATAAGCTTTAGCTTGTGTAAATTCACAAAAATATGAAATTTCGCCATACCTATGCGTCGGTAAAGCCATTATTGGGCTGGCACCAATTTTAAATAACGCAAAAAGCAATTCAAAAAGTGCACAACAGTTAGGCAAGTGAACAACCACTTTATCTCCTTGCCCTAAACCCATTTTTAAAAAAGTCGAGGCTAGAAGATCAGAGTTACGCTCTAATTCTTGATAAGTCCACCCTATATGATCGTCAATTATTGCCAGTTTATTTTTGTTTAAATGCGGTTTAAGTAGCTCACCTAAGATACTTTCTTGCCAGAGCTTTGCAGATTTATAACGTGCAACAAAATTACTTGGCCAAGGCGTATATTCAAGGCTTGTCTCACGTAAATTATTCAATGTCTTGGCCCTTAACATCAATTCCAAGCGCATTTAACATGGTATTAAATTTAGCACCGGTTTCTGCAAGCTCTTTTTCCGGAATAGACCCTTCAACTATGCCGGCTCCGGCATAAAGAGTCGCTTTATTATTTTCGATCTCTGCACAGCGTATTGTTACAACCCATTCCCCATCTCCAGATAAATCACACCAGCCCACCATGCCTGTAAATAGTTTTCTGTCATATGTTTCTATTTCATCAATTGCAGTTATAGCTGCTTTGGTAGGGAATCCTCCTATGGCAGGCGTTGGATGCATTGCCATTGCAACGTCTAATGAAGTGATATTAGAAGACTTAAGCTCTCCCTCAATTTTGGTTGATAGATGCCACATCGTTTCAGTTGCAATTAAAGAAGGTTCTTTCGGAATATTTATACTTTTACAAAGGGGTTTAAGTGCTTGTGCAATAGATTTGATAACTAAAGCATGCTCATATCTATCTTTTTTAGAGTTCATAAGCTGATCTGTAATTAATTTATCGGCTTTAATATCTCCTTGTTTTGGCTCAGAGCCAGCCAAAGGGTTAGCGATTATTTTATTGCCTATTTTTTTAATTAATAACTCAGGACTGGCACCTAATAAGGTTTTTTTACAAAGTTTATGTTCATGTTGGTTTGCAGGCACAGCAAAGGTATAACCATTTGCATTGCCATTTTTAAGCCTTTTTAATACAGAAGCAATATCAACATCATGCTCACTATCAAGCTGCAAAGTACGAGATAAGACTACTTTATCAAGCTCTTTTCGTGAAAAGCGCTCTAACGCATTAAACACAGCACCTACAAATTCATTTGACGAAGGAACGGTTTTGATAGAAACTTTACCAATATCAGTAGCTTGATATGTTGAAGCCACGGTATGATTAAACGCACTAGTTTCTTTTTCAAAGCTAAATCCTGTACTCAACCTCAAAGCAGAAGGTTTTGAAGTATCAAAAGGAATGGCACCAATGACAATTGGATCTGAATGACCGAGTTCAGTTGCAAAACGTAAAGATTCAACAACCTGTTGGCTTAAATTTTTGATGCCTACATCAAGTAAATTTGCAAAAGGTGGATGCGCTAAAATAGCATTTGTTGGCGACGAAAAATAAGCACTTTCACCTGTAACATATTGATTTATTAATGAAGAATCATTTTTTTTAATATCAGAACTACTTAAAGTACATTCAGCCATGATGCCTAGCCTCAATTTTTCAACCTAACAAAATTAGTTTTAGTTGAATGGATTATCGGAGCGGAAGACTTTAAATGATTCTCATTTCAATATCAATAATGAGATCTATTCGTATTAGTGTTTTTATTAGAGGTAATATTCTAGAAAAGTATAAAAATAGATTAAATACAAAGGATTAAAATTTTAAATTCAAAGTGAAAATATTTATTTTTTTTAGTAAAAAAGTTGATTTGGATACTAAAACTTAAAGAGAACAGTATTAAAAATGAACTTTAAGGGTTTTAAACTTTAGATATTGAAGGGAATAATTAAATTTTATCAGTTATGCCAATTCTATTAAGTTGATGATCAAATATAAATGAGTATAAATTTTCAGAGCAATAACTGACTATTAAGATTTAAACACAGTTTTTAGTTCCCAGATAGACCTAAATACCTGCATTCTACTCACACACAGCGAGTGTTTATTTAGCAAAAATTATATATTAAATCGAATTAATATTAGTAGAAACAAAAAAGGCTTACCCTCAAGAGTAAACCTTTTTTAGAATGTAATATGATTGAAATTTATTGCTGGAATAAGGACTCAATACTCAAGCCTTGGTGACTTAAAACTTCTTTCAAACGACGTAATGCTTCTACCTGAATTTGTCGAACACGCTCACGAGTTAAGCCAATTTCTTTACCTACGTCCTCAAGTGTTGAAGGTTCATAGCCTAACAAACCAAATCTTCGCGCTAAAACTTCTCTTTGTTTTGAGTTAAGCTCTTCTAGCCAGTGAATAATATTATCTTTAATATCATCTTCTTGTATTCTTGTATCTGGACCGCCACTTTTTTCATCAGCCAAGATATCAAGCAATACTTTATCTGAATCACCACCTATAGGAGTATCTACTGAACCAATCCTTTCATTCAAGCGCAGCATTTTATTCACATTTTCTACAGGACGATCTAGTTTCTGGGCTATTTCTTCAGCAGTGGCTTCATGATCAAGTGTCTGTGTTAATTCTCTTGCTGTGCGTAAATATACATTAAGCTCTTTAACAACATGTATTGGCAACCTAATCGTACGAGTTTGATTCATTATCGCACGCTCAATCGTTTGTCTGATCCACCAAGTTGCATACGCTGAGAACCTAAAACCACGTTCAGGATCAAATTTTTCAACAGCACGAATAAGCCCTAAATTGCCTTCCTCGATAAGATCTAACAATGCTAAACCACGATTATTATAACGACGAGCTATTTTTACAACTAATCGTAAATTACTTTCAATCATTCGCTTTCTTGACGCTTCACAACCCTTTAAGGCTTTACGTGAAAAATACACTTCTTCTTCTGCTGATAATAAAGGGGAAAAACCAATCTCACCTAAATACAGCTGAGTAGCATCTAAATTTTTTACGGTCTCAGCTTTGCAAGTCTCTTCTACGGCCTCTTCAACTTCTACTTTTTCAAGTATTTCAGTGCTTGGTTCATTTTCTTGTATATCATCCATTTTGACATCCATAGCTATCTCCTTAATAGTTTCAGCTGTATTACCCATAAGCATTCTCCTGAGTAGTAAAATATCTTTTATACGTACAACACACTTGAACTAATACTAAGGCAAATATTTCACAGGATTCACTGACTTACCTCGGTAACGGATCTCAAATCTTAATCCTGTCATCTTGGTACCACTACTACCCATCTCTGCTATCAATTGCCCAGCTTTAACTTCCTGTTTTTCTTTCACTAACAAACGTTTATTATGAGCATATGCACTTAAGTAATCATCATTATGTTTTACAATAATTAACTGCCCATAACCTTTTAATGCACTTCCAGCATAAACAACAACACCATCAGATGCAGAGCGGATTGAAGTACCCCGCTTATTAGCAATAAGAACTCCTTTATAGCCATTATCTTTATTAGAAAAACGTCGAATCACTTTACCTTTTGCGGGCCAATTCCAGCCTACTTTTGTAGCGTAATGAGTTTTTTTTGTTATTGATAATTTTTTGGCTTCTTTTTGAACATACTCCGCTTTTTTTGGCTGTTCAAGATCTTTCTTTGATATCTTGTTATTTTTATGTTTATAACTTGTAGATAATATAGATTTTTCTGGTGATTTTTTATACTTTTTATCTTTTCGCAACAAGGTGGTTAAGCTTATTTTTTGACCTGGAAAGATCTTGTAAGGTTTAGGGATCCCGTTGATCTTAGCGAGATCTCTAAAATCTTTATTTGCTCGAAATGAAATTGAATAAAGCGTTTCACCTTTTTGAACAATATAACTTTCGCCCTTAATTTTAATTTTTTGTTTCAATCTGGTCGGATCTGTAGAAAGGTTACTTACAGGAGCAGGTGTTCCTCTTTGGGTACATGCAGAAGTAAAGATGCACAATATAATAATAAAAAGTGTGTATATTTTGTGCATCATATTATTTTTATTTAACTCCTTAAAACAAAATAGCAAAACAATATCTTTTTATAGAGAAAGTTAAGCTATGTCGCCTGAGATCAAAGGAACAAACCTCACTGCTTCTAATTCTTGCTGAATAAAACGATTACCTTGACGTTTAAACATTATTAATTTTTGATTATCTTCACCAATAGGAGAGATCAAAATCCCATTATCAGCCAATTGATTAAGTAAATCTTGCGGTACTTGAGCTGCAGCCGCGGTTACAATAATGCCATCAAAAGGTGCCTTTGCCTGCCAACCCAACCAGCCATCCCCATGTTTCATACTTACATTGTATAAGTCTAAATTTTGAAGTCTTCGTTTAGCTTGCCATTGTAAAGATTTTATACGCTCTACAGAATAAACTTTTGTGAATACTTTTGCTAATATCGCACTTTGATAACCAGAGCCAGTGCCAATCTCAAGTACCTTAGTTTTAACGCCTTGTTCTAATAGTACCTGCGTCATTTTAGCAACGATATAAGGTTGAGAAATCGTTTGTCCCAAACCTATAGGTAAAGCCGTATTTTCATATGCTTTGTGTGCTAAAATTTCATCCACAAAATGATGTCTTGGTATTGATGCTATAGCATCTAATACAGCTTGTTGATTTATACCTTCTTCAAATAATTTTTGCGCTAATGCATGCGCACTATGATTAAAGTTTCTCAACACCAGTTAGCTCCATTGAATTTATCCACCCTTGCATTACATCCAGGCTATTTTTTGCAGTCATATCGACATTTAAAGGCGTTATCGATGCAAAGCCTTGTTTCACAGCGAAAAAGTCGGTTCCTTCTCCTGCATCTAAAGCATTACCTAAACTACCATACCAGTAAATATCTCGTCCCCAAGGATCTTTCTGCTTACTCATGGTTTCAGCTTTATGCCTCGATCCTAAACGTGTTACTTTTAAACCCTTTAATTCTGACACAGGAATATCAGGGACATTAATATTAATGATTTGATCGTTTGGTAGTGGATGAGAACCTAACTGTGAAATCAATTCTAGCGTTACTGCAGCAGCCGTATAATAGTTTTCTTCCTTTTTAGAACACAATGATACCGCAATTGCTGGTAAGCCCATATGGCGTCCTTCAGTAGCAGCTGCAACGGTACCTGAATATAAAGTATCATCACCTAAATTAGCACCGTTGTTGATACCTGCAATCACTAAATCTGGAGTATGATCTAATAATTCATTCAGAGCTAAATGAACACAGTCAGTTGGGGTACCATTTACAGAAACAAAACCATTATCCAAAGTTGTTGCTCTAAGTGGGTTTAACAAGGTCAATGAATTACTAGCGCCACTGCAGTTTCTATCTGGTGCAACCACAGTTACATCTGCAATTTTTGACAAGGCCTGATACAGAATGAATATGCCCTTAGCATGTACACCATCATCATTACTTAATAAAATTTTCATTTATCATCCTTTTCAATTCTATTTTTAAGTGAAGTATCCGTACAATTGACTAATTCACGTAATACTGAAGTTGCAAAACAGCCTTTATTCAATTCAAACTCTAACACCAATTCTGACTCACTTTCCTGAACCACAGTTAAACCTTTTGGAATCAGTTTTAATGTTCTTCTTTCAGTTTTTAAACCTAACTCAATTAAACCTTCACGCCACTCTTTATAATCTTCCAACCATAATAACTCTTGTTCCGTTAAACCTTTATCACCTAAACCTATCATAGGAGCCGATAGACAGATATCACCACTTGCAAGTCGGTCAATGGTTTGAGTATTAATATCTTCTTTAAAAAACGCATTACTTCCACTGAGCATAAAAACTTCTTGTGGTAAAGTCTTAGCTAAACCATGTGCTGAGACACGTAGATTAACAATTTGATTAAATACAAATGAACGCGCAGCTGAAATTATCAAACCTCTGAGTTTACGATCTCTGATTACCTCACCACCAAACATACGTTTTGCCATATCAAGGTTGTGTCCATCATGGCCAAACCTCTGTGGACCAAAATAATTTGGTACGCCATTCCTTACTGCATTAATACGACATAATATATCGAGTGGTTCTGTTACATTTCTTAACCTAATGGTAAATTTATTTCCTTTATGACATCCAGTTTTCAGTTTTCTACTATGACGTTTTTGCACAAGTACAAATAAGCTATCACTGTTAAGTTTAGTAAAATCTATATCTTTTTTAATAGGTACAGGCACACTAAACCATTGGCTACATACACCATGTCTATCTTTTAAGCCCGCGTAACTTACATTTTTGGGAGATGTTTGTGCAAATTCAGCCAATTTTTTTACTACAAATTGCGTATTTTCACCTTTCTTAACAATTTGTAAACAAACATGTTCACCTTCGCCAGTTAATTCAAAACCCAGTATTTCATCAACGATAAAGTCTTCCGCTTCTTGTTTGAAATCAGCCAGGGCAAGAGGTTTGCCGTATAAATAATTTAAGTCAGAAAAATTTAAACCATTCATTATGAATCACTTCTGGCTATATCTATTGAGTTTGTCATATTCATTTTTTGTAAAATCACCACTGCATGGCTTGAAATTCCCTCTTTACGACCTTCAAAACCTAAACCTTCGGTTGTTGTGGCTTTCACATTGACTTGTGTAGTTTTTATCCGTAAATCTTCAGCTAAAATTGTTCTCATATTTTCAATATGAGGCAGCATTTTTGGTGCTTGAGCAATAATAGTTATATCCGTATTTCCTATGCTATAACCTAGCTCTATAGCAAGTTCAACAACATGGCGTAACAAAATTCTGCTATCAATATTTTTATATTCACTTGCAGTATCAGGAAAATGCTTACCAATATCACCTAAGGCCAGCGCCCCCAAAATAGCATCACATAATGCATGAATCGCAACATCACCATCTGAATGCGCAACAAAACCCTGAGCATAATCAATTTTCACACCTGCGATAGTTAAAGGACCTTTACCGCCAAACTTATGCACATCAAAACCATGTCCTATGCGTAGCATTGTTACTCCAATTTACTTTTTTTTTGAGATAAATAAAAATTAGCTAATTGCAAATCTTCAGGTGTGGTTATTTTTATATTATCGGAGCGTCCAGCCACCAGCATAACTTCAAAACCAGCCCATTCCATTGCCGAGGCCTCATCTGTAATGTCTATATTTTGTGTTAAAGCATCAGATAATGCTTGGTGTAATTGTTCAAACTTAAATATTTGCGGTGTCATAGCTTGCCATAAAAATTCTCTTGAAACCGTTTCAGATACACAATCTAATTGCATTTTGCCGACACTTTTTTTGATAGTGTCTTTTACTTTACACGCTAATATGCCACCTTTTTGCTTTGATATAGCTAAATTTATAAGTTTATTTATATCGTCAGGACATACTAGAGGTCTTGCTGCATCATGCACTAAAACCCAGTCTGGTTTTTTTTTAGTATCAGTGTTCAAACTATTAAGAGCATTTAAGACAGAGATAGCTCGGCTATTTCCCCCATATACAGTTTGTATTTTTGGATTTTCAATTTTAAGATCTTGATAAAACTCATCATCAGGGCTAATCGCAACTGTAATTGAATTAATATTCTTAATGTAAGACAGCTTATTTAGGGTATGTTCTAATACTGTTTTTTGATTAATTGTTATATATTGTTTAGGTAAATTGCTTTTCATTCTACTGCCAGTACCAGCAGCTGGAACAATTGCAAAAATATTTAAATTAGCTTCTATTGTCATTTCAATTCTTTGTTAACTGCTTTTTAGGTAATAAACGAAAAAAGGTTTCTCCGGGTTTAATTAATCCCAATTCATTACGAGCACGCTCTTCGACACCTTCTAAACCTGTTTTTAAATCTTTAATATCTGCGGTTAAAAGTTTATTTCTTTTTATAAGTTTATCATTGATTTTTTGATGTTTTTTAACTGCAATTTGTAATCTGGTATAGTCTCTTACGCTATTATGGCCAAACCATAACTTATACTGTAAAAAAAGAAATAAACACAGCAACCCTATTTGAAATAGCCTCATTCGGGTTCTCCGGTTTTTAGGGGCTAACCTAAGTGAGTGGTTTAGTAAAATTAAGCCAGTTAATACGGGCCGCCAATAGCATTTCTCGTAATGATAATAAACGTGGTGTAACTCTTTTCCCTTGACACCATCGGTGCCCACAACATGCAGCCGTCATAACTGTTTTTGAAGGTTTTAAAATATAAGCATTTTGTGCATCAATTGCTTGACCAGATAATTCAAACCATCCATGTTCATTGCAATGAATTTTATCTTTTTTCACTTGATCCAAACAATCAATTTTAATCATTAATTCACCTTTATTTAGTACAGCTAAAGGTAAAATAAAACCAGGAAAAGAAGCTTTAGTATAAAACTGATTATTTACTGTTTTATCAAAATTGGGAGTTTTAATTTTTTGCTTTGCAATCCAACATCCATTTTGACCATCTAATTGTAAAGGACTATTTCCTTGTAAAATAGACTCTGAAGCACGTTCAATATAATAAGGTAAACTTATTAATAACTTTCGTAATCTAATTTCATCTAATTCACGACTTAATCTTACCACTTCTCGGGCATAAAGTGCATTACATAACTCAATATAAACAAGATGATTCTCACCTTTATCAAGAAGGTCTGGTTGCAATTTTAGCTGTTCTGGCAATGACTTAATCTCAAACTTAGTTAACAATTAGTTATATCATAATAGCCTATAAAATAAACATCAAAAAAACATATAAAAATTTAAACTTCAAAGGTTTAGGGTTTTATTCCTAATTTTGCTTGGCCATTTTCCATAAATTGAACAGCTTCTTTACGTTTCTTTCCAATTAAAATACTACCATCACTCATAAATAAAAAATTCTTCCAGTAACGTTTAAATACACCCCAACTAGATTCAATTACATCTCTGCGACTAATGCAAAAATAAATAACTGTATTATTATCCCAATTTAAATGCTCAAGTATTTCTAGTGGTAATTGATCTTCATCTCTTTCCCAAGGCTTTTCCCATTCAACACTATCAGACCAGTTGTTATCATTACCAGGCCAATCAGAAGATTTAAAAAAATCAGGATGATCATTTTCATTACTAATAAAACTAGCCCATAAGTTCGCAGAACGTGCTTCGCTCATAGGTTTTATTTTTACAAAGTCTTCAGAATCAATTGGTAAATCTTTATGACGAAAAACCCATGCCTTCTTATAATCATTTAACGAAATATAATTCATATTTTACACTTTCAATGAGGAGAATAATAAACGCCCGCATTATATACCCAAACCACTTCAATATACGAGTTTCAAGACTGCTGAGAATTCATGATCTAGGCGCACCTTAATATTAATGAAGATTCCTTAAAAAAGATGGACCAACAATATGTTCTTGCATTGTTCATGTAAGGTTGGTTTAGAAATGCCTTACGCTGCGTTATTCATTTTTAAAAGGGACTAACCATCCTCTTCAATCAATGTTTTGCCTCCATGAAAGCACTATACTTGGAACCTATAACCAGCTCTTAAAAATATCTCTAACTCCAACTGAATCCTGCTTCTTAAACTTGCATGGCTATATAATTTTTTTATCAAACAATAAAAACTCTACAATGATATGTGCCAAATTACACTTTTTTACAACTTCCATTCAGATTTTTACATCGTAAGAATTTAAAATTAAATTTCAAGTTAATCAGGATTCAACCATGATAAAAAAATCATTATTACTTTCTCTCATTGTACTAACAGGTTGTGCATCTCAAAGCTTTGAAAGAGCAGAACAAAATAAAATAATAAAAGAGTATTATGCATCGGTAGAATCAATATCAAAAATGAAACTACCTTCAAAAGTGGGTGAAATGACAACTGTTGGAGGTGTACTAGGTTTAGCTGATAATCTAGATGGCAATCATCAAGATATGATTTCTGGAATACTTGCTGGAGTTTTAGTTGGTGCAATTACAACCTCTATTATAGAAGGAAGTAATAACGCTTTTGAGTATCAACTATACTCTCAAGAGAAAGGTTTTTTTACTTTAATCCAAGAAGAGAAAATATCATTTAAAGGAGGTTGCGTTAAAGTAAAAGAAACAAATAAAGTTACCATTAATTCTGCTTTAAAAATCAACTGTACTCAAGAAAGCTAATTTTTTATATAATTAAAAAATACAAAATCTCATCCTTCAAAATTAGAAACCGGAATATAAATGGAAGTTAAAAGTCAGTGGCATAATTACTTTAGTGAAATGAGTAAAATCTTAACTATTTGGTTATCAGGTGTTTTATTTTTGGGTAGTTTTAGAATTATCCTCTTTTTTACTTTTCAAGATCAAGTTAATGAACAAACCTCTTGGTTCGAATATTTACAAGCAATGCAAACTGGCTTTAAATTTGATTCAGCCGCAGTTGGAATTTTTTTAGCTATCCCATTTTTAGCTAATATGTTATTACAGCCGTTTGGCCATAAAAATTTAGTAAATTGGTTAACAATAAAGTTTAGTTATGTCTTTTATATTATTACAAGTGCATTATGTGTGATTAGTATTAGTTATTTTGCTGAATATAATAGTCTATTTAATTATTTTTTATTTGAAGGTTTATATGATGATCAATTGGCTGTAGCAAAAACTATCTGGGGGCAATATCATCCAATAACCAGTTTTTTTGTTTTTGTTTTGCTTATTTACGGTAGTCATAAATTACTTACCAACATCAATCGTTCTATTGAAGCACCATTTTATTTATCTAAATTAAATTCAACTTCTACAAAAATAATTGTAAGTACATTGATTTTTTTAAGCTTTGTAGCCGCAGCCAGAGGTTCATTAGAGTCTCGTCCCGCAATGAGGAAGTGGGCGAGTGTCACTAGTGATCCTTTCTTAAATAAGATCATAATAAACCCTAATAGGTCGCTTATGTATGCTTATAAGGACTTTAAAAAAGTCAGTGGCAACTCAAATATCAATCCATATATTAAAGAAAATGAATTCGAAGAAAGTTTAAAGCACACTTTTTCAACTGATTCAAATAACAAGCATATTAGCGACTATTTACAAAAAAGTGCACATGGTGCCGCAATTGATAAACCAGAACATATTTTTTTAATCATTATGGAAAGTTATGATTCTTGGCCGCTACAAGAAAAATATACTG
Organism: Pseudoalteromonas denitrificans DSM 6059; assembly: GCF_900112265.1. GTDB lineage: Bacteria > Pseudomonadota > Gammaproteobacteria > Enterobacterales > Alteromonadaceae > Pseudoalteromonas > Pseudoalteromonas denitrificans. The sequence continues at coordinate 10,028 of NZ_FOLO01000002.1, read as the reverse complement.
AATTACATATTACTGATGGATTAAGAAAAATAGCGAAACAAGGGGTCAATTTTAAACGATTTCTACCCGCAGCAAGTAGCACAATGAACTCCTTGGCAAGTATTATTTCAGGCATTCCCTATTCAGGCGTAAACATGAGCCGAATAGGTGCCGTTGGTCCAGCTAGTTCAACTTCAATTTTCAAACAATTTCAAGCTTTAGGGTATGAAACTAACTTTTATTACGGTGGTTTATTGTCATGGCAAAATATAGGAAGCTATGTTAAAAACCAAGGTGCTAGTCATGTTTATTCTGCAGCTAATGCTGGTGGAAAAGGAAGTGCCGGTGCATGGGGTATAGATGATGACCAATTATTTAATTTTATAGCTAAAAATACCAACACAACAAAGCCCAGCTTCAACATTATATTAACAACCTCATATCATGGGCCTTTTAACCTTGATTTAGAATCTAAAGGTTATCACTTTAAAAATAATCAAGATTACCCTCAAAATTTACAACAAGAAAATGCATTATCCGCCAATACATTGGGACACTTGTGGTTTTCAGATCTGGCCATGTCGAACTTTATCGAAAATCAAAAAATTAAAACACCCAAATCACTATTTGCAATCACTGGAGATCATTATGGTCGCAGATATTTTAATGCAAAACCTAATTTACTAGAGCTATCATCTGTCCCTTTTGTATTGAGTGGTATGAATGTTAATTCAGTAAAATTTAACGAAAACCATATAGGCAATCATTTAGATATAGCACCAACCATTATAGAGCTTATCGCTAAAAAAGATTTTCAATATTCCAGTATTGGTAAAGCCATGCAACTAAAACAAGGTAATGAAATTGCTATTGGTTATCAAAAAGCACTTAATAAAGAGAAAGTTTGGTCTATCATTCCTGATGTAAACTTAAACTCTTGGGATGGTCACAAACAAAAGAACTTAGTTTGGCCTCAAGCCATTAAACAAAACCCAGAATTAACCTCTAAATACCGTCACTATATGGGCGTAAGTTGGAATATGTTAATGCACAAAGAAATAACAAACTAAGTTTCAGTTTTGGAATAAATATAAACTATGAGATGATTACCTCATCAGACCACTTAGAGGTAATCATCATGCAGTTCACTGGTACCAAAAACTATATTGCAAGTAAATCATTAAAACTTGCAGTAAACGCAGCGATTCTTTTAGAAAAACCATTATTAATTAAAGGCGAGCCTGGTACAGGTAAAACGATGTTAGCCGAAGAACTGGCTGAAGCATTAGGAACTGACTTAATACAATGGCATATAAAATCAACGACTAAAGCACAACAAGGTTTATATGAATATGATGCTGTATCTCGTTTACGAGATAGCCAATTAGGTGATGAAAAAGTAAATAACATTGGAAACTACATAGTTAAAGGCAAATTATGGCAAGCATTTGATGCAACAAAAAGGCCTATACTATTAATCGATGAAATAGATAAAGCCGACATCGAATTTCCAAATGACTTATTACTTGAACTTGATAAGATGGAGTTTTATGTATATGAAACTCAAGAGCGTATCGTTGCAAAGCAACGACCTATCGTTATTATTACTTCTAATAATGAAAAAGAACTTCCAGATGCTTTTTTACGTCGTTGCTTCTTTCATTACATAAACTTTCCTACAACTTCAGAAATGCAACAAATTATTGATGTTCATTACCCTGATATAAAACAAAATCTAGTTACAGCCGCACTTGAAACCTTTTTTAATCTCCGTGAAATAAACGGCCTTAAAAAGAAACCTTCAACCAGTGAACTACTTGACTGGTTAAAACTATTGTTAGCTGAAGATATATCACCCGAAGCATTACATGATAAAAACAATAGTGCTGGTTTAATGCCAATGTTTGGTGCATTACTTAAAAATGAACAAGATATATCTCTTTTAGAGAAGTTAGCCTTCATGAGTCGCAGATAACCTTTAAGAATTTAAATTATGCTAATTGAGTTTTTTCTTACTTTAAAAAAATACAATTTACCAGTCAGTACCCGTGAATTACTCGACTTAATACGTGCATTAAAACAAGGCGTTGTATTTGCCGATATTGATGCTTTTTATTATTTAGCCCGTACAATTATGGTTAAAGATGAAACACAATTTGATAAATTTGATAAAGCTTTTGCTCTGTATTTTGAAGGCATCGAAAGTATAGATTTATTTGAACAATTGAAACAACAGAATCAACTGCCAGCGGATTGGTTACGCAAAGAATTTGAAAAGCACTTAACAGAAGAAGAAAAACAAAAAATCGAGAGTTTAGGCGGCCTTGATGAGTTAATGAAAACTTTGAAGGAACGCTTAGCAGAACAACAAAAGCGTCATGCTGGTGGTAATAAATGGGTTGGAACAGGAGGAACTTCCCCTTTTGGTGCATATGGTTATAACCCTGAAGGTGTTCGAATTGGTCAAGATGGTAATAAAAACCGTCAAGCAGTAAAGGTTTGGGACAAACGTGAATTTAAAAATTTTGATGCTAATGCTCAAATTAGTTCTCGTACAATGACATTAGCCCTTAAAAAGCTTAGAAAATTTGCTAGGACAGGTGCAAGTGATGAGTTAGATCTCAACGCCACAATCATCGCTACTGCAGCACAAGGGGGCATGTTAGATGTAAAAATGCACCCTGAACGACATAACGCAGTAAAAGTATTAATGTTTTTTGATATTGGTGGCTCAATGGATGATTACATTCAAACTTGTGAGGAGTTATTTAGCGCAGCACATAGTGAATTTAAATACTTAGAATTTTTTTATTTTCATAATTGTTTATATGAACATGTCTGGCAAGATAATAAGCGCCGACGTCATGAAACCTTGAGTACCAAAGAAGTGATCAATCGTTTTGGTAAAGATTATAAAGTAATATTTGTAGGAGACGCTACTATGGGTCCATATGAAATAGCTTATCCAGGTGGCAGTGTTGAGCATTGGAATGAAGAACCGGGGACAGTTTGGATGAACAGCATTACAAACCATTTTGACAAAGCGATATGGCTAAACCCACAACCAAAAGAACATTGGAATTATTACCACTCAATCAATATGATTAAAGAGCTTATGACAAATAGAATGTACCCTCTGACATTAGAAGGTATTAGTGAAGGTATAAATAAACTAACTTGATTAGCTAAAGTCATGATAATGACTACCAACTCATGATAAAACAGACTATTCTTAAGTACGAAAGTAGGTAATTTATAAATAAGTATTTCGATACTTTAATTAACATAATGAGTTTTCATCATGCAAGATAGACGTCATTTTACAAGAATTATATTTTCAACCCCAGTTCATCTTTCTGATATGGGTAAAGTATGGTCTACTGAACTCATTGACTTGTCATTAAAAGGCGCTTTAGTAAAAAAACCAAAAGAGTGGAAAGATAACGAAATAAAGTCACTTTTATTAACCTTTACACTTGCTCAAAGTGATATTGAACTTACGATGAATACCAGTGTAGTACACGAAAAAGAGCAATATTTAGGTTTATTGTGTGAACAAATTGATATAGATAGTGCAACACATTTAAAGCGCTTAATTGAACTTAATGTTGGTGACGATGCGTTATTAAATAGAGAGCTTGATGCTTTAGCTCACCCTGAATAAAACTTCTTTCAGGGCCCTTTCCTCAGTATTACTTTTAGAACGACACATTATCGTCTAATATTTAACCACACCAAATAAAACTCGATTATTATGCTTAGTAGACCTGTTTATGAAAGTTTACCTTATTTATATTTTGCTGCAGGATATGGACTAATCACCTTTGAACCTTCATTTTTTGCATCAATTTCTGGTGGATTATTTTTTATCGTTGGTTCTTTAGTTTGGAATATCAGATCTCATTTCAGACGCTCCGATAATGAATATACTAGGCATAATATTGATCGTCACAAAATACTTTACAACTTAAAACCTTTTGCATGTTTTCTTTTTGGCATATTAATAATAACTTGGATTGATAATAAAATAGCGGCTGTTTTTGCATTTATTTTATGCATTTTTGCAGGGTGGATATTATTTATGCGGATAAATAATCGTTATACTAAAAAAAAGAAAAAAAGGTTACGTAATAACAAAAAATACTATCATTCATAACCCTAAATCATCAAAAATAAAAGCCATCTTTTTAGATATCATTTATTTGTAAGTTGAAACTACCCCTTATCCACTAATAACGCTTTAATTTCTTCTTTTGCGCCTAATATGTGTTGTTTTAATAACTGACTCGCACTTTTAATATTTTCTGATTTACAATAATCAAGAAGCTGTCTATGTTCAGGTCCTGCCTTTTTTATACCACCCGCCAACATTAGATGCATGCGAATATAACGATCTGAATTTTTATTAAGCGTATTCACAATATCAAGTGTTTGTGGGCGATCGCTGCCTTTATACAAACAAGCATGAAAATGATTATTTAAATCTGCCCAAATATTTGTGCTGTCTTCATGCTGCAAAGCATCTTCAAGCTCTATTAATATACTTTCGGCTTGTTCAAAGTCTTCACTTGTTAAATTAGGTATAGAACGTGCTAATAAATCAGATTCAAGCATAGCTCTTAATTCAAATAACTCATCAACATGGCTGGCATTTAATTCCGTAACAATTGCACCTTTATGTGCCTGAAATTTAACTAAACCTTCCGCTTCTAATTGTAACAATGCTTCTCTAACAGGAATTCGGCTTACATCAAGATCTTCAGCTAAAGCAGCTTGACGTAGTGGCTGACCAGCTTTCACTTCACCTTTTAATATCTTTTCTCGAATTGCATCTACAACAAATTCGGTTCGTGTTTTATATGCCAGAGCCATATTTTTTTATTTCTTTATTTTTAATAATTATTACTCTAGTTTAACGTTTTGAAAAAAAAAGGCCACTCTATGAGCAGCCTTTTATTTAGATTGGGGAGTTTTGATAACAGATTGGTCTTAAAAAGCGTTGAATAGCTTGAGATCCAACAGAAGTACTTCGTATATCAGTTGAGCATGGAAATGGTCCACCGTGCATCATGGCATCACTTACCTCTACACCTGTAGGCATCTGATTGAAAATCAAACGTCCTACTTTATAAGATAATACCTCTATCAAGGCTTTATTTTCATTAATAACTTGATTTGACCCATGAACAGAAGCGGTTAGCTGTCCATCAATAATAGATATTAATTGCGCTGCTTGTTCTAAATCTTTATAAGTTACGATTAAAGATGCTGGACCAAAAACCTCATCAGATAATTTATCATTCTTAATAAAAGCCTCAGCTGATGTAACAAATAAATGTGTTGTCGCTTTTTTATCTTCAACTAACCCTTTAGCTAATAAAGTAACTTCAACATTAAGTTTCTCACAGCCTAATTGATAAGCTGTTAGCATTGCGGGAGTTAACATAGTCTGTGCTGGGCTGGATTGAATTTTATTTGTTAATGCTTTTTCAAAAAGAGCTTGTTCAGATTCACTTACTAACCATAGACCAGGGTTCGTACAAAATTGTCCACACCCCATATTCATCGAAGTTACAAATTCTTGCGCAACAACATCGGCTCCATCTGTGATAAAGCCAGGTAAAATCAACTGAGGATTTACAGATCCTAACTCTCCATAAAATGGAATAGGCTCTTTACGTTTATAAATACTTTCTTGTAGTGCCATGCCCACGCGATAAGAACCAGTAAAACCAACGGCTTTAATTTTAGGGTTTTTAACCAATGAATGACTAATCTCATATGCTTTACTATGAATTAACGCAAAAACACCTTTTGGCATTTCACAATTATTAATTGCAATTTCTATTGCTTTAGTAACAATTTCACATGTGCCTGGGTGCGCAGAATGAGATTTAAATATAACAGGGCAGCCAGCAGCTAATGCCGAAGCAGTATCGCCGCCTGCAGTACTAAACGCTAATGGAAAATTACTTGCTCCAAATACAGCCACAGGTCCTAAAGGCAATTGGCCTAATTTTAATTCAGGCCTAGGTAAAGGAGCACGTTCAGGCAAAGCAACATCATGGGCAATTTCAGTGCTGTCTTTAGTAATATTATTTGCAAATAATCTAAGTTGATTAACTGTACGACCCAACTCTCCTTGAATTCGAGCCTCAGGAAGACCGGTTTCCAATGTTGTTAGTTCTAATAACAAACCTTCAACTCTAACCAATTGTTCAGCTATTTCATTTATAAAGTCAGCACGTTGCTGAACCGATTTTTTACGATAAATGAAAAAAGCCTCCTCTGCCAACTCACAAGCATTTATTAATTGGCTATCACTACAATTTACAAATTCAGTAGACAATTTAGTGTGATCCGTAGCATTAATCGCATTAAACGTATCTTCAGTATCTGCTTGCCATTGACCGCCAATAAAACATAATCCAGATAACATATTTATTCTCCTAAACTAATTGAAAACCAGAGGCATATGGATCATCATCATCAATAATTATTTGATTATTTCCTGTTACCTGAGCCCAACCTCTAATTGATGGCATGATTGCCGTTATTCCTGAAACTTCTGTAACTTGCTCAATACAACCGACAAACTGACTACCAATAATACTTTCATGAACAAACTCTTGATTCTGTTTTAATAAACCTTTGGTAAATAATTGTGCCATTCGTGCTGAAGTGCCAGTGCCACATGGAGATCTATCAATTGCTTTATCACCATAAAAAACAGCATTAGCAGCACTTGAACCTTCTTTTTGAGGTTTACCAGTCCAAAGCACATGAGACAAACCATTAACTTTAGGATCTTCAGGATGAATACATTTAACAGCTTTCCCTGCTATATCACGGATTTTTGGACTGTATTTAAGTATTTTTTCAGGTGAAAAACTTTCAAGCCCGGGGTAATTTTTTTGGGGTTCTATAATGGCGTAAAAATTACCACCGTAGGCAATATCTAATGTTATTTCACCTAAATCTGGTACATTAATTTTTAAATTTTGGTGGACTAAATAGGATGCAATGTTAAAAATTTTCACCCAGTCAACTTTTTTATCTGTTATCTGGTATTCAACATTTATTTGACCCGCAGGGACATCAATTTTTAATTTACCACTTTCTTTACCTTGAATTAAACCTGCCTCTAAACCTGCTGTAATAGCACCAATAGTGCCATGACCACACATAGGTAAACATCCTGAGGTTTCTATAAATAAAATTGCAGCATCTGAGTCTTTTGAACATGGGGGGTATAAAAATGCGCCAGACATCATGTCATGCCCACGAGGTTCAAACATTAAACCTTTCCTGATCCAATCAAACTCTTTCAAAAAATGAATCCGTTTTTCTCCCATCGTTTCACCTTCAAGCTCAGGGTGACCAGATGTCACTAATCGAACAGGGTTACCACATGTATGCGCATCAATACAAAAAAATGTTCCTTTCTTCATTTCATCTACCTAAAAAATTAACCGCCATATCCATAAATTAATTCCACTTTTAACTTACCTAATGATATTAAAATGCCTGTTTAAGATAACTCAAACAGGCTCAAGCCAATCAAGGATGGCTAATCCTCGGGGAATTACAGATCAAATTTAGATAAGTTAATACGATTATCGATTGCTTCTTGATATAAACTTTCGACTTGTGAACGTGCCTCACCAGTTAACGGCATACGTGGTGCACGCGTTCTTTCCGAACCACGGCCAGCAAGTTGTTCAGCTAATTTAATACATTGCACTAATGTTGGAATAGTATCTAAACGTAATAAGGGTAAAAACCAAGACCAAATTTCACGTGCTTCTTCATACCGACCTTGCTTAGCGAGGTTGTAAATAGCAACAGACTCTCGTGGGAATACATTTGTTAAACCTGAAATCCAACCTGTAGCACCAAGCATTAAACTTTCAAGCGCAATATCATCCACACCACCAAAAATAATAAAACGATCGCCGAATGCTCGTTTAAGCTCAGTGATGCGACGCGTATCTTCAGTTGCTTCTTTAACAGAAACAATGTTAGCTTCTTCAGCTAATACTTTCATACCTTCAATAGAAACATCTACACCATACGTAACTGGATTGTTATAGATCATGATAGGAAGTGCTGTACCACGAGCGACTTGTTGATAATGGTAAATAGCCTCTCTTTCTGTTGAACGATAAACCATACCAGGTAATACCATTAAACCATCAATTCCAATTTCCTCTGCATCTTTAGCATATTGGACTGCAGCAGCGGTTGTTGTTTCAGCTACACCAGATATAACAGGAACACGACCATTAACAACTTCAACAACAGACTTCATTACTTGACGTTTTTCTTCAGCCGTTAAAGAACAATTTTCACCAATAGTACCGTTTACAATAATACCGTGAACTCCTTCTTTAATTAGGTTTTCACACATAGCTGCATTTTCAGCAAAATCGATAGAGAAGTTTTCTTTAAATTGGTTTGATACGGCCGGGTATACCCCTGTCCAGTTTGGTTTCATTGTATTTTCCTAACAAATAATTATATAGTACATTGTATACAACACAAATTAATGTATATTGTATGCAATTACAACCTTTATTTAATATATATTATGAAACGACAAAACTCAGGTTCAGAAAAAATAGCTGTGATTGGTGCAGGAATAATCGGTATAACAGCAGCATATAGACTTCAACAGGCTGGATATCAAGTAACTTTATATGATAAAGAAGGCATTGCCCAAGGATGTTCTAAAGGAAATGCAGGACATTTTGCTACTGAACAAGTTTTTCCTCTTGCGCAAAAAGCACTTATTCCCCAAATACCAAAAATGCTACTTGACCCTTTAGGTCCATTTAGTATTACACCTAATTACTTTCATAAAGCTATTCCTTGGTTTTTAAAGTTTCTAAGCAATATGCGAAGCAATAAATTTAACGCAAATAAAGCCGCGTTAAAATCAATTAACAAAATAGCGATAGATTCATGGTTAACACTTATAACGGAAACGGATCTAGGTGAGTTATTTCATCAAAAAGGAAGTCTACTCACATTTGAATCGGAATCGAATTCAATCGCCCTAAAAATTATGAAGGCGTATCAAGCTGAAGGTGTGATTGTTAAGCTATTAAACAAAAAAGAAGTTAATAAACTTGAACCTGGAATATCTAACAGTATAACTTGGGCACTCCATTTCACAGCTGTTGCACATACCTGTTGCCCTGAAACCCTGACAAGAGAAATTTATAAAAAATCAAAAAGTTTAGGTGTCAAGTTTATTCAGACTGAGATAACACATATTGAATCTAATGCTAACCAAATAAACATTACTTCGAAGAATCAAACCTTCCATGCTGATAAACTACTGTTAGCAGCTGGTGCCCATAGTAAAATATTCTGTAAGCAACTAGGTTTTAAAGTCCCATTAGATACTGAACGAGGATACCACTATATGGTTGAATCTAACACACCACCTACTCGTCCAATAGTTTCTTTTGAACGAAAATTTATAATGACCCCCATGAGAGATGGTTTACGCTTAGCTGGTACTGTTGAGTTTGCAGGTTTAGAAAAAGGCATGAACCCAAAAAGAGCTAATGCGCTGTTACCTTCAGGCCATGCTATTTGGCCTAAAATAACAAAACATAAATCAGAAAATTGTCGCTGGATGGGATTTCGACCTAGTTTACCAGACTCAAAACCTGTTATCGGTCAGTCACCTGTTCACAATAATATTTATTTTTCTTTTGGTCATCAACATCTAGGATTAACATTAGCTGCAACAAATGCAGAGCTTATTACAGAGTGTATGCTAAATAAAAAAACATCAATCTCACTTGCTCCATTTTCTATCGACAGGTTCTAAAATTTCAGGCTGCTTGTTAATATAAAAACTAAATATGAGTAAAAATTAAAATTTAAAAGCAAAAAACCCGATACATTTCTGTATCGGGTTTCTTTAATTGGATCCTGGCAATGTCCTACTTTCACATGGGAAACCCCACACTATCATCGGCGCTATTTCGTTTCACTACTGAGTTCGGCATGGAGTCAGGTGGGTCCAAAATGCT
>NZ_FOLO01000081.1 GCF_900112265.1 Pseudoalteromonas denitrificans DSM 6059 | reverse complement strand
ACAAACGAAGAATGACAATAGAAGAGGCATTTAGGGATACAAAAAATGAGTATTATGGTCTTGGATTAAAGCGCAGTAGAAGTAATAATATAGAGCGATTGCAGGCTCTATTATTAATAGCTTTAATTGCTCAGTACACATTGTATCTTATTGGAAAGGCAGCAGAAATATTAAAATATCATTACCACTTCCAAGCAAACACAATAAAGAAAAGACGAGTATTATCTTATTGTTATTTAGGAAAAAGAATTCTGACACATAAAAATTATCATATACCAGAATGTATCATTAAAAAGGCTCAAAGAAGCCTCATAAATGAGATTAAATAAAATGGAAAAGATATGGGGAGCCCTAAGGTTACAGCCGTAGAAAAAACTCATACTGACAAGTTAAATACCAGTATAAATCGCAGCGTATTGTTAGAGATAGAGTCACTTATTAAAAATTTATTTATACTGGGTGATTGGCGTTATCACAGCAGTAAATCAATAGGTAATATGGTGCACATATATATTCAGATCCCCACACCACTCAAAATGAGATCAAGTTATCAAAAAAATTACATCAAACAGTCTATTTGTCCTAAAACTATCAATCCTGTTTGGCAATTGATTAACCCTGAACAGATGAAGTTTCATCTATTCATTATTAATAATAAAAGAAAAAGTATTTCCACAACTTGTGATTAAACAAATTACTTTTTTGTTCTTCTGAAAAACTTTTAATTACCAAGGAATAAAAATCAAGTAGTAAACGTTTTAATACTGTAGACACTTTTAAGCACTCATATATAGCGGCTACAAGAATATGTTTGGTTGTTTTTATGTACTTAATCTTGTGAACATAGGTATTAAGGTAGATACATAAATCAAAAAATAAATTTAATCTAGGAATCAAAATTATGAAAATAAATCGTTTTAATAAATTAATTTTAGCAGGAGCTATTTCCATTGCAGTGTCTGGCGTTGTGAATGCACAAACAACAGACCTGAGTATGATTAAGGTGACAACGATTGAGAGCAAATTATTGGTCAATGCTATATATACTGAAACTAATACTGATAATTCTCAACAAGAAGTTAATATGGATTATGTTGAAGCAGCCTTACTTAGTAAAGTTGCTTCATTACCCACTGAATGTAATGTAGAAAGTGTTTTTCCGAGTGCAGAAACATCTAGCATTAATCCAGCGGCTGAATTAGTAGGGAACTGGGAAGGATTCATGGATGATGAAATGTATGATGATGACATGGACTCAGATGACGACGACATGGACTCAGATGACGACGACATGGACTCAGATGACGACGACATGGACTCAGATGATGACGGCGACATGGACTCAGATGACGACGACATGGACTCAGATGACGGCGACATGGACTCAGATGACGATGGCGACATGGATTCAGATGACGACGGCGACATGTATTCAGATGATGAGGAAGAAGGTGATTATCAAAGCTATCTCACTATCTCAGCAAGTGGTTACCTTGTTCAGAGTGATTACGAAAATAAAAATGACGTTGGCACTTGCAAGGTTACTTTTCTTGGTGAATTGGTAAGTGATTTGTATAAAAAGAACTAACCAATAAATCTCTGCTAATTTTGACGAAAATTAACAGAGATTTCCTCAAATAAAATTTTTAAGGTATATTCTGAACTAATGTACGTCACTTTAAGTAGAGATTGTAATAAATATTCAATGCTCTATTCAACGCGTATACTTAGTGCTAAAAGAATAATTTGTTACCTCAGCTTGTTCGATTGTATTTGGAGTAGTAGATGAAAGCTTTCATCGGTTTATTATGTACCTTATTGGTTTTTCCCTCCGTGTTTGCCAGTGAGAAAAGCCCATGGAAATTGGTCTTCGAACTTAAAGGTGAAAGTGACTCTAACGTAGTTAACGATGATATTGAAGAAGACTCTGGTTCTGATAGTATCAGTCGACAATTCAAACTGGCTATGGGTTATAAGCAAAAACTGAGTAAAAAAACAAATGTGGGTGCTTATTATACTTATTTCAGTAAAAACTACTTGGCAATAGATGGTTATGACAGTGATATCCACTTAGTTAAACTCAAAACGAGTCATAAGTTTGATAAACTCAAAATGAATATTGATGGGATATTTGCCAACTCTACCATAGATTCAGAGCGTTTCCTTCACCTCAAACAGTTAAGTCCTAGCCTATCTTATTTCATAAATAAAACTAATTATCTTCATGGTAGTGTGAGCTTAGGTAAAAAAGACTATGAATACCTAGAAGAACGTTCTGTTACCCAAAAAAGCATTTCAGGTAAATATTATTATATGCTGAATGGTTTGAATCACTACATGACGGCTGGCATTAAATTAAAAGATGAAAATGCGCGGGAGGTGCTGTATAGCTATGATATGTTAGAGTTTAAACTCGCTTATACTTACCGAATGCAATTATTTGACCTGCGTACTCGCCTAAATTTAAACTACCGTTACCAAAATCGAGATTATTCCGATGAAGAACATTGGGATATTGGAGAATTCAGATCAGACAAACGAAACCAATTTAGAGTCGCTTATCGCATTAACTGGCCGTTGCAACTGTATAGCGAATTAGAATTGATACGTAATTTTAATCAATCTAATTTAGATTCTGCTGATTATAATCAAACCAAAATTGGTTTGATGCTGGGCTATAAGCTGTAACTCAGCTCAGCTTCGCTTTTCAAGTCATTGTGTAAAATTAAAGGCTTTAATTTACAAGATCAATTTTTATCAAATGCATAAGGCGTATCCTGATTTTTCATACTCTGAGGATCAGGTAACAAACCATGACCGTAGATGGGATCATATCCTTTTACCCCAAGGTCGATACAAGCCTTATAAATATCCCAAAGCCAACTTTTTAATTCTTGAACACGCTCAACATCTTCAGCATATTGTGCGGCAATATACGCACTGACAAAAGCAGTCGCCAATGATGTACCACTTGAATTTTTGAAATGACCTTCACTATCTAGGGTTTTTAAATCAACACCGTAGGCTGCAACATCAACATGTTTGCCTATCACCGCATTCTTATAAATTCGATTATTACCATCAACTGCAGTTACAGCGATAGTGCAAGGGTAGCCTGCTGGATATAGCGGTTTAGATAATGGACCTGTATTACCAACAGCAGCCACAATAAAAATATTTTGTTTACAAAGTTGGTCAACCGCAAATTGTAACATCCGATTAGGTGGTCCACTCAGGCTCATATTGATCACCTTGACCTGGTTTTCAACCAACCAGTTTAATCCTTGAAGTAAGGACTGAGTGGTCGCGATATTACCCTTCCCAACTTGTTGAAAAAATACTGAAGCCCCTAATAAACTGCTTTGAGGTAACAACCCTTGATAGTGATCATTTTTACCTACTAAAATACCCGCAATCTCAGTACCATGACTTTTTGGCTCTATTTTTTTTCCTTTAACAAAAGAGCGTTGCTTTATATTGGCATTTTGTAATGCTGAATGTTGGATATTAATTGCGGTATCAATTAAACCCAATTTAATACTTTCAGAAAAACGTGACGGTAAACTCATAATTTGACCTGGTGTCTTACCCCTTTGCTTTGCTTGAGATGCGCCTTGATAACGATAAATATGATTTAAATCAAAAAAATCTGCAACATCACCTAACTGTTTTAATACTTGTTCATAATCATCTTGCAAAGAAAATGAGGCCGGCGCAACCACAGTCGCCAAGGTTTTATTAAAAGCTTTAAGATAATGTTTTTCAGTAAATTTATAACCCAAAGCTTCTAGTTGCGCTTGAATTTTGTCATCTGAAAAAATTAACCACTCATTTGTCCAAATGTCATAACCAAAGGGGTCTTGGTTATTATCAGCTAACTCTTCGACCAAAGTTGCTATCTGCTCTGCAATTATTTCATCATATATTTCAAACTCGTCTTCAAATTCTTCTTCGAACTCTTCTTCAAACTCTTCTTCAAATTCTTCTTCGAACTCTTCTTCAAACTCTTCTTCAAATTCTTCTTCGAACTCTTCTTCGGGTTCTTCCTCGGGCTCCAGGACAAAATATTCATTCGAAGCACTGGCATTACCAATATTAAAATATGCAGTTGTGGTCCCCTGAGCAAGGTTAATATTTAATGCCATAATAAATAAACACAATGAGAACAACACATACCAACGCACAATTTGGGTTTGCAGTAAACGACATAAGTCATATTTTTTTTGGCAAACATTGCGAATCTGTGATGATTCATTGATACGTTTCAATAGAGTTCCCCATTTAAAATCATTTATTACTACCTCATTATGATTAAGCATACGCTTTGAAGTTGTAAAAACAATACTTTTAACATTTTCATTTATATCATGCTACCAGCGTAATTAGCGCTATGGCTCAGAGCAAAAAAATAGCAATGTTAGCCAATAGTCACCCTATTGATAGCTATTTCAATTCTTGCTTAATAACCAAGTCTTTGAATGGACGTGTTGCATCAAGTAGTTACAGGTTAGAGCTTCTAGGTTTTCAATATCTCGGCCGCATAATGATCTCTCAGGTTTTAAATAATAAAAACATCGAAATATAGAATCAATAATAATGTGATTTACATGCATGTTTGTCATTTTACTAAAATATAACGAATGGCTACTGTAAAATATTCCTTGTGATGACAATTATTTTTATATTTCTTTAAAAATAAAATACAGAAACATTAAGGTATGAGGCTATAGTCAGGTCAAATACTTATCTATTAAAGTATATGTTTAATTTCAGACACGATTAAATTAGTTTTCAAAAAATAACAGCAATGAAACACCACTTGCTGTTATGTTTATTCATCCTATATTGTTAACTCTAAACAGCTTTACCTATGCTGAGTAGCTATTAATTTAACTCACGCTCCTACTGCTTCATAATATTTAAAATAAAATCTTCTAAACGCATTTTACAGTTCGATTTTTTCTCCCTTACAGTTAAGTTTTGTTCTTGAATTTCATCATCTCCAATGATCAAAGCATATAACCCTTTTTGTTTGAAATGACTTCTTAGTTTATAGCCTACAGAGTCATCATTATTATTTATTGAAATACTAAAACCTAAACTTTTTAGTTTGTCATAAACTTCTGTAGCATAAATATTATGGCTTTGAGCAACAGGAATAATAGAAATAGCGTTAGGATTTAACCATGCAGGTAAACGCCCTTGATGATGCTCTAACATAATCGCAATAAAGCGTTCTAATGATCCTAAAACGGCTCTATGTAAAATAACAGGATATTCAGACTCACCTGATTCATTAATAAAAGATGCACCCATACGCTCTGCCAACATAAAATCCAATTGGAAAGTACCACATTGCCACTGCCGACCTAATGAGTCTTTCAAGGCAAATTCCACTTTGGGTCCATAAAAAGCGCCCTCTTCAGGTAATAACTCAAAAGGAATATTAAGAACTTGTAACCCTTGTTGTAAATATGCTTCAGCGCTATCCCATAAAGACTCACTCCCAGTTCTTTTTTGAGGTCTAAGTGAAATTTTCACAT
This sequence comes from Pseudoalteromonas denitrificans DSM 6059, assembly GCF_900112265.1. GTDB lineage: Bacteria > Pseudomonadota > Gammaproteobacteria > Enterobacterales > Alteromonadaceae > Pseudoalteromonas > Pseudoalteromonas denitrificans. The sequence goes on along the minus strand of NZ_FOLO01000081.1, from coordinate 11,435 downwards.
CAATATTTTTTTTATCAAAACCAAATTTTTCATATACTTGATAAAACATTTTCATGAAATCAATTAGTTCAGCTTGTATGTGTGCTTTAGTACAAAAAACATGACCATCATCTTGATTAAAACTCCTCAGCCTTAATAAGCCATTTAATGCTCCTGAGGCTTCATTTCTATGGCATAAACCAAACTCAGATAGCCTTAAAGGTAATGAACGGTATGACTGACAAAGTTGTTTGAACATTTCTATATGAAAAGGGCAATTCATAGGTTTTAAAGCTAGTTCATTATCATCATTTTCAAGTAAAAACATGTTTTCTTTGAACTTTTCCAAATGCCCTGATTTTTCCCATAACTGACTACTCGCTAAAACAGGGCTCTTGATTTCTTGATAATGATATTGTGTTTGAATGTCTCTGAGGTAAGACTCAATCTTTTGGTAAATTGAATAACCTTTGGGATACCAAAAAACCATGCCAGATGAAAAATCAGCAAGGTTAAAAAGTTGTAGTTCTTGACCAATTTTACGGTGTTCGTTTTTCATAATGTTTATCTCCAGTTTTTATGTGAGACGAACATGACAATCAAAACAGGCGCACTATAAAAGCAAAAAGGCTAGCATGATATCATGCTAGCCTTAATTTAATTATTACAATGCCAACACAACGGATCAGGTTGTGGTGGTGGTACTTTTTTGCATTGCAATAATGTAATTCATGGGTATTTCCTAAAATAAAATTTTGCGTCACTGTACGTGACTTGGGTTATTTATATCAAAATAAATGAAAAGTGCCAAGAATATTTATTATTTTATATCTGTTATTCACATTAATACCGCTTTCATATCATTTTATGCCCTTATCAAACCAGAAGCTTTTCGCATTTCAAAAAATCCATAACCCAAACGATGCATGGCTAATGCGCTCTTAAACTATTCCTAAGTTTCTTTAAAACTTCTAAACAATATTGATCTCACCTTTGATTCTTAGCCTGACTGTTATGTATGTGAAGAGACCTTTGTTACAACCTTAATTATGATTAAGTCATTGTATCTATTTACAACTGTTGCTCACCGCTTTACGTAAAAAGCCATTATTATCGGCTAACATTTTTTTAGCATCTTCAACTGACGCACCCGTTAATATAATGAGAATTGCCAATTTTGCATTGGTGCCTGCGGTATCTAGTGCCTTATTTGCAGTATCAAAGTCACAGTCAGTCGCTTGCATTACGATGCGAATTGCACGGGCATTTAATTTTTCATTTGATGCATTTACATCAACCATTAAATTCTTATAACTTTTACCGCATCTGATCATACTTGCAGTACTGAGTGTATTTAAAATGAGTTTCTGCGCTGTGCCTGACTTCATTCTAGTAGAGCCCGTTAGCGCTTCAGGCCCAACTTGGGCACAAATTGCAATATCTGCAACCTCTGATACACCTTGATTTGGACTACAAGTCACGCCAACAACAGTTGCGCCAACTTGTTTTGCATATTCCATTGCTGCAATTACATAAGGTGTACGACCACTAGCAGCAATGCCTACAAGTACATCATATTTTGTTATCGCTATACCTTTTAAATCTTCAACACCTTGTTTTTTATTATCTTCAGCACCTTCGACAGCACTTTGAATGGCAGTATTACCACCCGCGATAATACCTATTACTATGTCATCAGATACACTAAAAGTGGGCCTGCATTCCACTGCATCTAAAATCCCCATACGACCACTCGTACCCGCACCAATATAAATTAATCGCGCTTTATTTTTAAAAGCTAAAACAATTTGATCTACCGCTTGTGCTATTTGCGGCAATGATTTTTTCACTGCATCAGCTACTTTTTGATCTTCATTATTAATTTTTGTGATTACACCTAAGGTATCTAATAAATCAATATCTAAGGTATCTAAATTTTGACCTTCAGTTGCGATAGAGTCTAACGAGTTTACCAATTGGACTTGTGTATTTTTCGATACATTTTGCATTTATCACCTTGAAATTTATTTTAAAATAACGCTTCATACTTTGTTATACCGCATAAACAAAAGCGATCTGTTTTACTGCTTATAGTTCTTTGATACTTTTCACCCATTTACCAAACAACCTATAACTGAATTTTTCACTAAAAAACATAGCTAAACATACTCATAACCAAAGTAAAAACAATTGATATTATAAACTTAAACCACATAATGATATCAGGCTATTCCAAGTATTAAAAAGAGATATTTGTGTATCACCATTTCATTTTTAAGCTACTTAAATTAGCCTCATGATTTTGGTATTTTATAGAGTGTAAATCTCTGGGAGCAAATTACTTTCAATTTTGCGATTTAAATTACAACTAAAATGGTAATTGCAAGTTCACTATTTACGTGCGGAACTATCATACAAAAAATACGCTTTATTCATCCATTCACATCCGACCACTTGTCCCTAAAAGGTATTATTGATATATTTAGACGTATTTGGAATTCAATTTTAATTAAGGAAGTATCAATGACCATAAAACCAGCATTAGCAATACTAGCACTATCAGGGGCTTTTTTTGCACAGGCCCATGCAAAAAAAATACATGCCGATATTCAACTTACGCATATTACCCCTTCAAAAGAAAATGCAGTTTGGGCAAGGGAAAAACAAACATCGCCTATATATCCAATAGAATTAGCAAAAAATGGCATTGCTGGGTGTGGCATTTTTAAAGTACAAATTAGTGAAACAGGAAAAACAAAAAATATTGAGTTAGTTTCATCTATACCATCAAAAAAGATATTTAAGGCCAGTAAAAAAATAATAAAAAAATTAAAGTGGCAAGAAACTAAGCATGGTATAGCAAAAGCACAAGAGAAAGTTATTCGCTTAGATTATTGTATCGGCGGAGAGTCTTTTCAGGAAGTTCAAAAAAGGTGTATTGAACAAACAAAGTTAAGCTGCACAAGTTAGCCCCAATATAACCGCTTCAGTCAAAACAAAACATATCTAAATATAAAACATTGAATGATAAATATAACTTTGTTATTTTTATCATTCATTTACGATTACGAGAATAGATTTTGATAAGAGCAGTTAAAACAGACGATATAGACTCTATAGTACATATCTATAATCATTACATCAACAATAGTATCGTCACTTTTGAAACCCAAAGCATTACAGCTGAGCAAATGAAGGAGCGTATTGATAGTATAAATAAAGATGGGCTTCCTTGGTTAATAGCTGAAGACGATGGGAACAATATCATAGGGTATGCTTACGCCAGCAAATGGAAAGGACGCTGTGCATATAAACATTCAGTTGAAATCACTGTTTATTTAAATAATAAAACCACAGAAAAAGGCTGGGGTTCCAAGCTTTATGCCGGATTATTTAAAGCGCTTAAAAATAGAAATATTCATACAGCAATCGGTGGAATTGCCCTGCCTAATCCAGCGAGTATTGCATTGCATGAAAAGTTTGGTATGAAAAAAGCGGCTCATTTTGAACAAGTTGGTCAAAAATTTGATAAATGGATTGATGTTGGTTATTGGCAATGTATTCTTAGTGACTAATATCACTTTTTTAAATGAATAAAAATACAACCAAGTTTGCCGAAAAATACTCAAAAAGTGATAAAATTAAAAGGCTGCTACTTTAATTTTTATCACAAATAAGAAATGGCTATTCCCTTTTATAACTTGATATACCATTACGGCGCATTGTCATACACCCTTTGATTTATCAGCTATGTGGGTACTCTAGAATGCATTATTTGTAGGGTTACTACTATTGACTGCTTTTTTTATCGCCATGCCTTTAGTGCCAATTGGACTTAAAGGTTTAATGCAGATCAATTCCCACCCAAAAGTGTTAAAGTTTATAAACCCACAAAGATAATGATAGACATACCAGCAAAAATTAAATCTTTAAGGTACCTCATGTTCCCATTTAGTTTTGTTATTGTAGCAATTTGGGGTTATTTTAAAGTAGATAATATGCCTAATGAAGATCACGAAAATTTATATTTTTATATTTGTAAACATGAGCTTGAACTTTAAAAAAGACCCAAATAGCCTAGCTTTAATGTTTCACAGTTGCGCTAGTGCAGACTTTATAATTTTCAACAGAGCAATAGTGAAAATCTAAGAAGTAAAATTCTTTTTCGGGTTCTTGTTTATTTATGAGATATTGATAAAGCAACTGGGCAGCTAAATAGCCCATTTCATAGGGACGCTGCCCTATATTAATATTCGATAACCCTTGCGCTAATGCCTCTAATTGTATTTTTTCAGTATCGGCTGAAATAATAATAGATTCTTTAGAACTGATTCTATCTTTATATTGGCTGATTTTATCTATGTAATCAGGTGAAAACTGTGCAAAACCCGCAACCGCAATATTAATAACAGTTTGCGGCTTTTGTAATACAAACTCTAACTGTTCAATTGCTAATTTTCGTTTACCAAGTGAATACAAGGGACAACGGTCAATTTCAGACCAGCCAGAATTACCCGATAGCCTATCAGTTGATTCTCCTCCGGATAAGGCAAAGCGCACACCTTTTATTCTATCGTTTAGATTAGGTGTACTTTGATAGCCTGAATGAATGCATATGTTTCGCTGGTCTTTATGCGCTATTCTTTTAGCATACTCTCCTAGTGCCCTACCAAAATCCTGATTATTGGTACCGACATAAGCCATTCTATACTCTTGGTCTTTAGGTAATAAATCCGAATCAAAAGTCAGTACAGGAATTTTGGCCAATACTGCAGCTTTGAGTGCTTTATCAGTTAAATGATTTGAATCTGTAACAGAAATAATCAAACCATCAATGTTTTTATCTATCAAGTCTGAAACCACAATCGCCTGGCTTCTTGGGTCTTGATAATCAAGAGGCCCATCATAGATACAGCTTAATTTTGAATGTTTCTTAGCAAAATTTTGACAGCCTTTATACGACTGAATATAAAAGCTGTCATTTTTTGTTTTACCTATTAATGCTATGTTTAATTCAGGATCTGTATTTGCAGGTAACATAAATATTGCAAAGAAAGCCAATAAAAATATAACAAATTTCATTCATTCAGCTCCCCATTTAATACTGTCCTTCTCATTTTAGTCTGGCAAATTACAGTATTCCAGACGTATAATGCTTAAAGTAATATTTTAGTTCATCAATAAATCTATTTTTAAACTCAATCGGTTTTGTATTTAAATTTCGAAATTATACAATCTTTCGACCTTTAATCGCATAGAGCAATGGTATTTGCTGGTTATTAATCAACTTTTGATAGCCAAAACCTTCAACAAAGTCTAAACCTTCTGAGCACGGATATGGACTGTATGCATGTTCACTAAACTGCTCAATATTGATCCCTGCATTAATTAAGGCTTGTATTACATTACTTAAAGAGTGAGGCCAAGTAACAACTGTAGATTTCTCTCCCTTACAATTCTCGGTATAGGTACCTTCACTTTCTACATCCGGTTTACTTGATGGAAAATAAGAATAACCCGAAATTAAATCATTAAAAGCATGAAACTCAACAAGGCATAATTCCCCTCCTTTCTTTAAAGACTTAGCAACAGTTTCAGCCCATAAATCTAGATCGGGTAACCAGCATAAAACACCATAAGAGGTATAGACAATATCAAATTCAGTTTTATTGGTTTCACCAAATTGATAAACGTCTTCACAGACAAATTCAGCGTTAGAGCCTATTTCTTTCGCTAAATATTTTGCTTTTTCTATCGCTTCAAAAGATAAATCCACACCTGTTACTTTTGCACCTAATCGTGCCAAAGATAGCGTATCTTGACCAAAATGGCACTGTAAATGAAGCACGTTTTTATTTTTGACTTTTCCAAGTAAAGCCAGCTCAATTGTATTGAGTGATGATTTACCACCAAGAAAACTTTCTACATCATAAAACTGAGATTCAGCATGTACTTGAGTACGCTGATCCCAAGCTTTTTTATTTATTTCAATATAATTCATTTTTATAATCTATTTTGTGTTGATGTTATTAATGCACCACTTGCACAAATAAAAGTAGCGCCAAATATTTTACCTATTTTACTACCTACTTCTTTTCCTAGTGCATAAATTTTAATTTTATTACTGAGTACTGAATATGAAATCAAACACATAAAAGAGCTCATCATTAGTGTTATTACCAAAATTATAAACTGAGATAATAAAGGCTCAGAAATAATAATAAACTGTGGAAATAGTGCCGAAGTAAATATGATTGATTTTGGGTTTGTTAATGAAATGAATAAACCTTGGCTGTATAAACGTTTAGGATTGAACTTTTCAGTTTTATTAATACCACTATTACTTACTTTAACACCATTACGCCATAATTTAATACCCAGGTACAAAAGGTACAATGCACCAATAATTTTGATAACAATAAAGCCCGTTGCTGAAACTTTAACTAAGGCGGTTAAACCTAAAACTGAGCAAGCAGACAAGATAAGAAGGCCACTTACATTTCCAATAATGGTAAATACCGAACCTAATGCTCCAAACTGTAAGCTATGCGTTATTATCAAAAGAACTGCGGGTCCCGGAATAGCAGCTGCAATAATCGCTATAGAACAAAAAGCAAACCAGCTTTCTAGTTGCATGATATTTTCCTTTAAAAATGTGAGAATGACTAAATTTTAACAAAGTTACAATTATTTACAGTGCATAATATTACGGATATTTTAAAACATGTAAATTTCTTTAGTGACAAAATTTGCATCACATCCATTTCCCAATATTGCATTAATGTCCAAAAAGAGACACATTTCAGTTAATGTGCACTACTTTGATCCAACAAAAAAAATAAAACAGTAAAAATCAAATGGTTAAAATTGGCTAGTTAATTGCTAATGACTAAAATACGAATATAAAGATAATTTAAAAATAGTGAAAAATATAATGAAAATACAGGTTGGAGAACTTGATAAACCAGATGTTAAAGCGCTTTTAACTGAGCATCATAATGATATGTTACAGCACTCTCCTATTGAAAGTGTGCATGCATTAGATTTATCTGCACTCAAAGCGCCTAACATTACTTTTTGGACGCTTAGAATTAACAATGAATTAGCAGGGTGTGGTGCTTTGAAGAAGATCGAAAGTGGCCATGGCGAAATTAAGTCAATGCGTACTTCACAAAGTCATCTTCGTAAAGGCGTTGCAAAGCAATTATTACAACATATCTTAGAACAAGCCAAACAACTTAATTATACTCGGGTCAGCCTAGAAACTGGCACTATGGCTGCATTTTTACCCGCACAAAAAATGTATGAACAGTTTGGCTTTGAGATATGTGAGCCCTTTGCTAATTATAAAAAAGACCCTTACAGCTTGTTTATGACAAAAAGCCAATGCTCTTTTTAAGAATAAAACGTTTTTTTGTTTATTAACATTTCATAGGCTAGCTGGAGCAATTTCGCTAGCCAATTAGTTTAAAATTGCTTATTCAAAACCTGTACTAGTTTATCTATTGATGAATCACCATAGCCAATATTTTGAAAAGCAAGTTTGCCTTCTTTATCAATAATAAATAAATGAGGAACCGCTTTAACACCATATTTTTTACCTATAACACCACGTTTATCGTGAGTTAGAGTCAGTTTTAAATCCGATAGCTTTGCTTTTATTTTTCTGTATTGCTTTCGATCTTCTTTAAAGTTTATTGCAACAACATTTATCTTGTCGATACCAATTTTATTTTGGATATTTTCTAAAATAGGAAGTTCTCTTAAACAAGGGCTACACCAAGATGCCCAAAAAGAAACAACCACAACTTTCCCTTTATTGTCTTCTAAATTGATTTTATTGCCAGTACTGTCTCTACCTAAATAATTAGGAGGTATATCCCCTATTCTTAATTCATTCCCTGCATTCACATTTACAGATATGAATATAAATAAAAAAAAGATAACTTTTTTTAACATTGAACTGATTCCTTTCAAACTAAAAAAATGACTCCTACACTGTGTAGTCTTTGATTTCATGACTTATTTCAAATCAAGACCAGATTACCACTTAAGAGCTGCGACAACATAAATGATGTTAACATAACAGGTTACATTAGGTACACGTCGAAATTTTTTTACAAGAAAACAACAGAAAGAGTGCTAATTATTAAATATGATATTTTCCTGTTGAGTTATAATGTGATCAAGTTCCCCCTCCATAATCATCTGATTAAACTCAATTTTAACGCGCTTTATTAAGTCTTCGTCTGTTTCTATGTTAGCTGCTAAATATAAGTTGAGCACTTGATTTAAAGTGAAATTAACTGAAAACGTAGCTTTATCTAACCCTAATGATTTAGTCATTCCTTTAGCAATATATTCATTACCATAAACAGAGTCTGCTCTGCCTTTTAATACGAGTTTCCATGCAGCTTGATAACTATCGGTTAAAATTAAATTTTCATTTTCTTTAAAACCGATTTGTTTTAATAAGTCAACTTCAATGCTTCCTCTAACTGAAGCAACACGCTGGTTTGAAATCAAATGGGTTATGGAAGCGCCGTCTTTATTTGTTCGACTTAAACCATAAAAATGAAATTTAAGCTGCCTGATATGCCCAACCCAATGAAATAAATTTTCCCGTTGGGGGCTTCTAGCAATAGAAAAAATAAAAGTATTTTTTTTAGTTAAAGCCGTTTTATAAGCACGAGACCATGGCATTACTTCAAATTGAACATTTAACTGACTGCGTTTTGTTAACCGTTGCATAATAGCGAATGATGTACCGCCAATTAATTTCTGATTTTTATCTACAATCTGATAGGGAGGTAAACTTTCAGTAACAAAAGTGATAGGAGCAGCCACTGCACTCGTGCATAAGAAGTAGAGCAATGTCAGTATTTTCATCATCAATCGTCTATTTCCTTAACAAGTTTATTTAGAGCTGGATATCGTTCTTTCCTCTAAAATATAGACAAACTAATGTTACTAGTAAATTATGCTAATGAATCTAGCTCTCATCCATAAAAAACCGTTACATTTGCCTGTAACGGTTATTATATTTTTATGGGGATATTTTAAAGCTTATTAACTAACTCATTTAATTTAGTCAGTGAACTTGCCACTTTTATACCTGGAATATTACTACCAATAGTTGCCATATAAGAACCATTGACCTTACCTCTAAATGAAGTAAATGAAATACGATAAACACCCCGAACAAGTGCTTTAGTTGGGCTATTTATTTCAGACTCATGTCGTAAAACTGAGTTATATTTTCTACCGCCTGGATTTTTAGGCAACTCACTACTGTCATCATTCGTTTTTAAAGTTTTAACAACTTTACCGCCTTTATCTATTTTCTTAGGGTCAATAATATCTAATTTATCTAGTACTAAATATGTATCAAAATAGGCTTTTTTATCCTTTTTCATCCCTTTTTTGAAAAAAGAATGCACAAAGTCTTTTTTACCTGGCTTATCTTTGGCAGGCGAAACCATAGAAACACCTAACTCATCTATCGCAGCTGGCACCCACATATAAAGGTAATACGCATCTTTATCTTTATATTTTCCTTCAGGCTTGACACTTGTATCAACATACCCAAAATATTTTTCATATTTTACATATGGTAAGTCAACTTTTAATGGCCCAACACCTTGTGACTTTGAACTTTTAAAGTTGTAATCATCATCACCAAAAAAGCCCGTACATAAAAAGAAGCTTGTCGTCACAAGTAGCATTGTTTTCATTAATTTCATAATAACTCCATTTAAGTTTTGTTTATTTATTTCATTGTCCATTTGAGAACAAGTGCTATTTATAGTTTTTTTGTAACAAATAATCAACAATTATATTTCATTAAATTAAACGTTAATCCAATACATAATTTTTTACATACAATAGAAGAAAAACATACTTTTAAGATCCTTTATTAACATTAAACAGGTAAACTTCAAGGAATCAACTAAGGGGGTCTTTATGTCATTATCAATTCAATCAAAATTATTATTAGTCGGTGGTTTTATTGCGTCTTGCGCAGCTATTTGGCATTTGTTATGTATTATTGGTGGCCCTAGTTGGTATGCTTTTGCCAGAGCACCTCAAGAGATCATTGACTCAGCAAAACAAGGCACCTGGCTAGCCCCTTTAGGTGCAATTTTCATAGCGTTATTAATGTTTACTTGTAGCCTTTATGCTTTATCTGCAACGAAACTCATAAAAAAAATCCCCTTAATCAAAACAGCATTAACAGTGATTGCGAGCCTTTGTTTGATCCGAGGCGCCATTGTAATACCTTATTTTTTAAAACACGGTTTTAATACATGGGATTTTATTGCAGGTACGACTTGGTTCTTTGTAGGCATTTGTTATTTAGTTGGCTCTATTGAAGTATTTAAGAACAAAGCTGCCAATTTAAATACGCATACTTTACAAGGTTAAATACGTGCTCATTGAACATTTTTCAATTCGCTCTTATAGCAAACAATTAAAAAGCCATGTACATCAATATCATCAACTGGTGTTACCATTACATGGCACAATTAACATAAAAGTTGGAGAGTATGCAGGCAAGGTAAATATAGGCGAATGCTTAATTATTAAGGCTAATCAAATTCATGATTTTAACTCTGAACAAGCAGCTCGTTTTATTGTGGTAGATACTTTTGACTTACCAAGCAATATACTCTCTTGCTGTAATGAAAAAATATCTATTAGTTCATCATTACTTGCCCTAATTCAATTTATTGAAACCCAACTGAATAGCCAAGCAAACACCGAAATAGAAGCCAGTATTTTTGTCGTATTTAATCAGTTATTAGCGCAACTTCCCTGTTTAAATAAACGCGATAAAAGAATAGAGAAAGTATTAGAAATCATCAACCAAGATCTAGCACACAATCATACTATTGATGAACTTTCCAGCCATGCATGTTTAAGTAAAACACAATTTAAAATCAACTTTAAAAAAAGCATGGACATTACGAGTCAAGCATATATCACACAATGCCGTATGGAAAAAGCGAAAGCCCTGCTTATACATACAGATACACCCATTAGCATAGTGGCACAAAAAGTAGGTTATCAAAATGCTTCAGCTTTTAGTCGCAAATTTAAGATTCATTTTGGCGACTCTCCTCATTCATATACTAGTTAACCTGAGATCTGGTTAAGCAGAGCCATTTATTAGTCTGGCATCATACCAAATACATCTGCTGATAGTTTTATACACGGCTTCTGTTTCTTTAAGCAATAAGCCACTATTCCAGATATCAAGTTGAGCATGAAACTTGTTTCACTGCGATGGCGGCTATGTTCTATTTGAGATATATTTTTCAACTGGTCATTGATAGTTTCAATGATGTATCTCTTTGATAACATGGCTCTATCGAAGGCTGACATGGCTTTCGACTTCATGTTTTTTCGAACTGTTGTAATCAAATCTACATCGAGTTCCTTTAGTTTTTCATTTA
>NZ_FOLO01000080.1 GCF_900112265.1 Pseudoalteromonas denitrificans DSM 6059 | reverse complement strand
CAAAAACACAGTTACGTTTAGCTCTGATTATGTGGCATACCGATATCTTGGTTGAGTCAATAAATGCAATACCAGTTGGCTTACCAAATTGCGTAGCTAGATAGCTGCTTAATGATATTATTACCGATGGCATCACCTCTATAAATCGCGTATAACTTAACAGTTGAGGAAAATATGACTTTAAATGTTTAGCTACATAACATAGATAATAGTTTTTAAAATCGCGAAAATGAGACTGGTGAAAACCAATAATCAGGGTCATAATTTCGCTTGGATTCATACGTCCTTTACGACGTCTCTTTCGGCTTCCATCTTCAATTAAAGTTTGTTCCCATTGAGGAATAAATAGTTTGCAAAAATCATCGACATTACAAAACGTTTTAACTAAATTATCCATGCCTGTTCCTTTTTGTGTCTAATTTTTATCGTCAAAAGATCGGATCTTGGAACAGGCAATTAGTTCCTTAAATATCTAAATTTTTATCCCGAACTAAGGTTAACATGGTATATAAGGCCCGGCCGGAGTAACTGTCTATAGCGCTTGCCCAGCTCTGCTTTTGTTCAGTATCAACACAGCCCAGACCTGTATCCGGTTTGGCAGGCAAGGTCGTAAAGGTCACCAGGTTATCTCTTAATGTAATGGTATCGATTTTTACCTATGCCAGTGTACTGCATGATAAGGATGCTAATAATGTAAGGGCCAAAAAGTTTAAAGTTTTCATAAGTACTTTTTCATCAATAAATTTTAAGTAAAGAATGTTGAAATAATGTATTAGGGTCTATTTTAAGATCTTAATAGATCCCACTCTTTCATAGTTATCTGTGCCGTCACAGTCATTTGCTGAGCTTATGTTAACCCTGGCAGAGGAAGATATGGCAACCAGTAGCAAGGAATAAAAAATCATAGCCTTGCGGGCTATTTTACTCTTCTTTAAACGCACAAGGGCTGTTGCCACAAACTTCAACACTATAAGACAAATCAAGAGCAAAACCATTTCCCCACTTCATTCCTATATTTGTACATGTCCCTCCTACATTTAATTTTGAGTACCACTGAAGACCATTAGAGGTGTTTGCAGATCGAAAATATTTACCATTGTTAAAAAACTTGTTATGGCCGATTAAATTCCTTTCCGCTACAGTAGCAGTTCCAACACAGTTTTCTTCAGTAAAATAAATATACTCAGATCCAGAAACTGCAAACTTTTCATAAGTTTTAAATGTTGTATTATCAGTGGGTGAAAGGTATAACACTTTATCATTTTCAAGTACTTCAACAATTTTACCAAGCTTAGTTTTTCCAGCTCCGTCATATAAATATAATGATTTCCCCATTGCTACTGAAGTATACGCAGCAATGCGAATTAATGCTGGTCGCTCTATATTAGCCGCATCTTTACAGTCACCGGCAGAGTCAATTTCCACATTCAGGTTTGAGCTGACCGCAGTCACCAGCATAGTATAAAAGGCACGACCAGCATAAGTATCTACTGAGCTTGCCCAGCTATTTTTTTGCTGACTATCAACGCAACCTAACCCTGTATCGGGTTTGGCCGGTATGGTAGTAAAGATCACCAAGTTGTCTTTTAATGTAATGGTATCGATTTTTACCGCTGCCAATGTACTGCATGATAAGGATGCTAATAATGTAAGGGTCAAACAGTTTAAAGTTTTCATAAGTACTTTTTCATCAATAAATTTTAAGTAAAGAGTGTATTAGGGTCTATTTTAAAATCTTAATAGTGACCTGGTCAACTAAATTCAGTCACCCTAGTTAAGCAACCATTTTTAATTCTTTATTCAATAACTCAAATTTATTTGGACTTTCGTAATCCAGATAAGAATGAAGTCTGTGGCTGTTGTACCACATGCTTATATAATTCAGTACATCCTGCTGTGCTTCATAGCGTGTTTCATAGTTGCGCCAGTGAACCCGTTCTTGCTTTAAACTTCCAAAGAAACTTTCTGCAACAGCATTATCCCAGCAGCAGCCTTTTTTACTCATACTACCTATAAAGCCATTTGATTTAAGTAATCTACGATATTGGTGGCTAGCATATTGAACGCCTTGATCAGAATGAACTATCAGTCCTGCTTTGGGTTGTCGTTGCCAAATAGCCATCGTTAAGGCATCACAAACAAGCTGTGCTTTCATTCTAGAACCCATACTCCAACCAACGACCTTACGCGAATATAAATCAATCACGACACATAGGTACAACCAACCTTCTGATGTCCAAACATAAGTGATGTCACCAACCCACGCTTGATCTGGCGCTGCTACAGTAAAATTCTGTTTAAGCTCATTTTTATAAACAGCTTTGTTATGTTCGCTGTTTGTTGTTACTTTGTATTTCTTTTTATAGCGAACCCAAACATTCGCCTCTGTCATTAATTTAGCTGTTTTGCTTCGACTGACTGGATAATTCAACGTATTTAGCACTTTTTTAATACGTCTAGCGCCGTATGTGTTGTCACTAAATTTAGCAATATCTTTGATCAATTCAATCATTTCTTGATGAGTTAAATCATCAGGTTTACTTGATTTACGTTTTTGATAACTATAATAATTGTTACTTTTCACACCCAATACATGGCACATTAAAACCACAGACCAGATCTTCTTATGATGGGCAATAAACGAATACTTTACTTCGTTTCTTTGGCAAAGAAGACCGTCGCTTTTTTTAATATCTCGCGCTCCATTTCGAGACGTTTCACTTGCGCTTTTAAGTTACGGATTTCTTCTTGCTCAGGTGTTAATTTTCCATTACCACGAAAAGCATGACCATCCTCATTTTCAGATTCTTTTATCCAACGACCAAGCATGTTGGGATTAACGCCCAGATTTCTAGCGGCTTCTGCCTGCGAATAATTTTGTTCAACAACTAAGGCGATAGCATCAAGTTTAAATTCTTTGGAATATTTTTTACGTTTCGTCATTTTAGATCTCCAGTTAAGTTTATTATCTCTTAACTGGGGTAGTCGAATCCATTAAACCACGTCATAGACCCCACTATTTCATAGTTATCTGTGCCTTCACAGTCATTTTCTGAGCTTATGCTAACCTTGGCAGAGGAAGAGATGGCAACCAGTAGCAAGGAATAAAAATCACGGCCTTGCTGGCAAGTTAAATTGAGTGCCCATTTATTAATATTGGTGCTGGCCATACAGCCTGCCCCTGTTATTAACTTTTGTTCAAGTGTCGTAAATACAGCCAACTGTTCTTTGACTTCCAGCTTATCTATTTTTGTTCCACTAATTGCATTGACCGATAATAAACCCATGCCGAATAGTAGGTAATTTATTTTTTTATAGAAGTATTTACTTAGTTTCATATTAGATAACTGTCATTATTTAAGAGTAACTAAGTAAGTTTGTTAATATTTGTTAAAACATGGTCTTACTTCATTATGTTTGTAATACAGGTGAAGCGGCGCGATTATATATTTTTTACGCTGTAATACTATGTGTACCCTAATTAGGGTGTCACATCAAATAAACACGGTAAGACGCACTCAATTACACTGAGTTGCCAGAAACTTGTAGGGGGAGGTGAGGTTAATAAACCTAATCTCTGCACATATATACTGCGTTTAAAGTATGTGCAGACACTTTCATTTCCATCTCAATAAAAAAGTATTGTGCACCTCTAGAATATAGACAAGCAGACCATTCTTTTTTACTTTTCTTATGTTACGAGATGAATCTCAATGAAATATTTATAGATTCATAATTTTTTACATTTGTTTACAAAACTGGAACGTTAAAGTTTACATTATAAATTTTTTTTGTAGACTGCGCATACAATAAAAGTTGTATTCATATCAGGGAAGTAATAAGTATGCATAACTACACCAGCATTTACTTATAAAGATGTAACACAACTAAAGTTAATTTTTTAAACGTCTTAAACCCAAAAAATATCAATGAGAGTTATGAAAAGTAATCTTAAATTAAGAAAAACCAACTTCTATTGATTAAAAAAAGGATTTTATAATAGCTAAAACAATACCTTTCAAAATACTCATTAATTTGAATGAGAATTAAAATAAAAATTATTACAGCATTCTTAACTAAAAAATATCGAATAGAAATGGGAACTTCATGAAAATAAAATTATTATCTCTTGTACTTTTAAGCTTTATAAGCTTTATAAGTTATGCGAGTCCGCCAAGTAGTACCTCGATTACAGGACCAAGCTATCATATTTCGCGTGGTACTTTCAGTTATAGCTGGGCAAAACCTTCAGGCACGATCACAAAATATGAAGTAGAAAAATCAATTGATGGACAAAAATCTATCGTCAGTTTTGATCAAAATACAACATCATATTCAGAAACATTTAACGACCTTATCACTTATACTGCCCGTGTCAG
This sequence comes from Pseudoalteromonas denitrificans DSM 6059, assembly GCF_900112265.1. Lineage (GTDB taxonomy): Bacteria > Pseudomonadota > Gammaproteobacteria > Enterobacterales > Alteromonadaceae > Pseudoalteromonas > Pseudoalteromonas denitrificans. Next base: position 13,158 of record NZ_FOLO01000080.1, on the reverse strand, counting down.
AGCTTGTAATACGGATGGCTGTAGTAGTTGGAGTGGTTATGAGGTGAATATAGTAAAACCATATTGGCCACCAAATGCCAGTAGTATTTCTAGCCCTTCGACCTCTGCAACGGGACAATTTTCTGTAACTTGGTCCACACCTTGGGGCTATGGTATTAATCGATATGAATTAGAAAGATCTATAGGCAATGCCAATAATTGGCAACAGGTACAATCTGCAAATTCATTAAATTTTAATGAACAGGTTAACGCCAACGGCACATATTACTATCGTGTAACTGTATGTAATATTGATAATCGTTGTTCAGGTCTATCGAATACAGCATCAGTTACTGTCGATATTCCCACGCCTCCTAGCGCTACAACGATTATTGGACCTGACTATCACATCACTCGTGGAACTTACAGTTACAGTTGGGCTAGACCGTCGGGCACTATCACTCGATATGAAGTAGAAAAATCAATTGATGGACAAACATCTATCGTTAATTTTGATCAAAATACAACATCATATTCAGAAACGTTTAGTAATCTTATTACCTACACATCTCGTGTCAGAGCTTGTAATACTGCAGGATGCAGTGGGTGGAGTGCTTATGAGGTGAACATTGTGAAACCATACTGGCCACCTAATAAAACAACCATTACCGCAACACAGAATAATAACGCTTCCAATGAGTTTAATTTAACATGGCCTCAACCTTGGGGTTATGAAATTAAGCGCTATATTCTTGAAGAACAAGTTGATGGTCAATCTAGTTGGAGTATCATTTTAAATAAAAAAACACTAAGTACTAAGGTTATTAAATCACCTGGTAAATATCATTACCGTGTTAATGTTTGTAACATAGATGAGAAGTGTTCTGGTTATTCAAACGTGGTCAGTATTAATGTGGTTTCCCCACCTATTAATCCTAATTCTAAACCTAATTTTTCATGGAATTTATATCACCCTATAAATACTGAAACTGATTTTTGTTTACCACTCACCAGTGATAGTCACAACGTGTCTTACTATCAAGTATATGCTGGGGTTTCATCCGGCTCACTAAGTAAAAAACACGATGTTAATAAAAGCGTGAGCTGTACGCCAACAACATTGAACTTTAGTACAAAAGAGTCTTTTTATATTGCCTATAAAGCTTGTAATAGTGCAGGTTGTAGTGGATTAAGTCCAACAGAGAAAATTGTTGTTTTTGGAGCCCCTAGTTCACCGTCGGTAACTTTAAGCGGCAAAAATGTTTCAACAGATTCAGTTACAGCAACTATCACAGCAGGAATAAGTACTATCTGGACTGGGGCATATGTAAAAATAACCCACATTAAACCAAGTGGCGTAGTATCAATACAAACAGAAAAACCAGCCTTTAACGGAACTAGTCAACCGTTATCTTGGACCTCTCCAGCGCTTAGAGAGTCTGGAACTCATAAGTTTGAGTTTATAACATGTAATAAAACAGATGCTCATTGCAGCCAAGCTACAAGTAAAGCGATTGTTATTGAAGCATTAATCGCCCCAGAAAAACCTTTGGCGAGCTTGATTAATAATGACATTAATTTAGATTGGAATGAGGTTTCAGGTACTAGCTATTATGAGGTATCACAGCAATTTAATGGTTCCAGTTGGTCGCCTGTTGCAACGATCCACATTATAGATGGAGATAACTCAAAAGCTATTCGCTCTAACCTCCCCCCAGGAACTTATGCATACAAAGTAAAAGCATGTAACAGTAATAATACCTGTAGTGATGATTCACCTGTAAGTAATAGCATAACAATTAAGAGTTTATGTGAAAATATAGGGAATGATGCTGTTGTATCTATTAGCAAGTGTGGCGCGTCTAAAAATGATGAATCAGATGATACACTTGCCATTCAAGCTGCAATTTATTTTGCAAACAGCAATAACAAAGATGTTTATATACCAGGCGGTACGTATAAAATATCACAGACCTTAACTGTACCTGATGGTGTAACAATATCAGGTACAAAACGTGAACTTTCTATTTTGAGTACCGCTTCCAATATTACGCTTATGAAAATTTTTGATAATGTTACGTTATCAAATCTGTATTTCAAACAAAGTAACTTTAAGCGTGCTACAAAGGTACCTGAGTTGCCAAACAGAGATTGGTTAGGTACAGCTATTGAGTTTAATGATAGTGCCAAAAAAATAACTTTTGACTTAATTTATGTATTTGGTTTTGTAAACGGTATTATTGGAGACAATCTTGAAGCTGATACTTTTGTTTTTGATGACGTAATTGTTGATAGGGTAATTAATGGTATTAAATTAACCGGATACACCCCTATTTCATCCTTAGAATGCGATTTGAATGATAGTACATGTGAATTTCCAATAACCTTTAATAATCTATTAATACAGCATGGTATTACAGGCCTTGATGTCACAGGTATAAAAACGCAAGTAAATAATTCAGTGATACAAGATTATACCACTGGAATTATCTTTAATGGGGGAACGACTGAGCAACAAGGTGTTTTTGAAATTAATAATTTTTATGCCGAAGGCGATAAGATCCCATTTAAATTTGAGAATATTAAATATATCAATATAGATAGTTTCTTTACGCAAGGAGGTGGAATAACTGAGCGCTACGATGCGGTTATAGATGCTAAAAATGTTGGATTAATTGAGGTCCGAGGATCAACCGCACAAGGGTACTGGCAGAATGATGTTAACTTAATCAATACTAAGGTAAAAGGCACTGTTCATGCGGTTGAACTAAAGTCAATGTTAGACAAAGACTCTATTTATATTCCAGCCCCATTACAAAAAAATTACACACTTAATCAGGATTTTGAGGCAAATCATTGGAAGGTAATATTTGGCAGAAGTGATGTATGGCATGGTGCTGCTACGGTTAGTTTTGATAAAAAAGAAAGTAGATCGCATAGTTATTTAATTACCTTAACTTACTTTAAAGATGGTAGCAGTGTTACTGAAGAGTTTATCGCGGCCATGTTTAATTTAGATTATGTTTATTCAATTGCACGTTCATCATCTGGTCCTGAGAATATTCAATTAAGAATCGATAATCCAACTCTAAATTATGCAGAATTCCAGATTATGCCTAATTTTAAAATTGAAAAAATTGAAATCACAGTGGAACAAATTAATTAAATTATGTATGGAGACAACCCGTTTTTGTGTTGTCTAGATATTCGTTATGCTTTAATTTTAGCTCATCTTCAGATGAATAATGTGTGAGTATAGCGAAGCTAAAAATTAAAAACTGAAATAAACCATCATGAATATGGAAAATTTTAAAAAACCACAGTTTTTATTTGATAAAAGATATAGGAAATCCATGAATAAATTTTTATTTACCAGCTTATTGCTGTTAGCTGGAAATGCCAATGCCACAACTGATTGTACTAATGTAAAATATATCGATCTGAAGGGCACAAGTAGTCACTGTAATAGCAATATAAGTCTTGATTATGTTAGTATTGAGGATTGTGGTGCAACTGCAGCAACTGATAACCCTATTGACAATACTGATGACAGTAGTGCAATTCAACATGCCATAAATTATGCTTATCAACAGCAAAAAAATGTTTTCATTCCTAAAGGGAAGTTTCAGGTTGATTGTCCATTGCAATTACCAAGCTCTTCTAGAGCAATAAAAATATATGGAGAAGAACAATATTTATCAATTTTACAAACAGATAAATCAATTAATGTAATAAACGCATCAAATTTTAGCGAACTAGCAAATTTTTCGATAATTCAAAATAAGAATACTGGGGATAAAGGCAAAGCAATTACTATTGATTTTGGCTCATCTTTTTCAAAATTTAGTCAATTGACCATTAACGGTTTTGATAAGGGGGTTTATGGAAAGTGGGTGGTTGAAAATCGCTTTCAAGATATTCTTATTGATAATGTAAAAATTGGTATCGAACTGCATAGTAATGTCAATGATTATGCACCTTATGTCGTTAGAGATAAAGATGGCTATCCTATTAAGGATAAAGATGGCAATGTTGTAATGGCACAATGTGAAGTATTACAAGGTTGGAATATATTTAATAATTGCGGTTGGTTTAATAATGTAAATACATTTGAAAATATAGCTATTGCTAACGCCACTGAAGCTGGATTTAAACTTACCGCTATGGGGTCGGGTATAAACAGTTCATCGGTCAAAAATTCGCCTGTTGGGGTTTGGTTAAAAGCGCCTACGGAATTTCTTCCAGAAAACACCGAATTTAACCTATTTAACAATATTATTACTGATTTTAAATCTGAGTCAGTTGGCACTGTTTTTAAGTTTGAACATGCTGGCTCGGTACGAATTGATGATGTAGCTGGGGTAAAAGGGGGGGATTCCACGGCTTTAATAATAAACGGAGAAACTATAAACACAAATACTACACTGATAGAAGCAAGTGATACAGCAACTATAAATGTGACAGGTTCACCTGCATCAGGTAAATGGATTAACAAGGTCATACTGACTAATTCAACTTTAACAGGAGATATTGGTGGGCAAGAAGGGAAGGTAGAATTAAAAGATAAAGGGTTTTATTTTCCAAAACCTGTCAGTAGTAAATATCAAAGAGGCAGTTTACCTTTTGAAAAAACATATAACGTAAATTTCAATGGGGTTAATCCAGAATGGCAATTTTTATTCAATGTCAATGAAGTACTGTCGCCAAATGAAAGTTATCAATTTTACATTTCATTTCGTCAAGTTTTGGTAAACAATAGTAATGGAGCCCCTAAGCTTGCAGGTTATACTTTAGTGGTGGGTAATTCCATAAGTGAATATGAGATCAAGGCTAATTATGGTGAAAATGAGGCGAAGTTAATAATTGAAGGAGGTGAGATGAAAATAAAGCTAGATTATACTCAGGTAGATCATAGTAAAGTTACAGTGAAACAAATAAAATAAGCTCCTTGTCTATTTAAAATAAGGGTGAAGCCATCCCCCTTATTTTAAACATAAAAATCAAAGCTTAAATTTAATACATTAAGGTATCAGCTAGCGATTCTAAATGGCTTGTGATTTTTTAAAACTCAGTAGGCGTACTTAAGTGTTTAAAGCAAAATTATTTGCTACTTTGCGTTTTTTCCTCGCATTTCTTTTTCGGCGATTCCTTTGCCAATATAGATAAAATCCTGTTATAGATAGAAATACTGGACTTAGGCCTAATATGCACCACATTATTTTACTGGTAAGCCCCGCAAAATAACCAAAATGTAATTTACGAAAACTATCTAGTGTCACTGTTAAGGTATCTGTTTTTCGAATATCTTGAGAAAATGTGACATCGCCTGAATTTTTATCAAAAGTGACTAAACTGCCGTACTCACTGTTCAGAGGGTTGTGGCTATTAACCACACCATAAAAAGTAATGTTCATATCTGGCTCGTATGGCAAAACTAAATAAGTGGCATTAAAAGAGTCGATGAGTCTTGAGCTTGTTTCTCTTAACTTTTCTATTGAAAGCGACTGATTATGCAGCGCTGCATTCATTTTTACGGGTTTTGCTATGATATGCTCAGATACTTCATGAATAACAACGGTCGCATTCCAATAAGCACCCGTAAAAGCAAGTACAAGTAAAACAGGTGAAGATGCAATACCAGTCATTTTATGTAAATCACTGAAAAAATCTGTTTGGCTTTCTTAAAACGTAGAGTAAAAAATTTAAGCCAAAAATGGCGATATAAAATGATGCCACTGATGGCTAAAAACAAAAATAAAAGTGCAATAACAAAACCGAAAAATGCACCTTTTGTTGCAAGTAATAATTGATAATGTAAATCGAGCAGCCAGTCAGTTAAATCGTGATCTAAATCGACCGGCTCAGACAAAATTTCACCTGTATATTGGTTCAAATATACTTTTTTCCAAACGTTATCTGTGTGGCGAATAATATAAGCCGTATCGGTGCGACCTTGATTATTTTTGATATTATCAAATATTTCCCAGGTACCTATTTCATAGTTTACAAATGTATTTTTTACTTTATTAATTAAGCTATCTAAAGATAAACGTGGTGTTTGAGGCAAAGCAGTTACTTGCATTTTTTGTGGCATCAATAGGGTATCCAGCTCAGCTTTAAAAACTAAAATACTGCCTGTAATGCAAATAATAAAAAGTGGCAATATAGATACAAGGGCTAAGTATGAATGCCATTTAAATAGGGTTTTTCTCATTGTATTTTACCGAGTATAAAAGCAAAAGTGATGTCGTTAAAACGACATCACTTAGTATTAGCTATTGGGAATGTAGCCAGTTGAAATTAATTTATAACTGCCAAGTTAAAGTGGCGGAGTAGTTAACAGGCGCACCGTAATATCCTTGTGCCCAATATAAACTGTTCAAATATTTTTCATCTGTTACATTGTTAGCATTCACTGAGATTGATATTTTTTCATTAATATCATATTTGGCCATTAAATTAATAACACTGTAGGCATCTTGATAAGTTACGACATCTTGTCCTGTAGGGCTTTTCCCAGCAGTAACTTGGACACGAGAGATATCATCTTGCCAGCGCATGTTCATGCCAATGCTTAAACCTTTTATTGACTTAACTTGGTAAGTCGCAGCCACTTCTAATAAGCGGCTTGGTGTATAGTCACGAACGACATCATCACCAGATATATTAAAATCAGTTAACCCTTACTTGCAGATTAGCATAAAGCTCACCGGCAAGTTCTAATTCAAAACCATTACTGTTGATACCATCAGCATTTATATATCTATGTTGATCTTTTGTGTTTTCCGGCGTAGTTGTCAAAGGATCTGGTATAGCCAAATTTACTTGCTCAATATCAAAATAAGCAAATGAAGTAATTAACTGACTGTCAAAAAACTTACTCTTTAAACCGATTTCTTTACTTTTACCCGTAACAGGTTTCAGAATATCATCATTAATATCTAGTTCTTTTTGCGATAAAAATGTTTCTGTATAGCTGCTGTACGCCATTAATTGTGGTGTGATTTGATAAACAGCGCCTAAATATGGAATAAACTCTTTATCTGATGCATCTTGTACTTTACTGTATGCTTCGCCTTCAACATGCCAGTCATTGTATCGTCCACCTGTGATCACATGTAAATCATCTATAACATTAAAGCGAGCTGTAAAATATGCCGCTTTTTGTTTTGCAACAACATCACTGCCACTTTTCTTATCATTAAATGTTGGCTTGGCTGCGTTGCCATCCCAATCATTCAAATCGGCCATAGCCGGAAAACCATTACCTGTTGTATAATCATATAAAGATGTGTCGATATAACTGTTTTTTGCATCATTTAAACCTGTTACGATTTGATGCTCGCGGCCAAACAATTCAAAGTCACCACTGATATAAACATCAAATAAGTCATGTTTATCGTCTAAATCATATTCGCTACCATACCCTGTTAAGCCTAAACCAGTTGCTTGATCAGGTGTGCCGTAAACATAAAATAACTCAGTATCTTCATCTGTGGTTTTATGTGAATAAGTGGCACGTAGTCGCCAGTCGTCACTAAAATAATGGCTTAATTCGAGTCGAGTACAGTATTATTTTTAGTCACTTTCCAATTCGACCAATCTGCTGAGGTATTTGTTGCGCCATCATAATTTGTTGGGCTGCCATAAGTATAATTAAGTGGTAATGCGCCCCAGTTATTGCCTGTTGCATCATTATTAATAAAACTGTGACTGATTGATAAATAGGTATTGTCAGTTAAGTCAGCACCAATAAATGCATATGCGATGCTTTTATCTTGCTGGTAACGGTCTAAGTAGGAATCTTTTTTCTGTTTTACAGCAACAAAACGTGCACTGATGTTATCAGTTAATGGTGTAGAAGCGTCTAGTTCAATACGTTGATTGTTCTTGTTGCATTAACATTTAATTGAGTGTCTAAAGTTGGGCGTTTACGGATGAAGTTAACTGTTGCAGATGGATTACCAACACCTGTCATTAAACCATTTGCGCCACGAATAACCTCAATACGCTCATAAATAGCAGTATCTTCATCGGCATGATTATTCCCTGAAGTAAGTGGTAAACCGACGCCATCTATTTGAAAGTTGGTAATATCAAAACCTCGGGCAGTATAATAAGTACGATCTGTTTCTATTCTTTGAACATTCACACCGGTTGCAGAATCAAGTGCAGCGTTAATATTTTTTAATTGGAAGTCCTGCATTTGTGCACTTGTGATGACAGATACAGATTGTGGAATTTCAATAATAGATAAATCTAATCGAGAAGCACCACCCACTTCATTAGCAGCATAACCTTCAATATAAGTACCTTGTACATCTATTTTTCGATATTCTCATCAACTTTATCGTTTGCGATACTTGATGTGGCAAATAAAATTGAAGCTGTAATTAAGCTTAGGTTATGTGTTTTCAATTGTTTTATCCCGTTATTGAAAGTTAAAACTGATTAACTATCAGTTGTGCAATGTAAAAATCAGCAATAGAGTAAAGGCTTTAAATGTAAATGTAAATGTGAATGTAAATGTAAATGTAAATGTAAATGTAAATGTAAATGTAAATGATTTATAATTGTGTTTGGTTTTTAATAAAGGAACAGCTCATCTTCACAGGGTGTAATTGTTACTTTTATATGAAAATTTAAAAGCGATAGTAAGTAGGAGTTATCATGATTTTTTAAGAAAAGTGAAAGTGCTTTTATGCAGGGGTGAGAATGAAATTGGTTGAGCAGGGGGGGGGGGTGTAAATCTATATGTTAGTCTATTTTAGTTTGTTTGAACTTACTTGCTAACATGATTGTTTTTTATTTACATGCATTTACAAAATAAAAAGATAGCCATTTACAAAATAGTTTTTTTTTGTAAAATCCGACTACAGAAAAGGTTGTATTTGAATTCGGGATGTTAAAAAGCACATGAATTTTTAAGTCCTTGTTAATAAAGATATAATACAGATCTTAAAAAGATAAACCTAATGGGTTAGTTTTTATAAAGTTGATTTTAAAATTAAAAAGTATAGATAAAAGTTGTGAATACATAATTATTATTTACAGATTTTTTACTTTTTATAATGTTATGTTGAAAAAGTTTATATCGATGCTCTCATAAAAATAAGTCATGGAGCATTCATTTTTTTTGCCTAAATTTAGACCGTATTAGACTTTCAGTTTTATATTAAAAATAACTCGGGTTTACTCAAATTGAATAAAAAACCTTAACAAAAAATGGAGTAGAAAATGAGAAAATATTTATCTCAAGTGGTGGTTATGTTAGCAATAACGGGTATGTATGGTTGTGCTAGTGTAAATAAAGCATCAATTGAATTAGATAAAGCGGCTAAACAATTTGAAGCCAAACCAGATGTATCACAAGTTTATGTTTATAGAAATGAAACGCTTGGTGCGGCTTTATCAATGCCTGTTACTGTGAATGGAAAACTGGCCGGAACTACTGGTCCTAACTCATTTTTTAAATTTAATTTAGCACAAGGTAATCATACTATCACTTCACAAGGTGATGGTTCTGTACTTGAGCTTGAAACTAAAAATGGTGAAATATACTATATTTGGCAAGAAGTGAAAATGGGCATGTTTTCAGGTGGTTCAAAGCTTCAACTGGTTAACGAAAGTAAAGGCCAAAAGGGCGTAACAGAATGTAAGTTGATCAAATCAAATTTATAAAGATTCGTTCGTATCAGTCTCGACTTTATCTAATGCCAATATAACTTTTTGAGTTAATATGAACTAATGCTTCTGTTAATTAATATTTACTTTTGCAGTGCTTTTTTTATTAAGGTTGCCTGCGAGATTTTTTGTAAGAAAAGTTACAGAAGTAGGTGCTATTAATGTGTCATTCTCTTTCGAATGAAAAGGTATGACACATAATTTAGCGCTAGTGCAGCTTAACTTTTAATTCTTAACAGGCACGTGAAGTATAATTACCTGTACATCTAGCATCATAAGTTGGACATACTTCAAAAGAGTTGAAACCTTTACCACCGCCTACTTGGGGTGTCATATCTGCTGGAAGTGATTTGTTATCTTTTGATAAATTTTTAAGTTTTTTCTTATTTAATTTAAGTTTCATCTTTTCGCCTTATTTATATTTACGTTTTTAACCGCAAATATCATAAGACAAAATTTAACGATGTAGAGGTGATTTTAAGCCAGCTTTAGATAACTTTCAGCCAAAGTGATTTTCAAAAATTTATTCTCACTTGGTAAAGTAATTTTCGTTCATTTTTCTAACAATTACATTCATGTGTGATTGTTAGGAACGATACACAAGCGGATTAAACTATAGGCAAGCCATGCCCGTCAGTACTTTTTTGCATCAGTATAACTTTCTCTGCCATGTGTAAACGAAAACTGTCTAATAATAATCGGTCGTTTTTTGCTAGTTGAAGATGATCGCTAAAGCTCTAATCATAAATTCATCGATGCATTTATCTATTTTAGAAAGCAGAACGCCAGCAAATAGTTTTCAAAATGCAAAAAAACTTTGATGATACAAGGCGTGCTTTAAACTGGCTTAAATCTCAGTCATAACAAATAAAAAACAACCTTAGATTAATGCAAACCTAGCGAAATAGTGCTCTAGCGTGATCTGTGTCGGTTTTTAAATATTCTAGGGGAGGGACTAAAAAGTAGTGCCTAAATAAAGTTTATTGACCTTTTTGCCATTACGCTGATATGGCATGTGATAAATCTTACTGTAATTTCGAACTTAATTTATGCTGGTTACCTTGTTTTGTTTCTTATTTTTAGTTAACATCCAATTTTTGAAATGAAAACAGTAAGATAAAGGCATTTATATGTTAGAAAAACTAACATGTACTAAGAAAACTAGCTGGCTTACCTTATGACATATTTTATTTGTCTAAAATAAATTCCTTATATTGAGATACCCTATGAAATCCACTTGGTTTGTTTTTTTGTTTTTAACCAGTCACGTATTGTCTTTTAACGCCACTGCTATGGGGAATATTACTTATCTTAATGTTATTGATGAGGTTGTTTACTTTAGCACGGATAAAATAAAACCAAGTACACCTAGTTGCGCCATAACGGCCAGCGCCGAGCAGTGGACTGTATCATTAAATAATAGAACCGGACGTGCTTTATATGCTTTATTAGTAACCGCCATGGCGGCAAAACAAGCGATCAGTATTGAAAGTAGTGGGGATTGTAATGATATCGACGGTATAGAACGGGCAAGGGGTATCAGTTTGGTAAAACCAAATGAAACGGAGCTAACTGGAGGAAAATCACTTTATTTATTTAAGGGCGATGGCGTCACTAAAATAGGCCGCATCGCACAAGTACTTTCTGAGACTAAGTCTTATTATTTACCTTTTGATGGCGGTAGTAACTTTAAAGTATTTGATAGTACATCACCAATCCTTCCTAAGCTAGCTAGCCCCCTCCAAATTTATTATGATGGGTTTAACTGTACCGGTACACCATATATAAGTGGAATATCTTCTAATGAATGGGCTGGTTTTAATAAGTTTTATAAACAAGGTGCCTATCTACGCAAAGGTGCATTACTCACTGTTAGGATAGAGTCTCATATGAGCTCTCATTATGGAACTTGTACTAAAGAGAATCCGAACGGAGGAGCTTCTTGGCAAATGTATAAAATTATAGAGGCTAGCGATCCCTTTTGTGGTTCTCGGGCTTGCATTATCAAGGAAGGCTAGTCGTTTTTACGTTAACTACAAAACCTGATAAAAATGTTAGATAAATATAAAATTTAGTCTTCTAAAGTTGCTTTACAGTACTAAATTTATTTTTAAAAAATTTGAGATTTCTAACATGAGAAAATAACTTACCCAAATACTGATAGTTGGTTGATTTCGACATTTAGGGTTAGTTTATTATTAAGCTGCAGCACCACTACATTGTGGTGCCATTTTGGCAGGTAGAGTCTTATTGTCATCACACGGAGCATCTGTAATTAATTTTATGCTTATTTCTCTGCCCAAACTAAGCCTAAGTCTTCAGATTATATTGATTTTTTTATTTTCAATTCATACCCCCGTAAAAATTATATTATTGCAAATTATGGATTTAAGAGTGCGCAGTATTTATAACGTTTTGATAGTGGATTTCCCATACTTTGCTAAACACTAAAAAGAGTTACAATGTAACTAAAAAAGAGGTGTTTATGAGTAAAGGAAAACATTATACCCAAGAATTTAAAGTTGAAGCTGTAAAGAAAATCACTGAGCGCGGTTATTCAGTTTCAGAAGTGTCAGAACGGTTAGGAATTTGTACTAAAACCTTATATCACTGGCGGAGTCAGTTATCTCAAACACCTAAACCAAAACAATCTTCTGATGATCAACTAAAAATTGCAAAACTTGAATCTGAGCTAAAACGCGTAACAAAGGAGAGAGACATCCTAAAAAAGGCAGCAAGGTACTTTGCCAGCAACCCAGAGTAAAATACTGTTTTATTCGAGATCATCACAACGAGTTTTCAGTTATATCGATGTGTCACGTTATGAAGTTAAACCGCAGTGGTTTTTATGCATGGTTAAACAAGCCACAAAGCGATAGAACAATTGAAGATAGTCGTTTATTTAAGCTTATCAAGGAGTTTTATGTGGCTAGTGGAGGTACTTATGGCAGTCTTGGATCCATCAAGATTTACGTGAAGTTGGTTAAAAATGCAGTGTTAATCGTGTTACAAAGATAATGCGACAGCATAGTCTAAAAGCACAAATCGAATATAAACGACGCTACATAAAAGGCGATAAGCCATCTCGTGTCGCCGATAATTTGTTAGATCGCCAATTTAATCCGTCAGCTCCTAATCAAACGTGGGTAAGTGATATTACCTACATTCGAACGAATGAAGGCTTTTTATATTTAACCTGAATTCTGGATAAGAAGTGAACTTATTGCCCACCTAGCGATCAGATCTTTCGACCAAGAACGATTTGAAAGCATAACGGTGGGCAGATGAATAAACTAATTGAAATTTTTTGCGATGTCGATGATTTTTGTCATCAATTTTCACCCGAATGGGAAGCGCTATTAATCTCTGACGGCACTAAAAAGCGTAGGCGCAGTTCGAAAATGTCTACAAGTGAATGTATGACTATTATGATTGCTTTTCATCAGTCAAATCATCGTGATTTCAAGAACTTTTATATTGGTCTGGTCAGCCGAT
>NZ_FOLO01000078.1 GCF_900112265.1 Pseudoalteromonas denitrificans DSM 6059 | reverse complement strand
TACATACACAATTCAGGCGCGGGATGGAGCAGCCTGGTAGCTCGTCGGGCTCATAACCCGAAGGTCGTCGGTTCAAATCCGGCTCCCGCAACCAAATTTTAAATTTTGGTCATTTAAATTCTATCAATTATAAACCTCAAATCTATTTTATTAAATAATTTTAATATCTTTATCATTTTGATTATTTTCCTCGATTAAAATTAATTATATCTCATCTTTTGAAAAAGTATTTGCTGGCATAATATTAACACTCTCATGCAACTGTGAATAAACAATAACAACAATACCTTGTTTTAGTTGTCGTTTTATATGTGCTATTTTTTCATCTAAACTAAACTCATTTTCACCATAGTCCGTGCCTTCGCGTAATATAAAACTTTCTATTAAATTATTTAGTGTAGCGACCGGAAGATCATTAAATGGAATTATCATTTTATATTTAGCTGCTTTTTAAAATATTTAGGAATTCGATGTTCAAGCCAAAATATAGGCTTAAGTGGATTTTTACCAGTAATAAAACCAACATGACCACCCTTTTTAGTAATTTCTAGTTCAACTTGGTTACTTATATGTGTTTCATTAGGAATAGATTTAACCGATAGCATAGGATCATCTATTGAATGAATTATTAAAGTGGGTGTTTTAATTTTTATTAAATAAGCTTTACTGCTTGCTTTATTATAATAATCTTTTGCATTTTCAAATCCATGAAGTGGTGCCGTTACCTTATCATCAAACTCCCATAAGTTAGGAATATCTTTAATATTTTTTTTACTTAAGCCTAATATAGGTTGAATTAAAGCTTCTTTTCGAGCTGTGGAATACTTTAATTTGTCGAGTAAATATTTTTGATAAAGCTTCCCTAGGCTTTGTTGGATCACTTGACAAGATGAAGCTAAATCAAAGGGGGCTGAAACGACGGCAGCAGCGTCAAGTTTACTATCAACCTGAAATTCCCCCAGATATTTACTGAGCATATTACCACCAAGGGAGAAGCCTACTGCAACTAATTGTTTCTTCGGAAACTTTTGTTTTAGATGTTCAATTAAAAAACGTGCATCTGCTGTTTCACCACTATGGTAAGCGCGAGCTGTTTTATTTGGCGTGTCAGAACAATTTCTAAAATGCATCAAAACAACATCAAAGCCGTTATCTTTAAGAGATTTCATCATGCCTTTAGCATAAAAACTATGAATATTGCCTTCTAAACCATGAAAAATGATAGCGAGTGGTTTAGCGTTATTTTCTGCGATAGGAGAGCTCCAAGCAAGTTCAATGAAGTCTTGATCGGGCGTAGAGAGAGATTCTAATTGGTAATTAAGTTTCAGCTTAGGGCGAAAAAATCTGGGTAAAATTGTTTGAACGTGTTTATTTACCATCCACCAAGCGGGGCGAAAGTGACTGCTCATTAAATTTAATATAAGATTAACAAAAGACTAAATGAGTTTAACTGTAAATAATAAAGATATAAAGGACCAATCCAGATAAACCTGAAATGGTCCTTTAGTGCGTCGTGCTTAATTTTTTACTGGGGGTGTTGCTTCATTGATTTTCTTCATAAAAAAGAATGCAAAGAAAATACAAATTCCTATAACAGTAGTAAGGAAACCGAAAGATAAAAATAGAACTGGATCGCTAAAAAAATCTCTAAAAAATACTGACATGGTTATTCCCCTTATCTGTGAATGAGATAAGAGTAGGGGATAGTGCTTTAGCAAATTATGATTTAGATCAAGTTCAATCAGATTTGAACGCAATGCCAGCTGTGCATTTGATTTAGATCAGTTTTTCATTAAAATTTAAGTAAAAACTTAAATTATCAACTAAGTCATTATGTGTTAAAGAATAATTTTTGAGTGTAACAATGAGCTGTGATTGTTGATGTTTTTCCATTAATAGTTCTGCATCGAGCAGTTTTGATCTTATCGATTTATAGAGTTCAATATCATCATATTGGCTTTTTAATTTTTTTCTTAACATTCTTAAAGGTAAAAGGTATGTGGTATCAAAGTGTGTAATAGTTTGTATTAATTTTAATAATACTTCTTGATTCGATTTTATTTGAAACTTATCTAGATACAGCATTAATAGGCAAATATTGACATTTTTGCCAAATTTATTTTGTAATTCCAGTAAATTAAATGATTGTTTACCTTTGGAGTAATATTTGTTTTGTGCGTATTCTTCACAAGAAAAGTGCCAAAAACCTTCAGCACTTATATCGACAGTTTTTGTCTTGTTAGGTGAAGTCATTAAAAGTTGACTCTTTTTCTTCTAATAGCTCTAATTGCTCTAACAATTGCTCTTCAATATTATTGAGTTCAGGTATGCATTTGGCTTGTTGGTCTAGTAATTTATTCAATTTACCTTTGTTCTCAGCTTGATATAAATCGTTATCGGCCAGAGCACTTTCAATTTCTTCTTGTTCAATTGTGAGTTTATCTAGTTTCTTTTCAAGAGATATAATTAATTTTTTTATTGGTTGGACGGATTTTCTAAATTCAGCTTCGAGGCGTTTTTGTTCTTTACGGTTAATAATTTTATTATCAGAGTCTGTTTGTTCATTCCTTTCTTCTGTAGAGCTATCTTTTTTAGCATTCATTAACCATTGATAATATTCTTCAATTTCATAACCAAATGGTGTCACAGTACCACTATCAACTAAATAAAATTCATCAGCGGTATTTTTTAACAAATGTCGATCATGGGATACTGTCACCATTGCACCTTCAAAACCTTGCAATGCCATAACTAGTGCGTGGCGCATTTCTAAATCTAGGTGGTTAGTTGGCTCATCAAGTAATAATAAGTTTGGTTTTTGGTAAACTAACATCGCTAATACGAGACGAGCTTTTTCACCGCCTGAAAAAGGGGCTACAGGAGAAGTTGCTTGATCGCCTATGAATGCAAATCCCCCTAAAAAATCACGTAAACTTTGCTCTGTTGCTTTTGGATTAATGCGCTGTAAATGTAAAATAGCACTGGCATTTAAATCTAGAGATTCTAATTGATGTTGAGCAAAATAGCCTATATTTAATCCTTTATGTTGAAATACTTCACCACTTTGTGGATTTAAATCACCAGACAATAACTTTATCAGTGTTGATTTACCTGCACCATTACGACCTAATAATGCAATCCTGCTACCAGGAACCAAATTTAGTTTAATATTATCTAATATAGTAATATCACCATAACCTGCTTTTGCTTTATCTAATGTTAATAAAGGATTAGGTAATGCCGTTGGCTCTGAAAAATCAAAATTAAATGGTGAATCTACATGAGCCGGCGCGAGTTTTTCCATTCGTTCAATTGCTTTTACTCTACTTTGTGCTTGCTTTGCTTTGGTTGCTTTTGCTTTAAAGCGAGTGATAAATTTTTCTAAATGTGCAATTTGTTCTTGTTGTTTTTCATAACTCGCTTGTTGTTGTGCTAACCTTTCGGCTTTTTGACGTTCAAATTGAGAATAATGCCCTTTATAGACATTAATTTTTTGATTGGAAATTTGCCAAATTTCATCGATCACAGCATCTAAGAATTCTCTATCATGTGATATTAATACCAAGGTACCAGTATAAGATTTTAAAAAGCGCTCCAACCAATATACTGCATCTAAATCCAAGTGATTGGTGGGTTCATCTAATAGCAACAAATCAGAAGGGTGGATCAGAGCCTGTGCTAAATTAAGTCGCATTCTCCAGCCACCTGAAAATGAACTCACCGGTAATACGAGCTGCTCATTACTAAACCCTAAACCATGTAATAACTCACCTGCTTTAGATTCGATGCCATAACCACCTACAATTTCAAGCTGTAGGTGTATTTTAGCTTGCTGTTCGCCATCTCCACTTTGTTCAGCTTCAGCTAAAGCGGTATGTAATACGTAATATTTTTTATGGCCTTGTAATACATATTCTAAAGCTGATATTTCTAAAGCTGGTGTTTCTTGCTTTACAGATGATATTTCCCAATCTTTTGGAATTAAACAATCACCAGCATCAGCATGTAATTTAGCTTGTAATAGAGCAAATAAGCTTGACTTACCGCACCCGTTTGCCCCCACTAGACCAACTTTATGTTTTGGATATAAAGTTGCACTGGCATCTTTTAATAGGCTTTTACCGCCGCGTAGTAGCTCTAGTTGGGTAATTTGGATCATGTTGCAGTAATAACTCTTAATAAAGCATAAAAAATGGCGCTCAGTATATCAGACTTATGAAATAAGGAGTAAAATACCAACAGCTAAATATGAGAGTAAATTAAAAATGAAACAGAAAAAGCGTTTTATTGCGGGTGCAACGTGCCCTGAATGTAAAGCTATGGATACCATGATGCTTTACAAAGAAAATGATGTTGAAAAAGTAGAATGTGTGCAATGTCATCATACGATGACACAGCCAAAAGAAGCCGTTCAGGCTTCAACCCGCCAATTTGAGCAAGTTATTGGCGTATTTAATCCTGAATAATTAGTAATGAGGTGGTGGTGGTTCGATCTGTTGCTCTGAGCCAAAATCTGAACTTTGAGATTCCTTTACTTTTTCAGCAAGTAACTCTGTTTGTCTTTGTATTTTAGAAATTAATTTTTGATGGGTTTTTAATTCATCATTTAAAATTTCAATTGTTTCATCTTGAAAGGCTATTTTAGCTTCCAATTCATTCACTCTGTTTTCTAATGTGCTCATAGTATAAAAATGCTCATTTTAGATTTTTAGGAATGGTCCAGGTCTCACTTAAACCACTTGAACTTTCAGTGATAAGTGACTTGCCATCTTTTGTAAAAGCGACATCATACACGACTGCTGATTTAGGGCGAGAACCTTTTCGTGGAGATACCTGCCATTTTTTTAATTGTTTTCCTGTTTTTATATCCCATAAGGTCAGTTTTCTGGACGGCGCACCTGTCGCAAGTAAGGTACCGTCGTCACTAAAGCGTACAGCACTGAAAATCTGTTGCCGGCTTAGGTATTGCAAATTTGAGATCATTTCTCCAGTTTGTAAATTCCAAATACGGGCCTGTTTTTTACTATCAGCAGTAAATGCAAATCGACCTTTTGGATCTAATTTAACTTGTGTTACACGGCTTGAGTGGTTAAATCTGTGGATCACTTGGCCTGAGCGAGTATCCCATAAATATGCCACATAATCATTAGAACCTGTTAGGGCGTAAAAACCATTGGGGGAGAGATCTACTGCGTTTATTTTTTCTTGATGTCCTAAAAACTCAATTCGATTCCCATTGATCACATTTATATGTACTGCAATGCCATTGCTTTTCCCATATAGAATATATCGGCCTTGATTGCTGAGTGCGATATCTCTGATATTAGAGTTTTTAACTTTCCAAAAACCAATATTTTCTCCATTAAAAATATTCCATAGCGCAAAATTATGTTTATCTGCTGTTACGGCATTTCGACTATCAAATGAGATATCTGCTGCAAGCACTAAATTACCTGGGTTGCTTTGTACTAACCATTCATCTAAGTCCGATTTTGAAGTGAGCTTTTGATTTTCTTTATCCTTGAGGTGACTCCATTGGTATTTTAATGCATTCTCTTTGAGATCCCATAATGCAATACCATGATGCATTGAAGAAACTAAACTGTAATTTGCATCATCAGAGATACTGGCGTCATAGGCTCCTTCAACAGCGTGTTCAACAGCATTTTTAGGCAAGAGTTCATCTGAGCTACATGAAGTTAATAAAAATATTAAAAGTAAGTGAAATAAAAATCGATTAGTGGTCATATTAGGTATGTTTTTCCTTAACTCTTCTTGAGCTAGAGGTTAGACTAATGGAGCGATTTGGCTTTAGGCTACTTTCACAATGCGTTTGTAAAACTTATTGTGCAAGTAGCTTTAATTCTCGTCAATTAAAATAAATAAGATGAGAAATACTATTTATATTAAAGCATACTACTTTCTAGAATTTACATTTTTGAAGTATTTAAATATATTAGTTAGCCGTTAATTAAAATTAGTTAAATTATATGAAAATGGCAACTTTCACTGCCGGAGACAAAGATGAAAAAAACAATGAAATTATCACTACTTGCAGCCTCTATTTTGGCACTTACAGCTTGTAATCAAGAAGCAGCACCAAAAAAAGAAGTTGTTGCTGAAGTTAAATTAGAAACCCCAGCACAACAACAAGCTTACGGAATTGGCGCATCTGTTGGTGTTTTTCTAAATAAAGATTTAGCAGATAAAAATAAATTAGGTTTTGCTTTAGAGCAAGAACTTTTAATTCAGGGTTTTAGAGACGCACTTGCAGGAAATTCTAAACTTGATGAAGCTAAAATTAAAGAAGTATTAACTGAACTAGATAAATCAGTTAACGCTAAAAAAACAGAAGCGGCAAAAGTAGCTGCAGAAGCAAGTAAAGCTGACGGTATTAAATTTCTTGCTGAAAACAGTAAGTTAGAAGGCGTTACTACAACTGAATCAGGCCTTCAGTATCAAGTTTTGACTACGGGTAAAGGCACTAAACCTGCTGAAACTGACATTGTAAAAGTTCACTATAAAGGTACGTTAATTGACGGTACTGAGTTTGATAGTTCTTACAGTCGTAATGAACCGGCAACTTTTCCATTAAATCGTGTTATTAAAGGTTGGACTGAAGGTGTTCAATTAATGAATGTTGGTTCTAAGTTTAAATTTACAATTCCTTCTGAGCTTGCGTATGGTGAACGTGATTTAGGAAAAATTCCTGCTAATTCTACGTTAGTATTTGAAGTTGAATTATTAGAAATTGAACAACCTGAAGCTGCAAAAGAAGTATCTGCAAGCGAATAAAAAAATGATAAAATAACTTGTTGAATAGTTATTTTATCAGACATAAAAAAAGCGAGTTAACTCTCGCTTTTTTTATGTCTGATTTAGATGTTATCAGGTTATGAACTGTGATTTGAATACAAATTGTCAATAAGTTCGTCTTCATATTCAAATCTTTGTTCTAATATTTCACCTAATTTAGATAACTCTGCATCAAAATCAGGCAATAAACTGTCTTTTTTGATTTCAGCATATTTATCATTAAATGCTAAAGCTGTGTCGGTAGATTCTGAAATTTTAGGATAAAGTGATTGTGCTAACGCTAAGCTTTGCTCACCCTTTTCTTCACAGGCTTTTGCAATATCATTATAAATTTCAAAGTGACCCGCAGATAAATAATCCATCAGGATTTGACAAAATTTTTGTATATGAGCCTGTTCTGGTAGAGCTTGATCATTGCGGTCAAAAGGAGGTAATCCTACTAACTTACAATATAAAACTAATAGCTCTTGACGCTCTTCTAGCCAAGAGTCAATCACAGAATGAGAACCTCCCCATTCTTGCTGTGCTTTTTCCAGTTGTGTAAGCATAATAATTCTCCCTTCTCTTTACTATACCTCTATAAGAATGAAATATAGGCAAAAGATCAACCTATTTTTAATAATAACTTCACAATTAAGTGTAAATTATTGATTACTTTAGCTTTATTGTTATTCTGTTTTTTCATCATTATATAAAGAAAAAACCACCCGCTTATTTACTAAGCGTAGGTGGCTCAAGTTCTCTTATAGACTCGTTTAAACGAGTTTCTTTTTATTTTATACACAAGTTTATAACAAATAATTTTCGGTATGGCAACAATTTGTGTGTGATAACTTTTAATATTCATTGATCTTACACATAGAGGCTTTGAGCTCTAAATGATAAACTACAGTAAATGTTGGGATAAATCAGCTAAAAGAGACTTCCATGAGTGAATTGAAAAACGATCGTTATTTACGTGCTTTATTAAAACAACCCGTTGATGCAACACCAGTTTGGATGATGCGCCAAGCCGGACGTTATCTGCCAGAATATCGTGCTTTACGTGCTGAAGCTGGCGACTTTATGAGTTTATGTAAAAATGCAGAGTTTGCCTGTGAAGTAACATTGCAGCCATTACGTCGTTACCCTTTAGATGCTGCTATTTTATTTAGTGATATTTTAACAATTCCAGATGCGATGGGTTTAGGTCTTTATTTTGAAACAGGTGAAGGGCCTAAGTTTGAACGTACAATTGAATGTATGTCAGATGTGGTTAATTTACCAATTCCAGATCCCGAGCAAGAATTGGGTTATGTAATGAATGCAGTTCGCACTATTCGTCGTGAATTAAAAGGTGAAGTTCCTTTGATTGGATTCTCTGGTTCTCCTTGGACATTAGCAACTTACATGATTGAAGGCGGTAGTAGTAAAACTTTTGGTAAAATAAAAAAGATGGCATTTGCAGAGCCAAAAATGTTACATCTATTATTAGATAAGCTTGCTGATTCTGTTATTTTATATCTAAATGCACAAATCAAAGCAGGTGCACAATCTGTAATGATTTTTGATACTTGGGGTGGAATTTTAACACCTAGAGATTATAAAGCATTTTCTTTAGCTTATATGGATAAAATCGTTAAAGGTCTTGTTCGTGAAAACGATGGTCGCAAAGTACCTGTAACTTTATTTACTAAAAATGGAGGCATGTGGATTGAAGATATCGCTGCAACAGGCTGTGATGCTGTAGCGCTGGATTGGACTATCGATATTGCAGATGCTAAACGTCGTATTGGTGATAAAGTCGCATTACAAGGTAATATGGATCCTGCTATGTTGCATGCTTCACCTGAGCGTATTCGAGAAGAAGTTAAAACTATTTTAGATGGGTTTGGTGATGGTGGTACTGGTCATGTATTTAATTTAGGCCATGGTATAACACCAGATGTAACACCAGAAAACGCAGGCGTATTTATCAACTCGGTACATGAATTAAGTAAACCTTACCATTCATGATATAACGATTTATAATAAAAAAGGTGAGTATAAGCTCACCTTTTTTATATGTGATAGAAAATAATTTAAGGGTTTAAAAGTAAACTTGCACCATTTGCCATCATTGCAGCTTCACCACCTTCAATTAAGTTAAGATAGTTTTCAGTTGGCCAATTGCGTTTTTTAGCTTCTTCATAGGCTTGACGTAATAATTCATCGCCTTGCTGTACGCGTCCCATTTCAGAATAAGCAGCACCTAAAACTGATAATAATGTTGGATTTGTTGCATCTAATGAACGAGCTAATTCAGCATATTTAACCGCTGATTTTATATCTCTAATATGTTTTTCATCAGAAAAAGCAAGCAGTTTTGAATATTCAACGATTGCAGGTAAATATTCGTGCAGGGTTGCACTTTTTAATAATTCGGCAGCTTTTTCTATATTGTAATGTACACTTTCATAGTTTAAGTAAGTTCTTGCCAACTGAAACTGCGCTCTGGCATTTTCTGTTTCACTAGCTTTAACCAACCACGCATGGGATTTATCTTCACTAGGTTGGCACCCTTCGCCATTTTCAAAACAGTGCACTAATCGTAATTGTGCATCGTAGTTACCATTAACAGCTGCTTTATAATACCAAGAGATATGTTCATTTTCTGATGAATCAATCACTTCTTGTTCTAACATTAGCGCAAAGCGAGCCTGTGCGTAACCATTACCTTTTAATGCAAGCGCTTTTAATTTTTCAGTATACTGGGCTAGTTGTTTTTTATATTGTTTGTGATTTCTTGTACTTTGGCTTTTAATTTTAAAAGTAGTAATGAGATCATGAACACGATCTGGTTCGCCATTGCGTTTTACTTGGGGTTTATATTGCCATTGATTAACAGCAGCAAGAGCATATTCATCTAAAGCTCCTTTTGGGAAAGAAGCTAATATGCGGGAGCCTTCAACTAAGCCACTTTCATTGACATTGTAAGAAATACTCACCCAAGCACTGTTTAATGACACTAAGTCTTCAGGATATTCAGGCTCTACACGGTTTACTATTTTAGCTCTTTCAGGAAAAAATTTAGATCGTTTAAGAACGGGGAAATAAAGCGCTTGATGTTGTTTGTTACCATAAAGATTTTTTAGTTCTTTATAAGCATTTTTGCCTTCTTTTCTTGATGGAATGGTGCGCCTTAAAGCGCGGTATTTTTCTTTTGCTTCAGGATGATTAAAATCTACAGCAATTAAATACCAGGCGTATGCTTTGGTAATATCTTTCTCTACACCTAAACCTTTTTCATACATTTGCGCTAATTCAAATTGCGCATTCATATGGCCTCGTTGGGCTAATTTAGAAAATTCTTTTGCGGCTGTTTCAAAGTTGCTACTTTGTAAATCTTTTTTAGCTGATGAAAAATCAGCCAAAACACCTGTAGAACAAAGAGATAGTGCGGTTAATAGTAACCGAGTTGAATTTTTAATTTTGCACCAGCCTTTTTATTATTGTTTTTAGGGAATTAAGTTTACAATAATTTTACACAGATACAAGAGGTAGATCGAAAAGTAGGCACAGCAAGTACCTACTTTTTTTATGCTGGGTTATTTAATTAAACGATTCAAACCATTAAGTGCTGCGACTCGGTATGCTTCAGCCATAGTGGGGTAGTTAAATGTTGTATGTACAAAATAATTAATATTATTGCCGCCATTTTTTTGTTCCATGATGGCTTGCCCTATATGAATGATTTCGGTCGCTCTTTCACCAAAACAGTGAATGCCTAATATTTCTTTTGTTTCGATATGAAATAATATTTTTAAACTCCCCACCTCAGTGCCGGCGATCTGTGCTCTTGCTAAATGTTTAAATTGTGCACGGCCTACTTCATAAGGTATTTTAGCTATAGTAAGTTCTTGTTCATTTTTACCTACAGAACTAATTTCAGGGATAGTGTAAATACCGACTGGTAAGTCACTGATTAATTTTGCTGAGCAATGACCATCAACGATAGCATCAGCCGCAATGCGGCCTTGATCGAATGCAGCGCTAGCTAAACTTGGATACCCAATAACATCACCTACAGCATAGATGTTGTCTATATCTGTTTGTTGATTTTCATTTACTTTTAATAAACCACGACCATCTGCAACTAAACCAACAGATGCTAAATTAAGCGTATCTGTATTACCTGTTCTGCCATTAGCAAAAAGAATACAGTCAGCTTGCATTTTTTTACCCGATTGCATATGCACTATGACACAGTTGTCATTCGCTTCTATTTTTTCAAAATCTTCATTATGACGAATAACAATGCCACTATTCCAAAAGTGATAACTGAGTGCATCAGATATTTCTGCATCCATAAATGCAAGTAATCGATCTCGGGTATTAATTAAATCTACCTTTGAGCCTAAACCTCTAAAAATTGAAGCGTATTCACAACCGATAACACCTGCACCGTAAATGATGATATGTCTAGGATCGTGTTTAAGTTTTAAAATAGTATCACTGTCGTAAACACGGCTATGATCGAAGTCTAGTTGTGGCGGATGATACGGGCGAGAGCCTGTAGCAATCACAATTGTTTCAGCAGTTAAAAGTTCAATCGAGCCATCAGGTCGCTTAACTTGTATTGTGTGTTGATCAACAAATGAAGCTTCTCCATGATATAGGCTAATTCTATTTCTATCATAAAAGCTAGTTCTTAGATTAACCTGTTTAGAAATAACATTACCTGCATGATTTAAAATATCAGGAAAGGTCAGTTTGTTTCTATGCTCTTTGGTATTAAAAAGAGGGTTTCGGTTATATTCAATTAAGCGACTAACTGAGTGGCGTAATGCTTTTGATGGTATGGTACCCCAGTGGGTACATCCGCCGCCAACGGATTCTTGTTTTTCGATAACGGCAACCCGCTTTTTGCTTTTAGCCAGGTTCATGGCGGTACCTTCACCGCCAGGACCTGTACCTATAATTATAGCATCATATTGATAAGTATTTTTTTTTGCTGCCTTCAGAGATGATTTTTGTTTTGCCACTGGTGATCCTCATTTTATTTACTTGAAACTAAAACCATCAGAACAGTATTCATCATGACTTATTTAGGGTTAACTGTATCGAGTATTGAGTAACTTGATATTTAAATCAATCCAAGCTTGCTTTTGTTGTTGCCAGGCAAGTTCAAATTCTCGATATTGTTTATTTAAAGCTAATTTCTCATATTTTTTTAAGATGGTACTTTTTTTAGCTTCAAGCAATTGTTTTTTTAATTTTGCGTAATGCTGTAGTTTCTTGATTAATATATCGTATTCTTTTTGCAATAAGTCTAGTTTATCTTGTGCTGTAGTAAGCTGTGCTAATTTTCTAGATGTTGTAGCTAATTGCATTTCAGCTTTCGCTTTTTCTATGCGATCGATTGATATCGTTTTTAATTTTTTTGTAAGACCCAAGTATGAAAATGATTTTATCATCCATTTTGTAGGGTCATACTGATACCATTTTATACCATTTCTATAATCACTGGCAAAAATATGATGATAATTATGATAACCCTCTCCATAAGTGAAAAAAGCCAGAATACCATTATCTCTTGCTGTGTTTGATTCCGTATAAGGGCGAGTTCCCCATATATGAGCTATTGAATTAATAAAAAAAGTAAAATGCTGACTTAAAACAAGCCTTAATAAACCTGATAATAATAGCATACCTATTAAGTCGCCGAATATGATCCCCAACAATAATGGGATGGTTAAATTAACTAAAAAAGAAAGTTTAAAGTAGTGCTTGTGTTGCCACATGACAATTTTATTTTTTTGTAAATCTCTTACATTATTATAATCACCATATTTTTCACCTTGATAATTTCGAAGCATCCAGCCTATATGGCTATACCAAAACCCGTTGGTTGCTGCATAAGGATCCTTAATGGGGTCATCTACCTGACCGTGGTGTATTCTATGATCTGAGCTCCAATGAAGCGCACTGTTTTGTAATGCAAAAGCTCCGCCTATTGAAAATATAAACTCTAATATAGGATGTGCTTCATAGGTTTTATGCGCCCATAGCCTGTGATAACCTGCGGTAATTGACAGTCCAGCAAAAAACATACAGGCAATAAAAGCCCACCAATTCGCATTGCTATAACCATACATCAGACCATATAAAGGAACTAAAGTAATAGCTGCAATGAATGTGAATGTAAAAAATAGGACATTAATCCAAATTAAGGGTGGTTTCTTCATTTCTCTTCTTCGTAAAAGTAAACTGAGCTTACATGTGTACGCTAAAATAGTCGTTTATTTACTTTTCGTCAAGTATAAGGTTGAGTTAAACGAATTCATTTAGTAGATATGTTAGACTTCATTATTAATACATTTGTCTAACTAGATAAATTACAAGTTTAATTTCTAAGGGGAAACTATGGCTGGTGTTCGTGCTAAACAAAAAGAGAGAACAAGGTTAGCATTAATCGAAGCGGCATTTAATCAATTAAGCGCAGAGCATAGTCTATCGAATTTGAGCTTGCGAGAAGTATCGCGTGAGGCGGGTATTGCACCAACCTCTTTTTATCGTCATTTTAAAGATATGAATGAATTAGGTTTGACATTAGTTGATGAAGCAGGGCTTACATTAAGACAATTAATGAGGCAGGCACGCAGAAGAATCAAAAGTGAAGGGAGTGTTATTAATACGTCTATTTTTACTTTTATGGAGTTTATTGAAAACTCAAGTAATCAATTTCGATTATTATTAAGAGAGCGCTCAGGGACTTCTATTGCGTTTCGAAGCGCAGTTGCCAGAGAAATAAAGCATTTTATTTTAGAGCTGGCACATTATTTAGAAAGTGAAACAAATTGTGAAGTTGATCATGCTTATATTCAAGCCGAGGCCATGGTGACTTTGGTTTTTAACGCAGGAGCTGAAGCGTTAGATATAGATAAAAAACAAAAAGATGAATTAGTTGAACGCTTAATCTGGCAATTAAGATATGTTGCAAAAGGTGCCGCTATATATGGAAAAAAAGCAACACCTAAAAGTTCATAAAAATTACTTACGGGTTAAAAATACACCTGACTCAATATGATGGGTATATGGAAATTGGTCAAATATAGCAAAGCGTTCAATTTTATGAGTTGTGGTTAACTGCGTTAAATCTCTTTCTAAGGTGTCTGGATTGCAAGAGATATAAATAATATTGTCATAATTTTGAGTTAAGCTTGTGGTTTTCTCATCCATACCTGCTCTAGGTGGATCGACTAATATTGTTTGGCAATTATAGCTTGCTAAATCAATACCATTTAAACGACTAAATTCTTTCTCACCATTAAGTGCTTGCGTAAATTCTTCACTCGACATTCTGATGATGTCGACATTTTCAATGTTATTTTTTGCAAGATTAAACTGTGCTGATTTAACTGACGACTTAGATATTTCAGTAGCTAAAACACGTTTAAATGCGCTTGCTAATGCAATAGAAAAATTACCATTACCACAATAAAGCTCGAGTAAATCATTATTTAAATTTTGACTGACATCTAGAGCCCATTCAAGCATTTTTTGATTAAGTTTTGCGTTAGGCTGTGTAAAGCTATTTTCAACTTGCTGATAAACAATCTCTTTACCTGCAACGTTTAGCTTTTCAATAACATAATCAGTACCTAATAAAACCTTTTGTTTTCGTGCGCGACCAATAATGTCAATTTTAAACTCTTTACTTAAAGTTTCTTTTAATTCTTGAACTGCTGCTAACCACTCTTCCTCTAAAGGTTTGTGATATAACAAGCTCACTAAAATTTCACCACTAAGTGTCGATAGGTAATCTATCTGAAATAATTTACGTCTTAATATTTCATTGAATTGTAATAGCGATATTAAACGAGGCATTAAGCGATATATAATTGGTGCGGCAGGCTCAAAGTGTTCAACACGAATCTTTTCTTTTGTTTCTTGATTGAACATTATGTGGAATAAATCATCTCCTTCGTGCCATACTCTAAATTCGGCACGTTGACGGTAATGTTTTGGCTCAGAGTTGAAAACTTCAAGCTTTTTTACACCAAAATGTGCAAACTGCTTTTGAATACGGGTTTCTTTTTCACTTAATTGTGAATCGTAAGTGGTTTCGTCAATTTCAATGATGGCCATTATTTTATCTCGTCGGAGCTGGTCGCGCTATTTTATGGAGTGATATTAGTTTGTCTATATAAATTTAATTATTTTTATATTCATTCTTTAGTATTGTCAATATATGCCGATAAGCAATAAAGACACTGAATTGGAGCAAGTCATGAAAATCGGTTCATCTGGGTTTCAGCCCGCAGCATTATTTAATCAGCTGTTTAAAAAGAGTGATAAAACTCAAAGTCAATCTCAGTTGTCTAATCCAATTCAATTTTCAAAAAACAATCAAATTGCATCTAAAGTGATGCAAGATAAATTGTCACACTCTCTATCTATGCCACCAACAGCAAAAAATGAGACTGATTCATTATTTGACTTTGAAAAAGTGGCTAAAAATGTTTTAGGCTTTGTAAAAAGTGCCGTTTTAAATGCGCAAGGTAAAGGTGCATCTGATGATGAAATTAAAGATATATTAAGTCAGGCTAGAAGTGGCATTGAGGTCGGTATCAGTGAAGCCTATAAAGAACTTGAAGACGCTGGATTAATGACTCAAAATATAGAGCAAGGTATTGCTAAAAGTTCAGACTTAATGTCTGAAGGGTTAAATAAACTCGAAGAGTCTTTATTTCAACCAGAAACTTCAAAAACTAATTACAGTCAAGCAAGTAGCTATAATTTATCTAATGGTGCGGAATTAACAATTAGAACTCAAGAAGGTGATGAAATTCGAATTAGCTTTAATTCAGACTACCAACATGAAAATGCTTCAGCTTATCAATCGAATAATAATGGAGAGTCCTTTGCCTATCAAGACTCAAAATCTTATTCTGCTTCTTTTTCATTTGAAGTAAATGGTGATTTAAATGAGGAAGAGCAAGAGGCTATAAATGCGTTAATGTCCGATTTGCAAAAAGTCAGTGATGATTTCTTTTCGGGTTCATTAGAGGAGGCATTTGAGCAAGCAAGTCAAATTAATATGGACACAACTCAATTAGCTGCATTTTCAATGAATTTGCAACAAACTGAAAGTTTGGTAAGTGTTAAAGAGTATCGTTCTAATATACCAGGGTTGGGTTTAGCAAAACAATTAGCACCTTTAAATGATGGGTTGCAACAAGCGTATGAAAAAGCAAAACCACTTTCTATTGAAAGTGAATTGTCAGGAATTTTACAATGGCTAAATCAAGAAAGAGAGCAAGCAGATAAATTTATCCAATATAGTCAATCATTGTTTGATCAGTTTGCTTTATTTGATAATGCAACTACATCAAACAAACAACAAAATAATGATGTTTCATCATAAAAGTTAATTATGGCACAATAGCACGTCATTTATTATATTGAGCCTTACATTTGCAGCATATTGTTATTTTTGATTCGGGTATTGGCGGTACATCAGTATTAGCACATATTCAAAGTGCATTTCCTAATGCACAATATAGTTATTTAATGGATAACCTATATTTGCCGTATGGTAAGCTTGACTCGAAGATATTACATAATAGATTATTAAGTAAGCTTAAAACAGTTGAGACTTATTTTAATCCGATTGACTTGATAGTTGTGGCCTGCAATACGGCCAGTACGCAGAGCTTGGCTTTATTAAGAAAGCATACTAACATTCCCATTGTTGGTGTTGTTCCTGCAATCAAACCGGCAGCAAATAAAACACAAACCCAGAAGATAGGACTACTTGCAACCCCTGCAACGATAAAAAATAGCTATATAAAAAACTTAATAAATGATCATGCTACTAATATAGATGTACATTTGTACGCTTCAGTTAACTTAGTTGCATTGGCTGAAGAAAAGTTTTGGACTGGTGGTCTTGACGAAAATGAATTTAAATTGGAAATTGAACGATTATCTATTTCAAAAAAAATAGATTGCTTAGTCTTAGGTTGTACACATTTCCCAATATTATCAGATGAGTTAAATAAAGCCTTAGGAAGTGGGGTTGAGCTAATTGACTCAGGAAATGCAATCGCAAATAGAGTCTCTGATTTATTGACAGCTGATAAATCAATGTTTGGCATAAGAAAAATAAAAAGGCCGATACGATATTACGCAACGGCCCCTGTGAAAAGCTCAATCGTTAATGTTGAACTAATTAAACTGATTGATCTCTAGATTCTGGTTTTAATTGAGAGTCAGAACTTTCTTGTTTCTGTTTTGCTTCCCTTACTTTTAAAGTGCGTTGTTGAAATTCAGCATCATTTAAAGCAGAAATAGCAGTGTCTGCATCTTTAGCTGCCATTTCAACAAAACCAAAACCACGGCGTTTACCTGTATTTTTATCTTTTAATAAGCGTACAGTGAAAACTTTACCGTGTTCTTCAAATAACTCACGAACAATACCTTCATTAGCACGATATGGAAGATTGCCTACATATAAAGTTTTAGTTTCAATTTTTGATTCATCTTCACTTGTAGAGATTAATGAAATGATGATGCCGCCAACAAGCAAACCAATCGCTAACGTAATTGAAGGGTCAGTTAAAAAACTGGCTAATAAAAATTTAGCTAAAACAAAGCCAATGATAGCCAAAACAACAGAAAAGATTATAGATTTTTGATTAGGTGATTTCATTTTTTATACCAAATACACAAATTAAACATTAAATTAACATCGTTGTAGCTGTTATCTTAACCTTATCTTTAAACTTCGCAATATAATTGTGCTTAATTTATAAAATACCTATGTAAATACCTATCTATAAATAGCCATGAAACGCCACTGTTGTTTGTATTTCAAACGTTAAGAGTGTTTTTTCATCGAATAAAGGTTTTTTTAAACTTTTCTTAAAAAAACACTTGCGCTCAATCCAAATCTCTCTATACTGCGCCTCCACCGACACAGACGGCAAGCAACATTCTTAAAGGGGTGTAGCAAGTTAGCTAGGTTGGCGAGGCAAGTAAAACTTAACGATT
>NZ_FOLO01000085.1 GCF_900112265.1 Pseudoalteromonas denitrificans DSM 6059 | reverse complement strand
CCGACAGACGACACGAGCAATAGTGTCATGCTTTGGAATTCCAGCGTCGAAAGAGCCATATCTTTTTAACCAATCAAGCTTTAGATGCCCAAAGTCTTCAATATCCTCCCATCCTTGTGCACCAGAGAGTACGGCACTAATTGCTAGCAGAAGAATATCGATAAGTTCATGCTTTTTGCAGCGCTCAATGCGAGGATCTGTAATAGAATTAAAGTGTTTCAAAAAAGTAGCGCTCATATTAAGTTACCAAAGGGGGATTATGCCTTGATCTGATCGCTACTTGTTCTATAAGTTCAATTTATAATGATCTTGCCGTGGGCTAAAATACCTGACATCCTTATGACTTTTAGCTGATTTAGTTCTCAATAGGTAAATAATTGATTGTATAAAATGTGCCTCTGGGCCCGTAACAATCCCTGCTATGCGGGCGAGGCTTATAATTTGGGCCTGAGGGTTTCGATAATCTGTGCATCTACCCAATATATATTTCCTCTATCACCGCCAAAACCTCTATGAAAGAATAAATACTTTCCATCCGGTGACACACTGCCATATGCTTCTGAGAATTGGGTATTTATCTTGTCACCTAAGTTAATACCTGTATCCCATGTGCCATCTTTTTGTCGAAAACTAATATAAAGATCAGCGCCACCATATCCACTTTTCCTTTGGTCATCCCAAATCAAATAAGATTCATCAGGCGCAATGAAGGGATGAGCACCCCACTGTCCGATATCAATATTTAATGGTTTAGGTGCTTCACGTTTGCCGTTTATCAATCGAGAATATCGAAGTACACCATTTCCACTTTTTGTCGCTTCGTCAAAAACATAGGTTCCTTTAACAGAAGCCGTAAGGCGCATAATGCGAAAATCTTCAAACATGGCTCCAAGACTTTTTAACTCAGACCAACCTTCAACTGTGTGCTCTCTATAATATTTTCCTAAATGCAAAGTTTTACCATCAAGAGAAATAAATGGTTCCCCAGCTCTGGGTGGCACAACTGACTCAATCCATTGATTATCTTTATATTGAATAACAACCAAAGTATTTTTTTTATATTCACCACCCCTTCTACGGAAATAGAATTCCTTTAAATCTGGTGTAAAGGCTGCTTCAGCTTCCCTATGATCTGTTTTAATCAGATTTGGGGCAAATAACTCAGGCATTAAACCTGGCGGGTTTTGCCCGAGGTAGGTACCTTCAAATACTGGAATTTCATCTTGGCTATAACCTTTACTACTGATACTTAAAATAATAAACAAAGAAACTAAAACATAAATACGTTTCATCACTGACTCCTACTGCTAAACAATTCCATTTAATATGGGTTTGACCTCTACAGTGATGACTCACAAAGCTAATTGGCAGCGAGCGCCCATAGAGCCAAACGCCTTTTGGTGTCACACTTGTTAATACTGTTATATAACTTATAGTGCGAGTCTGAGGTTATCAATCACCCTGGCATCTACCCAGTAACTTTTTCCGACCCAATTAGTACTGCCATCTTCTTTAAGCTTCCACTCTCCCCTCGAAAAAAAGAGATACTTCCCATCATGTGTCACTCTTGGGCTGCTTTCATTTAAGGATGTATTTATCTTATCACCCATGTTCATTGCAGGTAACCAAGAGCCATCTTTCGCTCGAAAACTAATATAGATTTCTGAACCACCATATCCCCCTTCTCTCTCAGCATCCCACATTAAATAGGATTCATCAGGTGCAATATAGGGATGAGCAATATATTTCCCTGTATTAATCTCCGTACTCATTTTTATAGGGTTTCCATGTTTGCCGTCTATCAGGCGTGAATACCCAAGATTGCCATGTCCATTATCTGCTTTTTTATAAAAAGGAAAGTAATAGGTTCCATTAGATGAAACCGACAAACCATGTGCTTGTTCTTTTAAGAAGCCTCCGGAGCTTTTGGGTTCCGACCAAGCATTATTGGTCCTTTCTCTATACTCCTTTCCAACGTACATTATTTTGCCATCAGCAGAGAATAGTGGCCATTTGATATCGGTCTCAGATTCGTGACCCCAAGCATTATTTTCATATCGAATGACAAAAAATGTACGTTTTTTGTATTTCCCATTTTTTCTCGTGAAATAGAACTCCTTCATATCGGGTGAATATGTACCACCTTCAAACCTTCCTTCTGGTGATACGATTTTAGGATCAAAAAGTTTAGGAATTAAGGCTGGAGGCTTTTCACCCAAATAACGACTCTCTATGGTTGGAGATTTATCATGACTATAACTACTGCCACTCATAGCTATAGCCAGTAATACAATTAAAATACAAATACACTTCATGATTTATCCCTATTTTAAACTTAACGAATTATCTTACTTCTACATTGAAGTCGATTTGTGTTGATACAAGGTTTATATGTGATTGAACAAGCAATAAATTTAAACGAACCAGTTTTAAAATACCTGACGTCCTAATGACTTTTATATGATTTCTCTGTGAAAACGAAAAACAACTATTAAGTACGTACATCAGCTGTGCATTTTTTCATCTGCTAAGTTTTATAGTTATATAACTTGTTATTGGGGCCTGAGGTTTTCAATAACTTGAGCATCCACCCAATGAGGATTGCCTACCCAATAACTACTGCCATCCTTTCTCACCTTTTCATCTCCCCGCCAAAAAAACAAATATTTTCCATCAGGTGTCACTTTTGGGCGTTGTTCATAGGCTGCGGTGTTTATGATATCGCCCATGTTAATTGCTTCTCCCCATGAACCAGCTTTATTTCGAAAACTAATATAAATATCAGGGGTATTTTCACCATCTTTTTTAGCATCCCACATTAAATAAGACTCATCAGGAGCAATGAAGGGGTGAGCAATATTTTCCTCTGTTAATCGCCCTGCTCATTTTTTGAGGCTTTTCATATTTGCCATCTATCAAGCGTGAATAACTCATATGTCCACTGCCATCCTTGAAATCTAAAACATAAAAATAATATGTTCCTTTAGGTGAGGCTGTAAAACCTACAATAGGAATGTCTTTGAAAGGTTCAAGGCTTTTCATTTTTGATACATTGGGACTAAATCGTGCTTTATATTTATTGATATCAGTTGACTCAATAGATTTACGACTCCATTCATTATCTTTGTATTGCATAACCAACCAGGTCGGTTCTTTATAGTTTCCACCAGAGCGAGTGAAAGAAAATTATCTCATATCGGGTGAAAATAATACTTCCGTTTCACGATGATCTTGAGTAGAAACAATATCGGGTGCAAAAAATTTAGGAGTCAAGCCAGGTGGTTTTTGTCCTAAATAGCGTTCTGCTATAACAGGGAAGTCATTTTTGCTATAAGTTTTGTGACTCATAATTAAAGTAGTCAATAGCAGAACAATTGAAATACAAGCAAGCTTCATAATTTATCTCTATTTTAAAATCAACGCATTACCTCACTTCCACATCGAAGTCGTTTTATGTTGATACACGTTTAAATGTGATTGAATAAGCAGTCAATGTAAGCGAACCAAGTTTTAAATACCTGACGTCTTTATGATTTTTAAATGATTTTGCTCTGATGGCGATAAACAATTTATTAAAAGTTAAAAATAGACAGGCATAAATATTGATTTTAGAGCTACTTTATAAAGTTTATAATTTTTGATGTACTTTTTTTGCATCAAAACAATTAAAACCACCAAGCCTCCATCCAGTTATTGTGTGGGTAATATCAAAAAGTTTGACTTTGATATTAGGAACCCGCTCTCAAAATAGACGTAAATCACCTTAATATAACTGTCTAGGTTTATTACCATTGGTTTTAATATCTCTTTTACTAGATTGCTTGCAATCTAACAGTTTGGTTATAATCAGCTTTTCAGGCTTCATTTTTCGCCTTTCATTTTGGAATAGTCCATGAAAAAACTCTCTAAAGTCCAGCAAAAACAACAAGATCTTGTACTGAAAACTGCCGATATGCTCGAAGAACAAGCTCGCACTGAAATCCCAGGCATGCTGCAATGCTGGTTTGATGTTGAATATCACTTGTTTCCAGGTTCATTACTGCTTTGCTTTCAATTCGAAAATAAGCAAGCATTAGAAGCTGCAGAACCAGATTTACTAAAATGGCAAAAGCGCTTGAGTGCTGCGATGATGAAAAAAGGCGTTATTTTAAAAAACATGCGCAAACATTTAGTGTTTACGATGAAAGGGCCTGAAGACTAACGGTAGGCCTTAGCAAATAAATAAAAATCAATGGGATCACATCCAGTAACGTCTGAACCCATTGAATGAATTTATAACTCAAAAGAATAATATCAACAAGATAGTTTTGATTGTTATCCGTAGTAAAATTCGCCATTGTATAATTTTAGATATTTTTACTTAACGTTTTATCCAAGGAAGACCGTATTAATGTTCTTTTTAAAGCATTTAGTTAATCACATAAGTCATTTTTTTATAATAAAAATCATTATCATGTGTGCACTTTTACCAACTTTGGCTCATGCAGTGATTGCCGATAATAACTTTCCAAACTGTAAAGCTAATTTAGCAGAGCGCGCTGAAAAATTAGGTTTTTCTTCGTACATCACTCAAACTGTAATTGCTGGTATTTCCCCGATAGAACAAGTAATTTCGTTCGATAAAAAACAACCTGAATTTACCCAAACTTTTGAGCAATATATTAAAGCAAGGGTAACTTCGTATCATGTGCGAGTAGGAAAAGAGAAATTAAAACAGCATAAAAAACTATTTGACGCACTTGAGGAAAAATACGGCGTACCACGCCAATATTTAGTGTCATTTTGGGGCTTAGAAACCGTTTATGGTAAACACAAAGGTAAAATGTCGATACTAAATGCCTTAGCTACATTAGCGTGTGATGAACGTCGTAGCGCGTTTTTTACGCAAGAGTTATTAAATCTATTCACCTTAATTGAAACAAAACAAGTTACCACAGAACAACTACAAGGCTCTTGGGCTGGGGCTATGGGCCATATGCAGTTTATGCCTTCATCTTTTTTAAAGTATGGTATTGACGGTGATAATGATGGAAAAATTGACCTATGGACAAGTGAGGTTGATGCATTAACAACAGCAGCCCATTATTTAAATAAAATAGGCTGGCAAACTAAAGAGCGCTGGGGACGAGAAATTAAATTACCAGAAAGCTTTGCCTTTGATAAAGTAGGTTTTGATCAATACTACCCGCTTAGCTATTTTCAAGAGTTAGGGATAACAAAAACGAACAATCAGCCATTACCTAATTATGATATTCAAGCTGAACTTTATTTACCTTCAGGTCATAGAGGCCCCGCATTTTTACTCTACCCTAATTTTAATGTGATCATGCAGTGGAATTTATCGAAAAGTTATGGGCTATCAGTAGGCATATTAGCTAACAAGTTAGTGGGGGCTAAAGGCCTTGCGTTTTTACCCAAAGGTCAAACCAATGTGAAACCTTATAGCCTTGCTAAAATGAAGAACCTACAAAACCAGCTTAATGCCTTAGCATTTGAACTCGGTAAGCCAGATGGCATTTGGGGGCCTAAAAGCAGACGCGCTATTCGATTATTTCAAATACAGCATCAACTCATTGCCGATGGTTATCCAAATGACGATGTTTTTTCAACAGTCAATTCAGTGATAAATAAAGGCCAAGTAATACCCTAAATCAAAACTAACTATGCACATAGCTCTGATGATTATCAGTTAAGATCAGAGCTTAACTTCCTGCTAACCATCACTCAATAAATATATAACTGTTTATTCTTTATGTATTAAAAATGGTATTTAATAGTTTATTTCACGCCATTCAATTACTATCTTCATATTAAAAATTATCAAATAAATAACATGAAAACAGCGATTGTGCTTGGTGCTACAGGGTTAATTGGCCAAAATCTAACAAAAAAGCTTGTTGAGCAACCCCATATCAAAAAAGTCATTGCGGTTACGCGCAGAGTTGTTGATTACTCACACCCAAAAATCGAAAACCAAGTTGTTGATTTTTCTTTGCTAGAACAATACAGTCAGCTGTTTTCTGGGGATTTATTATTCTCATGTTTAGGCACAACCAAAAAGCAAGCAGGCTCAAGTGCCGCACAACGCATGGTAGATGTTGATTATCAATTAACAGCAGCAAAACTTGCTGCCACTAACGGAGTTACTGAATATTTTTTAGTATCATCAAGTGGTGCTAACGCAACAAGCAAAAACACATACTTACAAATGAAAGGTGAGTTGGAAGATTCAATTGTGAGTTTAGGTTTTAAGCGTATTTGTATTTTCCAGCCATCATTATTATTAGGTGAGCGCAACCACTTAAGAATAGGCGAAAAAATCGGTAGCTGGATTTTACCAACACTATGCACGCTACCTGCTTTAAAACGCTATAAACCAATTTATGGCTATCAAGTAGCAGCTAAAATGTGCCAAGTGAGCGCGCAACAAAAAGTCGGCATAACGCGTTATAAACTAGAAGAATGTTTTCCTAAATAACCCAGCTAAGTGCTGCTTACTCATTATTTAAGCGCATATTAATCAGTTTTGAATTAAGACTTGAATTTAAAACAGGGACATTAAGAAATATCCTGCATCACTACATCAAAAACAATACCTAATAGCGCCATATAAACCATGTAAATAGCCATAGACTTAATGATTATCAGCCACCAAGCTTGCTGATAAACAACTTTAAAAGCCCTTAATACATACCAAGTCATATATAAAATTGGGGGAATTTGCAGCAGTAAAAATATCACATGAGACCGCTCCATTGCCTCTAAAGGCGCGATAACCATCAGAATAATATACGCCATACTATGCAAATGCATGGAGAAAACTAAGTTACCAATATAGAAAGTTTGTCGAAAAAACACCTGCACAATTAATGCAAAAGCGGGAAATAACACAAACATCGCTTTTGAATAATAACTAAGCATTGATTCAGTAAGCAAAATATCAGGGTCAAACACTTGATAAATTTTAGAAAACACAATAAAAAACAAGATACTAATTGCAAGATATAAACGCAAAGGCGGTGTATATTTAACACGTTTACCTTGGTTAAATTCATGGGTCAATGTGCCTGGTTTAGTCAGCATGGTGCGTAACGTAAGCCATAACTTACCATCAATATCCAGCAACTCATGTGTCATCTCTTTAACAACATCTAGAAATGGCCTATTTAGGCTTGCAGCACTTTGTCCACAACTCAAACAATACTTGGCATCATTTTGAAGTTTTACTTGGCAATTTTTACAATTCATTTATTTATCATTATTTAATTAAAGATTAGAAATTGAAGAACTGGCATCTACAACTATATGATTGATTTTAAATATTTAATAAAATCTACAATCGCGTTTGTGGTTATTAAAATACATGTACAAGTTTAAACTTAATTCATCGAGTTAATTAAAATAGTAAAAATAGGTTCCCATATTGATCTATTTTAGACACGTACCATAGCGCTTAGCTCTCAAACTACAATCACCAAAACCTTAATAATGTAAAACAATGCTACCCAGCTACTAAATTTAAACTACAGGCCATATTTTTTAAATATCTTCTGTATAGTACCATCTTGTATAAGTTCAGATAATACCTTATCGAATACCGGAATAATATCTATAAAGGGGGATTGCTTACTGATACATAACTTGAATTCAAGTACACCAAAATCGACTCTAGGCACTTGAATTATTGAGTTATCTAACCTTAATTTTTTTATATTATACAGGGTGACAGCTTTAGATTGTATTAACACATCACCTCTTTTTAAATTCAGTTTTTTTAGTGCACTTTTTAGATCTACAGCTCCATAATCTACATCAAAACCTGGGAATTTTTCGATTGATACGCCATCTCCCAAATAGGTAAGTATTTGGAAGTCCTTAATACCGTCTATGGACTGAATGTTTTTCATCTGTTCTAATCGAGGGTGATTTATATAAGTGAATAAACCCATTGTTTCGATAAAAATAGGCACTTTTCCTGTTGAGGTGTACTCTGCACGTTCGGGTGTATATAGTGTGATCATACCATCGCTTTTACCACTTTCTACTCGACGCTGCGCTCTTAACCATGGAAAGCTTTCAAATTCAATGGTCATGCCCATCCTTTTTTCAAATACTTCTTTTAAAATATCGACATATATGCCTTTAGAAATACCATTATCAGACCATATATAGGGCTCAAAATATGCATGTGATATCTTAATGGGCCGATTCTCAAAGGCACATATCTTTCCACTAAAACTCAGTGTAATTAATAGTATTAACAACTGAATTAATTTTAATCCGCTATTAAACAAAATAGATTCTCAAATAGAGCGATAAGATCACACTTAAGTATAGATACATAAATAGGAACCTAAAGGGTAGTAAAGGGGTCAGTAGTAAAGGGGGCAAGTCTTGCATTGTGCAACCGCGCGACTAACTGTTGAATAGTGTACGCCAAAATAACTAGCAATCTCAGACATTGAGTAACCTCCTGACAAATAAGCCTTTGCCATAGCTATTTTGCGTTCATGCGGGTGACTTGACTGAAAATCATTCAGTGGTTTGGGTTTTGGCCTAACTTGCTTTTTTGGCACTTCACTCAATTCAAGACAAACATCTTCTTTAAGTGTACTTTTGTGTTTTTCAACAAACGCTTCATCACCCAAATACACTTGGCTTTTGAGGTTTGCCCAAATATTAATACCCTTCCCTTGAGATACAAATGTTTTATAACGCTCAATCGCTATATATTTAGTTGACCCAAACATTCGTAGCAGTGCATCAATGGCTAACCAATCGGGTACATCTCGCACTCCTATAGTTTCGTGGTAACTACTCCACAACCATTCTTCAGGCTCATCTACCATGCCTTTTGCCCTAACTGGGTTTAAAACAATATAGCGGCATAGCGCTAGCAAATAGCTATCTTTATCCACTAAAATGCTTTTATATCTGCCTTGAAATAAATGCCCTACACGGCGATGGTCACGATTAAAACCTTGCGTATACACGCCATTTAACTGCCTCATACCTTTAGATAAATTAGCATCAGGCGTTTCTACCAATAAATGGTAATGGTTGGTCATTAAACAATAGGCATGGATCACCCAATTGTAGCGCTCACATACAGCCGCAAGAACATTTATAAATGTCGAAAAGTCTGATTCATTGCGAAAAATTTGTTTTCTCTCGTTCCCACGAGAAGTAACATGGTATAACGCACCTGCAAATTCCAATCTTAGTGGTCGACTCATCCGTAAGCCCCAAAAAACAAAAAGGTTAACTAAGTATAGCTAACCTTTTGAGTATCAAAATCGAGTCTTATTTGTTGTGGTGCACAATGCAAGACCTGACCCTATTGTCGTGACCCTATTGTCGTATGACCCTATTGTCGTATGACCCTATTGTCGTATGACCCTATTGTCGTATTGTCGTATTGTCGTTTGACCCTATTGTCGTTTTTTCGGTGCTCAACGAAAGTCCTTCCCCCGTTATTTTTTGTTAAGAACCACACCCACTAACAACAACCCAAGAGTCACAATACCCACTCATATTAATAAATAGATTACTTAGCCTTTGCGGCTCTTGCGTAACAAAATCATACGTTACCTTGTTTTTAACCTTAAACGATACATATCCAGTAGGATCGCCCTCTTCAAGCAATTCCACTTCGGTTTCTACAAAGCTTACCTCTGGTAACTTCTTTAGTACTTCAGCTTGCTGCTCTTTACTTAATGGCCAACATTTAAAATCGATCATAAACTCAATTTCGTGATCTAAATTGAAATCAAAACCCCTTCCCTGAAGTAATCTTAAAACATCTCCATCAACATCTTGTGGCCAAGTATTATTTTCATTCATTAATATCTTTTAATCCTAAGTTTATGTCTCAATTTACAAACCCAAGTGATGATTCAATATTTTCACTTGTTTATATTGCGACACTTTACCGGAAATAAGAAAACAAAGAAATAAGAATCAATATCATTTCCATTGCTAAATTAAGGTCAAGTATGGACTCGTTTTCAATCAGAAAAGTATGACTGTCTATTTTTAAACTTAGTAATGATTGGTGTCCCAAGAACATCTATAAATGTCGAAAAGTCTGATTCATTTCGAAAAATCGGTTTTCTCTCGTTCCCACGAGAAGTAACATGGTATAACGCACCTACAAATTCCAATCTTAGTGGTCGACTCATCCGTAAGCCCTAAAAAATAAAGAGGTTAGCTAATTATAACTAACCTCTTAAAAGTTAAATTCGATCCTTATTTAGAATGGCTGCACAATGCAAGACCTGACCCCGTTGTTTTTATTTGTTGTGGTGCACAATGCAAGACCTGACCCTATTGTCGGACTATTGTCGGACCATATTGTCGTTTTTTCGGTGCTCAACGAAAGTCCTTCCACCGTTATTTTCTAAGTACCACACCCACTAACAACAACCCAAGAGTCACAATACCCATTCATATTAATAAACAGATTGCTTAGCCTTTGCGGTTCTTGCGTAACAAAATCATACGTTACCTTGTTTTTAACCTTAAACGATACATAACCAGTAGGATCGCCCTCTTCAAGCAATTCCGCTTCGGTTTCTACAAAGCTTACCTCTGGTAACTTCTTTAATACTTCAGCTTGCTGCTCTTTACTTAATGGCCAACATTTAAAATCGATCATAAACTCAATTTCGTGATCTAAATTGAAATCAAAACCCCTTCCCTGAAGTAATCTTAAAACATCTCCATCAACATCTTGTGGCCAAGCATTATTTTCATTCATTAATATCTTTTACTCCTAAGTTTATGGCTCAATTTACAAACCCAAGTGATGAGTCAATATTTTCACTTGTTTATATTGCGACATTTTATCGGAAACAAGAAAACAAAGAAATAATAATCAATATCATTTCTATTGCTAAATTAAGGTCAAGTATGGACTCGTTTTCAATCAGAAAAGTATGACTGTCTATTTTTAAACTTAGTAATGATTGGTGTCCCAGAACATCTATAAATGTCGAAAAGTCTGATTCATTGCGAAAAATTGGTTTTCTCTCGTTCCCACGAGAAGTAACATGGGATAACGCACCTACAAATTCCAATCTTAGTGGTCGACTCATCCGTAAGTCCTAAAAAATAAAGAGATTAGCTAATTATAACTAACCTCTTAAAAGTTAAATTCGACCCTTATTTAGAATGGCTGCACAATGCAAGACCTGACCCCGTTGATTTTTTCCATTGCTAAATTAAGGTCAAGTATGGACTCGTTTTCAATCAGAAAAGTATGACTGTCTATTTTTATTTATCGTGGTTGCACAATGCAAGACCTGACCCCATTGATGTGACCCCATTGATGTGTGACCCCATTGATGTGCTTGCTTTCCAATATTGCCGCTCTATATCAAACTTCTGCCATGTGCGAGGTTTAATCTTTTTTACCTTACCGTCGACTTCTTTATAAATTTGCTCCCAGTACTTAAAGGTGTATGCGACACGGTATGTTGAGCCACTTTTATTCATATATGTAACAACAAAGTCGGTTGTCATTACATAACCTAAATTCGTTTCCCAATCACGCGGGTGAATTGCATTTAAAGCAACAGCAATATCAAGAGCATACTGCTCTTCAATTTTTACAACACTTTTAGATGAAAGGATTTTCTTATAGGTTCGGTATTCACCGTCTGATAACAGGTGTACATGCCGCTTTTGAATAGGACAAAATAACCAATGACGGCGACCAATTTGATTTACATCTCGTACAGTAAGATAAGGTCGGTATTTCTCAAGAAGATCCTTCTTCCATTTATTCAATTTTTTAACAGTTTCTTTGTTAACTATTACCTCAGTTCTTCTTTTTAACTTGCTCATTTTTCCACCTTTTCAAAAAGGCGAAATGTAGCAAAAACAATCTATACACGGAAGACTGCAAGAGAA
The DNA here is from genome assembly GCF_900112265.1 of Pseudoalteromonas denitrificans DSM 6059. GTDB lineage: Bacteria > Pseudomonadota > Gammaproteobacteria > Enterobacterales > Alteromonadaceae > Pseudoalteromonas > Pseudoalteromonas denitrificans. The sequence goes on along the minus strand of NZ_FOLO01000085.1, from coordinate 3,270 downwards.
CGTAAGGACCTGATATAATTAGACTTTATTGTACGGGATTGGCTGAAATGTCATTAGATGTTAAATATTAGAAATACAAAACCAAAACGGAAATGTATAAGTAATTGATAGATATGAAAATGAAAAAACAGGCTGATTTAGCATATTAATAAATATCTATAATGGCATTTAATAAAAAACCTTCCAGATATTCATATTAGTTATATCAACAGTGTACCTATTCCAAAATATTCTATCCCAAAATCAATTTATTTTTTAGGTCGATATAAAAATGGTATATATCAGCTAATTCTTTGAGGGAAAACACCCTATTACTAAATAGGACTATCTTTTAAATGTGTTAATGCTCTAAAATTTTCATCTATAAATTAAGCTCAGAATAAAACCGCTGAATGTTCCTTGCATGATAAAGTTTAAGTTTAATCATTGCTCATAGGCATTCCCCTTAATCACGGAAGAAATATATGATTGAATCAATTTCTATACAAGGAGTGGCAAGTTTTCAAAACCCTACCCCTGTATCACTCAATACAAATAAGAAAATAGTGCTGTTTTATGGTCATAACGGCACGGGGAAATCCACAGTAGCAAGATACCTTCAGGATACAACACGTATTAACTATAGTAATTGCAGCTATGTGTTACCTAATTCACAAGATTATGAGACCTTAGTTTACAATACTGATTTCGTTGAAAAAAACTTCTCGCAAGATAGCTTCGAGGGTGTATTTACTTTAGGGGAGACTAATGTTGCGGCTGAGCAAGCTATAAGCACAGCAGAATTAGAGATAAAAGCATTAGAAGAACAAAGAGTTCAAAAGCAAACAATTAGCACTCAACATGAAGAGAAAAAAACCACCCAAGTAAAAGCAATTAAAAACAAATGCTTTGAAATTAAAAAAGAGCATGACAAAAAAGATTTAGATCACTGCTTAGTTGGCTTTAAAGGCTCGGCAGCTTCGTTTTATGATGAGCTTCTAAAAACAACCCTAGTTGAAAAACCTGAATATACGTTTCAAAGTTTATCTACAGAATCTAAAGAACTAAATAATAAAAGCGCTGTACCAAAAACTATGATTCCGACCGTAGCTCTAAACCTGGCTTCAAGCGAATCAAATACTATTTTAAGTGAAGTAATTGTAGGCTCTAGTGATAGTTATTTAGCTGAGTTAGTCGATAAACTCCAAAACTCAACTTGGGTAGATAATGGACGTATTTATCTCGATGATGCTGAAAGAAAATGCCCGTTTTGCCAACAGGCAATTGATAATGAATTAGTTGAAAATATTAACAATCTTTTCGACGTTTCGTATGAAGAAAAAAAAGGTGAGTTAAAAATTCTACAGAGTGGATATAACCAAGCAATTGAAACTTTAAACGAGACACTATCAGGAACTCACTACACAACGCTTAACGATACAAAACTCGACCTAGCTAAAGAAAAACTTTCAGGTGTGCTTCAAGCAAACCTTACAAAACTGAATCAAAAACTAGCAGATCCAAGTATTAAAATTACCCTAGAATCTACTATTGATTTAGTACAACCAATTAATGATATCATCAATATTCATAATGCTTCTAGACAAACATTTAACGCTAGATTATCAAAGAAAAAAGAATCTCTCACCGCAATTAAAAAGAAGTTTTGGTCTTTGGTTCGTATTAAGTATGATGCTGAAATAAAAGCCCACGATACTTTAATTGAATCAATAGAAACAGATATTAAAACGACTAAAACAGAAGAACGTGACCTTACTTCAACGATACAAGCTCAAAACGAAATTATTAGTGAAAACCGAAAAAAAATCACCAATATTGAAACATCGGTCATTAGCATAAATAATCAAATTAAATCGATAGGTTTAGAGGGTTTTGAGATCAAACAACAGCCAGGTGAAAATAACCATTATTACCTTTGCCGTGGTCCTTCTTCGAGCGGGAATGATGTCTATAAATCGCTTAGTGAAGGTGAAAAAACGCTTATTACTTACCTCTATTTTTTAGAGCTATGCCAAGGAAGCGTAGACAGTGATTCTTCAACCCAAAAAAATAAGAAGATTATTGTCGTTGATGACCCTATATCAAGCCTATCTCATAATTATATTTATGAGATAGGAGCTCTTACGCATAAAAAGTTAATTCGAGGCTACCAATATGCACAAGTAATATTACTTACTCACAGCCTTTATTATCTGCATGAAATGTTAAAGTATTTGCCTAAAGGGAAAGACAATGCAGGTAATGATAAATTTGATAATAAATGTAATTTATTTAGAGTTCTTAAAAATACTAATAGTAGTATTGTTCCTATGGGAAGAAGTGATATAAAAAATGATTACCAGTCATACTGGCAGATTATAAAAGACGCTCAAAATGGCAGTACTAATAACATTGTTTTACCTAACATAATGAGAAATATACTCGAATATTACTTTTCTTTTGTACATAAAACAGATGCGCTCAAAGCCGCTCTAGATGCACTTGAAGAAGCAGATGCTGAATTTTCCCCCTTCTTTAGGTTTATTAACAGAGAATCACATTCTGACTCTGTAAATATAAATGATTTAGGGGAGATCGACTCGGATAGATTTATTACCAAATTTAAAGATGTATTCATCAGGACTGATTTTGAAGAGCATTACAATAAAATGATGGTGGTATAGAACATAACTAAATTTGTAATAATGACGAAATGTGTCTGCATATTTAAAACTCAGACAAAGTACTTTAAGATGTCCCAATTTAGCCTTAAAGACTCCAATGAAATCTATTTAAAATTTAGACAAACACGCTTAAAAACGTTTTTATAGTTTGTCTAATTTGTTGTAGTGTGATTACCAAGGGAAACTGTCGGTCTAATTACCGAGCGACTTTGTCGTAAGTAGCATATCAGCCAGTTACTAAACTGGCTATTGTTTATGCTGACTTTTGTAAGGATTGTGATTTTTCAACTCTCAACGCAGTGGTATTCATATTGTTTCTTAGCCATACACTGCGCACTCCATTTGGGCTGATATCAATACCAAGGGCTTTAGTCAGCTTCATGGCGACTTTCTGCTGACCAAGGTGAGGATGTTCGATTGAGAATTGAACAACCGCCTTTTCGATTGCCATATCCACACAGTTTTTATGCCGTATATTAGGCGTTTCTTGCCGCTTTAATGCATCAGTTCCTCCTTGTTTAACCAGCTTCAGGTGACGATAAATAGTGTCTCGGGAGACGCCACTTTGGCGTGATGCCTCACTCACATTACCCAGCTTTTCAACCAA
>NZ_FOLO01000077.1 GCF_900112265.1 Pseudoalteromonas denitrificans DSM 6059 | reverse complement strand
GATGAAGAATATCAGTTCACTGTTAATAAAAAACCAGCAGCCATTCATAAACTTACTTTTTCTAATGGTTCAGACTCTCACGATAAAAATAACAAATTTATTTGGAACTCCCAGATCCCTGAAAGCAATCGTTTTGGTTTGTACAAAAAAATGAGCGTCGGTGGTTTTGCTTATGATATCAATGATCAACCTATTGTGGGGGCAAAAATTCGTTTTACTATTAGTGGTGGAATTGGATCCGATACTGTCACGACACTAACTACGAGTTCTACAGGACGATATACTGGTGAAATTTATTCACCAACGGGTTTGGGGGCATATAAATATCAAGAATCGCATGTGTGTAGTCATTATGATTTACATACACTTGTAATTTCAGATGGTTATGAAAGTGATGGAACCCCATTATCAATAGTAGAGACCAGAGAATATGTGTACAACAAGCCTGACGTCTACACAATTGAAGATGGTCTGTTGCCACTTTATGATATTGCTGTTCAATTCTATGGTCAGTGTTTAGAATCAAAAGAGTAGATATATTTAGCAGTTGAATCCCTACAATTAGATTTTACCTAGTAGGGATTTTTGATTTGTATGTTCATTAGACGATCATGCTCACTTTAGTACGTAGCTTTCAAGCTATCTAAAATAGTGTTTGATTCAACTAGATTTTTTTTAATGATGTATGTAGTTAATCTTATTATATATTTTATCTATTACTTCATAACCTTAAATTACAACACTGAAGAGGGAGCGTTGAGTGATATTTTAGTATTATTAAAGGAGCATAATTCGGAAGTTTATTGTTTAATAGTTACTAAATATACCTCGTTATACTTAAATAGCTGTTATCTTTTTACAATGCTTATAAACAAGGATAGCTAGTACGCAGCCGCGACTTAATCCTGTTGTTGGACAAGCCCTGCTTCTGTAGTAAATAAATTGAATTAACTTTAAGGCGGAAGAATTCGCTGGCACACAAACTATTTTTTTTGGTCGAGCGAGATTAAGCATTACAGTGCCTATTTTTAATAATTAGCACTTTATCGTAATAGCACGTTGCTCTCTATTTGTTTTTAATACTAATAAACATACTCCTATCTTAATTTTACTTACGGCTGTTGCAAGTCATTTGCTCGTGTCACATCCTTGTTTTATATCGTCGGGCCAAATACGACTTTACGACCAAGGCGCATCGCATAAAGCGTCATTTTATGTTGGCACAGCGGACAACATACTTGCTTTATTGATACATCACTTTGTGCTGGTAATTGTACTTTAAGCCAATATTGCAATTGATTTAATAAACACTAGGCATTGCCATGTAAAAAACCATAATTACGGACACGACGAAACCCTTTTGGTAATGCAAATTAATCTAACTTAGCTGTATCTAATTTTTGCTTTAATTTAGCTTCTAGTCGGCCTTTTGAAATCGCTAATTCAGTTTCTAATGACTTTCTCTCTTTTACCGATTCCTTATCTTCTTTCGCTTTTAGCATCTCAATTTTAAGAGTCAGTTCAAGTATTTTCATACTTAACTCTCTTATTTCTTCATCCATATCAGATTCATTTTGTTTTTTTTCTAGTTTTGCTTCTTCTTCAGGAGTGAGCTTTTTTTTGGTTACATCTTGCTTTGCTATAACGTCAGTTTCAGTGTTATTTTTTTCTTTGGCTTCTTTTGAAATTACAACATTATCTTCTTGTAAAGTATTTGTTTTTTCTGAAGTACTCTGAAGGTTTTTTGTTTCTTTAGGGTGGGAAGTTTGAGAGATAACTAAGTCTGACAAAGGAGTGGAAGTGGTTGTTGTCGAAATATTTGTCATTTTATGTCCCTTTAAAAAATTAATATTTATCCTTAGCCTTATTTTACGCGAGACTTTGAAAATTATAAATATTAAAAGGTATTTTTATGGTTCTTAGGGTCAGTACCCTATACCTAATCTACGGATTGGTCTCCTAAGCAGTCGCTCGCATCTTATAGTAGGATGAGTATAATGTTGTTTTTATAATTATCTTTGGGCTTTTATCAATGTTTTTTAAATCACAATTCAAACTATTAACTGTTTTAATTGTTACTTTTATTGTGTCAAATTCTGTTTTAGCTCATGATGTAAAATCAAGGGATTTACTTGTAGAGAAAATGACGCAATCAAGTAAAAGCTGGAATAAAAATACTTTGCCAGCATATCCTAAAGGTCAGCCTGAAGTAACAATATTAAGAATAACAATTGCACCTCATACAAAACTTGATTGGCATAAACACCCTGTGATTAACGCAGCAGTTTTGTTGAAAGGGCAGTTAGATGTACATACAGAAGATAAAAAAACGCAACATTTGGTCGCAGGTGATACTTTGATTGAAGTGGTTAATACATGGCATTATGGTATTAATAATGGTGATGAAGCCGCTGAATTAATTGTATTTTATGCAGGCATAAAAGGTAGCCCGCTTACAATAAAAAAATAAATTAAAATATATCGAAGGATATTCATTCCAATTAACCTCTAATATATAAACGAAAAGACTTATGCTGGGAAAAATGTTCGGTAAATATAGTGCTGATAAAAAGCTAGTTAAGAAATTACTTAAGGGAAATGAGCTTAGTTTTGAAGCTTTCTATGAAGAATATTTTGATAAGTTATATCGATTTGTGCTTTCACGTACGGATCAGCAGCACCATGTTGCTGAAGATATTGTACAAAGCAGTTTGTGTAAGGCTATTGATAAATTAAGTACATATCGCGGTGAGGCAAGTTTACTTACTTGGTTATGTACTTTTTGTAGGTATGAAATGAGTGCCTATTTTAAAGCAGATAATCGTCAACCAAGTTTAATTGATGATCACCCTGAAGTGCGTGCTCAAATAGACTCTTTAACGATTAGCTTGCAAGAGCAACCTGAAAACAAACTACTTAATTTAGAATTAAATAAAGTTGTGCATATGACTTTAGATAGCTTACCTCAACGTTATGCTAATGTTGTTGAACTTAAATATATACAAGGATTATCCATGAAAGAAATAGCTTACAACATGGATATAAGTACTAAAGCAGTTGAATCTTTATTATCTCGCGCAAGACCTGTTTTTGAAGATGTATTTTTTAGCCTCAATGGTACTGAGATATTGAATAGACAAGGGGGAAATCTATAATGACTGATGAATTAAATAAGAGTAAACAAGATTTCCTTAATAAAACTCAGAAACTTGATGAAAATTTTTCACAAATTTTAAGTTATGCCCAAACTCGAGAGGATGCACCTGTAGAGGTGAAAAATAGAGTTAAACATCAAGTCAAAGTACATTGGCAAGAAAATACTAAAAAACGTAAAAAACATGACTTTTGGTATATGCTGGGTTCTTTAGCGACTGCGCTTAGCGTGTTTATTATTGTTATCATTAATAGTGAAATGCTTCAAACTGAGTCTGTTTCATCAGATGTTTATCTAGAACGTGCTCAAGGGCAAGTTAAGACAAGTGATAGCGGTTTATTACATCTGAATAATGCTTCTAAAATGCTAGCATCAGGCACTATGATAGAAACTATGAGTAATGGTTATGCGACATTATCATTAAAAACGGGTGGTAATTTACGTTTAAACCATAATTCTCAGATTATTGTAAATAGTAATAATGAATTTACGTTATCATTTGGTACTGTATATTTTGACTCAGGTATTTCTAAAAAAAGAAAATCTCCTATCACAATTCATACTTTGCATGGGCAGATACAGGATATAGGAACGCAATTTTCAGTTACCAGCCATCAAGAAAATATTAAAATAAGAGTTAGGGAAGGTTTAGTTAATTTGAATAATGAACAAGGAGTTCAATCTTTAGAGGCGGGTTATCAATTAACTGGAAAATCAGAAGGTATCTTTGAAAAAACAATGTTATCCCCTAGAGATAAAGAATGGAATTGGGTTAATAATGCTGCACCTGAATTTGATTTAGAAGGAAAAAGTTTATATCAATTCTTAATTTGGCTTAGTCGTGAACATGCTTTAAAGCTTGTATTTTCCCAAAGTCATATTGAAAAGTTAAGCCAATTTATTATTTTGCATGGAGATGTGAAAGACCTAAACTTGCAACAAGCACTTTTAAGTGTTTTCTCTACAACAGAATTAAAGTATCTAATTGAAAAAAATAAATTAAAGGTGTTTAAATAATTTTTAGTATGCAAAGACATTGTTTTAACTTTAAGTTAATAGCCTTGATATTGTCAGGGCTTTTTAATATTTGTACTTTGACTGTACAGGCTTATGAAGAAGTAAAAGTTTATACTGGCAAATCTCTTATTGAAGTATTAAAAACATTAAATACCCAAGGATTCAAATTAATATACAGTAGTATGCAAGTGCATAGTGGTATGTTAATTAAGCACGAACCAAGTGATAAATCGGGTTTAGCGCTCATAGAGTCCTTGTTATCAGAGTTTTCTTTGACTTTAAAGTCAGGACCTAACAATAGTCAAATAATCATAAAAAAAATGGAAAATGTTGGAGTTGTTAACTTAGCAGTTAATAAACCTATCATTGAACCTATAGTACAACCCATTGAAAAAATAATGATTTCAGCAAGTCAATTTGATCTTGTTTACTCAAGCGTAGCTGAACAAGAGTATATGGATCAAAAAGATATTGAACGGCTTTCTATTTTAGGAAAAGATGTTAATCGTGCAATTGCTTTATTACCTGGCGTGGCTGGTGGTGATATCTCATCTCGACTTCATATTCGAGGAGGCACGTCAAAAGAAAACTTATTTTTACTTGATGGAATGCCATTAATAGATCCTTTTCATTTAAAAGATGTCGGTGGTATTTTAGGCATAGTTGATGCGTTTAGTATTGGTAATGCACAGGTAATTACAGGTGGAGCGCCAGTTGAGTTTGGTAATCATTTAAGTGGGATAGTTCAACTTACCTCGAATAATTATAGTGAAACTAACCCATGGTCTATTGGTGCGAGTTTACTTGATTTTAAAGTGAAAGGTAGCGGTTCGTTTAACAATGAAAACGATGATTGGTTTTTTGTTTTAAGAAAAGGTGCATTTAGTCAGGTTAGTGCACTATCGAAAGTTGATTTTGGTGATTACAATCCAAAGTATTTAGATTTATTTGCAAAAATCAACAAAGAATTAACTTTTGATACCTTGTTAACTTGGCATAGCCTGATAGGTAAAGATAATACAATTTGTTTAGATGATTGTTTTACAGATGAAGAGCGGGGCTCTTATAGCGGGTATCACTGGCTAACTTTCGATACAGATTGGACTGAAAAATTGTCATCATCAAGTCTCATTGGATCAGGTAATTTGCAAAGTATTTATCAGACTGGTTTTACAGGAGATAAATACTTTATAGCACTTGATGACACCCTTAAGTGGGGGTTTTTAATATTTAAGCAAGATTGGCAATATAGAGCGTCATCATCTTACATGTTAAAAATGGGTTTTGAAGTCAAACGCTTAGATGCCAAGTATAGATATAAGCAGGCTTATCATGTATATAACCCATTTAGACCTATGTCAGAACAATTGGAAAAAACATTTAGACAAAGTTTATTGGATCAAAATGGGAGTGCTTATTCTGCATATTTGGCAAGCCGATTTAAAGTCAATAAAAGAGTTACAGTAGAAACCGGTTTACGATGGGATAAACAAAGCTATACGAATGAAGAGCAATTTAGCCCTCGGTTTAATTTTACCTATGATACAAGTGATAATAGTAATTTAAAACTATCATGGGGTGTGTATCAGCAAGCGCAAGGTGTTCATCAATTATTAGTGGAAGATGGTGTTGAGTCCTTTAATACGGCACAAAAAGTCAAAAAAATAAACTTGGCCTACCAAAGACGATTATTTGAAAATTACTCATATAAAGTGAGTTTGTATAATAAAGATTATGACAAGTTACTTCCTCGGTTTGAAAACGTGCTTTTTCCTGGATCTAATGAACATGGTGAAATTAACTTAGATCGAAAGGCATTTAATGCTCAAAGTGCATATGCTAAAGGTATGGAGCTGATTATTGAGAAAAAAGACAATGATAAACTTAACTGGCGATTCGCATACTCATTAAGTAAAACAGAAGATGTCATAAATGATATACAAATACCTAGACATTGGGATCAGCGCCATGCTTTCAAGTTTTCAAGTAATTATCAATTCTCTTCAGCTTGTGACATTAGTCTGGCTGCAAATTATCATACAGGTTGGCGTGCTACAAAAGTAAAATTTAACCCTTTGTATTTAGATGATGAAATCAATCAAGCAAATTTAATTTTAGGGCCAACATATGAAGCAAAATATCCGGACTATTTTAGAGTTGATTTAGGCATAGGGTGTGAGGTTAAACTTAGCAATAGTAAAATAAGGTATACTTTTGGTGCGCTTAATATTTTTGATCGTGAAAATGCGTCAGGCACATCTTCCATCAGCGATTTATTTTCGTCTGAAGGAATCATATATGGTGTTGAAACAAATGAAGATGATACTTACATTCCTTTAATACCATCAGTGAGTATTGTTTGGCATTTTTAGCTTTCTTAAATTAGTACATTAAAGAAGAAAATTTTGCTAAATATTATCTTACTTAAAATAAATGTTTTAGTCGCTGCAGAAGTTGTAGGAATAATGTGTTTATAGAGCGGTTCTTTAGAAGTTAAAAACAGAATCAATTTTATTGACTATCACAGTTTGTTCATCCTAAAACTTATAAACTTGCATAATAAGAGCTAGAAAGTTATTTACAACATTTCTAGCTCTTATGATTTCAGGGAAAGTGAAAATATAGCTAAGCTTTTAGTAAGGAACTATTTATATTATTTTTCGTGAACAACAATTTGAGTGCCGTCATTATTTAGTACCATTAGATATGAATTACCTAAGTCTTGATTACAAATACTATAGTTATGATCCGCAGCTGTAATAGAGGTTTCACAATTTTTGATTGTGTAAAAATCACTAACATCTTTGTAATCTAAATTAATTGGTGTACCGTCAACTTTAATTTTTAAATTGTCATGAGTTTTAAAAAAGCGCACTCTAAACTCATTATCAACATTAGATTCTTTTTGTTTGAAAAATACTAAACCACTGTTATCCCATGCGACAACATTGTATGTTTTTTTATTTTCAGAGTGATGGTCGAGCATATTCTTGATCCCATCTACATTTGGAGCTTCAATAGCGATATATGTTGTATAAAGAACATTGCTTTCAAAGGTTATTTTTTTTGCTTGCAGTGAAGTTAAACTTGCCTCTTTATATTTATCTTCATAAATTTCAGAGTCACTTTTATTTTTTAAATAAAAATCATATTCATGAGTTGAAGCATTAATAAATTGATAGTCATTTTTTGTATCAATATCAAGAATTTCTTCGACTAATTTGTCACCACCGCCACAGCCAGTAATACCAAGAACACACATTGCAAAACCTAATTTTTTTAACATTTCATTTCCAACTTTAAAGTTTAAATAATCTCTTTAATAAGTAAGAGAATACAAAGTCTAAAGATCCTTCGAAAATAATATTATTTATATGTGTAATAGCGTGTAATATTTTTTTTTAGCTTTTTGATCTAAATTAATCCTGCTTATTGATAAACTAATCATCGGAATAAAAATGAAAAACACATATGTAAAAGTATTCATTGTTTTGATTTTAATTTTTTATGTTACGCCAAATTACGCACAAAGCATTCTTATAAGTACAGATAGAATTAAAAATATAATCACGCAATCAAAAAACTCTAATGTGCATTTTAATCAAAATGAAAACTTTCTGTTTAATGATGTTACTCAAAATGCCATTGTAGTTGAAACTTTAGCGTCAAGTAATAATGCAGGTTGGATTGCACAAAATATTGTCGATTCAACTTCTCAAACATATTGGATGAGTGAGATTAACTCCGGTAATCAAGAGTGGATTGAACTCAAATATGATAAGGCATTTGCTGCAAATCATGTCTCAATTGTACTTAATAATGGCCGACAAGGTAATACGCCTAAAATTCAAGCGAGCACTGATGGAGAGCACTGGGTGGATCTTGCAACTATTAATATATTTGAGCATCCTAATGATGAAGATAATTTTAGACATATTTCATTTTACTTTGATAATAATCAAATGTATCAGCATTACCGATATGTATCAGATCCCACCGTATTTTTATTATTAAACTACTTAGAGTTTATGAATAAAAAACCGTTAACAGCTAGTGTAACGCAAATCGCTTCCAATATAAGGCCACCTTGGCAATCTATGATGTAACAAAAAATAAGGTAATATCTTATTGTATATTTTGAGTATGAAATAAAACAAATGAAAAGTTAATCTACTGTTTTTATTAATAAAGTGTTGTAATGTTTGAATGTGTGCAGTAGCATCTGTTCCTAAGTTGAAATCTAATACTAAAAGACGAAATTATGAGCCAATATTCAACTTTCAACCATGTGATTTCTGAATATTTTGAATCGTCACTTTATAAACTCTTTGAGCAGATAGGCGAAGGGGGGTTTGGTCATGTATATCGTGCTCAACAGATAAATACAGGTCAAATTGTTGCGATTAAATTTTTAGCTGTAAATGCTGAGTTTGATACTGCTAAAAAGACACGTTACATAGAAAGATTTGAACGTGAAACTTTATTATGTAGTCGTTTACAACATCCCAATATTGTTCGTTTACTTGATAAAGGGCGTTGTAATGATGATTTACTTTATACTGTTTTCGAATATGTTGAAGGGCTCACTTTAAAAGAAACGTTATTAAACTCCGGTCCATTATTACCTGTTGACGTTGCTGCTATTATGGCGCAAGTTTTAGATGCTTTATCACATGCGCATGAGCAAGGGGTGATCCATCGAGATATAAAACCCGCTAATATCATGTTAAATAAAGTGGGTGCTAAAACACATGTTAAAGTATTAGATTTTGGCATAGGCACCTTAGTTAATGAGGCTCGCCAACTTGATTACAAAAGCATTACACTAACACAAGAAACTTTAGGCACGCCTTCATATAGTGCTCCAGAGCAATTGCGTGGCGAACCACCAACATTAAAAACAGATCTTTATGTTTGGGGTTTAGTCTTTATTGAGTGTTTAACTGGGCATCCTGCAATATCAGGCTCTAGTTTAGCGTCAATATTTCATAAGCAATTGAGTCAATCAAATGTGCCACTTCCAGCATCTATTGTTGGGCACCCTATAGGCGCTTTATTAAGGCGTGTTTTACAAAAAAAATCTCATGAACGAAGTGTTAATGCAACAGATTTATATAAAGAATTAGTTCAAGTCAACGTGTCTAATTTGGTTGGTGAGCTTGCTCTTAGCAAAAATGAAGATAATCATGTTGATAATACCCTGATCAATTCGTATTCTGACGATACTGTGATCAATGATAAACAAGCATTTTTTACTGAATTAACCGAACGAAAGCAACTTAGCGCTTTTAGTTTATGTTTAAGCGTTCGCTCTGTCACGCAAGAACAAGTAGACCTTGAAGTTGTAGATGCACTTTATAGAGATCAAAAAAATCAATGTATCGATATTGCGGTACGCTATGGTGCCTTTCATGTAGGAACTTTAGGCGATAGTCTACTATTTTATTTTGGTTACCCTGTGGTCAGTGATAATGATAGTCGATTATGTGCGCGTACTGCACTTGATATTGTGAGCAGTTTAACAAAGCGTAATGCATTACTTAAGTATGAACTTGGTGTGAAACTTAATGTGCGAATTGGGATACATACAGGCTTAGTAACCTGCTTTGCAGATGCCATTCCTGAAGGGGATACACCAAATATTGCTATGCAGCTTTCACGCATGGCAAAAGAAGAACAAATACTGTGCTCTGATATTAGTAAAAAAATGTTAGACAGTTATATTGAATTCGAATCTGAACATATGTGTATATTAGGGTTAAATACAATAAAAACACCTATATATAATTTAACTGCTGAGCGTCATGTAGAGGCATTTGGTTTTTTAAGGGGCACACAGAAGAACCATGCATTTATTGGAAGAGAGCAAGAGTTTAATCAGTTAAATAAAATGTTTTCTGTAGCTGAAAATAGCTTTGCAGATGATGCTAACTTGATTAAAACAAAATTAGCACATGTTAGCGGTGAGGCAGGGATCGGAAAGTCTCGATTAATTTTTGAAATTAGGAATAAAGTACAAACTTTAAACCACTATGTAGCGCAATGTTTGCCAGAGCATAAAAATAATGCGCTTTACCCTATATTGAATGTATTAAAATATAAATATTCCTTAGAATCATTATCATCAGATGAAGCTTGTGATAGTTTAAAATTAGCAATTAATGAGCTTGCTTCTGAAAACGACGCTTTAAATGACTTAGATAAAACGCAAGGTTTTGTCATACTCTGTACATGGCTTAATTTACCTTTAAAAACAGGTTTTGAACCTAGTCATTTAGCGCCTGAAGTTCAAAAACAATTGTTATTTAAAATACTCTGTGTTTTGTTAATTCCTCAAAATTCACATATTAACAGTAATGAACTTTTGATTAGTGAAAAGCAAAGCTTATTCATTTTTGAAGATATGCACTGGGCAGATCCTACAAGTATAGAATTTATTAGTCATTTTGCACTCGCTATAAAATCTACACATCATGTATTTATCAGTACATCAAGACAAGCTTTACCTGAATCTTTACCTAAATCTGACTTTAATGAAATAAAATTAAATAAACTGACTTCAAAGGCAACAACGCAATTTATAACCGCTTTATTTGATGACCAAACAGTCGCACAAAATGTATTAGATATTTTGATATCGCGTACTGATGGTATTCCTTTATTTATTGAAGAATTAGTCACAATGCTGAAACAAAAATCATTGGTGCATAAATTGAATGGCATTATTGACTTTGTTAGCCCTGATAAACTAGACGAAGTACCCAACAGCTTACGTGACTCGTTACAACAAAAATTAGACTCTCTCGTTTATGCAAAAGAAACAGCACAGTTAGCTGCAACCATAGGCCGTGAATTTGATTATGATTTATTAGTTGCCGCATCTAATCATAGTGAAAGCCAGGTTCAAAACGACTTAAATGAATTGGTTGAAGCTGAAATTATTTATCAGCAGCGTAAGGTTGAAGGTGATAGTTATATCTTTAAACATGCTCTGGTGAGGGATGCGGCTTATGAGACATTATTAAATAGGGAGCGTGAAAATAACCATCGATTGATTGCAAATAATTTATTACACAGCTTTACTTTTAAGCAAAAGAATAAAGAAGTAATTGCAAGGCATTTATTCAATGCAAATGAGAAAGATTCTGCAATCGAAAAATTAATAGAGTATGGTGATGAACAGCTAGGAAAGTCTGCCAATATTGATGTTCTGCGAATTTGTAATCTGACACAAAATTGGCTAACAGAAAATAGTCATTCTCATTTGTTTGAAAATATGACCAATAAAATTAACAAGCTTAAGGCTGTCTCTAAAATGGGACTTTCTGGATATGGTTCTAGTGAAGTTGTTGAGGAGTTTTCACCTAAACTCGATGACGGCATTATGAGTTTTGATAATAGTATTTCTCAATTTTTTAAATTCCAAAATTTAATGTTTAATGGAGATTTCTCAACAGCAATCAAATTAAGTAAACATAATATTCAGAATGGAATAAACCATAGATGCGAACAAACACAAATTATATTTTTACCTTTATTGGGAAATGTACATTTATTGCAAGGTGATTTTAGCGCCTCAAAAAAAGCATGGGATCTATGTCTATCATTATATCGCAATGATAGAGATCAAAAGCTTCATTTAGATGTTGGAACAGACCCCAAAGCAACGGCTCTTTATATACAATCACTATCACTGTGCATGCAAGGGAAAATGGAGCAAGCATACGATATGTCTGAAAAAGCGCAAAAGCAAGCAAGTTCAGTGGGGAGTGCTCTGTCATTAGATTTAGCCATTCACTTTGACTTTTTAATTTCTTTACTTTTTAAAAATAAAAAACGAATTAAACACTCAGCATTGAAAAATTATAGCTTATTCAAAATACCATCAGAAAATGATTGGATTGTGAGTTGCTCGAAGCAAATATTTGATTGGAGTCATAATGAAAATTTAGGAATACAAGAGTCGATTAATGAACAAATAGAACAAGGGAAAGAAGCCGTAATAAATATATATGAGTTTATTAATGCTGATATATTACTTAAAAGTAAAAAGCTAGATTTATGTATTGAAGCCGTTAAAGAAACAATAAAACGTACCAATAGAATAGGCGCAATTTGGTTAAAACCTTTTATAGTAGGCGTACAAGTTACGGCTTTATATCGTAAAAATAAAGTTATTAATACTGATTATAAAAATATTTTTTTTACTAATTTAAATGAAGCTATTAAGGATGGATTTAATCTTGGAGTTTTAGAATTATTGTATCGTCACTTCCTTATTTTATATGTGACGAATGAAAAACAAATGTTAATAGGTTTATGTAATAATTACTTATCTAATCTTTACAAGTGTAGTGATACACTAATGTATAAAAAAATAATAAAATTAGTAAATAGGGCTTCCAATGCAAAAATCAGATAATCATGCATTACAATTTGTAATATTTCTCTTGTTAATATCTAGCCTTATTGGTTGTAATCATTTGAAAGCTAAAGAAGTTAATGTTTTAAATATTAATGAACTTAAAATTCCTAAAGATATTGAGAGTTATAACTTTATAAATGAAATTGGTGCTTCAAATGTTGAGTTAAATACATACCGTTATATTCAATCAACAAACAGTGTTATGTTAAGTTACGGACATAAGCAGTTTCTATCTTTAAATGGTTTAGGAGCTGCATGGAAAAAAGGGAATCATGATGAACAATACTCACCTATATGGCTATCTTGGTCGACAGAAGCAAAAATTATTGCTGAGCAAAAAATAGAAAGCACACAAAATGTGAAAAGTGTATTAACTTGCCCAAAGAACTCAAAAAACCCTTATACACGCTATTTATCATTAGACAAAACACCTCAAGGTCATTATTTGGTTGATGATAATAAAAATTTAATTCGTTATGAAGTGATACTTAGTCCACTTATTGAAGAGTATATAAAATCTTATAAAACAAAAAACACACCTGTAAACTTTATACCAGGAACAAAAGATAAATTTGGATCTATGGCTTTAAAGCTTGCATGGAAAGAATTAACAGAAGAAGATGATATAAGTCGTTACTTTATTCAAGATGCATTTATGATAAAGAATGGTGAATGTGAAAAATCAAAAGTAGCTTTGATCTCTATGCATATGGTTTACAAAACAGAAAAACTGACAGATTGGATTTGGAGCACTTTTAGTCATATAGATAATGCACCACTTGCGGAACTAAACCCGGGACCTGGTAATAAATACATCGTAAATCAAACCCAAAAGCTCTTAAGAAAATGGAATTTATACTCAAATAATACGACATCAACTTTAAATTCCTATAATACAAATGATCCTTTAAGTTCAGCTCAGATCGCAGATGTATACAAATATCCAGACAATAATGTTTTTGCTAAAATACCTGAAACTGAGTATCAGTACTTTGTAGAAAATATTGATAGTTTTAATAAATTAAGTCCGTGGAGGTATTATCGTCAAGAAGGATCGCAATGGATCCAAAAAATGGATGAAACAGATTATAAGTCTAATAAAAATAATATATTAATTAAGCAATGTGACTCTGAATTGTATGGTCGGTTTTCTGGGTGCCCAATACCAAAATTATTGAGCAATGTTGCACTTGAGCCATATGAGCAAAGCACTAGCTGTGTATCTTGTCATCAACCGAGTCTGAACAACAAACCTCAAAGTCAACAAAGTTTTGATTTTATATTTCTTCCCCCTCAATTATTTAATAAAGGTAATAAAAATGACTAAAATAGTAATCGAAAATTATGAAGATCCAAATTTATCATATCGCGAACGAATTGAATTAGTTACTGCGATAGCTAAATTCGCAAACGATACAGGAACATTAAGAGAGCAAATGGTTGAACTAGCTGAAGATATTACTAGTGGTGGTGATAATCCAAGTCAAAAATCTATTAATAAGTTAACTCATTTTTTAATGGAAAATGGGGATCTTGATGAAAAAACAGCTTCTGCAGTGGCAACTAGCTTAAAAGATCCTGATGGATGTAAGTTTTTATTAGGTGATACAGCATTTAATGCTTCTTGGTAATATGAATTCAAATTTAAAATTTAAAAGTTGGTCATTTTTTTAATGAGCAACTTTACAAAAAGTAAGCAACTTATTTCGATACTTAAAAATGAAAGTAAACTTTTAAATAGTATTAGTAATTTAGATTTTATTTTTAAGGCATGTAAAAAAAAACCAAAATGTTCAAGTCTTTACCTTGAAAAAAGTTTATTAAAGCAGCCTGAAACGATGGATGTATCTTTCGCTATCTTTGAAGGAAATTATATTCATTGGTTTGAATATGATAACCATAAAAAAATCGAAAATGATTTAGTTGCTTCTGAATTTTTGTCTTTGAAAAAAACAAAAATACACAGTCAATATCAGGTAATTAAGTGCTTTCTTTACGAACGGCTGAAGGCAACTCGATATGTTTCAAGAGCTAACTTTTTATTTTCTCGGTTACATGTAGTGAGCCGAAATTTAAATATTGAACATTTTGGCTATATGGCATCAAGAAGGGCATTCAGTTTACGCATATGCAGTTCATTAATGTCTGTTGAAGAAGTTATAGAGATTTACCCATTCATATCTAGTTGTATTTTCAGCGATGATTTAACATACCTAATAAGTCTTGAGTTTGGGGTTAAATTGTCTCTGAATATTTCAGCCTCAATTGGAAGTGAATTTGGTTTAGAGATTCATTCCATTAAAAAAGGACCTTTAGATTGGATAAGGTTATTTACTTATTTAGAGCGTGACAAAATTTTAACTGAAAGTCAGGTTAATTATTTAAAAGAGTATGCTGAAAAGCAATTTTTATTATCTAAAGACTCTTTAAATGTTTTGTCTATAATTGAAATATCTCATCTGAAACTATCTTTTCATTTAAAAAAAATTAAAGATGTAAAAATTTACTATAAGGTAAGCCAACTCCCTTTTATAATTTAAAGTAGTATAATGAAAATTTATGAGTAAGCTCATGAACTGTATATGTTGAAGAAGCTTCTTGAGTTTTATCTTTGAATGGAACACATAGTTAAATTTTAGATAATACAATAATATAGAGTGGTACATTAAACTGTGCTCAAGTTTACTTGACCACTCCAAAAACATGTACTACAGCCTAGGTGCTGGGCAGTAATCCGTTTCGTCTTCTTCGCCTGTTGGTAAAAAAGTATAACCTTCCCCTGCAAGCTGTCCCATTAATACTTCTGTATCTGCATCGCAATGACTTGGGTGATATAAATCACAACTTACAGTGGCTATTTTTATTTTTTTGTAATATTTAGGGCGATCTTCGTTATAACAGCTTCTTAATTCATATGTATCGTAACGGTAAAACTCTAAGTCGAGCTTAGCTTTGAGTACTTTTATATCAGGATCAACATGACAGAGCACTTTATTAGTTTCAATTTTTCGATATTCAGAGCCTGAATATTGCGCACATGAAATAATAATGTTCGCTAATCCTGAGTTACATTGAGCAGCACAGCTTGAAGGAATGCCCGCACAGTAGCTTTTTGAACACCAAGGATAGTTTATACCATTTAAAATATCGTCAATTGCAAAAGTATTAAAGCTCATAAAGCTGCTCACTAAAAAGCTGATAATCATTAATCGTTTTTTACTTATGTAATGTTTCATAAAGTTTCATCCTTTATATTTAAAATTAATTTAACTACTAGATGTTTTTGTTCTTTAATAGGGTACGAAACTAAATGTTAAAGGTAAAACAATTGTTAATAAATATTGATGTTTTTATATTCAATAAATGTAGTGGGTATGTAAATAAAGACTATGTAATATCCTGTAATGTTTTTTATATCAATAATTTGTTATCTTTTTAGGCAATAGAGCAATCACAATTTATATTAAAAAATATAATGCTAAAAACGGATCCTTTATGGCACATATGATAAACAATCTGACTCATGAGTCAGTTACACTTTTAATGCAACACATTTTTGGCCGCCATCCCAGTACCTCGCATACGGTATTAATTAATCCTGATGCATCTCGTATGCACGCAACTATTTTATGGGATGGTGAAGACTGGTTATTGCAAGACTCTAGTACGAATGGGTCTTTTGTGAATGGTAAGCAGGTTTTACGAGGCACTAAACATAGGTTATATAAAGGAGACTTAATTCATTTTTCTAATCTGTCAGGTGGCACTTGGGAGTTGCTTGATGTTTTACCACCTAAAAGTTTACTGATCCCATTAACACCTGGGCTTGAAACAGTAGAGCTTGAGCGTTTAGCAGTATTGCCTGATGAAAATTCACCCGAAATCACTTTATATTTGTCTCCAAATGGACATTGGGTGTGTGAAAGCCAATCTGGGATCTCTGTTTTAAAAACAGGCGATTTAGTTGGAGCAAGTGATAAAACATGGCGTTTTATAGAAGCAAGAGCCAGTAATGAAACGGTACGCCTTGAGTCGATTGAGTTACCAAATTCAGCTCAAATTGGTATCTATTTTGATGTTAGCCAAAATGAAGAACATGTATCCGTAAAGTTTAATATGAATGGTTGTGAATATGATTTAGGGCTTAGAAATCATCATTATTTATTGCTACTACTGGCACGCAAACGAATAGAAGATAAAGCTGCGGGTTTAACTGAAAGTGAACAGGGCTGGATAGATAAAGAACACTTAAGCAAGATGTTAGGCTTAAATGAAAGCCATATCAATATTCAGGTTTATCGTTTTAGAAAACAAATTATAAAAGCACTCCCTAAATCATTATGTTTGCCACAGGCGATAGAGAGGCGCACAAGAGAAATTCGTTTTGCTTATAACAATGTAGAAATTGCAGGAGGGGCTCAATTTACTTTGGCATCAAATAAAGTGATTTAAATTTTACAAAGGTGTAATAAGGTGTAATAGCTTTTTATTTTCAATTTAGTAACATTTGATGGTCATTTTCTTGCTATCCCCGAGTCAAAAATGACGACTTTAGCCAGAGTAATATTTTTTAATATTCTCTGGCTCTTTTTTATTGATTTTCATATCGAGAGTAGTAATGAGCTTTATGCAGCGACATAATTGGTTTTTTAAGCAAAAAGATAAAAAAAATTTACTAGATAACTTAAGTATCCAAAAATCAAAGCAATTAAGTGATTCTCAAAAATTAAAACTAGTACAAAAGCTTCAAGTAAGCTTAAACCCGCTAACGGTATTTTATTTATATACTGAATTCATTTATCAACATTTTGGTTTTAAGGGTGTAAAGGTTGAACTACAAGATGAATCCTTTGTGATAGGTCAATATCAAAATTTGGTTTCGGAGCATCAATTTACAATTACGTTGAAAAATAAAAAGGTAGGGATGCTTTATTTTTCTACTCAATTAGCTTTTTCCTCAGAAGAACTCGACATACTGACAAAGTTAAATAAATTATTATCTCAACCTTTATTTAATGCTATAGAGCATCAAAACTTACAAGAAGTCGCAAGATCAGACGCTTTAACGGGCCTAAATAATCGTTATCGTTTTAAAGAGGTAATGAGACAAAAGCTAACGTGTATGCAAACTTCTGTTTCTTTGATGATTTTAGACTTAGATGATTTTAAAAAAGTGAATGATACCTATGGTCATTCGGTTGGTGACATTGTATTAAATGAATTTGCGCAAATTTTAAAGCAATGTACTCGTAAGCAAGATCATATTTTTAGGTTGGGTGGTGATGAATTCACCTTACTAATTGAACATGTGTGCAATCATGATGCAATAAATATCGCACACCGTATTAAAGAACATATGGAGCAACATACGGTAATGAAAAAATACCGCGTATCTTGCTGTATAGGCGCGACAAGCCTTGGGGAAGAAAGAGATGCTACACATGTTTTTAATCAGGCTGATAAAGCACTTTATAGAGCTAAAAATACAGATAAAGGTGCTATTGAGTTACCTATATTTCATTCTTAATTTTAGACTTGTTTGCCTAATACTCTTTTACGATGATCTGATCATTTACTTTTCGGGTACCGTCTTTTCGCCAAAACTCTAGGGCTGGAATTTGTACTTCCCATACTTCATTGGCATTCCAAGTATAAGTACTCTTATATTTCAGTTCATAAAATTCAGGTTCAAATTCAGAATTAAGGCGTGCTTGGGTAAAAAAAATGTTTGTTTTAGGTGAAACTATCACTTCTTTTTGGCTTTGTGATTTTATTTGGTGCCGTGTAATTTGTTTACATATAGGTTCATGTGGGTTGGCAGGATATAAAGAGGATACTATGCCTTTTTCAATTGCATTCGTTTCTTGGCTAATAAAATAAATACCACTCCCTAAAGGAAAGTACCCAACCATAGATAAAAATAGTTTAGTATAAAGTGGGTCAATTTCTCTTTTTAACGCACTTTCTTTTAATGTATCGTATGCGGTATATATTTTTTTGTAATTAAATTCGGGCTTAGTAGAAACCATAAAAGAAGAATAAATAAGTGGAATTCTTAGCAACTTAAGTAGCTCTGTATTGTCTTCAGTTTCTTTTTCAAAAAAAGATAACATAAAAGATAATTTCTTTTGCTCAAACTGAGTATACTCTATTTTTTCTTGAAGTGTATTCACTTTTCTTTGTGGAATACCTATACCAAATTTAAAATAGTCGATTGATTTTAATCTCACTATTTCAATTAATTGGGATCTTTCTTTTACTGATAACATGCGATATCTATCACCAGAAAATATCGCTTGAGCCTGTGGGGAGTAGCTACCGATAGATTGTAATAAAGCGGCTTTTGCAATAGGTTTAAGTACATCTTCTCTATATTGTGCCATCACTTCATTGGATAATTCGTTTTGCTCTAACGCCATAAAACTTGCATTGTTGTCGTCAAACATGTCTTGCATGCAGTCTTTTAAATACGGATTTTTAAAGTCATGCGTTAAGCGTATTTCTTCAAAAAGTGCGACAGCTAAGCCAGCAATATAGATAGGTTTATATTTTTCATTTCTAATACAGCGCACTTCTTCATCTGGTAAGGGTGTAGAAAGTGCAATGGTGCCTAAAAATTGGCTAAAAATACGTTGATTGCTCAACAAATCCAACATGTTATCAGTAAGGTGATCTAAAGCCTCAAATCGGTTGATTTTTTGTTGAATGATTTTAGATTGAAGGGTGGCGTATTCTTTTTTAATTTGCTGTTCTAAACGATACAGTTGGGTTAGATATTTATCTGTTGAGCTTTGATTTATGATTAAAGGTAACTTACCATGCTCTTTTTTATAGTCATTAATGATATCTATTTGTTCGCTATAATTAGCTAAGTTTTTTTTGAGTTTTTGTAATCTTTTAAGATCAGTTTGATAATGTATAAAAAACAGGCTTGCCTCATCAACCATTTTTCTATGGGATTGTACAAATAGGGAAATCTTTTTTGATACGGCACTGGCCATACTCGGAATAGTCGACAGTCTTTCAGTTTGGTAAGTTGCTAATTGCCAAGTATTTTTACTTTTTTTCATTTTAGAGCTCTTATGACAAAACAGATCAACGGCTAAGAGTAGGTATACTGCGTGTTCAAGTGTATTAATATAACATTTTGTTCACCTTAACTTATTAAAATGGAATTGCAATTAATTTTTAAAATTGCACTATGATTTTTACCATTTTATAGCGTTGATTTTACTTAAACCGGAATAAAATGTGTAAAGTTAAATCTATTGTGCTTTTCTTTCTTGCTTTAGGGGCTGTTGATCTTTCACATTGGCAGCCAAATCATTGCACACGCCAGTGCTAGCATACTTTCAAACTGTAACTTTAATTTATCATATCTTGTAGCTATAGCACGGAAGTGTTTCAGTCTTGCAAATGCATTTTCAACTAAGTGCCTATATTTATATAAGCACCAATCTATATCTCCATTACCCGTTTTTGAGTTCTGCTTTCTGGGGATCACAGGGCTTGAATTTCTCTCTCGAACTTTATTTCTAATCGCTTCACTATCATAGCCTTTATCCG
>NZ_FOLO01000031.1 GCF_900112265.1 Pseudoalteromonas denitrificans DSM 6059 | reverse complement strand
ATTATTAAAGACAAAAACAAGAACAAAGCAAGATGAAAAGAATTTGCTTGGTGACAATAGCGTTTTGGACCCACCTGACTCCATGCCGAACTCAGTAGTGAAACGAAACAGCGCCGATGATAGTGTGGGGTTTCCCATGTGAAAGTAGGACATCGCCAGGCTCCTAATTAGAGAAACCCGATACAGCAATGTGTCGGGTTTTTTCGTTTTTGTATTTTAGAAATTTTGTACTGCCAAGCAAGTCAAACTCGTATAATAGTAAAAAGCCCAACTCATTGAGTTGGGCTTTTTAGTTTCTGGCATTTAAACCTATTTTTTAATAATGGATGTATCGACAGACTCAAGGTTTTCAAATTAAAAGAAACACGATACAGCAATGTCTCGGTTTTTCTACGTTTGGATTTAAATTTTTTTGAATGATGATTCTTATTTTTATGCCAACTGAGGCAATCTTAAAATTAACAAACTAAAAAATTGTCATTTCAAATTACTATTCGCTAAAACCAGATATAACAAGGTGTCGAATTTTTATGTTTTAGTTTTTGAAAAATACATCTATACGCTAATTGATACTTAAAGCCTAAGATGTTTCTTTTGGTATCGTAATTTTTGCAGGTTGCATTGCTATAACCATCTCACCTTCTTCAGGTGTACAAGTTTTTGGAGTGAAAGGTGTTACATGACCTGATGAATTAATGATGAAAAGGGGAATCGCTTCTTTATTTACTTCTAAATAATTACACCAGGTAAATTCTTGAGCAATTCTTGTCGTACTTACTTTACCTCCTTTAGCTATTAAATTACTTAGACGTGTGAAAGAAGTATTGTTCTCTTCATTTTCAGTTAAAAATAGTATTTGCCGTGATAAAAAAGTTGCACTGTCTTTGTTTGCTTTGGCGTGTATGTTTGAAGACTTCAATGAAAATACATTTTTATCTTTTATCAAATGAGAAAAGTATTGCACTCCTAAAGCGTTATGGTGTCGATTAGGAGATAATGCTAATACAGTTTTAATGTCTGTCATGGGGAGGTACCTTTCTGCATGCTCAGACTGCGGGTTACCATAATAACAAGGTAAACCATTCATTCTTGCCATTTTGCAGTTTTCCCACGCAGGGTCAGATAAGTAAATATCAATATTTTGTTCTTCAAGTCCTTTTGCTATCGCCCTTGCAACATGATTAGCACCAATAATTAAAATTGTGGAAGGCTCTGGTCGGTGCATTTTCAATAATTTTACTAATGGTAAAGCGGTTAGACTTTGTAAAATGACAGTTACGATAATGACTGTAAAAATAAGAGGGACTATTTTTTCAGAATCTTTTATACCTTGCTCAGCCAAACTGAGAGAGAAAACAGAACCAACAGCTGCAGCGACTATTCCTCTTGGTGAGATCCAAGCTAGCAGTAGCTTTCCTTTGAACGTAAGTTCCGAATTTAAGGTGGAAACTGCAATACACAGTGGGCGAGCCACAAATAATACTATGACCAAAAATATAACGACTGTTGGTCCTAGTAATAATAATTCTGATAATTTTAATCTTGCTGCCAATAGTATAAATAATGCTGAAATTAAGATCATGGAAAGATCTTCTTTAAATTCTAAAATAGGATCTAGTTCGAGATCATCCTGATTTGCCAACCAAATCCCATATACGGTAACGGCTAAAAGCCCAGACTCATGGCTTAAGGAGTTTGAAAGTGAGAAGATGAATAAAACAAATGCTAAAACTGAAAATTTTTGTAGTTCATATGGGATCCAGTCTCGACGAAATAAAAAAGTTGTTAGCCATCCAATTAAAGCACCTAATGATAGACCTATAAAGAGGGTGGCAAATAAAGCAAAAATCGTATGACTTAAAGCGTTTGTAGGTCCGGCAAATTTGACAGTTTCAAAAACAAGAACAGCAAATAAAGCGCCAATTGGATCTATGACAATGCCTTCCCAGCGCAATATTCTATCGACATCTAAACTCGGCCTCATGATGTTTAGTAAAGGAGTGATTACTGTAGGGCCTGTAACAACCAATACTGCACCTAAAACAGCTGATACGCGCCAATCTATGTCTAATAGCCAAAAGCAGCTTAATGCAATAATGGTAAAGGTTGTAAACATACCGATTGAGCAAAGATTCCTAACAACTTTTCCAATGCCTTTTAGCTCTCTAAAATGCAATGTAAGAGACCCTTCAAATAATATAATGGCCACTGAAAGTGAAATAATTGGAAACAATAAGTCACCAAGTAGCTCATCGGGGTTTAAAATTGAAAAGATTGGCCCTAATAATAAGCCGATTAATAGTAAGAATAAAATTGCAGGGACTTTAAATACCCAAGCGAGCCATTGAGCCAAAACAGAGAATAGTGCGATACCTGCAATATATATTGCTGCCATATAAACGATTGCTCCATTAAGTTTAATCTCAATCGCTGTAAGTATATGTGTTGTTTTTAAAATGGCGAATATTTGATTTTTATTACTTGAAGAAAGGTGTATAAGTTATTTGTGTTTGAAAGTATGAGTGCTAATTTAATCAAGTTTAGATTTGAAATTACTATTTAATAGAAAGGAAGTTTTTGGAGCGGTACACGAGGCTCGAACTCGTGACCTCGACCTTGGCAAGGTCGCGCTCTACCAGCTGAGCTAGTACCGCATCACATTTAGAACATATTTTAAGCGTTTGTACGACTTTTTCACAAGAACGCTTTAGCAGCTGAACTAATACTGCAATAAATTATTTATTTGTAATTGATTAAACTATTGTAATTTTTGGAGCGGTACACGAGGCTCGAACTCGTGACCTCGACCTTGGCAAGGTCGCGCTCTACCAGCTGAGCTAGTACCGCATCACATTTAGAACATATTTTAAGCGTTTATATGAATTTGTCACAACTAACGCTTTAGCAGCTGAACTAATACTGCAAAAAATAATTTATTTTAAGTGAATAAACTATTGTAATTTTGGAGCGGTACACGAGGCTCGAACTCGTGACCTCGACCTTGGCAAGGTCGCGCTCTACCAGCTGAGCTAGTACCGCATCACATTTAGAACATCTTCTAAAAGCTACTGCGATTTTATCGCTAGTAACATTTTAATATCCGATCTAATATTACATTATTTAACATGCCATGAATAAGAAAACACCCCGCAGGTTGTTCTCCTAAGCGGGGCGAGATAATACTGGAAATGATTTTTTTTGCAAGTTTTTTGTTTTAAAAGTTACAAATTAAAAAATTCTGTACGATATATCTTCAGTTCCATAATCGATTCTCGAATATCTTCTAAAGCGAGGTGTTCACCTTTCTTTTTCACATGCTTTAAAATGTCAGGCTTCCATCTACGGGCAAGCTCTTTGATTGTGCTGACATCTAAATTTCTGTAATGGAAATAATCTTCTAAATTAGGCATATAGACATTCATAAAGCGACGGTCTTGACCTATAGAGTTACCACACATAGGTGAAGCGCCTTTTGGCACCCATTTTTTTAGGAAGTCTTCAGTCAGTTTTATAGCATCTTGTTCACTATATGTACTTTCACGGCAGCGTTTGGTTAAGCCAGATTTGCCATGCTGATTTACACACCAAGGATCCATATTGTCGAGTAACTCATCACTTTGATGAATTGCAATAACAGGTCCTTCAGCCAATATATTTAGCTCACTATCTGTTACAATAGTGGCAATTTCCAATATTTTGTCTGTACGAGGCTCTAAACCTGTCATTTCAAGGTCAAGCCATATTAAATTAGATTCATGAAAAGACATAAATTACCTTAGCGGTGCTTTCCTTTCGATTTTAAGCAATTAGTTATATCATAATACGCTTCTGATATGGATTAAACGATTTTTTTTAAAGCAACCCAATTTAATTAAGTTATAGGCTAAATGTGACAAAACGAAAGAAACTGAGCAAAGGTCAATCCAGAAGGATTAAAGAAAACCATCAAAAACGCCTGAACTCAGCAACTCAAGCTGATGAAATGACTAAAAATTCGGTAAGTAAAGGTCAACCTGAGTGGCAAAATGATAACTTAGGAGGAACTGAAGCTGCTGTTGTTATTAGTCGTTTTGGTCAACATGCTGATATTGAAACCGTAGATCAAGATATTTTACGCTGTAATATTCGACGTACAGTGAGTAATATTGTTTGTGGTGATAACGTTATATTCCGTAGAGCGAAGGTAAGTCAAGGTGATTTAGCGGGTGTAATCGAAGCTGTTGAAGAAAGAAAAACACAATTAACACGTCCTGATTTTTATGATGGTGTTAAAGTTGTAGCTGCTAATATAGATCAAATATTGATGGTATCTGCTGTTTTACCTGAGTTTACTCCTAGTATTATTGATCGCTACCTTGTTGCTTGTGAAGACATGGGTATAAAACCGATATTAATTTTAAATAAAGTTGATTTACTTGATAATGAAACATTAGAGTATGTGCAAAGCGTGCTGGATATTTATCGTGGAATTGGTTATCAAGTTTATTTAATGAGTAATAAAACGGGTGAAGGTATAACACAACTAAAAACTTTGTTAGTCGATAAAAATAGCATTTTTGTTGGTCAAAGTGGTGTAGGTAAATCCACCTTAGTAAATACTTTACTTCCAGAATCTAATATTTTAACTAAAGATGTATCTGAAAATAGTGGTTTAGGGCAACATACAACAACAGTGTCTCGCTTACATCACTTAGCTTCAGGTGGTAATTTAATTGACTCACCAGGAATCCGTGAGTTTGGTCTGTGGCATCTAGAGCCAGACCGAGTAACTTGGTGCTTTAAAGAATTCAGAGAGTTTCTCGGCGGTTGTAAATTCAGAGATTGTAAGCACTTGAATGATCCCGGTTGCCTTATTAAAGAAGCGCTAGAGAATGGCAAAATTTCAAAACTTCGCTTTGAAAGTTATCATAAAATATTAGAATCGATGGCTGATGGGCGTGCAGGTGCACGTGCACCAAGAGTTTAAAAAATATTTTCTTGAATTTAAGAAAGGAACACATTTGTGAGTTTGGATAAATTTAAAATTGCAATGCAGTACGCAATGCCTAAACATTTGGTATCTCGTGTAGTAGGTAAATTAGCGCAAGCTGAAGCGGGTGCTTTAACAACAACATTGATTAAAGCTTTTATCAAACAATATCAAATTGATATGACTGAAGCTGAACATGAAGACCCTAGCTACTATAAAAGTTTTAATGAATTTTTTACGCGTCCATTGAAAGATGGTTTACGCCCAATTGCTACTGAACAGCATGTCATAGCGCATCCAGTTGATGGAAAAATAAGTCAGTTAGGTGATATTGTTGATGACAGATTAATTCAAGCAAAAGGTCATGATTTTAGTTTGCAAGCATTACTCGGCGGCGAAGAAAAAACGGCAACACCATTTCATGGTGGTAAATTTGCAACTATTTATTTAGCACCAAAAGATTATCATCGTATTCATATGCCTATTGATGGTACGTTAAAACAAATGATATATGTGCCTGGAGATTTGTTTTCTGTAAACCCTTTGACAGCACAAAATGTACCTAACTTATTTGCTCGAAACGAGCGAGTAGTGGCTATTTTTGAAACGGAAATAGGGCCTTTAGCTATGGTTTTAGTAGGAGCTACAATTGTTGCGAGCATTGAAACTATTTGGTCAGGCACTGTAACACCGCCTGCAGGTAAAAAAGTATTTAGCTGGGATTACCCTACTGAGGGTGATAATAAAATCAGCTTGAAAAAAGGTGAAGAAATGGGGCGCTTCAAATTAGGTTCCACGGTTATTTTAGCCTGGCCACAGCAAGTTGCTGAGTTTCTAGAAGGAGAAGTACCTGAAACTACTACTAGAATGGGCCAACCATTTGCTAAAATTACAAAGTAATTTTAGCAAATGCAGGGTTAGCTACCCTGCATTTATTTTTTATTTGTGTTTTACTCTTAAAAAAACAATTAAAATTAATAAATTATAAATAAAGCTTCCTCCAGAACTTTGTGTTTTTTCTAGTGTTGGTTCTTGAGTAACGACTTGTGTAGTTATAATTTCCTGCGTGAGTACTGAGGTTTGATTGTGTTCATCGGTTACGGTTAAGGTCACTGTAAAATTGCCGGTACTGGCATAATCATGACTCGTTACCATAGTATCTGAATAAGTTGAATCCCCAAAATCCCACTTATAAATTAAGTTATCGCTATCTAGATCTATGGTATCTGATGCATCAAATTTACATGTTATGTTTGAGCATATTGCAGAAAACTTAATGTCAGGTTTTAAAAGCTCAGTCACAGTAAAATCATAATTTTGTGTAGTGTGTAACCCAATTGAATTGGTCACGGTATAAGTTGCTTGATAACTACCTAAGCTTGGGAAAATAAAATCTGTTGCTTTATTGATACTCGTTCTACCATCTTCTAGCTGCCATAAATAGCTGTTTGCTATTTCTTTACCTAACAGGTGACATTTAGCACCTTGGCAATTTATATCAGCATTTGCTATAGGTTGTGAAAGCGTCAGTGTTTTTGCTGAAACAGGACCTTGGCTGTTACTGCTGTCTTCACCTTTAAAGTAAACCGTTATTTGATCATTGACTAAATCGTCTCGTTTTATTCGTGCAGTAAACACCTCTTTACTTGTGTCTGCGGCCCCATCTTTTATTTCAGCTTGTAAGCTGTTTTCTTCATTAGGGTATGCTCCTATGCTATACCAAACCTTATTTATATTTTGTTTAGCCTCTATACCACCTTTAGTGCTAAATTGCTCATCAGTGGCCAATACATCAATGGTAATATAGATATCATCGGCATCTGTTATTTCAATAGAAGCAATGTCAGGTCCGGAGGTTATCAAATATGGAGCCTCAACAGCTTTGGCTGCATAAAGTAATGCCTTTAAATTATCGGGCTTTATTTTATTATTATAGATATTACAACTTTGGAAAAAGGCAGTTCCTAGTTCAAATGTGATATGAGCAATACCAAGTTCGCCATAAGCTAAATTATCAGATGTACCATCGGTTGGGTATAAACCTACAGATTGTCCTGGATCGTATCCATTGAAATAAGCTAGCTTGCGTCCTAATGCTTGAAGGCCTTTATTATTTGGTGCTAAAGTTTCTGTGTGTCCAAAAGGCCAGAGAATAAGCTCGCTATAACTATGAATATCTAAATATAAACCTTTAGTATCTATTGGAGCTGCATCAGTATCACTCTCACCCCTCACGTCAGGGTAAATTGAACGTACATAAGCCTCAATGGCCGAAACTTCTGGTTCTGATGCTGGGTGTGTGCCTCGATAGGTTTCATCGCAATCATTACCACTAGAGCCCCCGTCAACTGTATTCCAACCAAATGAGAAATTCCTGTTTAAATCTATCCCTGTATGTCCTTGTGAGCAATGATTTATATTGACATTTTTACGTTGAAAAACACCTGTTTCTGCTATTTTTCGGCCATCGGGGTTTGTTTGAAATAAAATATGAATTTGATGGCGATTCAAAATCCAATTTATATCTGGATCTGAATCATAGTTTTGGAGTAAATTCTTTGCAAAGTCGAGAGTTAAAGCCGCCGTTGTATATTCTCTTGCATGCATGGCACTTTGTATAAATAAAATTGGAGGGTCGATGAGACTTTGTTTACCTATTTTTAATACTTTTAAATCGTAACCTTTATCGCCATTTATCTTTTGCCAAGAATCACCTATATCAATCCACTGGGCTAGGTTAGGGTTTTGTATTACAAGTTTGTCCGCTTCTGTAAATGTTTCTTCAACAGTTTCATAACAATTAAAACCTGGAATTCCTCCCATTTGATTAGCTGAGCTTCGTCTTTGAATTGTACTTAGTTTTTTTTGCCACTTTTTATCCGCGGCTGTGAGTGTTATGCCTTTTTTTTCTAATAAACGTACTTCTTTATTGGTAAGTTCTAATAATAATCCGTCATCTTCTGATGCAAGCAAAGCATGGTGAAAGCTAATTTTTGTTTTAATTTTTTGCTTTTGATCAGAGAACTCAGCCAAATAAACAGATGGTGAGCTGCTTGATAAAGTAAGCGAAGCTGCAAAGGTTAAAGCATTTATGAGAGTCATACTAATTTCCATGTATTAAGTTACGTTATTGATTATAAGTTAATCATTGTCAGGAATGATGTCTAGGCTTATGTAAACGTTTGTATAAATATTTGGGAAGTAGTTTGAATAAATGAATGGCCAAACAATAAATTTAAATCATTAATTTGGCCAAAGGGTTTAGTTTTATTTTATAAGTTGGATTTAAAAAGTAAAATCTTCTGCATCAAGTGCCATTAATGAGTCTGCACCATTTAAAATACATGCAACGTGACCTTTTGCTCTTGGTAACATGCGTTGAAAGTAAAAGCGTGCAGTTTTAATTTTTGCTTCATAAAATTTAGTTTCATCAGTGCCTTCAGCCAGCTTTTGCTGAGCTGTTTTAGCCATACGAGCCCAAAAATACGCTAAAGTTACATACCCTGAGAACATTAAATAATCGACTGATGCGGCACCCATTTCATCTGGGTTAGCCATTGCTTTATCACCTATCGTTTGTGTTAATTGTTGCCATTGACCTATGTTTTTCATAATAGGTTCAATAAACTCTTTCATGTTTTCATCTGTAGCATTGTGTTGGCAAAATCCAGCTACTTCACTAGCAAAAACTTCTAATAATTTACCCTTTGAACCTAGGACTTTACGTGCTATTAAATCGAGTGCTTGAATACCGGTTGTACCTTCATAAAGGCAACTAATTTTAGTATCTCGCATAATTTGTTCCATGCCCCATTCTTTGATGAAACCATGACCACCATATACTTGCACACCATGGCTTGCACTTTCAAATCCAAGTTCGGTTAAAAATGCTTTAGCAATGGGAGTTAACAGAGCGAGTTTGTTATTTGCTTCTACTTTTAGAGTTTCATCTTTTTCGGCATGAGTAATATCGACTAATTGACCTAAATAACTTATTAAAGCTCGACCCCCTTCTGCAATTGATTTTTGTGTCAGTAGCATACGACGTACATCTGGGTGAACTATAATAGGATCAGCAGTACCTTCTGGGTTTTTAACACCTGATAGCGAGCGCATTTGTAATCTATCTTTTGCATAAGCTAAAGAACCTTGAAATGCTAATTCTGCTGCTGCTACTCCTTCCATTGCAACACCTAGACGTGCTGAATTCATGAAAGTGAACATGCAGTTTAAACCGCGGTTTTCTTCACCAATTAAATAACCTTTGGCATTATCAAAGTTTATTACGCAGGTGGCATTTGCGTTGATCCCCATTTTATGCTCAATAGATCCACAAGCTACTTGGTTTTTATCTTCTTTTTGTCCATCTTCAGACACATTAAATTTAGGTACGATAAATAATGAGATACCTTTTACGCCAGCTGGTGCTCCCGGTAGGCGTGCTAGGACGATATGAATAATATTATCGGATAAGTCATGTTCACCAGCAGATATAAATATTTTTGAACCTGTAATATTATAAGTACCATCTTCATTTGGTTCAGCTTTTGAACGTAACATGCCTAAATCAGTGCCACAATGTGCTTCCGTTAAGCACATTGTGCCAGTCCACTCACCAGATACTAAATTTGGCATGAACATTTTTTTTTGTAAATCGGAACCATGATCTTCTAAAGTTGCAATAGCGCCATGGCTTAAGCCAGGATACATAGCAAAACTATGATTAGCAGTTGACATCATTTCTGAAACAGCATTATTCAAAGAGTGGGGTAAACCTTGGCCGCCAAAGTCTATATCTTGTGATAGAGTCGGCCAGCCACCTTCGACGTATTGATTATAAGCATCTTTAAAACCATCAGGTGTGGTCACCACTCCTTCATTCCAGTGACAACCTTGTTGGTCACCTATTTGATTTAATGGTGCAATTACTTGTTCAGTGAACTTACTTGCTTCGGTCAAGATAGCATCGACCATATCTGGAGTAGCATCTTCATAACCAAGCTTTTCATAATGAGTTTCACAATCTAATAATTCTTGCATTATAAACTTAGTATCGCGAAGTGGTGCTTTATATTCCGGCATTTTGCTTTCTCCAAATGAAATTTATTATTTTACTGGTCGGATGAGTTGGTTGTATTCGATTAAAGCATGAACCTAGTTAAAATAAAAGTAAGAAATTAAGGTTTGTGATATAAATTATAAAATTAGTTATTGAACTTTTGATCTTATCGAGCTTTCAGTTAAAAACGAGTTGATATCCTGTTTAAAAATATTATCAGGCAATATTTATGCTTCAACTTAATTTAAATCAATTAACACCAGCTGATTTCTTAGCTTTATATTGGCAAAAACAACCTTTAGTAATTCGACAAGGTTTTAAGGATTTTCAAGATTTTTTAACTCCCAATGAGTTAGCCGGATTAGCATGTGATGACTTAGTTGAGTCACGGATTGTGTATCAAAAAAATGATAATTGGCATGCAGAATTTGGTCCTTTTGAAACTTATGAAAGGTTAGGTAAATCAGGTTGGTCTTTGCTTGTTCAAGCTGTCAACAATTGGGTGCCTGAAATATCTAATTTAGTAGACTGCTTTGATTTTATTCCTCGTTGGCGATTTGATGATGTCATGGTGAGCTATGCAACACCTGGCGGTGGTGTAGGACCACATATAGACCTTTATGATGTATTTATTTGTCAGGGTTCTGGTCGTCGACGTTGGCGAGTCGGTGATAAAGGTGAGCATCAGGAGTTTGCTGCGCATCCAGCGTTATTACATACAGAAGCATTTGACTCTATTATTGATGTCGAGTTATTACCAGGTGATATCTTGTATATACCACCAAGGTTTCCTCATGAAGGTGTGACAATAGAAGAGTCAATGAGCTTTTCAGTGGGTTATCGTACGTCATCAGCAAAAGAGATGCATAGTGCACTGGCTGATCATTTAATTGATAAAGAATTAGCGTCAGATCAAATAGAAGATCCTGATAGGAAATTAAATATTTGCAGTGGTGTAATTGATAATACTGATTTTTCACTAATCAAAAATCAGCTATTTAATACTTTAGATGATAATTTGATCAGTGAATTTTCGGGTTGTTATTTAACACAATCTAAATGTGAACTTGATTTGCCTGAGGAAATTTTTAGCTTTGATACTGTATATTTATTTGAGAATATTCAACAAAAAGAACTGATTCGATTGGGAGGATTACGGTGTTTGTATTTTGAAAGATCTGTTTCACAGGGGGTTTTTTATATTAATGGCGAACAGATAAAATTGGCACCTGAATTTTCATCCATTATTTATTTGTTATGTGATCATCACAGTTTATCTTTGGATATGCTAAATCCGATATTAAATAATGAATATTTAACTGACTTATTATTAGATTGGATTAATTTAGGATATTGGTATTTTGATTAAAGTTAATAAAGACCTTGAATGAATCAAGGTCTTGAGTATACATCATTAAAGTTTAAATTGATTAACGCTCGTATTAAGATCAGAAGCAAGTTCATTTAAATCATTTGCTTCACTGGCTAATTCATTTGCATGCTCAGAAGTATTATTTACTAAATCATTAATTGCATTTAGGCTTGTATTAATATCTTCAGCAACTAAAGTTTGTTGCTCGGTTGCCGTAGCAATTTGATGACTTTGATCTTGCACGACCGCAACGGAATGACTAATCGCTTTAAGCGAGTCTAAAACATCTTGCGTTTGCGTTACTGAATTTTCGGCCTGATTTTTACCTTGTTGCATCATAGTTGAGGCTTGTTGTGCTATTTGCTGCAGCTTAGTGATCATATTTCTAATATCATCGGTTGATTCTTGTGTGCGACTTGCAAGTGAGCGAACTTCATCGGCAACAACAGCAAAACCTCGACCTTGTTCACCCGCTCTAGCGGCTTCTATAGCTGCATTTAAAGCAAGTAAATTTGTTTGTTCAGCAATAGAGTTGATTACATCAACTACCGCTCCGATATTACCTGATTCTTGTTCCAACCCTGATACAATTTGTGAAGCTTCTCCGATATGTGTAGCTAAAGTTGTCATCGCTGTTTGTGCATCATTAGAAATTCCCGTGCCTACTTTCGTTAGGCTTTGGACTTCTTCGGCAGCGGTGTTTGTTTCTTGTGCATTGCGTGATATTTCTAGAACTGTAGTTGCCATCTCAGTGACGGCTGTGCTGACGCTATCAACTTGTTGCTTTTCTTGCTGTATTTCTGAATTTGTTTCATAAGAAACTTTACTGAGTTGTTCTGATGCTACGCCTACTTGTTCGGCTTGTTTCGCTGTGCTTGATAGCAAAGCGTGTAATTTACTGATGAAATTATTCATATGCTCTGCAAGTTGGCCAACTTCATCGGTTCTTTGAATATCTATTTTTCTAGTTAAATCCCCATCTCCAGATGCAATGTCCTGCATTATTTCCGTTAATTCTATGATAGGTTTGCTGATCATCTGAGTTGCCCAAAAAATAACGGCCACTATAATTAATAAAATAATTAATACACTCATGCTAGTAGTAAAAACAGCATTATCTACAGGATCTTCTATGATATTCATCGGGATTAATAAACCAACATACCAATCTAAAAGAGGCTTATCTAATTGTAACCGGTTATATACAACGTAATAGTCTTTGCCTTTGAATGATACTGTACTATTACCTGCAAGGTTTGATTTCATGGCATAGTTTAATTCAGAAAAACCAGATGTATTTTGAAATGCAGTATCAAGTGCATCTAAACCTTGTTTTCCTTTTGGGTCTTCATCGGTAATTGATAACTTGTGAGCTGTTTTATTTGAAAGATGTACAACTTTTTGTTTTTCGTCTAATAAAAAACCATAACCTTGACCATTAAAGTTAATTGTTTCAATCATATCTGCAATTTTATTAAGTTGTAGATCTATGCCTCCAATGCCAATAAGTTGGTTTGATTTGTTGTAAACTGGTTGTTGTAAGGCAGAAGAAACTGTGCCTTCTGAAAAATCAACTGAAAGAGAACCGACATAGAGTTTGTTATATGCAAGTGCTTCTTTCCACCATGGGCGTTTATAAGTGTAATAATCTTCACCTTTGGCTTCAAATGTGCGTGCGTTTTCTCTGAAATAAACGCCAGTATTAGCAGAGCCAAAAAAAGCAGAGAGAATATTATCGTCATTGCTACTTATACGGATGAAATCTTGATTTACTTCTTTAAAACCCTCTGAAGTATTAAGGTCAATGGTACGATCATCATAGTTTTCAAACCATTTAATAAAATGGGGATTGGTGACAAATGTTTCAACTAAACGTCCATATTGTGTGAAATATGATTCAATAGATAATTTTTGAGATTCAAGATAATTCTTAGCTTCATTTTCAACTGAGCTTCTAGATAATGAAGCGATATGATTAACTAAATAAGTTGATGCTATTATCAATAATATGGTGATAGTACCACCAATTAAAAAGAGAATTTTTTTTCTAATAGAGAGATTCTGAAACATAATATTTACTACAGCTCGTCATTCAATAGATAATGTTAATATAATCATATATCTTATCTAACTACTACTATATTGATTAATTGTTAATGAAAAATACATTTAAAAAAGTTGTTATTTTAGGCGCAGGTTGGCTTGGTAAAGAATTAATGAGTATTTTGCATGAAAATGGAGTATTTACTCAAGCAACAATACGTTCAGAGCAAGAAGCACAAAAGCAAAAGTTGCAGTTTTACTATGTAAATGAAAATTTAGAGCTAAAGCATAATATTGATTTACAAGATGCTTATTGGGTTTCTTGTATCACACCAAAAAGTAATTATGTAGCGAGTTTGGAGCATGCTTTAAAGCTTGCTAATAAATTAAAAATGAAAGGTTTTTTATTATGCTCATCTACGGGGATATACCCAAGTGAAATGAAAGTATTTGATGAGAAAAGTATAATAAGCCATGTCACGAATAAACAAAAACTATTAGAGCAAGCAGAGCAATTAGTATTGCGATTAGGTGATAAAGGTAAAGTGGTACGGCTTGCAGGTTTAATGGGGAGGAATCGTCATCCAGGTCAGTTTGTTGCAGGAAAAAGATTAAATGCGAGTGCTCTGGCAAGTGTTAATATGTTGCACCAAAAAGATGCGATTTATGGCATTATATATTTATTAAATCATTGGCAACATGCTGATAATATTTATAATTTAACGGCGCCTGATCATCCGTCAAAACAAAAGTTTTATTCTCAAGCGTGTCAGTTATTAAATAATATGGAACCTAGTTTTAGTCATTATGAGGTTGAAAATCGCATTATTGATGGCAATAAAATTACACAACTGGGCTATAGGTATTATTATCCATCATTAGCAACAGCTTTACTGAATTGCTAAAAAACCGATAGCAGGATAGGGTTTTATTTTTAAAATTAAATTATCTTTTTAGCTAAGGTTAAGTTAGTCATTTATTTTTTGAATGTTAAATGGCCGCCTAAGCGATATTTAGAACCTGGAGATACTAAGCGGGCAAAACTTACGACGCCTTTTGTTGACCAGGTTCGTCGGATAACTTGTAAGCAGGGTTCTTCATTATATAATGTAAGCCACTCACATATATCAGCTGAAGGTATGACTGCTTCGACGGTATGTCTTGCTTCTGTAAGTGGTGCTGCTTGACATAAATATTCATGTGGCGTGATATGCTCAAAGTTTTGTTGTAAATATTCAGGTGCAAGTTCTGGATTCACAAAACGTTCTTCTGCCTGTATTGGCTTCTCGTTTTCTAAATGAACGAGTACAGTACGATAAACTACCGAGTCTATCTCAACACCCAAGGCAATGGCAATTGGCGCGATCGCTTCAATTGACTCTAAAATGATAGGAGTACAAGAATAAAGACCACCTCGATCTTTTACTTCATCAGCTATATTTTTAATTTCTAATAAAGATGATTGTGATTTAAAGCTTGCAACAAAAGTACCTAAACCTTGTGAACGCGTTAAAATGCCTTCATCTGATAGTTCAGTTAAGGCACGTCTGGCAGTCATTCGGCTCACAGAAAATTGCACTGTAAGTTCGTTTTCTGATGGAATTCGGCTATGCTCAGGCCATTCACCTGACTTTATTTTGTCGATAATAAAGCGCTTAATTTGTGCAAATTTAGGTTTAATCATCGTCAATACCATTTGTATCTTGTTAAGTGAGTTGATTGTAAATAGAGTATATCTATTATTATAAAGTGACATACATTACTTGTATATACAAGCTCTAGTGTTAGACTATTTAAAATTTTATTGGGGTTTGGATTGATATGAATTTAGTTGAAGAGTTTGACCAAGTTATAATTGACGTGAATATAGCCACTATGGACCCTACAATTTCAAAAGCTTATGGCACAATTGAAAATGCAGCTTTAGCACTCAAAGATGGAAAAATAGCTTGGTTAGGAAAATATGAGGATTTACCTGAGTTTGATACTTTATCTACGCCCGTTGTAGCAGCTAAAGGGAAGTGGTTAACACCAGGACTGATAGATTGTCATACTCATCTAGTATTTGGTGGTTCTCGTGCGCGTGAATTTGAAATGCGTTTACAAGGTGTTTCATATCAGGAGATCGCTGCACAAGGGGGCGGTATTGTTTCAACCGTAAAAGCAACACGCTTAGCTTCTGAGGAAGAACTGTTTGTTACTGCTAAAAAAAGATTAAATGCGTTATATAGTGAAGGTGTAACAACTGTTGAGATCAAATCTGGTTATGGTTTGGATACAGAATCTGAAATTAAAATGCTTCGTGTCGCTAAGTTGCTAGGTGAGCATCATAAAGTTGATGTTAAAACAACATTTTTAGGCGCACATGCTCTACCTCCAGAATACAAAAATGATCCAGATGCATACATAGATTTAGTGTGTGAAGAAATGATGCCTAAAGTCGCGCAGCTGGGTCTTGCCGATGCCGTAGATGCTTTTTGTGAAGGTGTGGGTTTTTCAAATGAACAAACACGTAAAGTATTTGAAAAAGCAAAATCTTTAGGTTTACCTGTTAAACTTCATGCGGAACAACTTTCTAATTTAAAAGGCGCTGAATTAGTCGCTGAATTTAAAGGTTTATCTGCTGATCATATCGAGTTTTTGGATGAAGCAGGCGTAAAAGCTATGGCTGCTTCAGGTACTGTTGCAGTGTTATTACCCGGTGCATTTTATATTTTAAGGGAAACACAATTACCACCGATAAAGCTACTACAACAATATAATGTGCCAATAGCGATATCAACCGATTTTAATCCGGGCACATCTCCCGTTTGTTCACTAAAGTTAATGATGAATATGGGTTGTACACTTTTTAGTATGACACCAGAACATGTTTTAGCGGGTGTAACAGTAAATGCTGCCAAGGCATTAGGGTTAAATGATCGGGGAATTATAGCGAAAGGAATGCGAGCTGATATGGTTTTGTGGGATATTACTCATCCAGCAGAACTTGCTTATCAGTTTGGGGTTAATCCACTTGAAAAACAGTGGATTGATGGTGAGAATGTCGTAATTTAAGATATACTCCCTTAATACATGTGCTACTTTAATTTTCATTGAATACGTTAATTTATGTGGCACTGAAATATCATAAAGAGGCTGATGAATGTATCGATTTAGCATACTGTTTATTTTAGCTATGATTTTTTATGCACCTATTACGTATGCATCAACAACTTCAGTAACTGGGCATTTAAATAGTTTTTTTGCTGGAATGGTGTTTTTAGCATTATTTTTATGTATGCAGATAACGCAAGTAATTACTCACAGATTACTAAATTTAGCATCTGCAATTACAGCTTTATTATTTTTAAGTTTTGATAGTATCTGGCTTTTATTTGTATTTTTATCTTTGAACCTAATACATATTATTTATTTATGTAGCCTGTCATTCAAAAATGTCAAAATTAAAATTGGTGTATTTTGTATCTTGGGTCTAGTTGTTAGCTTATCAGCGCTAGTTTGGATTTCCGTTATACCCTTAAGTAGTTTCTCACTGATCTCCGTCGTCCTTTTACTTTCACAATCAAATGTAATAACACAGTTAAATTTTCAAAATAATGAAACTACCAATATTCGTCAGCTATATACACACAATGGAACTCAAGGGTTGTTATTGCCAGATCGTGCTCTTTTAAAGCAGGCTTTCAGTAATTGGCGTAAACAAGGGCATGAAGAGTGCCTTTTTGTATTGTTAAAATTTGATGGTTTGATTGAAATTAATCAAAGGTTAGGGCATGAATTTGGTGATATATTATTAACGCAAGTAGCAACGCGTATTAAAAATCAATTACACCATGATGATTTAATTACGATGTTGGAGCAAAATGATGAAAAAATAAAACTGGCTCATATAAGCAGTGTTGATTTTGTTTTTATTATAGGCAATGGTAAACATCAGCATTTGCATGAAAAACTCATTCACCAAATTCAAGCTGCAACGGAGCAAGCCTCTGTGATAAAAGGTCATTCACATAGTGTTTCATTGAAAGCTTCTTTTGCTCAAGGTGACAAAAATGCAACTATTGAAAGTTTGATTGAAAATACATATTTAGCAATTGATAGCGTTCAGTATGAAGGTGAGCGTATTGCACAATATCAACCACACATGTCTTTAGAGCAACAGCAACAATTAACAATCATTGGTGAATTAGCTGCTTTGAATTTTGATGAGGCCTTTGAATTATATTTTCACCCAATTATTGTATTAGAAACAAATAAAGTTGAGTTTGTTGAACTATTACTTAGATGGAAACATCCTGATAAAGGGGTGTTGAATGCCGCCTTTTTTGTGAATGAAATAAGGTTAGCTGGTTTAGCGTATGATGTTGCAATATGGGTATTTGAAAAAGCGGCTGAAATTGCGCTCGCATTAAAATGTCAAAATATAAAAATACCTGTGAGTATTAATTTATTTGGTGCAGAATTATTGCAAGATGAATTTATTGAAAAAGTTGATCTCATATTAAAAGAACATAATTTAACAACGCAAGATATTATTATTGAATGCCCTGCAAATATTCTAACAAATTTTGATGATAGCGGTTCTATGATGTTAAAAAGGCTCAAATCGATAGGCTTTCCTATTTGTTTAGATGATGTGGGTGCTAGTCCGTTATCTCTTTCGAACTTATCTCATTTGCCTTTAAGCTACATTAAAATAGATGAACACCTTATTAAAGAGCTTAGTCGTAATGTAAATGCACGGACTTTATTAGGGGGCATCATTGATATGGGTAATAATTTACAAACACGTGTCATTTGTGAGGGGATAGAGTCGGAGCAATTGCTTGAGTTTATTGGGGCTTTTAACTGTTATGGTGCTCAAGGGTATGTATTTACTAGGCCTTTACATTCAGAAGGTTTGTCTAGTTGGTTAACGCAATGGCAAAAAAAATTAGATGATAATATTATTCCTTATCATCTCGATTGATGGTTTTATTAAACTAGAGACTTATTAAACGGATTATCCATCTACAGAATAGTTTTCTTCGGATTCAAGTGGCTCAGGAGATAAAATCATGCCAGTACTATCTGAATATATATAATCATCATCAAAAAATGAAACTCCAGCAAAATTAACACCTATATTTGTTTCACCATGGCCATTGCTATCGGCAGCTACAGGTATAGAGGCTATGGCTTGAATGCCAATATCTAGCTCTTCTAACTCATCAACATGGCGTACAGAACCATACACAACCAAACCTTGCCAATTATTCTCTAGTGCAAGTTCAGCAAGTTCGATGTCAATTAAGGCACGGCGTGTTGAACCTCCGCCATCAATTAAAAGTACTGTGTCTGTTCCATCTTGTTCTAATATATCTCGGATCAATTCATTGCTTTCAAAACATTTAATTGTTTTAACTTGTCCACCAAATGACGTTCTACCACCAAAGTTTATGAACATAGGTTCTAAAACATCAATTAGATTAGGGTATTTATCACATAATGCAGATGTATTGTATTCCATGTTGTGATCCTTTAAAAAGTCTTAAAAGCAGGTTCTGATAGCAATGGTATTAGTATACCTAGCTTGGAAATCAAGACAATATTTATATTAAGCTATTGATTTTTGATATTAGTAAACAGTTTTATATTTATTATCTATACTTAAAAAATATTTATAAATGTAGGGATAATAAGGGTATGGGTCTATTAGAGCGCTTATCAATTAAAATGCGTTTACAAATAAATGCTTTGGTAGTTGCTATTGCTATGATGGTGATGTTGATAGTAATTATGTTTCAAGCTCAAACTATGCAAACTCTGAATGCTGTAACAGGCATAACCGGAGAGTTAAATGCAATGGAATTAGGCATGCGAAAAGATGAAAAGGATTTTTTGGTATACAAAAAACAAAAAGCATTAGACAAGTTTGAAACAAAATATAATGGAATGTTAAAAAAGCTAGAAGAGCTTAAAGTATATTATGCAGACATGTCGGTAGATCAGAATAAGCTATTAAAATTTGAAAGCTTAGTAAAGCAATACAAACAAGATTTTGATCATGTTGTTAGCTTGCAAAGAGAGATAGGTTTACACCCTAAAGATGCTTTATATGGTGAGTTGAGAGATGCTGTACATCAAGTTGAAGATTTATTAAAACAAAATAAATCATATAAGTTGCTTGCAGGTATGTTGCAATTACGGCGTAATGAAAAAGATTTTATGTTAAGGCATGACTTAAAATATTTAAATAAATTTGAAAATAACATTCAGCAGCTTAATCAAGATGTTGAATCTTCTGGCTTACCTGATCAAACAATAAAAAACTTAGAATCTATGCTGAGTGTATATAAATCTAAATTTACTAAGTTAGTTAGAAGCCGTGAAGCTTTGGGTTTAAATATGGGACTTGGGGCATTAGGTAGAATGAGAGTATCGATAAAAAGTACTGATGCTATGTTTACTAAAATGTTGTTAGAAGCTAACGAAATGACAAGTTCTGCTTCTGTTCAAGCTAAGGTTTCAGCCTTTACTGTTTTTGGTATATCACTTGCGTTAGTGATGTTTTTGGTTTATTTAACAAGTCGTTCGATTATTATTCCGATAAATAAAGTATGTAAAACAATTCATCAAATTAGAGGAGAAAACGATCTTTCAGTATCTATTTTTGATAAGGGCAATGATGAAATTTCTGCTATGACCCATGATTTTAATGGTTTAATTTCAGACTTTAAAACACTGATTTTTGAAGTGAATGCGGCACTTACAACATTAAATATAGCAACAGGGGATTTAGCAGAAACAACCTCAGCAACCAGCGATGGTATGCAAGAGCAGTTACATGAAGCAGATATGGTTGCAACAGCAGCAACACAAATGCAGGCTACTATTCAAGATATTTCTCATAATACTGAGGCGGCAGCACATAAAGCTGAATCTACTAATTTAAGTGCCTTAGAGGGGAAAAGTGAGGTTAATTCAACAGTATCGCGTATTTCTGAACTATCAACTTCACTTGAAGGTGCATCAGAAGTCGTATCGCAATTAGAAAAAGATGGAGAAACCATAGGTTCCGTATTAGATGTTATAAGAGGTATTGCTGAGCAAACGAATTTACTTGCTTTAAATGCGGCAATAGAAGCTGCAAGAGCGGGTGAACAGGGGCGAGGTTTTGCAGTTGTGGCTGACGAAGTCAGATCATTAGCACAAAGAACGCAAGAATCAACACAAGAAATTGAAAGTATCATAAATACCTTGCAGCAAAGAACACAGCAAGTTGTATCTTTAATGCAGCAATGCAGTGTTCAGGGGGATGCTAGTTCTGCGCAGGCCTCAAAAGCAGGTGAACTATTACAATCAATTACTGAAGACGTGCAAAATATTATGGATATGAGCACTCAAATAGCGACTGCGATTGATGAACAAAACTTAGTTGCGTCAGAAGTGAATAAAAACGTGGTAAAAATAAGGGATATTGCTGAGCAAGCAACTGAACATGCAAGTAAAAATGCGCATACCAGTGAGGAAGTTTCTGAACAAGCAAGAGTATTACACTCGGCCATCGCTAAGTTTAAAGTTTAAAGTTTATATAGTTATATGAGCGTCTTTAAAAAAGAGGCTTTATTAAAAAGAAATTATTTTTTTAGAGGATTATTACTGCTTATTGTCAGTTAGCAAGAAAGAATAGCACCTTGTTAGCTGGGAATACCATTTATTGTATTCTAATTGGAATTATCTGTTCTCGGCTTGCATTATGCCTGGTTAGTCGTTGCAAATATGTTTGCCATAATTTATTTTGGTTTAAATTTAAATACTCTAAATATTGCCAGCTATATATACCCGAATCATGTCCGTCATCAAACACTAGCTTTACCGCATAATGACCGATAGGTTCAATGCTGTTTATTTCAACTTGTTTCTTATTCGCGACTAATTTTATTTCTTTAGCGCCATGTCCTTGAACTTCTGCTGAGGGTGAGTGTGTACGTAAATATTCTGCACTTAAATTACATA
The DNA here is from genome assembly GCF_900112265.1 of Pseudoalteromonas denitrificans DSM 6059. Lineage (GTDB taxonomy): Bacteria > Pseudomonadota > Gammaproteobacteria > Enterobacterales > Alteromonadaceae > Pseudoalteromonas > Pseudoalteromonas denitrificans. The sequence continues at coordinate 41,389 of NZ_FOLO01000031.1, read as the reverse complement.
CATTAATGGTATCTGAAGTGACTTCAAAATACACATCGAGTATTTTGGATTTTTTATGGTAATGAAGTTTAGTCACTAATGCAGACATTTAAATTGTCCTGTGTTTTTTATGAAAGCCACAGCCTAATAGCTATGGCTTTTAATTAATTTAAACTGAAAACTTATTAAAGAATAAAGCGGCTTAAGTCTTCATTTTCAACTAGGCTGCCCAGATATTTTTCTACATATTGTGCATTGACTGTTAATGCTTCACCTGCTTTTTCTGATGCATCAAATGAAACATCTTCCATTAACTTTTCCATAACTGTATGAAGACGACGAGCACCAATATTTTCGGTTTTTTCATTTACACGCCAAGCTGACTCTGCGATAGCCACTATTGAATCCGGTGTGAATTCAACATTAACACCCTCAGTACCTAACAATGCAGAGTATTGCTCAGTTAAAGATGCGTGTGGTTCCGTTAATATCCGTTCAAAATCATTTGCACTTAAAGCTTCTAATTCAACCCGAATTGGTAAACGACCTTGTAATTCAGGGATCAAATCAGATGGTTTAGACATTTGAAAAGCACCTGATGCAATAAATAGCATATGATCAGTTTTCACCATGCCATGTTTAGTGCTTACGGTTGTGCCTTCAACAAGGGGTAATAAGTCACGCTGTACGCCTTCGCGACTTACATCTGGACCTGATGATTCACCTCGTTTACAAATTTTATCCATTTCATCAATGAAAACAATGCCATTTTGCTCAACTGCTTGAATGGCTTTTTCTTTTAGATCTTCAGGGTTTACTAATTTTGCCGCTTCTTCTTCAATAAGGAGTTTATATGCTTCCTTAATTTTTAATTTACGAGAAGCTTTTTTATCGCTCGACATGTTTTGGAACATGCTTTGAAGTTGGTTAGTCATGTCTTCCATGCCTGGAGGTGCCATGATTTCAACTCCAACAGGAGACTGTGCAATATCAATTTCTATCTCTTTGTCATCTAATTGACCTTCACGTAACTTTTTACGGAAAACTTGCCTTGTAGATGAGTTGTCTGCAGGTTCTGAATCACCAAATGTATTTTTAGCTGGTGGTAATAAAGCATCAAGAACACGCTCTTCAGCAGCTTCTTCTGCACGATGTTTTACTTTTTTAGTTTCAATTTCTCGCGTTAATTTAATCGAAATATCGGCAAGATCACGAATAATCGTTTCAACTTCTTTACCTACATAACCGACTTCAGTGAATTTAGTTGCTTCTACTTTAATGAAAGGCGCATTTGCTAACTTAGCTAAACGGCGTGCAATTTCAGTTTTACCTACACCAGTTGGGCCTATCATTAATATATTTTTAGGAGTTACTTCTGCTCTGAAGTCTTCATCTAATTGCATTCTGCGCCAGCGATTTCTTAATGCGATAGCAACTGCTTTTTTAGCGTTCTTTTGACCAATGATATGCTGATCTAACTCGTGGACAATTTCTCTTGGTGTCATAGCTGACATAATAAATCCTATTATAATTCTTCGATAGTATGGTTTTGGTTAGTGAAAACACAAATGTTACCTGCGATTGTTAAGCTTTTTTCAGCTATCTCTCGAGCAGATAATTCAGTATTTTCTAACAGTGCTGTTGCTGCTGATTGCGCAAATGCACCACCACTACCAATCGCAATTAAATCATTTTCAGGTTGGATAACATCACCATTACCCGTAATTATCAGTGAAGCGGTTTCGTCTGCTACAGCTAATAAGGCTTCCAGTTTGCGTAGCATTTTATCTGAACGCCAATCTTTCGCCATTTCAACTGCTGCACGTGTTAAGTGACCTTGATGCATTTCAAGTTTACTTTCAAAACGTTCAAATAATGTAAATGCATCGGCGGTTCCGCCAGCAAAGCCTGCAATTACTTTATCGTTATAAAGGCGGCGCACTTTTTTTGCATTGCCTTTCATTACCGTATTGCCAAGTGAAACTTGGCCATCACCACCGATCACAACTTTACCGTCGCGACGTACTGAAACAATTGTAGTCATGTTATTCTCTTTTGTAATGTGAATACAAAGCAGCGTAGGCCGCTTTGTATTATTATGTTTTAGTCTCTAATGACTAGTAGATGGGGGAGGGAGATATTAATTTCAAGTAGTGAAGGTATTATCAATTCCAGAACCAAATATCACAATGTCTTATTTTTGCACGTTTTAGTTTGTTTCTGTCACTTTCTGCTAGGCGTTTTGTTTCATAAGGCCCTAAACGTACTTTAAACCAAGAACCTTGAGGTTTTATAAATGATATCAAACCAGAAAATGCGATTTGTGCTTTTAAGGTTTCAGCTTGTGTTTTTGTTTTGTAAGAGCCGCATTGCATAACATAGGGCCCTTTTTGCTCTATCTCGGTTACTTCTACTTTTACAAGATCGTCTGCTTTAATTTCATCGATAAATGGAGAGATCACAGGTTTTGCTATTATCTCTTTTTTTGTCGCTATTGATTTTTTTCTTTCATTTTGTTTCTGCTCTTTACTATGGGTTGTTATATACCATAGGCCATAACAAGCAGCAGCTGTCAGTATAATAGCTAAAACTATCCATACAATTGGATATTTCTTTTTTGGCTGTTTATTTGCTTTTTTAGGGCGTTTTTTGTTTATAAAATCGTGTTGTACCATTGTATTTCTAGTTATGCCTTATCATCAGTTTGAAATATTACTTTAAATTTTAGCAGGTTAACTTTTTAAGCCATGTCAATAGGGTCAATATCTAAACTCCATTTTACTTTAGTTGCTAGTTTACTTGTGGATAAATAATCAACTAATTGTGAAATATATTGATGCAAAGTCGCTCTGTTATTTGATTGAATATGAATTTGATATCTGTATTTACCTGCTATTTTTTCTAAAGGAGCAGGGATTGGTCCAAGCAATTGTATACCATGGAGCGGTTGCTCGGGTATAAGTAAATTTAAAAAACTTGTAACCAGCTGCATACTATGGGCTTCGGCACGAAAAAGAGCCATGCTTGAATAAGGAGGAAAATCAGTTATTTCACGTTCTGAGAGTGCATACCGGGCAAAGTCTTGGTAACCATTATTGATTAAATCTTGTAATAATGGGTGTTCTGGAAAGTGTGTTTGCAATAAGATTTGTCCAGCTTCTCCACTTCTGCCTGCTCGTCCTGAAACTTGAGTAATTAGCTGGGCTAAATGTTCGGTAGCTCTAAAATCGCAGGAATATAATCCAGAATCTACATCTAAAATAATCACTAAAGTTACATCTGGAAAATGATGACCTTTCGCTAACATTTGAGTGCCCACTAATATACGGGGGCCAGGAGTATTTATTTCTGATAATGCTTGCTCTAGGCTCCCTTTTTTTCGGGTTGTTTCTCTATCGATGCGGTTAATTGGAATATCAGGAAATTGCTCATGTAAGAATTCTTCAATTTGTTCAGTTCCTTTACCTGCAGGTACAATTTGTGTACTACCGCAATCAGGGCATTGATGTGGTGGTGGCTTTTGCTCCCCGCAATGATGGCAAATAAGACTTTGCATACTTTTATGATAAGTTGCGTTAGTACTGCAACGTCCGCAATGGCTTAACCAACCACATTCATGGCAAATCAAGGTAGGAGAAAATCCTCTGCGATTTAAAAAGACCATGACTTGTTTTTGTTTTTTTAAATGTTGGTTTATAGCGCCTATACTGGCTTCTGCTATGCCGGCATGTTCTTCTTGACCTTTCATATCAATCAAAAAATATTGGTTATCTGTAGTTGTTTGGGCTCTTTTAGATAATGTTAATAATTGATATTTATTAATGAGGGCTTTGTGCAATGTTTCTAATGCAGGTGTAGCACTGCCTAATATTAAGGGAATTTGTAACTGATTTGCTCTAAAACTTGCTAAATCACGGGCATGATAACGTAGTGTATCTTGTTGCTTAAATGAAGCATCATGTTCTTCATCGACTATTATCATACCTAGCTTTGCAAAAGGAATGAAAATAGCTGAGCGTGTACCTATTACTATGGCGCAACTACCTTTTTCACAAAAGCGCCAAGTTTGTAATCTTTCATTATCAGTTAAAGCTGAATGCCATAACATAATCGGTGTATCGGGAAATCGTCTGCGAAATCGATTAACTGTTTGTGGTGTTAGGCCAATTTCGGGAACCAGCACTAAAGCTTGTTGACCATGTTTTAATGTGTTTTCTAAAGCTTGTAAATAAACTTCGGTTTTACCACTGCCTGTAATTCCTTCCAATAAAAAAGTTTTATATCCATCATTTTGGTTGATTGCAGCACAGGCTATTGCTTGCTCATCATTAAGCTTAAGTCGATTGTTTACTGTGAGTTCTCGAGATTGCCATTGTTCATCAAATTCAATAAATTCTCTAATGAGATTATTTTTTATTAGAGATTTGAGTGTTTGGCTTGCAAAACCCAAAGCTTTTAATTCAGTCACCGGAGTTTTACCTGAACCCTTTAATTGCTCTAATAAGGCTTGTTGTTTTTTCCCTTTAAGTGATTTACTTGTTAGGCCTTGTTCGGTTAACTCTAAATAACTAATACTGGTTTTATCAGGACTTTTTCCCTGCCGAAGTAATTTTGGCAAAGCGATTTGCAAAGTTTCGCCTAATGGGTAGCAATAGTATTTAGCCGCAAACTTTAATAATACAAGTAAATCGGGCTGTAAAATTGGATTCAGATCTAAAATATTGTCTATTTTTTTTAACTTTTTTATATCAAAATCAGAGTCGTTTTTAATTTCTACTATTATTCCGACTTTTTTCTGACGTGCAAAATTCACCTCAACTCGCATACCTAGTTTTACACTAAAAGGTAGGGGATCAGGTAAAAGATAGTCAAAGGTTTTATGTAAAGGCACTTTTAAAGCAACGGCGACAATTTTCATTAATAAACAAACTCAATTTTATATGGTTATAATTTACTAAAATCGCCGCGAGCTTGATAGTTATAATTTTAATCTTATTACTCGTGGCATACATAAGTAGAACTGAGTTGCCTTATGTAGATATATATAATAATACTTGAAGAACATATCCTTTTTGTCTAAAATACGCGCCCTAACTTATCAATCTATGATTGATGTATATTAACAACGTATGGTACCAGACTTCGGGTTTGGAGAGCGATGCGGCCTTAACAGAGGTTTTCCAAAATGAAAAAAGGTATTCACCCTAAGTACGAAACAGTAAATGCGTCATGTTCTTGTGGTAACAAATTTGAAATGAATTCAACTTTGTGTAAAGACATTCACCTAGATATCTGTGGCAAATGTCACCCTTTCTATACTGGTACTCAACGTGTAATTGACACTGGTGGCCGTGTAGATCGCTTCAACAAGCGTTTTGGTGCACTTAGCAGCAAATAATTGTTGTTTAAAGCAAAAAAAAGCACCTAAGGGTGCTTTTTTTGTATCTGAAATTTATTTTGAATATTCAAGCCAATTTTATTAAATGCGCAGCTCTGATAAAGGAGTTAAATATATAATAGCGACGTAGCTTTCAATCTACCTTCTGCATGTTACTACTTAGGATTCGTCTGGAATAATCGATCTGTGCCCTTGAAAATTTATTCTAATTTATATTTGATAGCCAAGGTAAAATAATTGGTATAAAAAATTATAATTCCTCTCTATGTGATAAATCGACTATTCTCAATAATAAGATTGTTATTTTATTTGTTTATCAATTTGATTTGCTTTTAATTAAAGTGAATATTTGTTCACCTTTTTGAAAAAATAATTCATCTGTTTTTGTTGTTTTTAGTATTCTGAATAACTTTTATGTTTAACTTTGTAGTTAAAACCCTAGATCTTACTGTTAAGTTTCATAAAAACATGTGGTTTAAAATTATTGAGTTGTTTTTAAATTTTAGTTATAAATAACCATTTTTATATACTATATAGTTTTAAATTTTAATTGTTTTAAGGTTAATAAAGCTAACTGGTAAGAGTGGTTATAGTCAGTTTTGCTGATAAAATCAGAGAAAAGTTGGCTAAGTTCGGCTAAAGCAAAGCATGTTTGAATGTTATAAAATTTCATGTTGTTGATGAGGTGTTTTACTTGAATTTAAAAATAATATACGTATTGTTGTATTTAGTGGCTTAACGTAGTAGCGACTTTTTTATCTCTCACACTTTTAATTTCTTAGCAGGAAAAATTCGCATCATGTCAGACTTTAGAGAACAAGCACTGAAATATCACGCCGAACCCGTTCCAGGTAAAATTAGCATTGAACTTACAAAACCAGCAGAGACAGTTAATGATCTGGCTTTAGCCTATAGTCCTGGAGTTGCCGAACCAGTACGTGAAATAGCAGCTGATCCCGATAATGCTTATAAATATACAGCTAAAGGCAATATGGTTGCAGTGATCACAAATGGTACTGCTATTTTAGGTTTAGGTAATTTAGGTCCGTTAGCTTCAAAACCGGTTATGGAAGGTAAATCACTTTTATTTAAACGTTTTGCTAATTTAGATTCAATTGATATTGAAGTTAAACATAGAACGACTCAGGATTTTATAAATACTGTTGAAAATATTGCAGATACTTTTGGTGGTATTAATTTAGAAGATATTAAAGCACCAGAATGTTTTGAAATTGAAAAAGCATTAATCGAACGTTGTAGTATTCCTGTATTTCATGATGATCAACATGGAACCGCTATTGTAACTGCTGCTGGTATGTTAAACGCCTTAGAAGTACAGGGCAAAGAAATACATGATGCATTAATTGTATGTTTAGGTGCTGGTGCAGCCGCAATTGCCTGTATGGAATTATTAATAAAGTGTGGTGCGCAAAGAGAACACATTTACATGTTAGACCGTAAAGGTGTCATTCATACGCGTCGTGATGATTTAAATGAATATAAGCAACTTTTTGCTAATAATACAGATAAACGCACTCTACAAGATGTGATTTCTGATGCCGATGTTTTTGTGGGAGTATCTGGTCCGAACTTATTATCGGCGGATGATCTTAAATTAATGGCTGATAAGCCTGTGGTATTTGCATGTTCAAATCCAGACCCTGAAATAAAACCTGAATTAGCACATGAAGCCAGAACTGATTTAATTATGGCAACAGGACGTTCGGATTACCCTAATCAAGTAAATAATGTTTTGTGCTTCCCATTTATTTTCCGTGGTGCATTAGATGTACGCGCAAGTAAAATCAATGACGAAATGAAAATAGCAGCGGTTCACGCAATTAGAGAAATTGCAAAAGAGCCTGTTTCAAAAGAAGTCTTGGAAGCTGCTGGAGTTGATTCGCTTGAGTTTGGTTCTGAATATATTATTCCAAAACCTATGGATCCTCGCTTACTACCACGTGTTGCTTTGGCTGTGGCAAATGCTGCCATAGAGTCAGGTGTTGCTCAGTTGCCACTACCTGCTAACTATATGCAAAGTTAGTTTTAATCTACCTAAGGTAAACAAAAAAGCCTCAATCTTAGATTGGGGCTTTTTTATATGTTTAAATTTTTAAATAGACTGATATTGTTTAAATTTTATTACTCTTCTTCAAGTAATGGTAATTCAAGGCCCATTTCAGTCATTATTTTTTTTACTTCAGCTGGAATATGATCTGGGTTATCTTTTTTAAGATCTACATCATCAGGTAATGGCTGACCAGTAAACGCATGCAAAAATGCTTCACATAATAATTCGCTGTTTGTGGCATGGCGTAAATTATTTACTTGTCGGCGTGTTCTTTCATCTGTGAGCACTTTTAAAACGCTTAATGGAATAGAAACTGTTATTTTTTTTACTAACTCTGATTTTTTACCATGTTCTGCGTATGGGTGAACATATTCACCATTCCATTTTGTAGCCATATACTTTGATTGCCTTTTATTCAAATCGCGCTTTTGTTGTCAAGCTAAATTATACTGATATGAATAGTCTAATAGAACTATTTTATCTAACTTAAATTATATTTAGAGGCGAAATTTTATCTATTTATCTAGGATAGTCAAATCTACATCGTTTGGCTATTTAGATGGATAAAAGTTTTGACTTCCTAAACTTATTAATCTAATCTTTTAGACGTCTAAACATCTAATTGGTTGTGGGTATCAAAAATGAATCAAGTTAAAAAAGCAACAACAGCAGTAAGAAAAGGTATTGAAGCTGATAAACATCATGGTGCTGTGGTGCCTCCTCTTTATTTATCAACAACTTACTCATTTGCAGATTTTGATAAAAAACGTGCTTATGATTATGGCCGTAGTGGTAACCCAACCCGAGATATATTAGCAGAGACTTTGGCTGAGTTAGAAGGTGGTGAAAAAGGCATTATTACTGCAACCGGTATGGCTGCTGTGCATTTAATTACGCAGCTATTAAATGTAAATGATACATTAGTGATCCCGCATGATTGTTATGGAGGGAGTTACCGTTTATTTACCAGCTTGGAAAAACGAGGTCTATTAAAACTTAAGGTGCTTAATTTAACCTTAGAAGCCAGCTTTGATGAAATAATTAAGATTCAACCAAAAATAATTTGGATTGAAACACCAAGTAATCCATTATTACGTTTAACAGATATAAGCAAGGTCGTTGAAACAGCTGGAAAATGTGGAGCTTTAGTTGCAGCCGATAATACTTTTTTATCTCCTGCATTACAAAATCCATTAGGATTAGGTGTTGATATCGTTGTTCATTCAACAACAAAATATATTAATGGTCATTCGGACGTTGTAGGTGGTGCAGTTATCGCTAAAACGTCTGAATTAGGAGCGGAACTTGCCTGGTGGGCAAATAATATAGGCATTACTGGTGCGCCATTTGATAGCTATTTAACCTTGCGTGGTATTCGTACTTTAAATGTGAGAATTAAACAACACGAACAAAATGCGTTTGCTGTTGCCCAGTATTTAGAACAAAGCCCTTATGTTGAGCAAGTGTATTACCCAGGCTTAGAGTCACATCCTCAGCATGAGCTTGCTAAAAAACAGCAAAGAGGCTTTGGTGGTATGGTGAGTTTTGATATAAAAGGAAATATAAATGATACTGCAAAGTTCTTAACATCTGTTGAGCAGTTTACTTTAGCAGAATCATTAGGTGGTGTTGAAAGTTTGATTTGTCACCCGGCTACCATGACACATGCGGGAATGGACCCCCAAGCTCGTTTGGAAGCAGGTGTAGGAGATACTTTGATTCGTATATCGGTAGGCATTGAAGACGTTCAAGATTTAATTAATGATTTAGAACGTACTTTTGAGAAAACAAAACCTGGTCAAGGTGTAACTTATTCTTCGGCTGAAGTACAAAAAAATAAAAATGATGAAAGTTTAGATAATGCAAACGTGAATTGTTTAACGCCTGCACATGCAGCTACTTGGTAAATTGAAATGAATACAGCAGTACATAAATTTGGTGGTTCTAGTTTAAGTTCAGCGGCGCGTTACCATGCGGTTGCTAATATAATCATTAGTCATTGTCAGGCAGGAGATTCAGTTGTTGTTTCTGCTGCGGGCAAAACAACTAATACATTAGTAAAACTTTGGCTGTGTTATCAACAAAATGATAGTCAAGGCACGCTTGATGTTATTAAGCTTTTAAAAAACCATCAGGTAGAGTTAATTTCTGAATTATTAATTGATGAGCTACAAGAGACTGCATTACAAAAATTAAATGATGAGTTGGAATTAATAGCAACTTTAGCCCAACAACAAGAATTAGTCGAGGCGCAGTTGCTTGCTCATGGAGAAGTATGGTCTGCTAGATTACTAGCTCAATACTTAACTCAGTTAGAGCACAAAGCGAATGCATTTGATGCAAGAGATCTTTTGTTATTATCTGGTGGGCAATTACAACATGAAAAAAATCAAAAAAGTTGTCAAGTTTTAAACTCTGAACAATTTAATGTTGTAACTGGCTTTATTGCTAAAAATGAAAGTGGCGAAACAGTTACGTTAGGGCGAAATGGAAGTGATTACAGTGCAACATTAATTGCTAGATATTGTAATGCACAAAGTGTGACTATTTGGACCGATACTCAAGGGGTGTATAGTACTGATCCTCGTAAAGTAAAACAGGCAATTAAATACGCTAAAGTATGTAGAGAGCAAGCAAATCTATTAGCAAGACTAGGTAACCCTGTATTGCATGCCAAAACCTTAACGCCACTTAAAGATACAAATATTAAGCTAGTTGTGCGTAGTAGTTTTGATAGCCATAGTGCTTGTACTGAAATTGTTAAAAAAGGTAATGCAAAACAAAAGCATTTTTTAACTACGTTAGATAATCATGATTTAGTTAAAATAGAACAATTAATTGAAGGTGAAGTCGGTGAATTAAGTCAATTAATTCAACATACACTACATCACTTTGAACTCGATTCAGAAACTTACTTGTTAATTCCTGCCGCTTATACTCATATTGTAATTAATCACTTGTCTGGGCGAGCAAACTTAGTTGAGTCAAATTTATTTGGTTTAGGCATAGTGTGTCCTAACGATATTGCACATCAATTAACACAACAAGCGGCTAAGATATTACAGAAATATAATATTAATATTCGCTTTGCTTTTTCTCAAAAAGATATGCCTGGTAATGAATACGGTTTAGTTTTGTGCGAACAGGCATTTGATACAGACTTATTAACGATTTTACATGAAGAGTTGATCAGTGATTCACAAGAGTTGGCAGTTGTTGTTGCGGGTTTAGGAAATGTAGGTGCAACTTTCATTACACAACTAGAAAAACAATTAGTACGTTTGAATTATCTTTTACCTGTAAAGTTAGTTGGCTTAGTTCGTAGTGAAAATATGCTGTTTTGCTCAGATGGTATCAAAATACATAATTGGCTTGAACAATGGCAAACTTCAGCGATTGCTTATGATAATAAATCGCTTATTGCAGCGCTTGAACAGCTGGATTATGAACATAAGGTGGTTATTGATATCACTGCAAGTGAAGATTTTAGTTTGTTATATCCTGATTTTGCAGCACAAGACTGCCATTTGATCAGTGCTAATAAGTATGCAGGAACAGCCCATACAACTTGGTATAATGCATTAAAAGAAAAGCTATATGAGCGTAATTTAAAATGGCGATATAATACAAGTGTTGGTGCTGGATTACCTATTAACTTTGCATTAAATGACCTGCAATACTCAGGGGATAAAATAGAGCGTTTGTTAGGTGTTTTTTCTGGGACTTTATCTTGGCTATGTTGTGAATATGATGGTTCAGTGCCTTTTTCTGAATTATTATTAAAAGCAAAAGACATGGGTTATACCGAACCGGATCCTAGAGAAGATCTATCAGGGCGAGATGTACAGCGTAAGTTGCTCATATTAGCTAGAGAATTAGGTTTAACCTTAGATTTAGATGATATTTCATTAACGCCTATGATGCCAGCAGACTTGGCACAAGGTGATTGGCTGTCCTTTTTAGAAAAGCGTGACAAATTAGACGCGTTTATGTCAGATAAACTAATACAAGCCAAAAAAGAAGACTTAGTATTACGTTATGTTGCAGAGCTTAATTTACAGCAAGACAAGCTTGTTGCAAAAGTTGCGCTTTCGGCCGTAAAAAAAGATGAACCATTAGCAGGTTTAAAAGCGGGTGATAATATTTTTGTGATAAATAGTCTGTGGTATCAAGATAATGCGTTAGTGATCCAAGGGCCGGGTGCAGGCCAAGAAGTGACTGCCGCAGGAATTCACTCAGACCTTTACTGGTTAACTCATTCATTAATAAAGTGATTTAACGCTTTAATAAATATAAAAATGCGATTAATGTATTGGCTTAAAAGTTCCAATGTATTAGTCGCATTTTCATTTTTTAAATAAATAATTTTTTATTTAAACCATTTCCTATTTACACCGCGTCTAATACATTAAAGCAACTTAATTCGTTATTAATAATTCAAAGGATTAGTTTGGATGAGCTTCAATGTTAATTAAAGCAGAGCAAAGGTTTGCAGCGATAAAAGAAGAGCAATTGATTTCTTTAGTTCAGCAAGGTGACAGGGCTGCTTTTGAACAACTTTATACGCAATATATAAACCGTGTTTATGGTTTGTGTTTGCGTTTAACTGCGGATAAATCGATAGCGGAAGATGCTTCTCAGGAAGTGTTTGTTCAGCTATGGCAAAAAATATCTAATTTTGATGGTAAGGCAAAATTTTCTACTTGGTTACATAGTGTGACGGCAAATATCACGATTAGTTATCTTAGAAAACAAAAAAGTTGGTTGCAAAAGGTTGTCAGCATAGAAACACAAGGTATGGATGAACATGCGATTGAAGCTGAACATGATTTAAATGGTTTAGATAAACTTATCTTACGTTTACCTGAAAGGGCTAGAATGGTGTTTGTATTATATGCCGTTGAAGGTTACCGCCATGAAGAAATTGCAACTATTTTGAATATGGCCGTAGGATCAAGTAAAGCACAATACCATAGGGCCCGTAATTTATTAAAGGAGTGGTATGAAAATGAGTAACAAAGATTTTGATAGTTTTTTAAAACACTCTTTAGAGAATATGCCTGAAGAAATTCAGCCTAAAAAAGATTTATGGCAAGGTATAGATAGAGCAATTGATTTTAAAGTAAAACCAAAGACTTTAAACCACTTTACTAAATTATCGGTTGTTGCAGCTTGTTTTGCAGCTGCATTATTAAGTTTTAATTTTTTATCTACTATACAGATGCAATCAAATGACTCAGAGATTAATAATGTTATAACAATGAGTGAAATATTTGAGACGCAAAAGAATGCCTTATTAGTACAGTATCAAGAAAAACCTGCCTTAACAGATGATTGGCAGGCACAATTAGATGATTTAGAGCAAGCTGAGCAAGCAATTAAACAAGCATTAAAAAATGAACCGCAAAATTCTGCCTTATTAAGAATGCTAGCACAAGTGTATAGACAAGAGTTGGAGCTTATTAATCGCGTGCACCAACCAAAATGGCAACAAATTTAGGAGATTAGTATGACAATGAAATTAATAGCAATAGCCCTTTTGAGTATCTCAAGTTCATTTACTTTTGCTGGCGAGAAAATAGATGAAGTTCTATCAGTTGAAAGTAATGGTAAGGTGGTTATTAAAAACCAAAGAGGCGATGTTCAAATTAAAGGATGGGACAAATCTGAAGTTAAAGTAACAGGGGAGTTAGATGACAAAGCACTTGGATACGAGTTTAAAAGCTCAGGTAGCCACACTATTTTTAAAGTTAAAATGCCTAACAAAATGCGTAGCTGGAATTCAGGGGAAGGCTCTAATTTAGTTATTTATATTCCTACTAATAGTAAATTAAACTTTGATGGTGTAAATGTAAACGTTGATGTATTGGAGATCCAAGGTGGAGCGAGGATCGAAACGGTTAATGGCAATATTTCAGCAAAAAAATTAACTGAAAAAATAAACTTATCAACGGTAAATGGCGCTATTTTATCAAAAGAACTTGATGGTAAAATACATTATGAAACAGTGAACGGTGATATTCATGATATTAATTCCCAAGGTCGTTTACGTTTTGATGCGGTAAATGGTGATATTGAAATCATAACAAAAGCTGAAGATATTCGAATTGAAAACGTAAATGGTGAAATAAAACTTAAGGCTCAGGTCATTCAGAGGCTAGATATTAATACTGTAAATGGTCGACTTGATTTATCTATACCAGATTTTTCAGATAATGCGCGAGTACAAATTGAAACTGTAAGTGGTAATGTGGAATTAGCTTTAGCAAAAAGCATTTCGGCCAAGTTTGAAATTGACTCTCATGCTGGTGGACGTATAAAAAACCAGTTAACATCAGATAAAATAAAAAAAGCCAAATATGGTCCATCAAGTTCATTAGAATTTGAAATGTCAGCAGGTAATGCTGATATTGAAATAGATACTATTAGTGGTCGTGTTAGTCTTAAGTCTTTATAAAACGAGTTAAAAAAAGCTGAGCACTGCTCAGCTTTTTCATTCCTGAAAAATTTTAGTATTAACTGATTATCAGAGTCGATAGAATAGCAGTATTATGAGTTATTAGTATGATGAAATGGCAAAGTTCGAAAAGTCTCCAAAATTTGAAAAACAATTTGATAAGCAGATTGATACCTTAAAAATACCTCCACATTCAATTGAAGCTGAACAGTCAGTTTTAGGTGGTTTGATGCTGGATAATGAAGCATGGGATCGTGTTGCTGAGAGAGTTGTTGGGCTAGATTTTTATACACGTACTCATAAATTTATTTTTGAAGCTATGGAAAGGCTGGTAGATTTACATCAACCAATTGATTTAATTACTATCTCTGAAACCCTAGAAAAAAATAACCAGCTAGAAGGCATAGGTGGTTTTGCATATTTAGGTGAAATTGCTAAAAACACACCTAGTGCGGCTAATATTACAGCTTATGCAGATATTGTACGCGAACGTGCCGTTGTGCGTGAAATGATAGGTGTTGCAAATGAAATTGCTGAAGCCGGTTTTAACCCTGAAGGTAGAGATAGTCATGAGTTGCTAGATTTAGCTGAAAGTAAGGTATTTAAAATTGCTGAATCTCGTAATAAAAGTACAGATGGACCACAAAGCATACATACAATTTTAGAGAAAACGGTTGATAAAATTGAAGAGCTTTACCAATCACCTCAAGACGGTATAACAGGGATCAGCTCAGGTTATTCAGATTTAGATAAAATGACCTGTGGTTTTCAAAATTCAGATTTAATCATTGTTGCGGCTCGTCCATCTATGGGTAAAACCACTTTTGCGATGAATATTGCAGAGCATGCTGCTATGACGCAAGATAAACCTGTCATTATATTTTCATTAGAGATGCCCTCTGAGCAAATCATGATGCGTATGCTCGCATCTTTAGGTCGTATTAATCAAACTAAAGTAAGAACAGGCCAATTAGATGATGATGATTGGGCTCGATTATCTTCAACTATGGGTTTGTTAATGGAAAAAGGTAAAATGTTTGTTGATGACTCATCGGGTTTAACACCTACAGAGTTGCGTTCTCGCGCCAGACGTATTGCCCGCGATCATGATGGTGTAAGTATGATCATGATAGATTACTTGCAATTGATGAAAGTTCCTAGTCTATCTGACAACCGTACCTTAGAGATTGGTGAAATATCGCGCTCATTAAAGGCCTTGGCTAAAGAACTAGAATGTCCTGTTGTTGCGCTGTCGCAGCTTAACCGTACACTAGAGCAAAGAGCTGATAAACGTCCAATTAACTCAGATTTACGTGAATCGGGTTCTATTGAGCAAGATGCCGATTTAATCATGTTTATTTATCGTGATGAAGTTTATAACGAAGATTCGGCTGACAAAGGTGTTGCAGAAATTATTATTGGTAAGCAACGTAATGGTCCAATAGGGCGAGTGCGTTTAACTTTTCAGGGGCAATTCTCTCGATTTGATAATTACGCAGGTCCTGCTGCAGACGATGATTACTAATATTGGAATAAATACATGCGTTTAGCTACCGCAGAAATAAATTTAACAGCCTTAACTCATAACTTAAAAAAAGTACGTGACTTTGCATCAAATAGTAAAATAATGGCAGTACTTAAAGCCAATGCGTATGGCCATGGGTTAGTGCAAATAGCGCAAAGTTTAAATGAAGCAGATGCATTTGCTGTTGCTAGAGTGGATGAAGCTTTGGCACTTAGGGCGGGTGGTTTAGTTAAGCCAATCGTTTTATTAGAAGGTTTTTTTGATAAAACGGATTTACCGATTTTATTAGCTAATAATTTTCAAACCATAGTTCACAATGAAACTCAGCTTGAAGATATAGAGCAATGTGATTTGGGTGGGCAATTAACCGTTTGGCTAAAAATTGATACCGGTATGCATAGACTCGGTATTCACCCATCTCAATTTATTAATTTTTATCAAAGATTATCTAATAATCCTAATGTGAATGCAGATATAAAATTAATGACTCACTTTGCATGTGCTGATGATTTACTCAATACAATGACGCAATCACAAATAGCAGAGTTTGACGCTTGTATTAAGAATATGTCTGAAGAAGTTTGCTTAGCGAATTCTGCTGGCATTGTTGGTTGGCAACAAAGTCATGGTGATTGGGTAAGACCTGGTTTGATGATATATGGTGTTTCACCTATGCTTGAAAAAACAGGTAATGATCATGATTTAAAACCCGTAATGTGTTTAAAAACGCGATTAATTGCGATTAAAAAAATTAAAGCTGGAGAGTCTGCAGGCTATGGTGCTAATTGGCTCACCTCTAAAGATACTTATATAGGGATAGCTGCAATAGGGTATGGAGATGGTTACCCTCGACATGCAAATACAGGCACACCAGTAATGATCAATGGTCGAAAGGTACCTTTAGTTGGCCGCGTATCTATGGATATGATCACTGTTGATTTAGGCGATGTTTTACAGGATAAGGTGGCCGATGAGGTTATTTTATGGGGTCCTGAGTTGCCAGTAGAGATTATTGCAAAGCACGCAGATACCATACCTTATGAATTATTATGTGATATAACGCCAAGAGTAGATTATAAATATGTGGAGTAAATACATAAAGTTTAAAATCTACTTACTTCGCCTTGTAAGGTAATTACAAGCTTTCTGATACCGCCATGATCTCTATGTTCTCCCAAATAAACGCCTTGCCATGTACCTAAATTAAGTTGTCCATTTGTAATTGGAATACTAAGATTATTGCCTAAGGTACTGGCTTTTATATGTGCAGGCATATCGTCATCACCTTCATAATCATGTAAATAATAACTTTGTCTTTCGGGTATAAAATGATTGAAATGACTTTCCATATCTATACGTACGGTTGGATCTGCATTTTCATTTATGGTGAGGCTTGCTGAAGAATGTTGAATGAAAATATGCGCCAAACCTAGCTTATACTCTTTTATTTCAGGAAGAGATTGTATTATATCGTTCGTAATTAAATGAAAACCGCGAGAACGCGGTTTTAAGTTTATTGTTTTTTGGATCCAAGTCATATTATTTATAACTTATCAAAGCAAACTTCAATATGGGCAAGTCCTGCATCAGAATTAAATGGCATTAAAACTTTTGGGCCATCACATTTATGGGTAATAGTATGATTATTACCAGATACAACAATAGGGGTTGCCATATCAAACTCATAACCTTTTTCACCTAAAAGGTTTTTTGCACCACCAGCAACCATGTTTGTAATTTCACCTACCATGTCGGTTACTTCTTCATTAATGCTATCTGGGCGTTCGCCAAGCATGCGTTCCATTATGGTAAGTGCTAACTCTTCATCAAATGAAATAGATAGAGAGCCTTTTGTTTGTGGCCCAACCATACCGATTAAACCTGATACATCGCCTTTTGCAACCTCTGATTTTTTCATCATAGGTTTACTTGGTTTTAGCTGTGTTTGAGCCATGGTGCTTAATACATTCATCAGAGATGATAAAAAAGGGTTGATGAATTCTACATTCATTATACAAATCCAGTGGTTATTTCAAACGAAGACCTTTAGGCCTTTCCTACTTGCTAATTTTAAGTGATGTTAAACTTAAACTGCAAACTCTTTATTTAAGATATTTTAATTACACTTTTGGCAAAGGCCGTGAGCTTCAATTGTTTGTCGTGAAACTGTAAAACCAAGATCTTGAGCCTGATTATTTAGTTCGTGAGATATAATTGTTGAGTGCAACTCGTTAACATTACCACAATTATCGCAAATGAGTAACTGTACAGGGTGTGTATGATCAAAATGATGGCACAACATAAAGGCATTTGTGCTTTCTATTTTATGAATAAATCCCATTTCAGATAAAAAATCAAGAGCGCGATAAATGGTCGCAGGTTTAGCGTTAGGCTCTGTTACTTTTAATTGTTCTAATAAATCATAAGCACCAACACCACTTTCGGTTTGAGCTAATAATCCAAAAACTTTTTCACGTATTGTTGTAAAGCGTGTGCCTTTGCTTTCACATACATCTTTTGCTTTTTGAACAAGTGCGCTTTGCTCTATTTGACAGTCTATTTTCATGCATTTATATCCTTATACCAAATAGCGAAAATGCCTAATTGGTATTGATTAAGGATTTTATTCTATACCAATGTTCTTTTATTCTATAGCGTAAATGTGACTTTAATAAGCTAAATTGATTCGTTTTAGAAAAACATTTAGATAAATGCGAATCTAATTTGTACAAGTGAGTATATTTTATTAAAGCGTACTCTCAAAAGTACATAAAGAGATAGGGTGGCGTGCGCTTTATATGAGAATGCAATAGCACTCATCTACTCTGGCATAAGGGATGGTGGCAGTGCCAAGTTTCAATGAAAGAAACAATTAATTGTTTATCAAAATTATAGAAGGGAGATGGATGGTTGTAAATTTAATCATCATTGATATTTGGGCGAGGTATCGCCTATTCGGGCCGTTAGATATCTCAGCTTTAAAATACCACTATGCCCCGAACATTTTAAAAGAAGTCATTGAGCTCGGGGGAGGTTTTTCTACTATTGAGCAAAATCAGTAAAGTATACTATTTACAGCCCACTGTGATCTTGCCCCGACCAGCTCCATTGAGGGTAATGAATGCCATTCACCGTTGCGTTGTTACCGCTGATAATGGAGTGAGGCTTGTCTATCGCTTTCCAATTATCTGCGCTGGAGTGTTCAAGCTCAAATACTACATTACCCCAGATATTATAGGGTCCTATAATCGTTGAATTTTTATAAGCTGCAAACAAGGTTTGTCCGCCCATCATCAGGTGGCCTACCGCGCTTTCTTGATTAATTTCAACGGCGGCTTTACTCCAAATCATGAGTAAATCGATATGTGTTCTATTGTCAGCTAAAAAATAACCATTCCCTGATACTTGGACTGAGTCAAATTGATTTTCAGCGCTAGAGCGTGCCGTTGAAGTGTCTGTGATGTTAATCGTTAGTTGATCATTGCCTACTGTAAAATCAGAAAATGATCCACCTGCTATCATAAGCTGATTGCCAGATAAGTTTGCGAAGTAGCTGCTGCTATTGTCAGTGATTACAAACTGACTAAATGCTGTCTCTGAGTCAGATTTTGCATTGGTGGTAATATGGTCAAAGTTAGCTGTACTATTGGCTTTGACTGTCACTGCTATCATACCCACGGGCACGTCTATATTAAAATTGCTTAAATTGACGGATGCTGATTTAATCACGATTGCACTGTTTGCTATATTATTGTCTGTTACTTTGATAGAGCCAGACCGATCTGCATCATTGGTAATTTCTATACCATGGCGGTCAATAAGGAGTGGCCCTTGACACTCACCTGAAATAACCAATTTTACTTTTTCAGCAGACCAAGCTTTTCTTTTGAGTGTGTTTTTTAGCGCTGTTGATTTACGTGAACAGTTAATTTTCAGGTGCTTCACTTTTTTATATTTTTTATGAGTCGGCTTTATGGGTTCTTCAGCTAAGCTGTCAGCACCAAAGGGGGGTGGAAATGTGCGTGTATCTTCTGCTTTAGCTAGATCTGAATGGCATAATAAACCGCTGACTAGCGCACAGACGAGCACAATATTTGAGGTATTCATAAAAGTTTCCTTGTTTTGAGGTTGAAAAATATTTTTGATCCACAAACCGACATAAAGCAGGGAAGGGTAGCCTTCTAAAATGAATAGAGTCGACATGCCTTCGTTCGACTTAAATTAGCGATTTATACCGCCTGTGCATTTCACATATGAAGCGCTAAGTTTAAATATATAAATTCATCGTAATGCTTTACTTTTGGTTACAATATGGGAACGGGTTGGCTTTGGCAATGAAAAGTTGAGGAACTTTGAATGGGAAATAAAAAATTTTACACACTATTAAAAATTTAAAACAGAAAGTAGTTTGTCGATTTATTTAATTCCAATATTATTTAATAACTTAGGTTTAATGCACTTATATGGTTAATTCGTTTTTGGCTTTTTATGGCTGCTACGAACATGTTAAGTTTATATTTGCATATTTAGTAAGAATGAGGAGCTTGTGATTGGAAAAATCGAAACTATGGGTCAATGAAACTTTCTCTGGCGTTGAGCTTCTTAGTGCTCGCTATACAAAGTTTGAATTTACAAAACACTGGCATGATGAATTGGCTATTGGAGTGATAGAAGATGGTGCGGAGGGACTACTTTATCGTGGTAAAAATATAATTATTCCTAAACGACATATTATCGCTATTAACCCTGCTGAAGTTCATACTGGTTTTTCTGGTACGCCAAATGGGTGGCGGTACCGGATGTTCTATTTCAACTTAAATGAGCTTAGTAGTCAATTTGCTAATCGTGGATTACCAATTGATCCAATCATTAATCAGCCTATAATATACGATGAACTACTTTTTGATGTGTTATTACAATTACATATATCACTAGAGTTGGCTTCTTTTCAGCTGACAAAAGAGTCATTATTTACATTGGCTCTTGAACAACTTTTTACTCAATATGGCTCTGCTAAAAAAGAAGTGTTTGATAGTATTTGCTCCAAAAGTAGCTATCTAGCTCGAGACTTTATACATGATAACTTTGAGCTCAACCCTTCATTGACAGAGCTAGAGTACGTGTCAAACTGTTCTAAGTTCCAATTAATTAAAAGCTTTAAAACCTTGTTTGGAGTTACTCCCCATCAATATTTACTTTTAGTAAAAGTAAATCATGCAAAAAAATTACTATCTAAAGGGGTTAGCTGTATTGAAACATCACTTTCCTGTGGTTTTTATGATCAAAGTCATTTTACCCGTAATTTTAAGAGAGCCTTTGGTACCTCACCATCAAACTATCGAGTTTGTAAAAGTTAAAGTTTCAATTTTGTACAAGACCGTCCAATTTTGATTGGTTAATATTTACTTTTTATAAAGGAGGTAACTATGAGCTTGTTTATTGTTTGGTTGGGGGTGATGTTTCCATTGGTGTTTAGCCCTGGTCCGGCTAACATTGTTTTTGCAGCATCAGGGGCTCAGGTTGGAGTTAAACGTTCAATACCGTTAGTTGCTGGTATTGATAGTGTTTTCATCATTAAGTCTATAATTATTGGTTATGGATTAGGAGAAGTTGTCAACAATCACCCCGAACTAATGAATTACCTACAATTACTTGGCGCAATATATTTAGTTTATGTAGCCACTAAGTTTCTTCGAACAAACTCTTCAAAGCTCAAAAGTACTTCAAAAGCGCTTGGTTTTTTTGATGGATTACTTATTCAAATCTTGAATAGTAAAGGCTGGCTGATGGTTTTTTTAATGTTTACTTTGTTCAGCGAACAGTCTCAGGCTACATTTGGAGATAGTGGTATTGCTATTTTAATAATTTGGTTGGCCTTTTTAAATATTTCAATTCATTTTTTATGGGTTTCTATTGGTGAATTGCTGTCTAGAATTTCAAGTAGTCCATTATATGAAAAGTGGTTAAACTTTTTTTATGCTGGCTGTCTCATGGCCGTAAGTATTTGGTTGATTATTGAAAACCCAATGATAAAAACGGTTTTATCTACTAGTACATAATATAGTATTAATAGCGATGGTATTTGCTGAAAATTAAAAAAATAATCACGGGGTTACTGCTGTTTGAGGGGTCGCAGTTTAATGTGGTTTTATTTTTACATGTGGCCGTTCTAATGAATTTTTTGCTCTGATGAAAAGTCCCGTAAATCAATGTTATTACAGGTTTACTTGTGTAAAAAACGTTAAAATCAATTTGTTATTAAATTATGTCTTAAAAGGGGGTGAGTCAAACTTATGAGAAGTTGATATTGAGTGGTTGTTGGATTTACGGCGAAAGCACGATAAAAGAAGTTCATATAGTAAAAAGTAACTTTAAAGCTGGTTCTGGCGACTATGAAGATGAAGCTTTAATTCGAGAAGAACAATACGGAGAGTTTTATGGTATTCGTATTGATGCATATCCAAATAATGCCCCCTTTCATGGTCGTAGTAATGAAAATTTAAGCGAAGCTAAAGAATATGTATCAAATGTGTCCGTTTTGTAGGGGGCAGTGATACAGCCCTACTAAAAATTGAAAATTTATAGCTTCCATTATGTCTATGGCTGGAATTTGCAGCATGTTTGCATCTTACGAATATTTAACCTATTCCGGCACCTATAAATAAGCCCTATTTTATCTGCTGCAATGCTCGTAACATGTTGTTATTCTTCTACTCGAGGTTTCTCCTGTAAATGGAAATCTCTTATTGTGAAATAGACATAACATGTTGCGCTACTACCGCTGTTTCAGCTAAAAATGGCCTCCACTTGACAACCTAAAGCGCGCTTCGCACACGGCTGTCGGTGAGCAAGATGTTATGCTTGTGCTTATTGATTGAAAAAATATGTGTTTATAAAGGAATTGTAAATGAATGCTCAAAAAATATTTAATTTAATTTTTACGGGATTTATAGTTTTATCCTTTACTTTGGTTTGTCGGGCGAATGAAAAGTCCTACAGTTCTTTAGAGCAGTCAAACCTAAAGAAAGCCATATACTGTATGGAAATATTAGAAAGTAGAAATGACCTTAAACCTTCGCAAAGGATTAATATATTAAGAAATGAATGCTATTCCGATAACTTTGTTGAGCATTCCCCCCATATAAGCGGTGGGCGAGAAGGGTTATTCAACTTATTCTTAAGTCGATATAAAGAATACCCAAAGCTCTCTATGTCTATTAAGCGTAGCGCTTCCGAAGGTGAACTTGTTTGGTTACACCTTCATGCAAAGCGCACACCGGACTCTCTCGGAGCAGCTCTTATTCATATCTTTCGAATGAAAGATGGAATGATTGTGGAACACTGGGGGGCAGGGCAGCCTGTTCCAGAAACATCTAAAAACAACAACACAATGTTTTAAGTTAATTTATGCGTTTGGGTTGCATTATAAAAGCTAGTAAGAAAGGGTGGAGAATACTTGGTGCGCTCCTTCTTTTTTGCTAATTTTAACCGTATTAGTTTGCAATCCATCAGCATCTTTATTACGTATTGCTTTGCTCGCCCTATTTTCTCCCAGAGTTCATGATTGTTGAAATATAAATCAAGTAAGTTTCTGATAGGTATTACTTTATCTTTTTTTAGTATTTCACCTTCTTCTATCGCAGAGCAGCGGGCAATCCCCCATGTTCTAGCAGTTTCTTTTTTACTGAATGTTTTATACTCTCTGTGTATAATGGTACTTTTCTTTTTTACAACTATACCGCAGCGATAACTATAGCTACCGTTCGCTTTTTGACGTTTCGTGATAGTAAAAGAAGCCATTTGTCCTACCAATTTATGGAGTACCCTTGGAGTACTTTAATAGCGAAATTGGGGGTAATTCAAGGTCACTTAAGGTAATTCAGTTAGATGTTAAAAGAAGTAAACCAAGGTCTCAACCCAATAAAACCAGTAGATACAGCCTTTAGACGGTTCTCCATAGCACCTATGCTCGATTGGACTGATCGCCATTGTCGTACTTTTCACCGTAAGCTTACTAAGCATACGGTTTTATATACTGAAATGGTTACAACGGGTGCCATCTTATTTGGGCGAGGTGATTATTTACATTTTAATGAACATGAACAACCGGTTGCATTACAACTAGGTGGCTCAGATCCAGAAGCTTTGGCAAAATGTGCTAAATTAGCACAAGAACGTGGTTATAATGAAGTTAACTTAAATGTGGGGTGCCCTTCTGATCGTGTACAGAATGGACGTTTTGGCGCGTGTTTAATGGCTGAACCTAAGTTAGTTGCTGAATGTGTTTCAGCGATGAAAGCGCAAGTTGATATTCCTGTTACTTTGAAAACACGAATTGGCATAGATGAACAAGACTCTTATGAATTTTTATGTGATTTTATTGATACAACACATAAAGTTGGCTGTGATGATTATATTATTCATGCCCGAAAAGCATGGCTAAATGGTTTAAGTCCAAAAGAAAATAGAGAAGTTCCTCCGCTTGATTACGAGCGTGTATATCAACTTAAAAAAGATTATCCTCAATTACATATTAGTATTAATGGTGGCATAAAGACGCTTACAGATTCTGTTACCCATTTAGAACAGTTAGATGGCGTAATGATGGGGCGAGAAGCATATGCGAACCCATTCCTGCTTGCTCAAGTTGATCACCTAATTTATGGTGCTGAAACGATTAACCCTATTACTCGTCATGAATTAGTGCGTGATATGTATGACTATTTTGAACGTGAAATGGCTTTAGGTGCAAATTTTTGGCATATAGCCCGTCATATGTTGGGTATCTTTCAAGGAATGCCGGGTGCCAGAGCGTTTCGACGATATTTATCTGAAAATGGTCATAAAAAAGACGCTGATATTCAAACTATGGAAAAAGCACTTTCGTTTGTGCCGGAATAAATAGTTAAGGCTTGTCACCCTAGTATTTCTTGATTTCGGGATTTTAATTCCCGAAATCGGAATATACAAAAAATCAAATTTATAATTTTCTAGTCAAAACCACTAATTCCACTGGTCAAATTAACTAATATCACAGCCATCTTTTTAATAACCCTTTAAAATCATGTTGTTATGTTTTTTGTGCATTATTGGCACATACCTTGTAATACCTGATGTAACTTTAAAACAATATCGACATTATTTAATTTCAAGGAGAATAGAATGTTTAAATTTATTCAAAAAGTTGTAGCAAGTGTTGTAATTATTACCGGATCTACCTCAGTTCAAGCGGAGCTAGTTAGTTTTAATACCATGATGGATTATGCTGTTTTGGCACAAGTAAATGAGGCAAAAACACAAATAAATAAAGATACTCAAAGAAGTATCCGAACAGCACTAAATGACTTTGATAATGCGATTCGTCCTAGTAGTGTAATTATTAAAGACTTAAAAGCAAAAATACATGTTAAGCACAAAGCATTTATGATAGCTCAAGCCGTTAAGTAGGAACTCGCTATGATCCAATCATCTTTATTGTTCAGTATATTGCTCACTCCTGTGGCAAGTTTGTTACTGACATTTATGGGAGTTCAGTTAAGTCGTCGAGCTCCTATCTTAGTGCAATGGTATAGTGAGCGAAAATAAATTTAACTTAGATACAAGTTATTTAGGTTAAATTTAGGGGGATTTTAATTGTTTTCCACTCATCATTTATTTTAACCATTCATCACTAATAAAAAAATATTGAAATTTATTTCGTTATTTTACTGTCATCTTTTAATAGTTAGTAAAAAATCAGGTGAATTTTATGTTTGATTTATTCCCGCTTTTAACTTTATTTTTAATTCCCGTATTGAGTATGGTTGCAACTTATATTGGTGTTAATTTATTTCAAAAACTACCTAACTACTCATAAGACTTGTTTGGTTTTACCTTCTATAAATTGTATGAAAATGACTTTAGGTTTTTAATAAACGCTAAGTTTTGAACATTATCAAATTTACTCATAATCTCCACTTTTGCTCTAAAGCGAATACCGTTTCTTCATCGCTTTCTCCAAATCGCAGTTAATTTTCAATTTGTTATCTATTTTTAATACAAAAGTTATTTCACCTAATTAATGTGCATTGATGGGTATAAAAAATGATTGGTCAATTTGACTATTCATAATCGTTAAATCAACTAAAAATTAATCGTAATTATCACCATATAATTTTTTAAATTTTAATTACCTGTAAGGCCCTGAATTTAAATGAATTATTTCTATTTTCAAATTGGCATGGCAATTGTAATAGCTATATTTAGTAAATTTAAAAATATAATTATTATTTATTAACAAGGAGAATGGTTATGGGAGTATTTACTCGTCTAACAGATATTATTCAATCAAACATTGCATCAGCACTTGATAAAGCTGAAGACCCAGAAAAATTAGTGCGTTTAATGATCCAGGAAATGGAGCAAACATTGGCTGAGGTGATAAGTACACAAGCTGAATTTTTGGCTGATAAAAAAACACTTAACCGTGAGCTTGAATCAGCGAATCAATCTATTATATTTTGGCAAAAAAAAGCTGAGTTAGCACTTGAAAAGCAGCGAGACGACTTAGCTAAAGCAGCATTAATAGAGAAGAATAAAGCAACTAAGCAAGCTAATAGTTTAAAAGATGAATTAGCTAAAATTGATTCTGCATTGAATCAGTTAAAGGCAGATGTTGATAGCTTACAAGTCAAATTAAACCAGATTAAAATAAAACAAGCGAGTTTAATGCAAAAGGAAGAATCAGCTTTATCTAGATTAAAGGTTCGAACTCATCTACATAGCAATCAAATAAAGGATGCTTTGGCACGTTTTGAATTGGTTGAGCGCAAGGTTGATGAAATTGAAGCGAAAGTAGAATCTTACGATTTAGGAAGTTCAAGTTTACAGCAACAATTTGACGAAATTGAAAAAAACGATGAAATTGAAAGTGAACTAACACAATTGAAAAAGAAACTTGCAGCATAGTGATTTTAGTATTAAAGGAACAAGTTATGAGTAAATATCAAGATACAGATTCATTTTATAAAGATAAATTAAATAAAAAAATATCAGGTATATGTGCTGGTTTAGCTAAAAGTAATAACTTCCCTATTTGGTCAGTTCGATTAGCAACGTTACTGCTATTTTTTATGTTTCCAGTCGCGGTCTTAATTGGTTACTTCATAGGTGCTCTGGTTTTACCTGAACGTTATTGAATACGAAGTGAGAGTTAAGGAGTATTTATGAAAACAATCATTTTTATTAGTTTGATTTTCTTTTTATATGCAAGTGGATTCGTACATTTTGATCACTTTCACATGCATTGGCCGTTTAGCTTTCAGTTTGAAAATTTATGGTTTGAGCCGATTGCTAAAGTAATGCTCGTTATTGCTATCGTTTTTGCAGTAGTTGCTCTGTGTGTTTTTCTAGCGGTGGGAATTGCTGGGATCATTGGTGCTAGCTTACTTGTTGTTGCTGCAGCATTATTATTTAGTGGAGTGGCTGTTTTGTGGCCTTTTTTATTAGTGGGTTTGGTAATTTGGTTATTAGTAGGTGAGAAAAAACAACACTCATCACATTATTAATAAAGCGTACTTAGTTACTTTTTTAAATTAAAATATTCTTTTAAATTAAAACTATAAGATAAGTGCACCAGTTTTGATGTTGGGGTAAAATAAATACATAATAGATAAATTAGGTACGATTATGAAGTTTATTGCCCTTTGCTTAACTTTTTTCATTTTTAATATCAATTCAGCGTTAGCTCATACATTAATAATAGATGCTCAAGTACGCGCTTTTATTCCTGGAACAAGTAGTAGTGTTGCATATTTCACACTTGAAAATGATACTAAAGATATGCGAACGCTTGTTGGTGCTGAAATAAAAGGAGTTGGCCGAGTTGAAATACATCAACATGAATTTATTGATGGTATGATGAAAATGAGCCAATTAACAATGCTTGATATTGCGCCTTTTAGCCAAATTAAATTTCGACCTGGGGGTTTACATTTAATGTTATTTGAACCAACAAAGTTGATAAAGGCCGGTGAAACCACCATATTAAAACTTCACTTTTTTAAAGGTGAGTCTATTTCTATTCAAGCTAATATTGTAAAACTGGGTCAAGAATAATAAGACCATAGCCATCAATAAGGGAGCGTTATGTTTGAACATAAAGGTAAAATAGCGACAGGGCTATTAAGTATTTTATTAATTAATTATTGTTTGGCTGTATATTGGAGTTTTGAGCCTGCAGTATTTAATGTAAAGCAAGAAGCCCAGCAACACGCAGGTGAAAAAAGTCAAAAATTAGTTGTTGGCTATGTTACAACATCAGCTTTAATTAAAGTGGCTAGTACTTTGTTAGATAAGCCTGGTGGGTATCTTTCAAATGATATGATGCCACCTTCTGTATTTATGGATAACATGCCTGCCTGGGAGTATGGAGCTTTAGAAATGACCAGAGATCTTGCGCTATCAATGCGTAAAGATTTTAGCCGTTCGCAATCTCAGTCTACAGAGCATATCGCTCTAAAAAAAGCACAGCCTCAGTTTAACATTAGCTCTACTGCTTGGGCATGGCCTAGTGCAGAATCAGAATATCAAAAAGGTATCGATCATTTAATACAATACAGAAATGGTATTGCAGATCAAAATGAAAATTCAAGTCAATTTTATGCTCGAGCCGATAATTTAAGAGAATGGTTAAAAGAGTCTGAAAAAAGATTAGGTAGCTTAAGCCAACGGTTAAGCGCAAGTGTTGGTCAAGAAAGGATTAATACAGATTTAGCTGGCGATAGTGCTGCACAGCAGGCAACGCAAACTCCAAAACAAAACCAAATAAAAACATCTTGGTGGTTAATTGATGATGTATTTTATGAAGCAAGAGGGGCATCTTGGGCGTTACTTCATTTTTTAAAAGCAGCTGAATTTGATTTTTCTGATGTTTTAGAGAAAAAGAATGCTAAAATTAGTTTACAACAAATAATCAGAGAGTTAGAAGCAACTCAAGAGACTGTTTGGAGCCCTATGATTTTAAATGGTAGCGGTTTTGGCATAGGTGCAAATCATTCTTTAGTAATGGCTAATTATATTTCTAGAGCAAACGCCGCTTTGATTGAACTTTCAGAACTTTTAGCACAGGGATAAATTATGAAAAAGCATTATTTAGCAGCTTTACTTGCAACAGGCCTAGTCACAACAAGTTTTCTTGCTCCGTTAGCACAAGCTGATACGATATTGGGTGTTTATGCTGGCGTAGAGGGCTGGCGCTCAGAAACAACGGGTAACTTTTCCGAAGGGAATGGCACTTCAGAATCTTTTAATTTTGAAGATGAATCTTTGACTAATTTTTATGTTGCATTAGAGCACCCTATTCCTTTAGTGCCTAATGTTAAGATTAAACATAATGAAATTGAAGTTAATGGTACTACTACTTTAACCTCTGGTTTTGAATTTGGGGATACTGTTTACCAAGTCGGTTCAAAAGCAAATGCAGTTTCTGATTTATCACATAACGATTTTGTTTTTTATTATGAGATATTTGATAATTCTTTAGTTTCAATTGATTTAGGTTTTAACATTAAGCAGTTTGATGGCAGTATTGCTGTGACTGGAACAGATGGCACGAATACAATCTCTGAAAAAGAAAACTTTTCAGGTTATGTTCCTTTAGGTTACGCAGCTTTAGAAGCGGGTCTTCCTTTCACAGGTTTAAGTGTATTTTTTGAAGGTAGTTTATTGGCTATTGATGATAGTAAAATTCAAGATTATCAAGTAGGTGTTGCCTGGGAAGTCATTGATAATATGGCGGTGGATGTTGCAATTAAGCTTGGTTATCGTTCATTATTATTAGAGCTTGATGATGTTGATGACATTACAACTGACTTAGAAGTTGAAGGTCCATTTTTGGGTGTTCAAGTGCATTTCTAACGATTAGCCAAAGTTTTAATCAATAAAAAAGCGAGAATGATATCTCGCTTTTTTATTGACTAAATTCTATATCTAACGCCAGATTAATTCAAAATCACGTAAAAAAATAGACTCTAGTTGATGTTTAAATTGATTATTAATAGGGGAGTTTGATAATTGAATTAACTCACTTCCTGTTTGTGTGAGTTTGTAATAATTCAGTACTAAGCCTGATGTTTTTGCTTTTAGGGTGAGTTCTGCATTTTGATATATAAGCTGATATTCATCACCTGTCTTTAATTCTGATGATTCAATTTCTTGGGCGTATATAATATCAATATCAATTAGAGTTAAAATATCAGGAAAGTTTAATCCTGCTTTACTTAAGTTTAAGTGGTTTTTATTTTGTAAGCGTAAAAAGCTAAAAAGAGAGGGTCTTTTATAATAACTTAACAAGATTAGACTACTACTATCAAGTATATTTTTAGCGCTCAAGCCCCCACATAATTGTAAAGCACTAGCCTCTCTTTGTGTCATTTGTTTTAAAGTTAATAAACTTTTATAGGAAAAGGTACCTGGACGAGTTGTTTCACCCATCATTATTTTTGCCCATAATTGTTGCATTTTTTTATTTGAGCTGTCTTCAGCTAAGCTAATAAAGCGCTCGACCCAATCAGGATCGGGAGACTGCTCAGATACTGTATGAGGGCAATAGTCTAATGCTAATGCCATAATTGATTCTATATTTTGTTGTTTTCGTAGTAATGCTAATCTTTGTCTTTTCTGTGCGCGTTGTTGTAATGTTTCGCTCATATCTATTGTGTATTTTGGTTCAACACCATGTTTGCTTGCTATGGTATTTTCTTGCTTAAGTAATGGTTCTACAGGTTCGCTTTTATGTATTTTAGTACCGAGTTTTCTTTTTATTATATGGGCTAAATTATCACTGGCTGAAGATATTTTTAAATCCATTTTAAGTATCACTCTTATTTTTTAAATTCATTTCAGTCTGACTTTTCAGATTTTCCAGCCCTAATTCAAGACTAGATGAAAAAATATATTTTATAAAAAGTACTTCATATCCAGCAGTAATCAAAGCATGATTACTGCCACTTAATTCCCAGGTCACTAAGGTACTCTTTTTATTTTTTTGGTAACTAATTGACGATGTAGCCAAGTGTTCATCATTAAAAATCATATTATAGTGCACACCCGTTTGATTTACTTGAATAAAAGTTAACTCTCCTTTTCCTGATTTTCCAAACCAAGATTGGTTTGCGCCAACTCCTTTCGTTTTGTTTCCTAATTTCATTTTGATTGAGGGATCAATAATTTCCCACGGTGACCAAGTCTTCCAATGGGCTAAATCATTTACCCAATAATGAATATCTGAGGGTTTTGCATTAATTTTGATACTTTTTTCTATATGGTATTGTGTTGGTAAAAATAGACCAATAATGATTATATTTAAGAAAATAAGAAATAATAATTTGAGCGACTTTTTCATTAAACTACCTTTTATTTCATTAAGCCATAAGCTCTTTTTAAAGAATTGTTTGTTAATATAATCAAGGTAATAATTGTAACTTAATTGCTGTGGAACTACATTTTTTTACGGATATTCAACTATAATGATTGAAGGTTGCGTAGAACTTCCATATATTTATACTAGTAACACTATAATAAAAAACGTGATTGTAACAATCTTATAATAATCAATTTCTTAATTGTTGAGGTGACATGACTGAAACAGACCGTGATGACTTCCTTTTTTTACAAGAGGATGAACCTGAGCAAGAAGTTCAGCATTGTGAATTTTGGGATGTATTGATTGTTGATGATGATCCTGAAATTCATTCAGTTACACAGTTAGCATTATCAGGTGTTTTATTCTGGGATAAACCTCTTAGGTTTTTCCATGCATATTCTGGTAAAGAGACCATTGATTTTTTATCTACACATTCAAATATAGCCGTCGTACTACTTGATGTCGTAATGGAAACAGATGATGCAGGTTTAATTGCTGTTCAGAAAATTCGAGAAACACTCAATAATCATAATATTCGTATTATCTTAAGAACGGGCCAGCCGGGTTATGCACCGGAAGAGCAAGTCATCCGTGAATATGACATAAATGATTACAAAACTAAAACAGAATTAACACGTAGCAAGTTAGTGACATCTTTGGTTGCTGCAATTCGTTCTTATGAGCAACTTTGCCAATTAGAAGTGCAAAGTTTAGGTTTAGAAAAAGTTATCTCGGCTTCTAAATCTATATTAGGTATCACAGATATTACTGATTTTTCAAATGCGGTGGTTACTCAGCTAGCAGATATATTAGCTTGCCCTGCATTAGGGGTTTTATGTGGCCAAAATGAGCAAGGGTTATTGGTTTTAGGTGGAAGTTCTGACTATCAAGGTCATATTGGTACTGGTATTGAGCAGTTAGATAATGGTAGAGCTATTCATCAAATTCAAAATTGTTTAACGCAATTAAAGCTACAGGTTACTGAATTTGATGTAACTTTTTTATTAAGTGAAAATGATCAAAAAGCGGCCGTTTTTCTTGAGATCATAAATACTCCCACAGAAGCACAACTACAGTTTGCAGAAATATTTTTAACTAATGTAAGTGTTGGTTTTGATAATATAAAGCTATTTAATAACCTCAGAAATTCAGCTTTTAAAGATGCTTTAACAGGCCTGTCTAATCGTACCGATTTTGTTGAGAGAGTGGCTTTGTTTGCTAATAATTCGGAACAATCTAACTGTTTATTTTTAGTTGATATCTCGCAATTCTCAGATATAAACAATGGTTTAGGGCAAGATATAGGTAACTTATTATTAAAGTCGGTTGTGACGCGATTGCAAGAAGAGTTATCTAGCGCTAAATTGCTTGCACGTATCGGAGCTGATGTTTTTGCCATTGTAATAGAAAAGTCTTTATTAGAACCAATGAGGTTAAATGAAATATTAAATGTGCCTTTTAGGGCCGGAGAGCATTTATTACCTATTAACTTTACATTTGGTATTTGTGAAGGCCAGTATTTTCATTCGAGTGGTTTGCAAACACTTAAAAGTGCTTATATCGCACTTAATCTTGCTAAAAAGAAACCGCAATTAAATTTTGAGTTTTACCATCCTGAAATGGAAGAAAAAATGACTTGGCGTTTGGGAATTATTCGCCAATTAAGACAAGACTTTTCAGATAATAAATTAAAAGTTTGGTATCAACCTCAAATTGATTTTAAAAATTTAAAAATGATTGGGTGTGAAGCACTTTTACGTTGGCCAACAAGTGATGGGAAGTTTATTTCACCCGCTGTTTTTGTTCCTTTAGCCGAACATGCGGGTTTAATTATTGACATTGGACAGTGGGTATTAGAGCAAGCCTGTATACAGCAAAAGTATTTAGAATCGATTGGTTATAAAGTAAGGATGGCTGTAAATGTCTCAGTTCCTCAATTTCGAGACCCGAATTATGTACAGCAAGTTAAAAATACGCTTAAAAAGTATGGAGTAGAGCCGCACTATTTAGAACTTGAGGTAACAGAAAGCATTGTAATGGATGAGCCTGAAGTGGTTATCAATGTGCTTACGGAGTTAAAAGAGTTTGGAATTGAAATTGCGATTGATGATTTTGGTACTGGTTTTTCGTCATTAAGCTATTTACAAAAATTGCCTATCAATAGAATTAAAATCGATAGGGCATTTGTTAAAGATATTCCAGAAAAAGATGCGGGTGCCATTGCAGAATTAATTGTTTCTTTAGGTAAAAAAATGAACCTTAAAACAATTGCTGAAGGCATAGAAACACAAGATCAAGCCGATTATTTAATTAATTTAGGCTGTGATGAAGCGCAAGGTTTTATGTATTCAAAACCACTACCAGTAGAGCAGTTAATTGAATTTGTGAAAGAAAATAGTATTTCAACTTAACCTTAAGATAATTTCATTACATTTTCGAGTGTTTAATTTTAAATTGGATTTTCCTGTTTGTTTTTTAATCAATTCACCTTGAGGTAAAACTCAGGTATAATCCGCAACCTTTGCATTTATCTGAGTTATTGCATGATCACGTTATCATCCCATCGCGAGCTGTTTTCTTACCCTAAATATTGGGCTGAATGTTACGATACAGCGCCTTTTTTACCTACTACTCGTGCTGAAATGGATGCATTAGGTTGGGATAGTTGTGATGTGATAGTTGTAACGGGTGATGCATACATAGATCATCCCAGTTTTGGTATGGCTGTGATTGGTAGAGTTCTTGAAGCGCAAGGCTTTCGGGTTGGTATTATTTCTCAACCGGATTGGCAAAACAAAGATGCTTTTATGAGTTTAGGTAAACCTAACTTATTTTACGGTGTCACTGGCGGAAATATGGATTCGATGATCAATCGCTATACCGCTGAAAAACGTATGCGTCATGATGATGCTTATACACCAGATAATATAGGCGGAAAGCGTCCAGATCGTGCTGTATTAGTATATAGCCAACGTTGTAAAGAAGCTTATAAGGATGTACCTGTTGTAATCGGTGGCATAGAAGCAAGTTTACGCAGAACTGCACATTTTGATTATTGGTCTGAAAAAGTACGACGTAGTGTTATTTTTGATGCTAAAGCCGATATTCTTATTTATGGTAATGCAGAGAGGCCTCTTGTAGAGGTAGCGCACAGAATTGCAAATGGCGAATCAGTTGACACTATTCATAATGTTCGTGGAACGGCTGTTATTCGTAAAACACCTTTAGATGGTTGGCGAGGTTCAGATTCAACCGCCATTGATAAAATTGGCAAAATAGATCCTATTCCCAATCCGTATGGTGCAGATGATGTTGGCTGTAGTAAATCTGAATTTAAACAAGCAGGTATTGATTTAGACAGTGATGCTGCAAAGCCTATCACAGTACAAGCTGCACCGGTAAGGGTTAAAGGGCAAAGGTTAAAACCTTGGGAAAATACCTACGTTAAATTACCTGCTTTTGAGCAAGTAAGTGTTAACAAACCTTTATATGCTCATGCTTCTCGTATTTTACATCAAGAAACTAATTCAGGTTGTGCAAGAGCGTTATTTCAACGCCATGGTGACCGTCATGTTTGGGTAAATCCACCTGCAATTCCACTTGCAACAGCTGAAATGGATCATGTATTTGATTTACCTTATCAACGTATTCCACACCCAAGTTATGGCGATAAAAAAATACCTGCATTTGATATGATAAAAACCTCGGTAAATATTATGCGAGGGTGTTTTGGTGGCTGTTCATTTTGTTCAATTACAGAGCATGAAGGTCGCGTGATCCAAAGCCGTTCTGAAGAGTCTATTATCAATGAAATTGAAAATATAAGAGATAAAGTGCCTGGTTTCACTGGAGTCATTTCTGATTTAGGTGGTCCAACCGCTAATATGTATAAATTGGGCTGTAAAAGTGAAAAGGCTGAAAGCACTTGTCGTCGTCTATCTTGTGTTTTCCCTGAAATTTGTAAGCACATGGATACAGATCATAGTCCTACTATATCTTTATATAAAAAAGCCCGTCAGGTTAAAGGCATTAAAAAAATATTAATTGCTTCAGGTGTTCGTTATGATTTAGCAATTGAAGATCCGCGCTATATTAAAGAGTTAGCATCACATCATGTTGGTGGATATTTAAAAATTGCACCAGAGCATACTGAAGAAGGGCCGTTATCTCGTATGATGAAGCCGGGTATGGGGACTTATGATAAGTTTAAAGCGCTATTTGATAAATACTCAAAAGAAGCAGGGAAAAAACAATATTTAATTCCTTATTTTATTTCGGCACATCCAGGCACAACTGATAAAGATATGGTGAATTTAGCGATTTGGTTAAAATCACAAAACTTTAAACTTGATCAAGTGCAAAATTTTTACCCCTCACCTATGGCAAATGCGACAACTATTTATCATACGGAGATGAATTCACTTCGTAATATAAAAAATAATAAAGATCATGTACCGGTGCCTAAGGGGGCGCGTCAACGTCGGCTACATAAAGCAATATTAAGATACCATGATCCTGCTGGTTGGCCGATAATTCGTGAAGCTTTACGAAAAATGGGTATGGCAAACTTAATAGGCAAAGCCCCACAACATTTAGTACCACCAGAGTCTAGAGATGAACAAAGAGGTTCAGGTAAAGTGGCGGGGAAATTCCCAAATAATAAATCGCTAGCGGCAAAAAGAGGTGGGCGCCCAGCGCTTTCGCGTCATACAGGTGCAAGCCAGTTTAATACCGCAAATACAAAACCGAGAGTCGGGGATAATAAGAAGCGTAAGTAAAAATTACTTTCAATAAAATAAAAAAGCAGTGATTTAAGAATCACTGCTTTTTTATAACTAACAAAACTGTAGCTTTAAGAATGAAACAAATTACTCTTCAATAAAAGCTTCGCCTTCTTGCATCCATAAAGGAGCTGGTTTTCCTTTAAGGTGATGATCAAAATATGCCATCATACGGATTGAAAAATCGACCTGATTAGGGAATTTTTTTAAATGATGTGGCTCACCTTCATATTGTAAAAATATCGCATCTTTACCTGCCCTACGTAATGCTAAATAATATTGCACACCTTCTTGCCATGGTACCGCATCATCTTTATCACCAAACATGATCATAATTGGTGTTTTTACTTT
This sequence comes from Pseudoalteromonas denitrificans DSM 6059, assembly GCF_900112265.1. GTDB lineage: Bacteria > Pseudomonadota > Gammaproteobacteria > Enterobacterales > Alteromonadaceae > Pseudoalteromonas > Pseudoalteromonas denitrificans. The sequence continues at coordinate 5,424 of NZ_FOLO01000031.1, read as the reverse complement.
ATCTGCAAAAAATACAGGTGAATTTTCGATATAAAGCTCAGGAGCTTCAAATAACGTTTTACCTATTCTGCTTTGACCTGTTTCATATTGAAATTGACGTGCTAAACCTGACTTTAAACGAATGCCACTATAAGCACTGGTCATATTTGAAACAGGAGCGCCAGATACAACAGCTTTGAACATATCTGTTTGAGTGATCATAAATGCACTTTGGTAACCAGCCCAAGAATGTCCTTGTAAACCAATTTTATTTGGATCAGCTACACCAAGATCTATGAGTTTTTGTGCTGCATTTATCATTGTCTTGGTTGATGAACGACCTGGATAGCCTAATTCAAAGCGTATATCGGGTAAAAATATTGCGTATCCATTTGATGTAAACATTGGAAAATTAGGTCTATGATTTAACGTCATTTTTGGAAAGTCATACATGCGCTGACTCATATAACGATAAAAATATATAACAACGGGCAGTTTGTCGCCTTTTTTATAGCCTTCAGGCTTAATTAAAACTCCTTGTAAATCTTCACCATCCCAACCTTTATAGCTTATAAGCTCAGGTTTTTGTGCCCATGAAAAATCTTTCATTTGAGGATTTAAATGAGTAATTTGTTTTTTATTTTCAAAGTTAATATCTGTTTGCCAGATATCTGGAAATTGATGGTAGCTTTGTTGTGTAAATAGCACTTTATTTGAATATTTTGCTTTTTTGAGTAAATCAAAGCGTGCTTTGCCGGTTAATACTTTGGTTAAAGCATTATTAGTTAAGTTTAATTTTGAAATTTCAGTTTGTTTGTCTTTAAGATTAACTGCTTTAATAAATATCGAACTGTCTTGTTTGAAACCCACTGTATTTTTATCAAGTTTAATGACACGGTAGCGGGTATTGCTTTTTTTACCGTAAGTTAATCGTTTTGCTTTTAATGAAGTTGTATTAAATGCCCAAATGTCATATTTATCGTAAACTAAAACGGCGCTTCCATCTGTCATCCAACCTGCAAAACCATAACCGAGCACTTCTGTGGGGTAATCATGCTGGTCATCACTAAAGCTGCTTTTAACTTCTTTGGTTAGATTATATAGCTTAGCTGTTTGCATGTTCTTAAGTTGAACATGTCCTTTATTAAAATAGGCAGCAAACCGTCCTTTAGGAGATAAAACTGGCTTTGAGCGAGTATTTTTAACGATTATTTTACGTTTACCTGTATGTATATCAACAGCATAATAATCATCAAAAAAACCATCAAACATGATTTTTTCTAAGTGTTGATTATTTGATTGGCCAAGTAGGGATAACCTTTCTTTATGTAAATTGACATTATTCATATCTGGCGTTGCCAATTGAATACTTTGCTTATTTGATACATGATAAACAGCTTGATAATGACGATTTTTATTATCTTTATCCCAGGTTATGTGCTCTCTGGGTTTTATTTGAACATCTTTGTTATGCCAAATTTTCAAACCTTTTTGTGCCCGTATAGTCTCAAAATTAACTAAGTCATCCGGTGTTTCATATTTCTTTTTATCTATTTTTTTATCAAGTTTAGGACGGGTTTCAAAATAAAGCCGTTCGCCTTTTTCTGACCAGTCTATTTTAGCCGTTTTACCTATAAACCAATTTTTTTCAGGTATTGTAACTTCAGTTAATTTACTTTTTTTATCATGCCAAATATGAAGGTGATGTTTTCGACGACGTTTATCATCATTGCTGTAATTACCTGTGCTAAATGCAACGCTGGCATTTTTTGGGTGCCAGCTTATTTGGCTTACAACTATGCCGGGGTCATTCATTATTGAAGTCGAGGTCATATTTCTATTTAAATCAACTAAAGTAATTTGATTCTCTATACCATTTTTAAAAACTTCACTCACCAATATTTGAGCGCTGATATGACTCATGTCATAATTTAAAATATTGTCTAGATGATGGGTTTCTTGAGTCTTTAAGTTAACAATAATTAATTTGAGCGGTTTATCTTTTTTATCTGGTTTTAATTTAGACTTGTCTTTTTTTTCCGTGTTTTTATCTGTTATTTTGTTTTCATTGTCAGGAGTTTTTTTATCTGACTTTTGATCTAAACGATAGGCAAGCCAGTTACCATCATCTGATAACTTGAAATCTTTTACATTTTCAAATTCGAATTTTTCAGCTGTTACGGTGTTTATAATTGTAAGTGAGTTTTTAAGCTCTTTCTTTTCTTTTTTTGATGCGCTTTCTATTTTCAACAGACTCGGTTTAATCGTAAAAGCAACCCAGTTAGCATTTTTATTGATAACAGGTTCTGTGCCCATTGGGATTTGGGCTAGCAAGTGATTATTTGTTAGATCATAAATATGGCCTTGAGCATTACCGCGATAAGGTTGAGCTGAAAAAGCCAAAACCTTTCCATTTTCAGATAACTGTTGTGATTTTGCATATTTAAAATCAAATACATCATTAAACTTCAGTGCTTTTTGTGCATAGGCTGAAGTTGCAACCATTATAATTGCACCAGCTATTAAAGAGGAAAGTTGTTTCATAAATTTAACTTAGAACTACTGATTTGTTTCAAAGGTAGGTTCATTGTAAACATTCAATAAGCAAGGTCGAGTTAAATAAGATGAATAGATAAAAAAATGATATGAATATAATAGGTAAAGATATTTTTTTGATTAAAGGTGCCTACATTTATACTTGCAGCCTATCAAAGTGCGGATTTCAGAGCTTGTGGAGGTCATCAGATCAAGGCATCACTTGAAGCCAATGGTTACTCCCTTAGTTAAAGAGGTAACGCTGAGCTATTTTTCCCTCAGGCTTCCAGAGGGCAAACCCAATTAAAATCATTTTTTTTTGTTGTGAAAGTTTAAAGGGGAATAACCACATCTTCACTTTCACGCCTAGAGTATAACTCAGATTTGGCTTGCTAAAACCCCATATTATTAAGGGTTACGGGTGTAAGTAGGTACTTACGAGTTATTGCCAAGCTAAAGCGAGTTGTGGCCATTGAGCTTCAAATGATACGCTGGGTTTTTGTTTGAAGTCAGAACGTACAAACTGGTTCATTTTACCTTCAACAAAAGCTAAGAATAAATTAGCTAATTGGGATTCATCCATATTAAAAGTTCTACCTTCACGTAATTTTCGCTCACGTAATACTTGTTTAAATTGCGTTTCAAGTTTTTCAAATAATCCTTGTATTCGTAAACGCAAACGTTCTTGTTCACCTTGTAGAGCATCACCAGTTAGGATGCGTGTGATCCCTGGGTTTTTTTCAGCAAAGCCTAATAGTAATAATAAAATGTTATAGATACGGCTTTTTGTATCTTTTTCATTATCTAAAATGATATTAATACGCGATAACAAGGTATCTTCAATAAATTCAATTAAGCCTTCAAACATTCTGGCTTTGCTTGGAAAGTGGCGATATAGCGCGGCTTCAGAAACTCCCACTTCAGCTGCGAGTTTAGCCGTTGTGATCCTTTGACCTGGGCTTGTTTCTAGCATATGAGCTAATGATTGCAGTATTTGCTCTTTTCTATTGCTACTTTTTTTTGCAGGCATTTATTATCCCTTACTTCTTGTTCTTATTTTTAGGACTGAATTTTTATTTTATTATTTAATGCTAAGTATGCGCTCTGCATAATAGAGTGCGCACAGTTTAAAAACAAGCATTAGCAATTGTTTTTATGATCTCGATAGCTAATGCTTGCTTAGTATTTTCGGGTAAGTTTAATTGCATATCTTTACCTGATTTATCATACCAATATAGTGTTAAAGCATTTCTGTGTGAATTGAAGCCTAAACCCGGTTGAGAAACATCATTTGCGCAAATCATATTTAAATTTTTATTTTTTAATTTACCTTGTGCATATTGCGCCACATTTTGTGTTTCAGCAGCAAAACCAACGGTAAAAGGTCTGTTTTTTGTTAAATCGGCTACAGAGGCAATTACATCTGGATTTTTAACTAACGTGAGGGTGATTTCATCACCTTGTTTTTTTATTTTTTGTGTTTGGATATCTGCTGCACGATAATCAGCTACGGCAGCACAACCGATAAATATATCTGATTGTGATGCAAGCTCTAACGCTGCTTGCTGCATCTCTCTGGCACTTGAAACGTTTATCCGGTTTATATCTTCAGGCGTAGATAAATTAACTGGGCCACTGATAATATTTACTGTTGCGCCAAGCTGCTTTGCTGCAATGGCCAATGCATATCCCATTTTCCCTGAGCTATGATTGCTAATATAACGAACGGGATCCAACGCTTCTTGAGTGGGTCCTGCTGTGATTGTAATTGTTTTACCTTGTAAAAGTGTATTGTTTTCGTCTAAATTTGAAGATGCAAAAAACTTAATACACTGATCAACTAAGTCTAATGGATCTAACATTCTGCCTAAGCCTAAATCTCCACAGGCTTGTTCCCCACTAGCTGGTCCCCAGATTTTTATATCGCGTTCTTTGAGAGTATTTAAATTAGCTTGTGTTGCTGCGTGAGCATACATTTGTTGATTCATTGCGGGGGCGATAGCCACTTGTGCGGGAGTTGCTAATAAAAGTGTTGTTAACAAGTCATCGGCAATGCCATGGGTCATTTTGGCTATGATATTAGCGGTGGCAGGAGCCACTAAAATTAAATCAGCCCATTTTGCGAATTCAATATGCCCCATAGCAGCTTCTGCTGAGGGATCTAATAAAGAGTCAGAAACTGGCTCTCCTGAAACTGCTTGTAAGGACAAGGGAGTTACAAATGATTGTGCTGATTGAGTCATCACTACTTTTACTTCCATGTCGCGTTCTTTCAAACGTCTTACTAATTCAGGGCATTTGTAAGCAGCAATCCCACCTGAAATAGCTAATAATATTTTTTTGTTTGTATGACTCATGAGCTGGCTTCATTTAGAGCAATAAATATAGGGCATAAGATAACATGTTAGGGCATAGCTTAAAAAGAGTGTCATTTATTTATATTAAAATAACAGTTAAACGCAGGTGAGGTTTTAGTCTTACGAAGATCAAAAAAGGTTAATCGGAGGAAAACAACCAAGTTAAGCTAAAGCTCAATCTACAAAACAGGTATCGACCTGTAGGTGAGGCTTTAGACTTACAAGGTTAAGAGTGATTAAGAGGTGGAAAACAACCCAGTTAAGCTAAAGCTCAACCTACAAAACAGATATCGAATTGTAGGTGAGGCTTTAGCCTTAAGGATCCCCACAAATTTTTGAAGTGATGCCTGTGATCTGTTAAATATACTTTCGCCAAAAAACAAACCTAACAGATACAGACATCAAATGACATTATCCACACTAAATATGATAGATCCAATTAAATTTGATAAACGAATTAAACAGTCATTAATGGAAGCTGTTGATGCAGTTAAACATGGCGCAAGACTGAGTTTAACTTCTATCGGTAGAGCGTTAGCACAGTCAAATAGCT
>NZ_FOLO01000033.1:41326-60121 GCF_900112265.1 Pseudoalteromonas denitrificans DSM 6059 | reverse complement strand
CGATAAAGTATTCCTTCTAGCGTTTGTCGATGTTCAAGCTTGTTATAAACTCTATCTTCAAGCAATATAGCTTTTAGTTTCGACCACAGCTCATCAGTGAGCATTAATCGGGGCATGACAATCTCGTTTAGTTTGGTTTTGGCGAAGTGAATTATACGAGATTGTCACTTACGCACAAAATTCAAACAAAGATCAACAGCCCCTAACTATATTTTAATTTTAATTTTAATTTTAATTTTAATTTTAATTTTAATTTTAATTTTAATTTTAATTTTAATTTTAATTTTAATTCTCAAAATACAAAGGTGCTTCCTAAATAGAAAGCACCTTAGTTACATGGTTAAAATCATTTAAGAGTTTAAAATTGCATACTATAAGTTAAACGGTACGTTCTACCCGCTATATTATGAAGACCCCCATTGTGTCCACTTGTCCAATCCTCTACAACTGGTAACCTATCAAAAACATTATAAATACCTAAATCAACTCTGCCATAACCGTCAGTTGTATAATTAAAATTCATATCCGTTTCAGTCATAGAAGCAACACGTCTATCAATTTCAATCTCTTCCCCATTTGCGATTCTACTTTTCTTTGCTGCCATCGTAATACCCGTTTCAAGATGATTCTCACCTATATGTCTCAGTGAAACCCGTGCATTAAAATCATTATAGTTATAGCTAATGGCTGTATTTAGGCGTAATTTAGGACGATCCCATAGGCCTATTTCTTCAACATATTCACTTAAAGGGTCTGGCTTATATTCATAGCTATTGATATAACTGGCATCAATTGTAAAACGTATATTGCCTAACTCCTCAAAATCGCTATTATGTTCAAAAAACACATCGATACCATTTGTTGAGATACCGTCCATATTTAATACACCCGTCCCCACAGATACAATTTTATTTTGCCCACTAACTGTATCTTTTTCCATTGGATCACGTGTTACATAAATACGGCTATTATCATATTGACCTAATAAACCCAGGTTTTCTAATTCAACAACTTGGTCAGCTGAAATCCGGCTAATTTCATCATTTATTTGTATATCCCAGAAATCAATAGAAAATGATGTACCATCTATAATATTCCACACAGCACCAAAACTAATTTGCTCAGAAGTTTCAGGCTTTAGATTGCTATTACTTTTAGTAACAACAGGAACTGAAATAGACTCACATGAAGGACAGTCTTCAACATATTCATAACCGACAGAATCTGTTGATTGCATATCGGAAATACCCGCAACTCTGAAACCTTGTCCATATGAAGCACGTAAAACAACATCGTCAGTTGCTTCATAACGCAATGATAAACTTGAAGATGCTTGGCCTGCATCCGGTAAGCTCCATTTATCATAACGCGTTGCAAACAACATATTCAAATCATCAGTTACTGGTAAATCGACTTCAACAAAAACAGCCTTATAATTTCGGCTTCCTTCAACATCCCCACCCCATGCAGCAATTAGATCACCAAACCCATCAGCACCTGCAGCTGATTGCGCGTCCATCATGTCTGAAATAGCAAAGCTTCTATATTCACCACCAATAGCATAACCAAGTTCACCACCTGGTAATTCAATCGATGTTAATCCTGCCCAGGAAATTGCATACCCTTTTGAGCTACTAACCATATCTCTGGTACCTGTATGACGAAAACGATCTAATACGTCTTTTGTTGCATTTTCTCCACCACCTGGTGTAAATGGGTCATAAAGACCTTCAGCAAGTACATCTTGAAATTTACTTGCATAAACATCGTAATTAAATTTGTAGCTTCCTTTTTCACGACTATAAGATACATTAACGTTTAAATCTCCCGCTTCGGTCGTTAAATCAAAGCCTGAATTAAAATCAGTCATAGTTGTTTCGTAACTAAACTTTCTTTCAGCCGCACCTGTTAGTCTTGATGTAAAATAAACTTCACTTTCATTTTCAGTACCTGTTGTTGGGTTATAAACATGACCAGCAGGTAAATTACCATCAACCCAAATTGCATTAGCTGCAGTCGTACTACGATCTCGTAGAATAATAGATTGTGCATAAAAGCTTAAATCATTAGAAAAATTATATGTTAAATTTGTAAATGCAGAATCTTTTTGTCTTTTAGGGTAATAGTTTTTACCAAGCTGACTTGCAAATCCACACTTTTGGCCTTGGGCTCCCCAGGGATAGTCAACAATCATATCCTCAGGACAGTCTTTACCTGGTTGCCATTCACTTGTCGCATCACCATTATCATCAACTGTATGGTAGCTGCCATAAGGACCCCATGAAGAAAGTCTTCTCCATGGATCATCAGCAACACCATAATTTCTATAATCTAGGTGAGGCCTTTCTCCCCCCTTTAAACCTTCATCATACATGTGCTCATAAGCGACTGTAATTTGGCCTTTATCAGACACCATTCCAAATAAAATAGATGAATTAACATTTCCCATACCACCACGAGAAGAGTCTCCTTTTGATAATTTTATCGCTAATCCTTCATAATCTTTTTTAAGAATAAAGTTTTGAACTCCACCCATAGCATCTGCACCATAAATAGCTGACGCACCATCACGTAAAATTTCAACACGTTCAATTGCTTCTAACGGGATCATATTTAAATTTACGGCATGGCCCTCAGCAGAAGATGAAGGCGCGATGCGACGGCCGTTTACCAACGCTAAGGTACGCTCAGAACCTAATCCTCTCAATCCGGTAGATGAATGGTTTCCCCATGAATTATTAGAGACATTTATCGTACTTCCATTGCCTGCGAATGTTGACTGACGTAATAAACCTGCAATATCAACAACACCAGAAGCTTGAATATCTTCGGCTGTAATAATGGTAACAGGCACGGCGCCTTCCATATCTGTGCGTTTAATACGAGACCCAGTCACCTCAATACGTTCCACCTCTTCAAGTTTTTCATCTTCAATCGACATAGCAGAAAATGAAATAGTCATCAAAGAACTGATGCTCAATGCAATAACTGACTTTTTATATTTTGTTAATTCCAACTCTGAAAAACTCATGTTAATTCTCTTTTTAATTAAATGTACTTTGCCCAAAAGACACCATGTTAATGCCAGTTACATTTATACCACAATATATTGTATACAATATAACTTATTTAACATTTAAATTACAAAAACTTACAAGAAGCAATATAAGGAATAAACTAACCAATTGATTAAACTAAAAAATATTATTTTGCATAATGTATGTAAAATAAAAGAATGGCATATGTTAATTTAATATAAACAATGGGGGATAAAAATAGATAAAGAGGGTGGTTATTGTTAGACAGCTATCTTAAGCCTTAAAAAGTGCGCCTTAGTCCAAAATACACATTCCAATAAATTGAACTAAGGTCTAAATTTTAAATAGTTATGACACTACAAATGTTTTATTTGACATAAATAACTGTTTAATCCTTTCAATTAACATGTAATTCACAGGGACCAATATCAAAGTAATAAAGGTCGCAAATAAAATACCAAACCCTAAAGATACGGCCATGGGAATTAAAAATTGTGCCTGGGTTGATTCTTCAAACAATAACGGCATTAAGCCGATGAAAGTTGTTAAGCTAGTGAGCATTACAGGCCTAAATCTAGCAGCCCCGGCCTTAAGAACAGCATTCATCAATTGATTTGAATCTTCAGCCAATTGCCCACGCTTTTTATTGATAAAATCAACTAAAACTAAAGAATCATTCACCACAACGCCAACTAGGGCTAACATACCTAATAAGCTCATTATGGTTAATTCCATCCCCATCACCCAATGCCCCATTACGGCCCCTATCATGCCAAATGGAATTACACTCATTACAATTAGGGGTTGTAAATACGATTTAAATGGGATCGCTAATAAACCATAAATGATGAAAAATACAAACAATAATGCCCAGCCTAATGAACCAAAAGATTCACGTTGCTCTTTAGCTTCCCCTTCTAATGAATGATTAACACCCGGGTATTGCACGATTAATTCATCTAAATACGTTTTAAGATCTGCTTGAAGTATCGTCATATTCGTATTTGATTTTTCAATATCGGCAGTGACATTTACAGTTCTGTATCTATCAATGCGATTAATTGCCGCAGGGCTTTGCCCCGGAATTAATTTAGCAATATGTGACAACGGCACTTTGCCACCTGAAGATGTAATCACTAATATGCTTTCAAGATCAGATACAGATGCACGTTCCTTTAAAGGTAAACGTACCATCACGCGTACATCATCTCGACCTCTTTGTATCCGTTGTACCTCAGCACCAAAAAAAGCACTTCTCACCTGACGTGATACTTCTACTCGAGTAAAACCTAAAGCACGACCTTGATCTGTCAGTTCTATTTGTAACTCTTCTTTACCATTAGATAAACTATCTGCAATTTCAAAAACAGTCGGATAAGTAGCAAGTCTTGTTTTTACCTTTTCAGCCACTTCTTTGAGCGTTTCAAGAGAAGTTGCGGTTAATTGCACATCAATAGGGTTTGAAGAACGACCAAGCTCAGCTCTAAAGGTTAGGCTTTCTGCACCAGGAACTGTTCCTATTAATTTTCGCCACTCTTTGACCAACTCTTTCGATGTAATTGTAGACTCTCTTTGCTCTGGAGGGATTATCTCAAAACGTACACCACCAGAATGCGATACACCACCTCGACCTCCAGTTGTAGCCAATACATTCAAAATAATGCTCTCACCAGTATCAGAATCACGATACTTTTCCTGTAAATCGTGCGCTTTATTGGCCATTTTAATCACATATTTATTAGTCACTTCAAAAGGCGTACCTGTTGGTAAAGTCAAATTAACTCTGACAGTTTCACTTGGAATTCGAGGAAAAAATATGAATTTAGTCCAACCACTTGTGATCAAAGTCACTATGATAATGAACACGCCAATGAATAAACTCAAAGTTGCCAGTTTATGTTTTAAAGCCACAACTAATATAGGATGATAATATTTTAAAATAGCCCCTTCAAAGCCATCGGCAAACTTGTGCTGAAAACGCTCAAACCAACTTGGTCCAGATTTTTCGTGGCGTAACTTAATTGTTTTTAAATGTGACGGCAGCACAAACTTGGACTCTATTAATGAAAATATTAATACAGGGATCACCACTATGGGGATTTGTGCAAATAATGCACCTCGTGCACCTTCAATAAAAGCCAAAGGTAAAAAAGCAGCCACAGTAGTTAATATGCCAAAAGTAACAGGAGTTGCCACTTCTTGTGTGCCAACTATTGCAGCATGCTCTCCCGACTCCGCATTTTGCAAATGAGTATAGATATTCTCCCCAGTTACTATGGCATCATCTACAACTATGCCCAATACTAGAATAAAACCAAATAAGCTCATTATGTTCAATGTAATACCAAAAAATGGCATCGCTATAAACGCGCCCATAAATGACACTGGAATACCAATGCAGACCCAAATTGCAATTGAAGGGCGCAAAAATAAAGTCAATAAAACAAAGACTAAAAAGCCCCCCTGTAAAGCACTGGTTGTTAAAGTTGAAATACGGTTTTTAACAATTTGAGAGTCATCATCCCAATAGCTCAGTTCATAACCTCTAGGTAACGTATCTTGACGTTCATTGATGTATTTTTTGACTTTTTTGGCAACATCAATCGCACTTTGCTGACCAATGCGATATACGTCAATAAATGCAGCTTGTTTTCCATTAAAGCGTGTTCTAACAGGAGTTTCTTCAAAACTATCTCGAATAAGTGCAATATCATCTAACCTCAAAATTGAGCCGTCTGAATTTGTTTTTATTGCTATTTTTGCATATTCATCCTTACGATATGCTTGACCTTTAGAGCGAATAAGTACGTCTCCACCTAACGTTTTTATATTACCAGCTGAAATATCCGCACTTGAATTTGAAATAGCACTCGATACTTGATTTATTGTTAGGTCATATTGATTTAATTTATCTTGAGAGATTTCAATTGCAACTTCGTAGTCCCTTACACCACTCAGTTCTAACTGGGTGATCCCAGGCAACTGTAATAGGTCATCTCGTACTTGTTCAGCAAATTCTCGAATTTCTTTTTCACCATAAATACCAGCAACTGTCACCGACATTACTTCACGCTTTCTTTGTGCTAATGCTACTACGGGTTTTTCAGCATCAACAGGAAAAGTATTAATGGCATCAATTCTGCTTTTAATATCGGCAAGCATTTCTCTGGCGTCATACCCTGAGTCAACCTCTATCGTGACAGATGCCGAACCTTCGGATGAACGACTAGATATTTTCTCAATCCCCTCTAAGTCTTGCACTGCCTCTTCAATTCGTATGGCAACACCTTGCTCAACATCTTCAGGTGTAGAGCCTCTCAGTGATACCTTAACCGTTATTTTATCGGTCACTATTGAAGGAAATACTTCTAAAGGGATTTGTGTTACTAAACTAAATAAACCTAAAAAAACAATGCTTATCATCAATAAGTTAGCAGCAACATGATTACGGGCAAACCAGGCTATCATGATCTACCTCTCTTATTTTTGTGTCCTGAAATATTAACCACTGTACCTGAGCTAACCTGGCCTAAAGGTGTTATTACCAGATTATCATTTACCTTAAGTCCAGTTGAGACAATGGCATCTTGACTATTTTGCCAACGTAATTGAATATCTTTACGTTTAAGTACACCTTGTTCAACAATATAAACATAGCTCCCCTGATAAATCGCACTATTTGGAATGACAATGGCATCTTCAACTTTTTTACCTTGTATTTTAGCCGTAACATATTGCCCAATTTTAATCGGTGCTATTTTTGCTTGATTAACATCAAAAGGGTTTTTGATCTGCGCAACTATGTATAGTTGCTGAGAGTCAGAGTCAATCGCACTTTCGGTTCTAATCACATTACCTTGCCAAGTTTGATGAGAAACTAACTGAGAAAGTAGTTCTACTGAAGTGCTTTGAGCTTGAGCTTTGCTATTGCGATACTCTTCAGGAAATATCATTAAATCTAAATCTTTATTTTTGATTGGTAGACGTATTTCAACCGTATCTGTTGCATAAATATTAGCCAGCTGCGTATTTACTGAAACAACCTGACCTAAATCAACATGTTTTTTTAATATTCGACCCGCATATGGTGCAATAATTTTACTGCGCTCAAGCGCTAAGTTCGCTTTCTCTAACTGAGCGTGTGCCGACAAAACTTGTGCTTTTGCAGCTGCTAATTGTGGTTCACGTAATACCAATGCCGACGGTTTATCTCCATTACCTAACCTTTTCCAGTCAACTAAGGCTTGTTCAACTCTTGCTTTTTCTTCTAATAACGCTTGTTTGGCCGACATTAAGCTTGCTTGTGCAATTTTTTTCTCAGCTAGATAGTCTCTGTCATCAAGCGTTATTAAAACATCCCCTTGCTCAAAGAACCCCCCTTCTCTAAACTGATCTCGTACATCTGTAATTTGGCCCGATACTTGAGATATTAAAACGCTTTCAATTCTTGGTTTTACTGTGCCAAAGCTTTCGATTACCACAGAATAAGACTCTAAAGCCAATGTCTTCACTTCTACTGTCATTTGTGCTGTTTTTGCAACTTTGCCTCTTTGGCTTTTTGGCGGATTATTTTTAATAAATGATGCGGCAATTGCAGTCACAGCTAATATTGCAACAGGAATTAATATTTTTTGTATTTTTTTCATAATTTTATTTCATCACTTTACTGTGTGCTGTTGCAGAAAAATCACCACCCAAGGCAATATGCAATTGAATTCTATTTTTAATTAACTGATTTTTAATTTGTATTACCGTACTTTGTGCATCAAAAGAACGACTTTGTGCATCTAATACCGTTGTGTAATTTACTAAACCATTTTGATAGTTTTCAAAAGATAACCTTTGTGCGGCTATTGCATTTTCTTTAGCTGCTACCATCATTTGATATCGCTGCTTTAAGCTCGTCTCTTGAGTCAAAGCATTTTCAACATCAGAAAAAGCATCATGCAAGGTTTGTAAATATGCTTGTTCATTTTGTTTTAATGCTAATCGCGATTTTTCTTCATTTGCTTCAAGTTTTCCAGCATTAAACAGTGGCATAGCCAAATTTCCCAATAATGACCAAGCGATTGAAGAAACCGATAGAACCTCTGAAAGTTCAGAATCACTATTCTTGATTGAAGCGGTTAAACTAATAGAAGGAAACCTTTGTTTATGAGCAAAAGCCAATCCGGCATCTTTCGCTAATAATTGATACCAACTTGCAATTAATTGTGGTTTTCGCTTAATCAGTTCTGAAGGTAACCCCATAGGTATATCTGAGTTTAATAATGGTAAATCAGCGTCTACATTAAGCTGTCCTTCAGGGTACTGCCCCAATAACAGCTCTAAAACCCGAACCGCCTCTACTTTTTTAGCTTGTTGTTCCGAAGTACGAGATAACTCATTATTCACTTCAGTACGTGATAAATAAACATCAAGTGCGCTATTTAAGCCTTGCTGATAGCCTGACTCTATAATATCTAAATTTTGCTTTGAATTATCTGCTCTTTGTTGATACAAAGTTACTAGTTGTTTTGATTCAATAACTTTAAACCAAGCAATCACAACATCTGCAACTAATTGTTGTTTGGCTTGTTCAAACTCAGCCTGTTTTGCCATAAAATCTAAATTTACTTGCCTATCTGAGTCTGACAATTTCCCCCAAAGGTCTAATTCATATTTCAAATTGAGATCAACTGAAGCGCTACTAGTATAAGAGTTTGGTGAAGTATTTTTTCGACGACTATTGGATAAAACAAGATCTAAAGAAGGCCACAAGGTGCTGTTAGATATTATCAATTCCTGCCTTTGCATTTGAAGTGAATAAGCTTGTTGCTTTAATAAAAAATTATTATCTAACGCCATCAAAACCAAAGATTGAATTTGCTCATTCTCCAATTGCAGTAACCATCCACTTTTCACTTCAGTTAACAGCTCATTATTTTGCCATTTTTCAGGTGTATTAAAATGCCTCACACTGATATCAAACTCTTCAGTGACAGTACTACATGCGCTTAATAATATGCCGGTTAAAAGCATACTGAGTGGTTTAAGGCATCGCCTCATAAACTAGAACCTATTTTATTTTTCAACAATTTATTTTAAACCTTGTCACTTAAAAATTTAAAGTAACTTTACATAAGATTACATTGACGCGGATCAACAGATTATTCTGTCATTTTTATATGATTTAAGACCATTTTTTACAGAACAAAAAGTTATGTTATGAAAATATTTTTAACATTATTCACACTAATGCTCATTACTGGTTGTAATGGTCATCCCGCAGCAGGTCAGTGGCTTTCAGCTACAGGCAATCACTACTCTAAAATTGTCATTAGTTTTGATGGTCAAGCCCAAGTTTATAAAGGTTCAGCAAAATTACCGACTTACCACTGCTTTTGGGCTGCTTTTAATGAAAATAGCATTAATTTAGATTGCGGAGCAAAAAATGAAACCCAGCAGAATTTCACCTTTGAAGTAACAGATACATATGCCAAGTTAAACGATAATAAAAAATTATTAGCCACATTTTCTAATGTTGAAATATGAATAAGCAAATAAGTTTAAATACATTGTTATTATCTTCAATGGAACAAGCGGGCATGATTGTTTGCATTAAAGATAATAATAAAAAAGTACTTAAGCAAAATAAAAAATGCATCACGCTATGTGGTTTGCTCGAAGGTGAAGTATGTAATGATGGATGTATGCAAATTTACAACTCAGATACAAACCAACAATGGAATAATTGGGGGAATCGCACTTATCCTAATTGCTATTTACATAATGATTATTACGATGTCACTTTACTTTGTAGCGAACAGAATATCACGACTATTTTACAACCTCTGAAACAAAAACTCTTAGATGCCATTGCTTATTACAATTCTATGGGTTTAAGTAAAAGAGAAATGCAGGTGATATCAAAGGTCATTACAGATTTAACAAACGACGAGATTTGTGAACAGCTTTTTATTTCTAAAGCAACACTTCGTAGCCATTTAAATAATATTTATAAAAAAGTAGAACTAGCAGGCGGTAGCTTAAGCTACATACCTCATAAACGAAGCAATAGGTAGAGAGTACTTTGTATATCTATTTTCATATATTGTGCCTAAACCATAGTATTTTAAATATAAAAAAGCCCTCATAAGGGTGAGGGCTTTTGGAGCATATGTTGTAGCAACAACAATTTTTTAAACTTTACAATTTGCTTTATTACTGTCTGTCTATACGTAAGATATTAACTTGCTTTTCACTATTTTAAAATCAACACCTAGGGTTGAAAATATATTTTATTTAAAATCAAGTTTATCTAATTTCAAACCACTCATAAATATAGGGATATAAACTACACTCTTGAGAGTGTTTCTTAAACTCTTTATCTTTATATGTATGTTCGCACATTACTTTTTATTCTTATTTTATTTAATCCGCAGGCAAAGGCTGGAAAAAATGATTTTGGGGATATATTTAATTTAGCAATACCCTATGTAAATACAATAGGTGAAAAGAATGAGCTGCTATCGTCATCAGTCCTTTCATTAGCACAAGATCATCAAGGTTTTTTGTGGTTGGGTATGAATAATGGCTTAATGCGTTATGACGGCTATCATTTTCGCTTATATGTTCACACTCCTAACAAAAATTCACTTAATGGGAGTTTCATTACAACTTTATGGGTGGCACCAGATGGGCGTTTGTGGATAGGAACGCTTTCAAATGGTATATCTGTTTTTGATCCTAAAACTGAGTTGTTCAAACAATATAAACATCAACCAAACAATAAAAATAGTATTGCCAATAATAGAATTGAAGCAATTACAGGTGATAAAAATGGCATATGGATTGGTACAAATTCAGGTTTAGATCACCTTAATCTTAAAACTGAGAAAATGAGCCATTTTGTTAAAGGCAACCCCAGTAGCATTAATGACAATCATATACGATCACTGACATTGGATAATTCAGGTACACTCTGGATAGGTAGCTGGAACGGGTTAAATAAGTTCGAGCCTAAAACAGGTGTTTTTGAAAGTATTCACTCCCACCCTAAAAGTAAAATAACTTTAGCTAAAAAAAACATCCGACAAATCCTCCTAGATAAACGCGGCTATATTTGGCTTGCTACCTATGCTAACGGCACATATCGATTCTCAAAAAAAACTGACTTAGAAAAAATATCCAGCTCAAATGCAGTGACCGATATTATTCAAGCTAATGACAAGGAAATATGGATTGCGACATCAAATCAGGGAATAAACATAGTGAATGCTATAACGGGTAAAAAAATAAAAACGATGAGCCATATTCCTGCAATTGATGCCAGTCTTAATAGTAATGACCTTGCAGCACTTCTAATCGATAAATCAGGATTGATTTGGATAGCGAGTGACGGGGGCGGTCTTGAAATGTTCAATCCCAACAATTCAGCTTTTCGTAATTTATACCATGACCCTAACCGAAGTAATTCATTGACAAATAACACGATATTTTGCATTACAGAACTCAAAAATGGTGAGGTCTGGATTTGTAATAATAAGCAAGGCATAGATATTTTTGACCAAACTCAAGGAAAAATTAAAAATTTAGATATAAGCAATCAAAAAGTAGGCTCACCTGAAGATAGAATTGTAGATTCAATTGTACAAACAACTTTGGGGAGTATCTGGGTTGCAACACAGCGTCCTGCATTATTTCGTTATTGGCCTAGCACCAATAAATTTATCCCTTATATTCACAATGAAAAGCTCTTAAATGGCCAAATAAATACTATGCTCGCAGAAGGTGATGATAATTTTTTGATTTTATCAAACCAAGGCGTATTTAGAGTCACCCCTAAAAACAATGATATTTTACAGTTTTTAGATCCCAATCATCTCAAAAAAGAATATGCGCAAGCATTTAGCACGGGTGCAATTCAAGCTGATGGCACAATTTGGCTTGCCAGCTTAGAAGGGATTTTTGTGATCCCACCTCATTCAAAATATTTATATCGCATTATTGCTAAACCAAATGAAATAGCGCCATTTTCACAATTACTGATTACTGATTTATTAGTCGATGAAAACGACACATTATGGGTTGATACAAATAAAGGATTATTCAAATTAGATAAAAGAATTGGAAATTCGCATGCCGAATTTATTCAATTTAATGAAATACCTGCAACCAATGGTTTACTCTTTGATAGCAAAAAAAATCTTTGGGGGCCAACAAAATACGTCATAACGAATACCAAACAATACATCCCACTTGGACGTCCAGAACTTGCACCTATAGGCAGAGTTTATTCGGGTAACTCAATAAGAACCAAACAAAACACCTTATTGTTTGGTGGCAGTAAAGGAATATTAGCAATAAAACCAAGTTTATTTAAAAAATGGGATTACTCTCCCCCAATTGTATTAACTGAGGTAAAAGTAGATGGTATAAGCCAACCAGCAATAAATAAAATAATCAATTTGACTCCTCACAACCAAACTCTATCGATTGAATTTTCAGCATTAGATTTTACCGCACCAAATTTAAATAAGTACGCTTATAAAATGCAGGGCTTTGATGTAAATTGGATCTTAACGGATTCACAGCATCGTATCGCTACTTATACAAATTTGGCGCCAGGTGAATATGAATTCAAAGTTAAAGGAACCAACCGACATCAAGAGTGGAACAATAAAATAATAACAATTAAAGTCAATGTGGCTGCCTCATGGTATCAATTACTTATATTTAAAATCTTTTTTATTTGTTCCTCAATTTTATTACTCTATGGCATTTATCATTTTAGAGTGAAACAGCTTGAAAATAGAAAACAAGAATTAACAGATCTTATAATCAAAAGAACAATAGATTTAGAAAATAAAACAAACGAAGCAACGGAGGCACTCGAAGAACTTGTAAAAACAAAAGACAAGTTAATCGAAAGTGAAAAACAAGCCTCTTTAGGGCGCATGGTAAGAGGTATTGCTCATGAGCTCAATACTCCCTTAAGCATTATAAAAATGGCTTTTTCTATCATAAAAGAAGACGCCAATGAAGTAATAACAAACACACGCTTAAAACCTTTAGGTCAAAGTATTGCCAACCATAAAAAACAAACCTTAACATCATCATGTGAATTACTTGAAAGCAACTTAGAACGTTCTATAAAATTAGTGGATACTTTCAAAAAAGTTTCAGCAGACGAGCACTGTAGTTTAAAGAAAACGATATTTCTATTACCTAGTTTACAAAACATTGTTAAAAAGTCATCTCAAGAAAATGCACAGCATCAGTTTGATATTTCAATTAATTGTGCCGAGACTATCGAATTACATACTTCTCCTGATGCCATAGATCAAATCATTAGCCAACTAATAAACAATGCAATTACACATGGATTTAAAAATCAAACTGACGGTTTTATTAAAATTTCAGTAACAGAAGCACTCATTGAAAATAAGGAATACTTAAAAATAAAATTTGAAGACAATGGAAAGGGAATAACGCAAGAAAATTTACAACTGATATTTGATCCTTTTTTTACTACAGACAGAAGTAGCGGAGCGATAGGACTTGGATTACAAATTATTTTCAATATCGTTACACAAAAATTAAACGGGACCATCAAATGCCAAAGCTCAAAAAATAAAGGCTGTCGATTTGAGCTGACTTTCCCTAAAGTGAATTAGTCAGCACTCGTTCTTACAAATCCAAAAATAGGACTCTACATACACTGGCAAATCACATGTAATTTTCAGCTATGAAAAGGTCTGCTATGAGCTGATGCAGACATTCAACTGGCCTAAAAAGTAGGCTTGATTTACAGTAAACTTAAGTTTTTTATTTCCGCTGAAATAGGAAACTTTTTACTAACACTGTTTATTGCCTGCCATATGTAAAAGTTATTCTTTTTACTTCGTTGCTCAGACTCTTTCCAATTTTTATTATCAATACCTCTAGATCTTGCTGCCATATCATCAACACTCTCCAGTTCCTCAAGTAAATATTTAATAAAACTTTTACCAAGATTTTCTTTATCTATAATTACAATTAATTCATTCCAAAAAGAGCTAGCACCATATGTTTTTTTGAACAATTTTTCTTTAGCAGCTTTTGTTTTAGGGAGTTTAGTAGCTTTACCAATACGACCTTTTATTACTAGTTCAGACCAACGTGCAGTTCCTTCGGTGTACCACCTGTTTTTGAAATATGTATATCCATTTTGATACAAATGAAATAACTCATGTTCTACAGTATTGCTGTTTAGGTTTACTCCACCAGAAATATCCATTGTAAGAACTTTTACTGACGTTTTACCAGCTAAAGACCTGTTGAATTTTGGAGTGCCATCATATGCGACTCCATTTTTAGGGCCTTTTTTATTGTTAGAAAAGTCTAATACATTCACGTCAATATAATGAACTAGACCTCTATATCTATTACTATTCAAAGGATTCTTTAAACCAACATCGTATTTAAAGAAACGATTTGAATCAGTGAGTCGCTTACCTATACTCTCGATGAAATCAGGTACTTTATTATGATTAATATCTACTCGATGACTTTTAGGTAACTTATCTTTTCCGGATAGTGAATAAAAAATTCTAAATTCATCATACACAGCGACCTTTTCAAGAGTACTTCTTCTTTTCTCCCACGATCCCGCATTTACAAAACAAGAAAATATTGGAATAAGTAGAACTAGTAGTTTTGATATATGCATTGCTAAATCCGTTTAAAACCTAACGAGTCTGTAGAATTACTCGTTTTAAATTAATATATTATAATCGAAACACTCTACTGATATTAAATTGTTTTAACAATCAAAAACTTTACGTTTTTTCTGGTTTTTTATTTTTATAACTAGAACGAAGATAATGGTGGAATTTATTAATAAAAAGGCCGTATTTAAATAATATTTGAGGTGCTTTCGTGAGTTGTATCTTTAATGCCGGCTATTTCTAAGCTTTTCTATGTTATGAACTAAACAATACATTTGCCACTGAGCATTCACTTTATCTTGTCCTCGCAAGGTAAATTTATTCATTCCCTTATTTACCGTTATGTTGCCGCTTTTTATCACAAAATGAGGCTCTACCGCCCCCCACATATTCATGTCATCATGCCATGTGGTTATTATAATGGTGATAAAACCAGTGGTATAAAGGTAATAAACAATTTCTATTCAATCCGTTTACACTGGCAAAAGTGTGACGCGCTAAAATGCTAGATACGATTAACCAACATCAGCTAAAAGTGAAATCAATTTTTCTATCTCCGAAATACTCATAGTTTGATTGAATACCTAACGCCGCCAGAACGCGCCGCAACCTTTGCAGTCGCCGTTGCTGACCTTGATATTTTTTATTAAATTGAGTTAATCTGTTTGAACAAATAACTTAACCCCAGAATTATTAAACTTACAGAGGGAAGCAAAATCCCTCCTATTTGGCCGTATAATTGAAATGGTGTCGCGTGTGCTGAATGACCAACAATTAGCCCAACCTCAATTCCCACCAACAAACCAAATATAGGTAAAGAGATTAGTAGAAACTTTATAGTTGCTTTAACACTCATTTTATTTTAAATATTTACAGCGCTTTCCATGTGACTCTCCCTGTGATAAAAATATAGCGCTTATTAAATAACATTATCAATAAGTTAGCAGTAATTTTAAATATATTCAATATTGAACAAAAGTTTAAATAACGTGCCAATTTATTTAGCAAGATAGTTAAAATTATTCATTAGTAAATATATGGCAAATAATTTATCGCTCATGTCGTTTATAAAGACAAAATGAACAAATCAAAATACCTACTAACGACCGCTTTAGGTTCATTGCTGACCTAATCAATTGTACGATTAGGTCAAATCCAAAATTGAAAAGTGTCAGATTAGATATGAGCTACTACACCTAAAGATGTTAACACCAAGCGACTTTGTCGTATCTTAATTACCAAGCGATTCTGTCGTAATAGCTAATTACCAAGGGAAACTGTCGGTCTCTTTTTATACATCTCTGTTAGTGTTATTTCTTTTTAATACTAAGGGGGTGTTGAGGATGATTGTGATGGATTCTAAAGCTCAACTCACCGTTGATATTATTGCTAAAGTAGTTGAAGGCCGAATAACAATTGCTAATGCTGCTAAGTTACTCAGTAAGTCTCGACGCACCATTGAACGTTACGTTAAACGTTATCAAGAAGTCGGTATTCAGTTCGCTGTACATGCTAATAGTGGTAAGTCACCATCGAATAAAACGCCCACATCGATTAAAAAATCAGTACAGACCTTAATCAAAGAAAAGTATTTTGATTTGAATTTACTTCATTTGGCTGAGCAGCTAGAAGTAAATGAAAACATTAGTGTAAAACGCGAAACTCTGCGGGGTTGGGCGCATGACATTCACCATGTAAAACGTGCCAAACGTAGACCAGGTAAAGTCCGTAAACGTAGAGAACGTATGGAGTCACCTGGTTTAATGATGCAAATGGATGGCAGTCCCCATCGTTGGTTTGGTGATAAAAAACATTGTTTAATTGCCATGATTGATGATGCGAACAGTGAAGTTCATGCCGAGTTCTTCCCATCAGAAACTACTGTTGGATGCTTGAAAGTTATGCGAGATTGCATTGAAACAAAGGGTGTATTCAAAACACTTTATGTAGATAGAGCTGGTATCTTCGGTGGCCCAAAACGCTGTAACTTCTCACAAATGCAACGGGCTTGTGAAGAATTAGGTATTGAAATTATCTTTGCTAATTCTCCGCAAGGTAAAGGGCGAGTTGAACGTGCGTTTGATACCTTCCAAGACCGCTTAGTACCTGAGCTGAGGTTGAATAACATCAAAGACATAGCAAGTGCCAACGCTTATCTTAAACATGTGTTTATCCCTCAATTCTGGCAATCTCGCATCCAAGTAAAATCAAAACATCAAGCATCAGAGTTCATGCCACTGAGCAAATATACCAACCTTGATGATATCTGCGTGATTAAAGATCATCGTAAAATACGAAACGACCATACATTCAGCTATGGCAACAAGTTTTACTTGATTGATTCACCGCTCAAGCATTCAATTGCAAACCAAAAGATCGAAATCAGAAAAACTAGCAAGAATGGCTTTACTGCTCACTTTGCTGGGCGAAAACTCAAAGTGTCAGAAGTCAGTGAACCGAGTAAACTCGCGACAGAAGACTTGGCAGTACAGAAAAAGTTAGAAGTACTAGCCTTGGTTGAAAAACTGGGTAATGTGAGTGAGGCATCACGCCAAAGTGGTGTCTCACGTGACACTATTTATCGTCACCTGAAATTGGTTAAACAAGGAGGTGCTGATGCATTAAAACGGCATGAAACGCCTAGTATACGGCATAAAAACTGTGTAGATATGGCAATCGAAAAGGCAGTTATTGAGTTCTCAATCGAACATCCTCACCTTGGTCAGCAGAAAGTCTCCATGAAGCTGACAGAAGCGCTTGCTATTGATATCAGTCCGAATGGAGTACGCAGTGTATGGCTAAGAAATAATATGAATACCACGGCTCTTCGAGTTGAGAGATCACAATCCTTACAAAAGTCAGCATAAAAAAATAGCCAGTTTAGCAACTGGCTGATATGCTACTTACGACAAAGTCGCTCGATAATTAGACCGACAGTCTCCCTTGGTAATCACACTACTACACCTAAAGAAATAATGTAAATCGACATATCACTTATTATGCAATACCTTAATAACCAGTTCCATTGCCAATACGTGCTTGTAATAACTTAAACTTGTTATACCCTTTATCCCTAAGTCTTTGCAAATCAAAGTCAATCATGCCTTTCATAGGTCTGTCTTTAGCTTCTTGAGAGCATTTTAACTCACCCTCAAGAGATTTGTTAAACTTAGAAAATGATTTATAACAGATTTTGGCAGGGCATGTGTAAGCACAACCAGCATTCGCAAATAATCTAATACGATGTTTGTGAGTTATACTGTTTAACAAGATATCATCATCATTTGCCGACATAGGTAACACAACAGTATCGTAAATCTTAAAAGCATCCTCAATTTGCTCTAATTTAGTAATATTTTTTATAACGCTCGCTTCAATATCATAATCTGTGAACTCATTTTTAATCCACATAGCTAAATCGTCATTCGTGCAAATAATAGAATTAAGAGGGTTATGATATTTTTTGAGCATGGCTCTATTTTGTTGGTACTCTTGTGTTGTTGCAAAATGGTTTGTTAAAGGGATCCTAAGGCCTATACCAATTTCATTTAATCTCTTAACATCAGATTCAGATAATTGCTGCATCTGAAAAAATCGTCCACCGTACAAGGTTGAGCGTTCGACAAAACCAAAAAGGCTCTCAATTTGTGTGATTGGTACTATGTTGAAACAACGTTTAATAAAATGAAGAGCATCTTCCTGAGCAGTCTTCCCTCTGGCAGAAATAGTATAAGTACTGAATTGATTATCTATAAGTATCGAGTCATTCTTGTCTAACATGTCATATTATTACTAAGATATAAAATACAAATAATAAAGGTATAACATTGACTTGCCTTGATTAAGATCAAAGTTCCGCTTTCACCTAGACTTTAAATTTACAAGTTATTAATAAATGATTAGATTTAACTTTGTTTTAAAACTAAAAACAAAAAAACCAAGCATAGGCTTGGTTTTTTTGTTATTCATAAGAATAAATGGTGCCTCGACGCGGAATCGAACCACGGACACGAGGATTTTCAATCCTCTGCTCTACCGACTGAGCTATCGAGGCACATTAACTGTGC